>CAYYLL010000003.1:0-175419 GCA_964472525.1 uncultured Thioalkalispiraceae bacterium | reverse complement strand
TATCGTCCACTTCCAAACCACAGCGTCTGACACATTTAATAATATTTTGTGCCGCACTCACCGCACCGGTCACCATATGTACTTTTGCCTCTAAACGAACACCAGACATACCAATCGGTTCACGAATACTTTCCTGATTATCGATAATAAATTCTTGAGGTAAAATATGAAGTATTTTCTGGTCGGCAGGAATAGCAACGGCACGCGCCGCGTCAATCACACGTTCAACGTCCGCATTTGAAACTTCCTTCTCACGAATCGCAACAATGCCATGCGAATTCAAACTACGAATATGGCTACCGGCAATACCTGCATACACCGAATGGATCTGACAGCCTGCCATTAACTCAGCTTCTTCAATTGCGCGTTGTATAGATTGCACAGTTGACTCTATATTTATAACAACGCCTTTTTTTAATCCCCGTGAAGGATGTGAACCAATTCCAATAATTTCAATTTCATCTTCGAGCGTTATCTCACCAACAATAGCAACCACTTTGGAGGTTCCAATATCCAGACCCACTATCAAGTTTTTTTCTAATTTCTTAGACATTTACCTTGCCACTCTCTACTTTATGATAAAGCGTACCGCTTGCCTCGTGTTGCTTCCATTTAACACTAAACCCATTGGTATAACGCATATCAATACGTTCGATAAGACTCATCCGACCACGTAATGTTGAATAAACCTGAGCAAAACGTTGTAATCGGTATAATTTATTTTGTCGTCCCAAATTAAGTTGAACACCATTATTCAGTGTTAACATTAATGCTCGCCGTGGACTAAATTTAACTTTTAGAACTTTTAAACCGATAGCGGCAAACATTTCACTGGCGTCATTAAAATAACGTAAACAATTTTCAACCAATCCTTCGGCCGCTATAAACGTAGGCAAACCTTTAGGATATGTTTGTTTGTCGGGATAAAAAATTCCACCAAGCTCACTCACCAAACCTTTACCCCCCCAATATGCAACTGCTTTGTGTTCAACAACTTCAATAATGAGTGTATCTGGCCAGACTCTTTGTACCGATGCTCGCTTTACCCAAGGCATGGTTTCAACACGTTGTTTTATTGCATCAACATCAATACTAAAAAACCCTTTATCTTCAAGAATATCGATGGCCGTTTTATTTATGTTTTTGTTCTTATTGCTACTACCTTTTTCTTTTACACCCTGACTTAAAGCCTTATGCAACATTTCTTCGGTTACAAAACTAAAATCACCTAATGCACGTACTTTTGTAATAGGGAGTGTTTGTGGATCATTTATTTTTATATAACTCCAAGCTAATAAAGAACCAACAACCAATAACGACACTATTATTTTTAACCAGCGAAGGAAATCAACCGACACCATTGACTCTGATAAAATCACTGCTTGTCGATTTCGTTTAAACACTCATTGTCCCTTTTACTTTATTAGCGTGATTATTATTTGAGTTCCCTAACGTTTGAGTAATTATCGCTAACACTAATGCATCAAAATCAAGACCTGACTCTTTTGCTGCCATCGGCACCAGACTATGACTGGTCATGCCGGGGATCGTATTTATTTCAATTATCCAGGGTTTATTATCGGTATCGCACATCACATCCACACGTCCCCAACCCGATGCACCAACCGTGTTAAAAGCCGATAAAGCTAGCCGTTGCAGATAACCTTCATCTTCAACAGATAAACCACAAGGACATAAATATTCGGTATCATTTGACTGATATTTAGCACTGTAATCATAAAATTTATGTGGTGTTTTAAGTTGAATAACAGGCAATGCCTGCTGTTCTAATATTGCAATTGTATATTCAGCTCCCGTCACCCATTGTTCGACGAGTACATCGCCTGCAAAATCTTTAGCCGCATCATAGGCCGCTTTTAATTCAGCAGTCGATTCAACCTGCGCCATACCTAAACTGGAACCTTCTAATGTTGGTTTTATAATTAAAGGCGACCCCAGTGTTGCAAGCAAATATTCACAGTCCATATCATCGTCCATTACAACAAAAGCAGGTGTTGGTAACCCTGCACCTTCTAAAACCTGTTTGGTTCGCAACTTATCCATCGCAAGTGCCGATGCAGCAACACCACTTCCTGTGTACGGTAAAGCCAGTACTTCAAGTATCGATTGGATAACACCATCTTCACCACCTTTACCATGCAAAGCGATAAAGACACGATCAATGCTTTCATTTGATAAATCCTGTAAAATGGTTTCTTTGCTGACATCAATCGCAAAAGCATTAACACCCTGCCTTAATAACGCATCCAGCACAGCCTGACCACTTTGCAACGAAACAGGTCGTTCAGCCGACCAACCGCCCATTAACACAGCAACCCGGCCAAGCTTTTTAATCATGTCACTGTTAGTAGCGTTATTCACTTTTGTTACCTATTATTCGTACTTCACGAATTAAATTAACCTTAAATTCATTTTCAACTGTTTGATGAATATGATTAATCAAAGCTTCAATATCACTTGCCGTAGCCGTACCAGTGTTGATAATAAAATTAGCATGCTTTTCAGAGACACAGGCTCCACCAAGGCAATAACCTTTTAACCCTGCTTGCTCAATTAAACGTGCAGCATAATCACCTACCGGATTTCTAAATACCGAACCTGCATTCGGTTGCTGAGTCGGTTGGGTTGCACCTCGCCGTGCTAAGTGTGATTTTATTTTTTGTTCACTCTGTTTACGGTTCCCTTTTTGTAACTTTAAAGTCGCACCAACAAACCATTCATTTATTCCGATTTTAAAATTAGAACCTGCTTTTTCTTTAACCGAACGATATGCAATATCAAAATCAGAAACGACACGATTATGTATTTGACCTTGTTGATCAATGGTGGTGATATTTTTAACAATCGTCCAGATCTCGCCACCCATTGCTCCGGCATTCATTGCCAATGCACCACCGAATGTTCCGGGAATGCCACACAAAAATTCAGCACCGGCCAGTCCTTGTTTTGCTGTAAATTTTGCTAGCTTAGGACTTGGCACACCTGCTTCAGCATAAATACAATACTCATCCCTTTCTTCAATTTTATTAAGTACACCACTCACACAAATAACAATCGCCCCCAGACCGGTATCTCGCACTAGCAAATTACTGCCAAGGCCAACAAAAATAATGGGGCGTTTCTTATCTTGCTGATTTAAAAACACACTCAGGTCGTCAATATCTGCCGGTTTATAAAATATGGATGCAACACCGCCAGCTCGCCATGACGTATGTTTCGTCATGGGCTCATTACGTAAAAGTTCACCACGTAATTGTTGTTTATTGATAGTCATCACTTGCATCATTTATCGTTATCTTGATCTTCCGAATATTTTAAATATTTATCAGTGCTGATAAACTTAGTAATTCTGCTTCTAATTTTGCAGCCGCCAAACCAATATTACCCGCACCGAGCGTTACCAGCACATCACCTTTATTCACAACATTATTAACAGCTTCTGCTAACTCACTGATGTCTTCGACAAAGACAGGATCAACCTGCCCTCGCGAACGAATTGCTCGTGCAAGAGAACGACCATCTGCACCAGTAATCGGTGCTTCACCAGCCGCATAAACTTCTAATAATATTAAAACGTCGGCACTTGATAAAACTTTTGAAAAATCTTCAAACAAGTCACGAGTACGTGTATACCGATGCGGCTGAAAAACAACAACCAATCGGTTATCCGGCCAGCCCTTCCTTATTGCATCTAGTGTTGCTGCCACCTCGCTTGGGTGATGTCCATAATCATCAATATGTAAAATTGCACCCTTACTTGTTTTTATCTCTCCATTAATTTGGAATCGGCGACCTATTCCTGCAAATTTTTCAAAGGCTACTTTAATATCTTTATCTTCAACATCTAGTTCGCGAGCCACAGCAATCGCAGCCAACGTATTCAAAACATTATGTTCACCCGGCATATTTAAGGTGATATCCAATGTTTTATCACTGTGCTTTGATGTCACAGAAAAGGAAGTTCGATTCTCAACCTGTTTGATATTGACTGCGCGAATATCAGCCTCACTGTGGATACCATAAGTCAAAACCGGGCGAGTAATTTTTGTGAGTAAATTTTTAATGACAGGATCATCTAAACAAACAATCGCCAAACCATAAAAAGGTAAATGGTGTAAAAATTCTAGAAATGTTCGTTGCAGGACTTCAAAATCACCATCATAAGTTTCCATATGATCAGCATCAATATTGGTAACAATCGCCATCATCGGTTGCAAATGCATAAACGAAGCATCGCTTTCATCAGCCTCGGCCACAAGGTAATGACTATCACCTAAACGCGCATTTGAACCGGCACTGTTAAGTTTGCCACCAATAACAAAAGTGGGGTCTAATCTACCTTCAGCTAAGACCGTTGCAATCAAACTTGTTGTTGTTGTTTTGCCATGCGTTCCGGCAACCGCAATACCATATCGAAAACGCATTAACTCAGCTAACATTTCTGCACGCGGCACAACTGGAATACGGTTTTCCGTTGCGGCAATTACTTCAGGATTAGTCTGATTGACTGCGCTTGAAGTCACAACAACGTCACTGCCTTTTATATTTTCAGCAGCATGACCAACTACAATCTTTGCACCCTGATCCTGTAATCTTTTAGTCACCGCATTTTGTTGTATATCAGAGCCGGATATTTCATATCCAAGATTCAGTAAAACTTCGGCAATACCACTCATACCAATACCACCAATGCCAACAAAATGGATCCGCCGAATACGTCCCATACCCAGTCGGCCTTCACGTTCAGCCAAATTATTCATACGCTCAGCCATGTGCCACACCCTTCTCTGTTATTGCCATCAAGTTACAACATAGATCGGCTACCTTATTGGCAGCATCAGGCATTGCAAGTAAACGTGCATTCTCGGCCATTTTAAGTAGCTTGCTTCGTCCCTTGCATAATAAGTTTTCCAATGTTGTAACAAAATCATTCGATCCGATTTCAGACTCACGTACAACAACAGCAGCATCACCATCAACTAAATACTTCGCGTTATAATATTGATGATCATCAACCGCAAAAGGATAAGGAATTAGTAATGCGCCTAAACCAACTGCTGATAATTCAGAAATTGTTAACGCACCGGCACGACAAATCACAACATCAGCCCAATTATAAAGTTCGTTCATATTCTCGATATAATCAACAACAGTGACATCAACAGACATATGTGCATAAATTTCTTTGGTGTCTTTCAAATGTCGTAAGCCAGTTTGATGTACCACACTTAAAGGACATGTATGCCTAACTTGATTAAAAACAATTGGCAAACTTTTATTAAGTGCCATTGCACCTAAACTCCCACCAAGCACTAGCACATGTATATTTTTGTCATTGTGTTCAGTAAAACGTTGTTCGGGTGGCAACATCGTTTCAATATCTGTACGTACCGGGTTACCAACATGAATGGCTTTAATACGTTCATTAAACGTATCTGGAAATGCCTGTGCAACGTGTGTTGCAAAATTTGCCAATATTTTATTGGTCATACCTGCAATAGTATTTTGTTCATGAATCACGAGTGGCTTACGCAATATCCAAGATGCAATACCACCGGGGCCAGAGACAAAGCCGCCCATGCCTAACACCACATTTGGCTTGTGTTTTATAAAGATATACACTGCCTGTGTAATCGCTATTGATAATTTAAACGGTGCTAACAACCAGCCCAACATACCTTTACCGCGTAAACCACTAACAGAAATAAAATAAAGTGGGATAGATTTAGCTGAGACTATTTTTTCTTCCATGCCTTTACGCGTTCCCATCCATGACACTTTTACACCGCGACTCATCAATTCCTCGGCAACCGCAAGCGCAGGATAAACATGTCCACCCGTACCACCTGTTGCAATTAAAACATGTTTCATGTCTTAGTCTCCCGAGGAGCACGCGGGTTAAAACGATCATACTGACGAGTTTCAAGATTAACCCGTAGTACCAAACCAACCGCTAGGCACATAACAACAATACTACTGCCCCCGTAACTCATAAAAGGAAGCGTCAAACCTTTAGTGGGTAAAACCCCCATATTCACACCAATATTGATGAATGCCTGCAATCCTATCCACAAACCAATACCGTAAGCAAGGTAGCCACCAAAAGGATGTTCATGTCTTTCAGCCTGCAACCCTATATATAGAGTACGAAAAACAATAAAAGTAAATAATAAGATAACGACGATACCACCAATTAAACCGATTTCTTCAGCCATAACGGCAAAAAGAAAATCGGTATGTGCCTCGGGTAGATAAAATAATTTCTGCACGCTGGAGCCTAATCCCACACCCAACCATTCTCCACGACCAAAAGCAATCAGAGCTTGGGTTAATTGAAAACCACTATTAAAGGGATCGCCCCATGGATCCAGAAACGTTGTTAATCGTTGCATCCGATAGGGAGAAATAACAGCCAACAAAGCTAATAAACCGACTAAGGCTAAAACTAGCAGCAAGAACTGTCCGGGTTTTGCCCCACCTAACCACAGCATACCCATAGTTGTTGCTAATAAAACAACCGCTGCTCCAAAATCAGGTTCGAGTAATAATAAAAAAACAATAATGGACAGCAAACCTAATGGTTTCAAAAATCCTGAAGAATGTTTTCTTAATACATCATTATGTCGGACTAAATAACTTGCTACATAAATAATCGCAAATAATTTTACAAACTCTGATACCTGAATACTAAACACACCTAAGTTAATCCAGCGTGTACTACCATTAACCTGTTTACCTAAACCCGGAATAAAAACAAATAACAATAACAATAAACTCAAAAATATTAATATAAGACCACTCTGACTCCAGAATTTAAGCGGAATTTTATAGACAATAAACAAAGCACTGAAAGCAACTAATAAGTAAGCAAACTGACGCCAGAAATAATAAAAAGGGTTGCCCGTTAATTCATAGGCAATAGAAACAGAGGAAGAACCCACCATAACAAGGCCTAGTAGCGACAAACACACAACAGCTAATAGTAATGGAGCATCACACAAGGCAAACTGCTTACTGGCAGATGTACCCGGAGATGTTGATATATAGGCTGCTTGCAATGTTGACATTAGCTAACTACGCTCCCACCTTATTTTGCACGGCCGATACAAAACATCGACCTCGCTGCATATAATTGTCAAACTGATCAAAACTTGCACAGGCAGGTGAAAATAAAATAACATCACCTTCGACAACCAATGGTTCGATAAAACAAATTGACTCCTCCAGCGTTGCCACTTTTTTAATCGACAAGCCAGAGACTGATTTTATTACATTAAATATTAAACCTGCATCTTCACCATAAATAATAATTTGTTTTATATTTTCAGTTAAAACTGGAATAAGATCAGAAAAATCTTGCCCTTTAGACTGACCACCTAATATCAATATAATAGGCTTATTCAAAAAGCCTCTTAAAGCTGCTGTAGTCGCACCAATATTGGTTGCCTTTGAGTCATTGATCCACTGCACACCTTTTTGAGTACTAATAACCTGACTACGATGTTCTAAACCTGAAAATTTATTGATGGCATTTTCAGTTTTACTCAAATCTATATCCAATACCGAACATAAACTTAATGCAGCCAGAATATTTAATTTATTATGTTGCCCTACAATTTGTATATTTGAAATATTAATTAGAGGTTTCCTATTGAACCAAACCCACTCACTTCCATTATTATTATCAATATAGAAATTTGCTTTCAACTTATTATTTAAACTGAATGTAACCTTATTGATATTCAATTTTTTAGTTAACTCAACTGTTTGTGCGTCATCCAGATTTACAATAATATTTTTTGAATTTTCAAAAATCTTCTGCTTGGCACTACAATAATCTGTAAAGGAATCATACCGATCCATATGATCTTCACTTAAATTTAATATAACGCTAGCAGTTGCAGTTAAATTAGCCGTTGTTTCAAGTTGAAAACTTGATAATTCCAACACATAACAGTCAGGCTCAACATCTGTTAAAAGCTCTAAACAAGGCACACCAATATTCCCGCCTATTCGAGCATCAAGTTTTAAGCTATTTAAAATTTCACCCACCAATGTTGTGACTGTACTTTTCCCATTCGAACCGGTAATCCCAATAACAGGGGCATTCGCTAACATGCAGAATAAAGCAACATCACCTATTATCTGCTTCCCATGTTGCAAGGCTCGCTGAATATAAGGGTGTTGAACAGGCACCCCCGGGCTAACAATAAGGATATCGGCTGCATCAAAATAGTCTTCTTGAAAGTCACCGTAAATAATTTCAAATTTATTTTGTATGTCTGTTACATTGGCAACACTGCGACGACTGTCAATAATGGTAAAATTAATATTCTGTTTATATAAAAAATTAGCGCACGACAACCCAGTTGCCCCAGCACCTACTATCAGGACAGCTTTATCTTTCCATTGTGACTTTAATTCTGAAATTCTCATTTCAATTTTATCTTCACCTAAATCTAAATTTCTATTTACCAACATCATTATCGTACTTTCAACATCACTAAACCAACCAATACAAGAATAACGGTAATTATCCAGAACCGAACAATAACGCGAGGTTCTGGCCAGCCCTTTAATTCAAAATGATGATGTAACGGAGCCATAAGAAAAATTCTTTCACCTGTTAATTTGTAATAAGCAACTTGGATAACAACCGATACCGTTTCAACAACAAACACACCGCCCATTACAAACAGTATAAGTTCCTGCCTAACTAAGACGGCAATAATCCCCAAGGCAGCTCCCAGTGCCAAGGCACCCACATCGCCCATAAAAACCTGCGCTGGATAAGTATTGAACCAGAGAAAACCTAAGCCTGCACCAACAATTGAACCACAAAAAATAACAAGCTCGCCAACTCCATGAATATATGGAATGGATAAATAATTCGCGAAAGTTATATGCCCCGTCAAATAAGCAATTAAACCTAAGGCCCCACCCACCATCACGGTCGGTAATATTGCTAAACCATCTAAACCATCTGTTAAATTAACAGCATTACTTGAACCCACAATGACAAAATAAGTGATAAGGACGAAGGAAGTAAAACCAAGTTGAAATGTTAAGTCTTTAAATACCGGAAAAATAAATTCCAGTTCAACCGGACTGGCTGTTTTGTATAAATATACAGCTACCACCAAAGCGATCACCGATTGCCAGAAATATTTATAGCGTGAAGCTAAACCTTTAGGATCGCGTTTTACTAATTTTTTATAATCATCAACCCAACCTATAATACCATATGCAAAAGTTACAATTAATACGATCCACACATACCGATTACTCAGATCAGACCAGAGTAATGTACTAATACCAATTGCAACCAGTATTAACGCACCGCCCATGGTTGGGGTGCCAGCTTTAATTAAATGTGTTTCTGGGCCATCATCTCTAATCGGTTGACCAATATTATAACGACTTAAGCGTTTAATCATGGTGGGGCCAATCAGTAATGAAATACTTAATGCAGTAATAACCCCTAAAATACCACGTACCGTTAAGTAACTAAAAACATTAAAGCCTCTATAAAATTCTTCCAGATATTGAGCCAAAGCATATAACATTTACTGTTCCTCTGATTCTGGCGTTGCATTACAAATAGCATTCACAATATTTTCCATTTTCATTGCACGAGAACCTTTTACAAGGATGCAATCTTGTGGCTGAATATTTTTAATTAATTGATTAATTAATGCTTGTTGCGATGAGAAATGTTGCGCTCCTGAACCAAATTTATCACTGGCTGCCTGACTTACCTTTCCGATGGTATATAAATATTTAGTCTTTCCTTGCTTTATTGCTTGTGCAGCTGATTGATGCAGTGCAATGGCATCATCACCTAACTCACCCATATCGCCTAACACAACATGATGCGAACCTTTAAATGAAGACATTACCTCGATCGCCGCGGCTAAAGAAGCCGGGTTAGCATTATAAGTGTCGTCAATGACAATACTGTTACGCACACCGATTTTACTTACCAGACGACCGGGAACCGGTTGCATCGATTCCAATCCTTTTTTTATTAAATGAATATCAACGTTCAGTGCAACCGCAGCAGCAATCGCTGCCAGTGCATTTATAATATTGTGTTTACCCAATAATGGTAATTGAAGATCAAATTGTTGCCCCCCTTTTAATTTCACAATAATGTTATTATTCTCAGTCGACAAAATATATGAGACATCGGCATTGGTATTTTCACCAAAACTAATAATAGAATGATCACCTGCACGCTCTTTCCAGTATGAATAATTCACATCATCATAATTAATAATCGCTGTACCTTGCTTATTAAGACCTTCAAAAATTTCACCTTTTGCTTTCGCTACACCTTCAAGGCTGCCAAAGCCTTCTAAGTGAGCGGCGGCTGCATTAGTAATAATGGCAACATCCGGATTCACTAATCGTGTTAAATATGAAATTTCACCCGAATGATTCGCACCCATTTCAATAACGGCACTATCGTGACAAGACTTCATTCTATTCAGAGTAATAGGTACACCTATTTCATTATTAAAATTACCTTTAGTTGCCAACACCTTTTTTACACCTAAACTTTCAGATTGTTTAGATAGAATACTAAATAACATCTCTTTTACAGTTGTTTTACCATTACTTCCGGTAACAGCAACTACCGGATAGTTAAATTTATGACGCCAGGCACTGGCTATCTGTCCAAATGCAACTTTAGTATCTTTAACAATCAGTGATGGTTTTACCTGTTCAATTTTATGATCGAGTAAATACGCAACAGCACCACGGTCATGTGCAGATAAAATAAAGTCATGCGCATCATAATTATCACCTTTTAGGGCAATAAATAATTCACCACGCTTAATGGTTCGACTATCTGTATTGACACCGCATACGTTACAAGCAAGATCAGAATCCGTACCATTCCATATAGCTCCGGTTATTTCCTGAATTTCTTTTAGTGTCATCGTAAACATTGTTATTGGATACTCTAATTTAACTGCCGCTAAACTCATTGGTTCTCACTTAATATTTCTTCAACTACATTCATATCATTAAATTCAAATTTCTGATCGGCTATCATTTGATAATTTTCATGGCCTTTACCTGCAACAAGGACACAACCGGTTACGTCTGTGTTTTTAATAGCAAGTTTAATTGCTTTTTTTCTATCAAACTCAATGATAACTTTTTCGTTGTCATTCACACCCTGATGAATCTGCTGAATAATTTGTTCTGCTGACTCACTTCTGGGGTTGTCATTAGTTAGCACAATAGTGTCCGCATACATATCCGCAATCTTGCCCATTTGAAATCGCTTATCTTTATCCCTTTCTCCACCACAACCAAACACACAGGTTAAGTTGCCTTTAAATTGTATGGATAAAGTTTGTAATACCTGCTTCAACGCATCGGGGGTATGCGCATAGTCAACAATAACCAGAGGGGAATCCGCCTTATTTATTTTTTGCATCCGACCTGCAACGGGCTTGAGCTTTGATATTTTTTCTGAAATTTTTTGCAAAGAATACCCTTGTAGTTGCAAATAAGCACTCACTGCTAATACATTACTAATATTAAAATCTCCAAGCAGTGACGAAATCACAGCAACGACACCTTGCGGAGTATTCAAGTTGAATTTAGTTTTATTTTCAGAATACTGAATATCAGTTGCATAAATGTCGGGAGCATTGATTGTTCTATCAATACCATAGGTAATGATATTTTCTACAACAGTCGACTTCACAATTTCCTGGCCATAGTGATCATTCACATTGACAATAGCGGTTTTTAAATAAGGTAATTGAAAGAGCTTTATCTTCTCTTTTAAATAATTTTCCATTGTTCCATGATAATCAAGATGATCTTGAGTCAGGTTAGTAAATATAGCTACATTAAATAAAACCTGATCAACCCGACCTTGAGCTAAGGCATGTGATGATACTTCAACGGCTCCACAGTTTACCGACTGTTCAACAAAATCAGCCAGTGTTTTATGTAACGTAACCACATCAGGTGTTGTATTTATGCCGCTAATAATATCAGGATAAACACCGACACCTAATGTTCCTATCAAACCACAGCTTTTTTCTTTAGCTAAGGCCTGAGCTATAAAATTTATACAGGATGTTTTTCCGTTTGTACCCGTTACTGCCACAAGATTAAGTACCTTCGATGGATAACCATAAAACAAACTGGCAAGTTCACCTAACTTTGGCTTTAAGTCGCTTATTGCGATTAAAGGGATTCGTCTGGATTGTTTATTATTTTTTGACCATGCACAAGGAATGGCATTTGTTTTTGCTTCCCATAAAACAGCCGCAGCTCCAGCTTCTATTGCTGTATCAATATAATCCAAACCATTAGCCGCTTCACCATGAATAGCAATAAACAAATCACCCTGCTCCACCTGCCGACTATCAACTTGCAGATGATTAATTTCAACATCGTATTCCATTGGAATAGAAATAATATTGGCAAGCAATACACTGAGTGTTTTAGACAATGATTGTTGTTTAACGGTCATCATTGTCGTCCAACCATTGTTGTCTTTATAATACTCGATGGTGCTTCGGCATACTGTACATTGGCGTTAATCGCATCAGGAGCAATGTCCAGTATTCTTAACGCGCCGGCCATTACCTTAGAAAAAACAGGCGCAGCAACTTTGCCACCGTAATAAACGCCATCCGAAGGTTCGTCAACGATAACAACCATCACCATTCTCGGATTACTCGCAGGCACTAGACCTGCAAAAATTGAAAGATATTTTTTATCACTATAACCACCAAGAGTAATTTTTCTTACCGTGCCCGTTTTGCCAGCAACACGATAGCCAGGGATACGAGCTAATTTTCCAGTTCCTTCTTCAGTTACAACGGCTTCCATCATTGAAATAATATGTCGAGACGTGCTTTCTGCCATAACTGCCTTACCCATTACATCATTATCAACTCGTAGAAAGGTAACCGGTACTATTTTGCCCTTATTCGCAATAACCGCATAAGCACGCGCTAACTGTAATGATGTAACCGATATTCCATAGCCATAGGAGAGTGTTGCACGTTCTATCATCTGCTTATCAGAAATATTGTTGACTAACCCTGCAACCTCACCAGGAAAACCACTTTGAGTTCTTGTGCCAAAACCAACTTTGTGATGCATACCGGTAAGCTGAGCCGCCGGAATAGACAAAGCAATTTTACTTGCCCCTACATTACTCGATTTTTGAATAATTCTTTTTAAATCAATCAGACCATAGTTACGATGGTCACGGATAATACTGCTACCAACACGGAAAAACCCCGGGTTTGTATCAACGCGTGTTGTTGTGCGATATTTTCCTGACTCAAGAGCAGCCGCAATCGTAAAAGGCTTAATCGTGGAACCGGGTTCAAAAATATCAGTTACTGCACGATTACGAAAATTTTTACTTTTTAGATTTCTTCGGTTATTTGGGTTATACGATGGTTGGTTTACCATCGCCAAAACTTCACCAGTTTTAATATCCAGTATAATAGCCGAACCTGACTTAGCTTTATGTTTGCGTACCGCTTTTTTTAATTCCCGATAGGTTAAATATTGCAAACGACGATCAATACTTAAAACAAGATCTTTGCCGGGCTTAGCCTGTTCGATTAACTCAACATCTTTTATAACTCGTCCTAATCGGTCTTTTAATACCCGTTTTGAACCTGAGGTTCCTTTTAACCAGTCATCATATGCAAGTTCAATACCTTCCTGACCGGCATCATCTATATTTGTAAAACCAATAACATGTGATGCCACTTCACCAGCAGGATAATAACGTCTGTATTCTTGTTGCAAAGAAACACCGGCAAGTCCTAGAGCTAAAACCTGTTGTGAAGTTTCTGGGGTAACGTGTCGTTTCAAATAAACAAAGTCACGCGTTTTTCGCTGCATCACAGTTTTTGTTAATCTGGATACTTTTACTTTAAGTACTTTAGCTAATTTTGGCCATTGCGCCTGTTCTGTTAAAAATTCTTTTGGATTAATCCAGACTGAATTAACCGGAGTACTTAATGCTAGCGGTTCACCATTGCGGTCAGTAATCATACCCCGATGCGTTGCAATAGGTACCACACGTAAATAACGTGCATCACCCTGACCTTGCAAAAAGGCATGGTCCAATATATGTAAATCAAACGCTCGCCAGATTAACGCCGTTACACTTAAAGCAATAAGTGCAACAACCACAAACATGCGATAAAATTTAACAGGTGTGTGTACAGTTACACTCATAATTTTATTATTACCGTATTATCATACGTTACATTACGCATATGTAATTTTTCGGTTGCGATTTTTTCTATACGGCTGTCGGTTGCCCAAGTGCTTTGTTCTAATTGCAACTGACCCCATTCAATATTCATTTGGTCACGTTCTTTATTTAAATTCCCAAGCTCAGCAAATAACAATCGATTCTGATTTTTGCTATTCACGACCAACATAGCAGAAGTAAGTGCGACAATAACAAGGATTACGCTAAGCACTTTTAATTTATCATCCAGCAATTGAGTTAAAATAGTTGTCATCAACTACACTCTTTCAGCAATACGCATAATGGCACTACGCGAACGTGTGTTTAATTTTATTTCCTGTGGTGATGCCTTAACGGCCTTACCCATTCGGCGTAATTTTGAATTTACCTGTACATGCATTACCGGTAAATCAATGGGTAACTGTTCACCTTTTTCCATGTCGCGGATAAAACGTTTAACAATTCTGTCTTCTAATGAATGAAAGCTGATAACCACTAAACGTCCACCCGGTTTTAATATATTAACCGCCTGTTGCAAGCACTGCTCTAAATCGTCCAGTTCACTGTTAATAAAAATTCTTATTGCTTGAAAACTGCGCGTAGAAGGGTCTTTTCCTTTTTCCCATTTAGGATTTGCTGCCGCCACAATGGATGCAAGTTGTTTAGTTGTTTCAATCGGTGTTTGTTCGCGGGCATTAATAATGGCACGAGCAATACGTTTTGCAAAACGTTCTTCCCCGTATTCTTTTAATACTTTAGCGATATCTTTCTCGTCTGCATCGGCTAACCATTGTGCAGCACTCAATCCCTGCTCTGGATCCATGCGCATATCAAGTGGGCCATCGTGTTGAAAACTAAAACCGCGTGTCGCGTCATCTATCTGTGGTGATGACACGCCTAAATCCAGTAACACACCATCCACATCGCCTGCCCAACCATACTGGGTGACAACCGCTTCTAGCTCGGCAAAGGATGTTTGTGAGATTGAAAAACGGCTATCCTGACTAAATTCTTTTTCTGCGGTTGCTAGCGCTTGCGGATCTTTATCAAAAGCAAGTAAATACCCGCCTGAATCGAGCTGTTCTAAAATCAAACGACTGTGCCCACCTCGACCAAACGTACCATCCACATAACGCCCAGACGCTTGAATATTTAAGCCTTGCACGGCTTCATTCAACAAAACAGTTTGGTGGGTCAGTGCATCGGTCATAATGAAATATTCTCAAGATCGGCCGATAGGATTTCGCTGCCGGTTTCGGCTAGCCAACTATCACGTTGCTCGTTCCAAACTTGTTCATCCCATATTTCGAACTTTTTACCTTGACCAATCAAGGTCACTCGCTTTTCCAGATTGACCCGTTCGCGCAATAACGGCGGTAATAAAATCCGCCCACTATTATCAAATTCGCACTCCGAAGCATGTCCAATTAACAGGCGTTGTAATTTACGGGTTTGGGGATTGATATTTGGCAAACGCACCAGTTGACGTTCAATTTCTTCCCATGCGGGGAGTGGATAAAGTAGTAAGCAAGGATCATTTAAATCAAGAGTAACCACTAACTGACCACTGCATTGCGCAGTCAATTTTTCCCGGTATTTGCTAGGCATGGCCATACGCCCTTTCGCATCCAGGTTAAGTGTGTTGACACCTCTAAACAATTTGTAGCTCCTAAAGTGACTATTCGTGCTAAAGTGATCCAGAATTCCCCACTTGGATCCACTTTTATACACTATAGAGAGCAAATCACTACAAATCAAGTGATGTAGTACACATTTTAGGTAAAAGTTTCTTTTATGACAATGACTTAGCGTTACTTATGAGTATCACTGGTTAATAAATGCACAGTTTTATAAAAACAGATACCATTTAAAATCAATAGGTTAAAAACGTCAGTTAAAGTGAAATTTTAAGAGAATAACCCTAACAAGGGGGAAAAAAGAAGGGAGTTAGCCGATAAGCCGGGTTCTGTCGTGAGCAATCATTCATCTGGTTGTCACGTTGCCGTGCAACTCAAGCAACCTACCCAGAAACCATACGGGCCGCATGTTGCCCCATCATGTTTCCAATCAGGCGCATGTTTCTCTATTTGGTCTTGCTCCAGGTGGGGTTTTCCCTGCCACTTATGTTGCCATAAGCGCGGTGCGCTCTTACCGCACCATTTCACCCTTACCTTCTCATTGCTGAAAAAGGCGGTATATTTTCTGTGGCACTTTCCGTCGGCTCACGCCGCCCAGACGTTATCTGGCACCTTGCCCTATGGAGCCCGGACTTTCCTCCAGTATTCAGTAAACTAAATACCCGCGATTACTTGGCTAACTCCATATATAGTATCGCTGAATCGTGGAAACAAAGCTAGGGGTTAATAAGTCATCATTTATGAATTAAATGGTTAAATGTGAGAACCTGAATACTTAGTCTTTAGAATCTAAGCTCAGCGCATGCTGATAAAGTTTATTTTTACGTAATCCGGTAATTTTGGCGGTTAATGCCGCCGCTTTTTTGGTGGAAACCTCGTTCAACAACAGTTTAAGGATCCGCTCGGCTTCTGCATTCACTTCGTCACTAGCTGGTTTAGCCGTTTGCCCCTGCACCACCAGTACAATTTCACCTTTACGCTGATTCGTATCGGCACTCACCCATTCATGCAAAACTTCTAGCGTATCGGCGCGAATCGTTTCATACATTTTGGTCAACTCGCGCATAAAAACGGCTTGTCGAGTGGCACCAAAATAGTCACAAAGATCGGATAAGGTGTCAATAATTCGATGCGGTGCTTCAAAAAAAACCAGTGTATCGCTAAATTCAACCAGTTCTTTGATGCGAGCAACACGTTGGGTACTTTTTGCTGCTAAAAAGCCCTCAAAATGAACTCGATTGGTTGGCAACCCGGCGGCACACAATGCCGAGGTTAAAGTACTGGCTCCGGGAACCGGAACAACCCGAATACCAGCTTGATGCGCTTGCTGAACTAAATAGTAACCTGGGTCACTAATAAGAGGCGTACCGGCATCTGAAATAACCGCGATTGATTGACCAGCTTGTAATTTTGCAATTAAATTTTCACTAACACCGCGTTCGTTATGTTCGTGAAGAGCTGTTAAACTAGCACGAATGGCAAATTGTTGTAATAAAGGCCGACTATGGCGGGTGTCCTCTGCGGCGATTAAGTCAACATTTTTTAAAGTATCAATGGCACGTTGTGACATATCACCCAGATTGCCAATCGGTGTTGCGACAATATATAAAGTACCCGATAACATGTTGTCTGACTGGTTCACGCTATAATCCATACTATTCATTTAAATAAACAAAGATATTGTAATGACTCAAATATTAAACCGTATTACTTTTAAGAACATTTTACTTTTATTATCTTTTATCGTAGTCGCGGCCTGTAGCACCACCACTCAGGAATACCCCGATAATCCAGCTCTCACCGAATCTGCACCCGAAATAAATGCGGCTTCCATTCAAAGTAATAACTTACTTATAAAGCAACAATACCCGACTGCTGTCGATTTTTATAAGCAAGCATTAGCCCAATCCACATCTGATGCACAAACATTATTTATTCAATTACGACTCGCTGCAAGTTTCGCACACATCGATCAAATACACCAATCACGACAAATTTTATCTCATATTGATGTCTCATTATTAACACCTATACAACAACAGTTACTTATTTTAGCCAAAGCCAATATTGCCATTGCTGAAAGAAAAGCAGACGAAGTACTACAATTATTAAAAACAAATTTTGTAGTCAACACCGATGCAAGTTTGCTTGCAGAATTCCATTTGCTCCGAGCTCTTGCGTTTTCAATGCAGGGGAACTCCTTAGATGCAGCTCAAGAACGAGTTTACTTTGAAAATTACATTCAGGACAAAGCCTTAATCCATGATAACCAGAAAAAGATTTGGGGGCTGCTTGCAAATTTATCAATTCGTTCACTACAACAATTAATAACCGCACCACCACCCGACATCTTAAGTGGCTGGATGGAATTGGTTAAAATTGCAAAAGCATACCAACTCAACCCGGTTAGCTTGAAAATTCAAATAAGTAAATGGCAGCAAAAATACCCCGATCACCCTATACAACAGGCTATGTTAGAAAATTTAATGCATCGCAAACAGGAAGACGTTGCTGTACCCGACCATATTGCATTGCTGCTGCCCTTGTCTGGTAATTTTTCAAAAGCATCGGATGCCATTCGTGATGGTTTTATCGCCGCTTATTATTCTCAATCGACTGAACGTAAGCAAAGTATTAAAATTTACGATACATCTGATCCCACAAAAAGTTTTTCCCATATTTACCAACAAGCGGTTAACGATGGAGCGCAATTTATTATTGGGCCATTACGTAAACAGTCGATACAACAATTACTCGAATATGACATTTTGCCCGTTCCCACTATGGCATTAAATTATATTGGTCTTGAAGCGCCACCACCTAGCAACCTATATATGTTTGGTCTTTCGCCCGAGGAAGAAGCGCGTCAGGTTGCACAACGCACTTGGTTAGATGGCTATATTCGTGCAGCCGCTTTTTATCCATCCGGCCCATGGGGTGAGCGTGTTTTTAATGCTTTCAAAACGCAATGGGAAGCCATTGGTGGGCTGGTTGTAGGGCAGCAAACCTATAATCCGGCTAAACGTGATTTTTCACATCCTATCCGTAGTCTGTTAGAAATTAATGCTAGCCGACATCGCTTTCGCAAACTGACAACCGTTTTACATCGTAAAATGAAATTTACTCCACGCCGACGTCAGGACATTGACTTTATTTTTCTTGCGGCCTATCCAAGGCAAGCTCGACAAATTCGACCACAAATAAAATTTTATCATGCAGCTAGTATCCCGATATATTCAACCTCTCATATATTTACTGGCAACCTGAATCAGGAAAGAGACCGTGATATGGATGGAATAATCTTTGGTGATATGCCTTGGGTACTCACCGAAAGTACCGCACATCATGGTTTACGTGCAGATATTGAACCCCTTATTTCAGATGCGGGTAATCGACTACAACGTCTATACGCTCTGGGTATTGATGCCTTTAACATTATTCCCGCAATCAACACCTTAAGTAATTATTCATACGAACGTTTCGATGGTGAAACAGGTAGCTTAAGTTTGGACGAATACCGCCGGGTTAAGCGCCAACTCACTTGGGTCAAGTTCCGCAGCGGTCGCCCAAGTTTAATTAATAATAATTAATGAAGTTATTCGAAAAAGCACAACACTTATTAACCGGCGAACTAGCTGAACAGGATGCTTGTCAATTTCTTATTGAACAGAAATTAAAACTTATCTGTAAAAATTACCATTGTTGTTTTGGTGAAATAGATTTAATTATGCAGGATGAACAATCACTGGTTTTTGTAGAAGTCCGTTATCGTAAACACAACCAGTTTGGTAGTGGTGCAGAAAGTATTACCATTAGCAAACAACGTAAGCTGATCAAAACAGCAAGCTACTACTTACAACAAACACCGGGTAGCAGTCAATTTGCGGCTCGTTTTGATGTTGTATCCATGTCGGCCGATACTAACAGCCAGAACAGTAAAATAGACTGGATAAAAGATGCTTTTCAAGCGTAAAATCTCACTTAGACCAATAATTTTAGATTTGAAGAGGAAAATATGAGTGACACGCAAACGGCATCCAATATTGAGAAAATGTTTGAGCAAAGTATTGCAACTAAACAAGCCTCAAAAGATTGTTTAATTGAACCCATTGCAAAGGCCGTTAACTTACTTGCCCATACGCTTAAAGATAATAAAAAAATTTTAGTTTGTGGCAATGGAGGTTCTGCCGCCGATGCACAACATTTTGCGGCTGAACTGGTTTGCCGATTCGAACGCGAACGTAGCTCATTACCCTCCATCGCTTTAACAACCGATAGTTCATTATTAACGGCAATAGCCAACGATTATTCATTTAAAGAAATTTTTGCCCGACAGATTTCTGGTTTAGGCCAACAAGGTGATGCACTAATTGCTATTTCGACTAGTGGTAATTCTGAAAATGTTATCCGAGCAATAGACGTTGCACACCAGAAACAAATATCCGTTATAGCGCTTACTGGCCGCGATGGTGGCAACATTGCAGATCAGCTCAATAATAATGATATTGAAATTCGTGTTCCCACTGACTCCACTGCACGTACTCAGGAAGTACATATTCTTACATTGCATTGTTTATGCGACCAAATAGACGTGCAATTATTTGGTTAATTTAAACCATGCCTAACAAAACATTAGCACCGGAATTTTTACTACAACTCCAAAACTGTGTTCCCGCTAACGCTTATTTTACCGATCCTTCAGATTGTTATGCCTATGGCTATGACAATAGCCGTAATCATCAATTGCCAAATGCTGTTGTTCTACCCAACGATGAAGAACAAATACAAAAAATTGTAAGCCTCTGTAATAAATACCGCGTTGCCTTAACCGCACGAGGACGCGGCACCGGCACAGCAGGAGGCAGTGTACCTTTACAACAAGGGGTTGTTTTATCAACTGAGAACTTATCTAAAATTATTAATATTGATCCTGACAACCGGGTTGCAACCGTACAACCGGGTGTACTAAACCAGACCTTACAAGATGCACTTGCCAACTATAAATTATTCTGGGCACCCGATCCTACCAGTGCAGCATTTTGTAGCATTGGGGGAAACCTTGCCATTAATTCTGCCGGACCACGCGCAGTAAAATACGGCACCACTCGGGATAATGTTTTAGGACTTCATGCCATTACCGGCGATGGCAAGCGTATTAAAACGGGTGTGCGCACCACCAAAGGTGTTGTGGGTTACGATTTAACCCGACTAATTGTGGGTTCAGAAGGCACGCTCGCCATTATCACTCAGGCACATTTAAAATTATTGCCCTTACCTGAAACCAAAGCAACTTTACAATTATTTTACAAAGATATTGAATCGGCAACCGAAGCTATCACAAAAGTAATGGCACAACCCATTAGCCCTTGCGCATTAGAATTTATTGATTCAGCTTGTTTGGATATTATTCGACAACATGCCGATGCACCTTTACCCGATAATGCAAAAGCATTATTGATGATTGACGTTGATGGTAATAATGAAACCATTAAAGCAGCCATTAACGGGATTTCATCCAGTGTAAAAAACAAAGGGCTGATTCAATTAAATATTGCCGAATCAAAAGCCGATATAGAAAAAATATGGAAAACCCGTAAACTCCTTTCCCCGGCATTACGTACCATTGCCCCTAAAAAAATCAATGAAGACGTGGTGGTACCAGTATCAAAAATTCCAGAGTTAATTACGCGACTGCAAATTATTTCAGACAAACACGGCATACCCATTGTTAATTTTGGTCATGCCGGCAATGGTAATATCCATACCAACTTACTACTCGATGAAAATAATCCTACCCAAGCCAATAACGCCCAAACCTGTTTAACTGATGTGTTTGAACTGGTTTTAGAACTAAACGGAACGCTATCCGGTGAACACGGTGTTGGTATTGAGAAACGCAATTATGTTGGCAAAGAAATTGATAATAACGCGCTGACATTGATGCGCCAAATAAAAACCCAGTTTGATCCCAATAATATTCTTAATCCAGACAAGATGTTTCCACTTACGGAGTGATCTGTTCATACAACAAGAGGAATGTACTGTTATTTGCACGAAAACCTGAGGGATAACGAGAAGTTAAAGACCAAGGCAAAAAGGTAAAGCGAAAAAATCATAAGTGCCAGTATAGTGAAAAAACTGGCACTAAAAAAGCGGAGCTTACATCAGTAAGTGAGCATTTTAGAAGCCAGCTTTTAACGCCTGTTAGCCATTATATATTCAGGGCTTCTCGTTATTCCTCAGGCGGATGAACCGCTTAGGGCAAGTTCATTACCGTTGATAAAGTCCACATCCAATGTTTCTGTTTCAAAACCGTGGCTTTCAATAACATCAATAACGTCCTGTAAATCAAATAGTTGATGTGATGTAATCATCACTAAATGACTTCTGGATGATACCCTTACACTAATTCCTTTTATTTCATTTAAATCTGCTTCCAGCTTTTCTGCATGATGGGGGTAAATCATGCCGTATACTTCAAATGAAATAATTCTCATTATTGTATCCTAGATAACTGTAGTTCCTATTTCATAGTTTAACAGATTATGTAGTCTCTTGTTTTAGAAAAAGGAATAAATTTAAAAATATAATTATAGTTATTTTACAATTTTTAAACTGGGCTTTTTTGCAGAAGCGAGTGCGGGTGTGGTTCTGGGTGTTGCTGAACGTGTCGGAGTTGAATCGTCAGAACCGGGACCCGATGGAGGGGGGCTATCATCGCTACCATCAGTATTAAACATCATTCCGCGTCCATTTTCTTTTGCGTACACCGCTAAGGCGGCACCAACAGGAAAAGAAACTTCCATTGCCTTACCACTAAATCGTGCGCTAAAAATAACGAATTCATTTCCTAAATTAAGGTGTTGAGTTGCACCCGGACTGATGTTTAATAAAATTTTACCATCTTCGACATACTCGAGTGGAATAACAACGTCCTGGTAATTAGCGTCCACCAGAACATAAGGTGTTAAGTCACTATCAATGATCCATTCATGCATGGCACGAATAAGGTAAGGGCGACTTGAAACCATCGTCAAACAACTAGTCGCGTAATTCTTTTTCGGCTTCAGTCAGGCTTTCTTTAAAAGCTTCTCTTTCAAATAACGAATCAGCATAATTAATAAGTGCTTTTGCCTGCACAGGTAAAGTAATCCCATAAGACGGTAGGCGCCACAACAAGGCAGCCAAGGCACAATCAATTAAAGTGTATTCATCACTCATAAAAAAAGGTTTTTGTTCAAATATAGGTGACGCACCCACTAAGCTATCTTGTAATGCTTTGCGTGCATTTTCAACATCTTCACCCTTGTTAATTTTATTCGACAAGGTCATCCAATCTCTTTCTATCCGTTGCAATAATAAGCGAATACGCGAACGAGACACAGGGTCAACTGGCATTAATGGAGGATGTGGGAAGCGTTCATCCAGATACTCAACAATAACGCGTTGGTCATACAGCGCAAGTTCACGATCAACCAGAGTAGGCACTTCGTTGTAAGGGTTCAATTCCTGTAAATCTTCGGGAGTGTTGTCTAAATCAACAAAAGTAGAATCATAACTGATCCCTTTTTCGGCAAGTACAATTCGAACCATATGACAATAGAGGTTATCATCACTGCTGAAAAGCATCATTGCTAAACGTTTATTTGCTACTTGCGCCATTTTTAATACCTGTAAACTTAATATAAATAAAATAAACTGAAACGACAAACAAGAAAAGAGGGTTACCCCCCTTTTCCTGTTTTATGCCTATTTCTTAATAATATTCAAAAACTAGATGCGTATACATTACACATTATTGTTAATGAACATCCTTCCAGAATTCTTTCTTCATTGCATAAGAAACAATAAACAACAAAAATAAGAAACCAAGCACATAAATACCGATAGTGTAACGTACTAATTTAGCCGGCTCACCCATGTAAACAAGGTAATTCACTAAATCAGTTACATCACGGTCATACTCCGCTTCACTTCGAGTGCCTGGAACAGCCGTTTCCAAAGTAATGGTTTCCGTTTTGCGGCCAGAATCATCCTCATGTTCCTTAATAATGGCTTTCTTAAAACCTTGCAACTCCCATAACACATGAGGCATACCCACACTTGGGAAAACGGTGTTATTCACACCAAATGGACGCGAGTCATCAAGATAGAAGGATTTTAAATATGTATAAATCCAATCTGCTCCACGAGCACGCGCAATCACAGATAAATCCGGAACGGGCGTACCAAAAAACGCCTTACCATCTGCCGGAGACATTGCTACCGTCATTAATGAACCTGGATTTTTAGGCTTGCCATTTTTTTCTTTCGAAAAATCAGCCGGGAAAATCATATCTTTCTCAAGTTGATCTTCACTGATGCCAATGTCTTTACCCATCCGATTATAACGCATATAGCTAGCTGAATGACAAGTTAAGCAGTAATTTACAAATATTTTTGCACCACGTTGTAACGATGCTTTGTTGTCGAGGTTAATTTCGACTTTTTGTAAATGTGACTCACTACTTGCCAATGCCAATGTCGAGAATAAAAGCGTAGAGCTAAGCGAAATCAAGAGTGTTGCGATTAATTTTTTCATTATGATGTAACCCTCTCTGGAACTGGTTTAGCCTGTGTCCACGATTTAAACTTGGCAGGAATAACCAGTAAAATTGAAAAACAAATACCTGGAATAAAGATAGTTTTCATCATCAGGGATATCTTCTCTGCATCACCGCCACGTAACAAGTCAAGTATGATGATGGTCGCTAACATAACAACCAGACTCGTTATGTAATATTTAGTTGAACGTTCGGCACTGAATATCCATAAGAAGATAAAGAATCCAAAATAGAGTTCAGTAAAACGGAATGCAAGTTCCGATAACAACCCCGTAGAAGGCTGCGTACCCAGATAACCTAATACAATAAAGCTCACAATAAAGATAAACATGTTCACTTTAAAGATAGGTTCACGATAACGCATGGATTTAACCGGATGCCGGTCTAACCACGGTAAGAAAAACAAGAACACAATCGCCATGCCCATAGCAATAACACCTGGGAATTGTGATTCCCAAATAGGTGGAATCGCACGAAGAATTGCATAGAACGGTGTGAAATACCATAAAGGTACAATATGTTCCGGTGTTTTAAGCGAATTAGCTGGAATAAAGTTATCTTTTTCAAGGAACCAGCCACCTAGCTCAGGCGCAAAGAATAGCACGGCTGAGAAGAACATTAAAAAGACAACCACACCCACAATATCTTTAACTGAATAATAGGGGTGGAAAGGAATGCCGTCTAATGGAATACCATCGTCACCTTTGGTTTTCTTAATTTCTACACCATCGGGGTTATTTGAACCCACTTCATGTAACGCAAGAATATGTGCAACAACAAGACCGGCTAAAATAAAGGGTACCGCAATAACATGGAAAGCGAAGAAACGATTTAATGTTGCATCCGATACGACATAATCACCACGGATCCAAACAGATAATTCGTTACCCACCCAAGGTACGGCTGAGAACAAGTTAACAATAACCTGCGCCCCCCAATAAGACATTTGCCCCCAAGGTAATAAATACCCCATAAAAGCTTCTGCCATCAGCGCAAGGTAAATAAGCATACCAAACAACCAGATTAATTCACGTGGCTGTTTAAATGAACCGTACATTAAGCCTCGGTACATATGTAAATAAACAATCACAAAAAAGGCTGATGCCCCCGTTGAATGCATATAACGGATAAGCCAACCATAATTGACGTCCCGCATAATGTATTCAACCGAAGCGAATGCTAGGGTTGCATCGGGTTTATAGTTCATTGTTAAGAAAATACCCGTTACAATTTGCATAACGAGTACCAGTAAGGCTAATGAACCAAAGAAATACCAAAAGTTAAAATTCTTTGGCGCATAGTATTTTGCCATGTGGTCTTCCCACATTTTTGTCATGGGAAAACGTGCGTCTACCCAATTCATCAAGGCCTGAGCTTTTGTTGTCATTATGCAACTCCTCCATCTTCGCCAATCACGATCACCTTATCGTTACTTGTATACATATAAGGTGGTATTACCAAATTAGTCGGTGCGGGAACACCCTTATAGACACGCCCCGCCAAATCAAATTTTGAACCGTGGCATGGGCAGAAAAAACCGCCTAACCAAGCTGAATCAAAACTCAAATTTCCCACTTCAGGGTGATATTGTGGTGAACAACCCAAATGCGTACAAATACCGACAACCACTAGGTACTGGGGCTTAATGGAGCGGAATTCATTTTTTGCATAAGGTGGTTGTATCGATGAATTCGATGCAATATCGGCCAATTTACCCTCTTTTTCAAGCTTAGGTAAATCAGCAAGATTTTGTTTTGTACGGTGTAAAACCCAAACTGGTTTTTTACGCCATGCAACAACCAAACGGCGGCCCGGTTCAAGTTTTGAAATATCCACTTCGACAGGTGCGCCAGCGGATAAAGCTCGCGCGCTTGGCATCATCGAACCGACGAATGGAACAACTGCTACACCTGCTCCGACAGCCCCAACCACGGTCGTCGCCGCAGTTAAAAAGCGACGTCTGCTTTTATCAACGTCTTTTTCACTCATTAAAAGTCTCCCAACTAGATTGAATCACTGTATATCGACAAATTGACGAGTTTACGGACTCATTGTTCTAACGACTCACTTAAGCAATTCAATATTATAAGCTTGAAATATACTTAAATAGCTAAAATTTGCGGCATAAGTCTGACCTAAAGCCTCACAAACGTCAAGTAAAAGGTGGATTTTGTTTTAGTAATCAAAAAGTTAGATAGGGTTATCAATGTCTATAAAACACTGATCTACATCAAGATGTTGTGCTAAATGTTCCCCTAGGGCCTTGACACCGTAGCGTTCTGTGGCATGGTGTCCGGCTGCAAAGAAATGAATACCGCATTCCCGAGCAATATGGGTTGTTTGTTCAGAAGCTTCACCTGTAATAAAGGCATCCACACCTAAATCAACGGCTTTTTTAATATAGCTCTGTGCCGCACCGGTACACCAAGCCACCGTTTTAATAGCTCTCTTATTCGATAAATCAGGTGGGATATGTAAGACTTGGCGGTGAAGTACCTTGCTGATAGTACTCGCAAACTGGGTTGCCAATATCTTATCGTTTACCCGGCCATACATCGCAATGGCCATATTGCCATTGTCGCTCTCTCCAAAGTGTCCTTCCACCTCTAAACTAAGAATATTAGCAAGTTGGGCATTATTCCCGAGTAATGGGTGTGCATCGAGCGGTAAATGGTAGGCAACGAGACTGATATTGGCCGCCAGTAAGCGTTTAATTCTGCGTTGTTTAATCCCCGTAATAACTGGGTTTTCACCTTGCCAGAAAAATCCATGATGAACCAATAGCATATCGGCTTTTGCGTCCACTGCCGCATCAATTAAGGCCTGACTGGCTGTTACACCCGTCACAATCTTCGCCACTTCCCTTCGCCCCTCAACCTGGAGGCCGTTTGGACAATAGTCTTTAAATTGTGAGACTTCTAATAAATCGTCGCAGTAGTTGATAATGTCTATCAATGCCACCATATTAAATACCATTCCTGTTTAATATTTATTAAGGTAAGATTACTCTGTTGTTTCGCATTTAAATTATCGATTAAATCAGCATAGGCCAAGCATAACGAATCATTATGAAAATAACAAAAAACCTCATATTTATCTTTCAGTTTGCAACGGTAGGTTTAGCGGCCGCTTTTATATTAATATTTATGTACCCCCATCTGTTGAGCAACATGCAAGCCCCCACCACGGTCGAAATAAAAGAATCTCAACATACTCATAATACAAAAACATCACCGGTGGTTTTATCCTATGCGGATGCGGTCGATGCGGCGGCTCCAGCTGTGGTTAATATCCAGACATCCAAGATTATTACCCGCCGTCAAACCAATTCATATTCTAATGACCCACTTTTTGGGCGTTTCTTTTCTGACCGAAACCAGCCTCAAAGTCGCCCAGAAATCGAATCTAGCTTAGGTTCTGGCGTTATCATCAACAAACACGGTTATGTATTAACAAATAACCATGTTATTGCAGGTGCTGATGAAATTTTAGTCGCACTTAAAACAGGAAAAGTTGAGAAAGCTAAAATAGTTGGTACCGATCCAGAAACAGATATCGCTGTATTAAAAATTAAAGGTGACAACTTACCCGCCATTACATTAGGCAGAGATAAACAGTTACGTGTCGGTGATGTTGTGCTTGCGATCGGTAATCCATTTGGCGTTGGGCAAACAGTGACATCTGGTATAGTCAGTGCCACTGGCCGTAATATGCTCGGTATTAATACCTTTGAAAACTTTATCCAAACCGATGCTGCCATTAACCCTGGTAATTCGGGTGGTGCGCTTATTAATCCTTATGGCGAGCTAATTGGTATTAATACAGCCATTTTTTCACGCAGTGGGGGTTCTCAGGGGATTGGTTTTGCCATTCCTGTGAGTCTGGCAAAAAATGTTATGCAACAAATCATCGAGCATGGCCATGTGATTCGTGGCTGGTTAGGTGTTGCGATCCAAAGCATTAACCCTGAGCTTGCGAAATCACTCGCATTAAAATCGACCAAGGGCGTTATCGTCACCAATATCGTGATTGATGGCCCGGCTGATAAAGCCAAACTCACCCGTGGTGACGTGATTACAAAAATAAACGGTGTTGAGTTACAAAATATGCGACATGCACTCAAAACCATTAGCCTCACCAAACCCGGTGATAAACTGACAATAGAAGGTGTCAGAAACGGGAAAGTGTTCGATGCAACTGCTATCGCCTATCAACGCCCGCTGCCGGTACAGTCGATTTCTCGACGTTAGGGGCTCAATATATTGCTTATCGATATCTATATTACTTATCGACACCCAGGTCATCATTAATATTAATACTGGCATAGATAAAATATTAAAATGGTTGTTAATTGTACAATAATCTACAATTTCTATTAGAATCAACAAGATAATAACCACTCAAAAGTGGTTGGAATTCCAAAAATGTAATAGACTTCACATTAGTACGTCGGTAAACCGCTACTAGGCAGAACATATCGCTTAGGTAGATGGTCGAAAAAGGCGACCCATACTGAAAGGTGTGGCACGCAAAGTCACCGGTCTAAAGGGCGATCAATTAAATTGGCCCCATGACAGCGGAACCACCGACATCAAACATGACTCTCCACATAGAGGTGCGGTATGTTTAAACGACGATCCAATCATTGGCTAGTAACCCTTTTCTTTTTTGTTGCTATTAGCTCGCCTGCGCTCGCAGCCAACACACAGCCTACGTTTGCACTGCACAATATCCAGTTAAATCGTTTAATGCGCCCATCTAATCAACAAATTAAACGTGAAAAAGGTCAACGTGTTTATATTTATATAGGTATGAAAGACATCGATATTGATCGCGCGATGGATATGCAATTTGAACGAATCGAAAAATTCTTATTTGCCGCAACTATCGTAACCGATAAGCATGGCAAAGCACTTCACGCTAAAGGCCATATCGTCACCGAGGATGATGGTTGCTAAAAAATATCTCAATTAATCTCGATCGGTAAACGCCAATCAATCGGACTAAGCCCACGCTGCGCCAGATAAGTGTTTGTCTTTGAAAAATGTTGAGTACCAAAAAATCCGCGATGTGCCGACAGTGGTGATGGATGGGGTGCTTTTAATACCAAATGCTTTTGGCTATCAATAAATTGGCCTTTCTTTTGTGCGTAACTGCCCCACAATAAAAAAACCAACCCTTCACGCTGTTCATTTAATAATTGAATCACACGATCAGTAAATTGTTCCCAACCACGATTTTGATGTGAACCCGCCTTGTTCTGTTCAACCGTCAGGGTCGCATTAAGTAACAGCACCCCTTGTTCAGCCCAAGATTGTAGGTAGCCATGCGTCGGCATTGCAAACCCAAGATCCTGATGGATCTCTTTAAATATATTTAATAATGACGGAGGTAAACGTACACCGGGTAAAACTGAAAAACAAAGACCATGTGCCTGATTTGGGCCGTGATAAGGATCCTGTCCCAAAATAACCACTTTAACTGAATCAAAGGGGGTGGTATTCAAAGCATTAAAGATTAAGTCGCTGGTTGGATAAATAACCTTACCCTGCTGCTTTTCGCTTAACAAAAATTGTTTGAGCGACTGCATATACGGTTGCTCAAATTCATCTTTTAATACAGCAAGCCATGAAGGAATTAATTTTATGTCAGTTTTAATCTCCACCACATCTTTATCCATTTTGTATTTATTAATAAGGGTTAAAAAAGAGGCATCATACTCGTCTTTATCCGCTCATACAAAAAACGAATCGAAAATTCTTATATTATAATACGAGCCGACTTTACTTCTCATACTCTTATAATTTATCCGCAAGGATCCTGATTAATTGATCTATATCAAGATTCTCCAGTCCTGTCTATTGAATACTATGTCTCTCGAATTTCAATTGACAAGGATTTATGCGGGTCATCGATATAATGAATGGATTACAACAATTTTCAGTCTCGAACAATACTCAAAATATTGCCTATGCTTTGCATGGTAATTGTTATATTAATATAACGAATCGATGTACTTTACGCTGCGCTTTTTGTCCTAAATTTAACAAGCAATGGAATATTAAAGGTTATTTATTACGCTTAAAATCAGAACCTGAGATACAGGATATATTGACGGCTGTTGGCGACCCGACTCAATACAAAGAAATTGTATTTTGTGGTTTAGGGGAACCAACTTTACGTCTAGATGAATTATTAAGTATTGCAACGCAACTTAAACTTAAAGGTGCAACTATCCGTCTTAATACAGATGGACTTGCAAACGCTATTTATAAAAAAGACATCACACCCCAGTTAAAGAACTGTATTGATTCACTCTCTATTTCACTAAACGCACACAATGCTCAGCTCTACATAGAACATTGTCGACCACTGATTGATGATGCTTTTAATGCCTTACAAGATTTTACCCGTGCTGCGCGTAAACATGTACCCGATATTACTGTCACCGCAATAGACGGCTTAGCGGGCGTTGATATTTTAGCCTGTAAAGAAATTGCCTTTAAATTAGGCGTAAAATTTAAACGCCGAATTTTAGATGAGGTTGGTTAATGACTTTATCTGACTATGTACATACTTTTGGGCAGGCAATGAAGTCACGCTATAAACAACGTGTGCATAAGGTTGCCATCGATGCAAATTTTACCTGTCCTAACCGAGATGGAAGTATCGGTCGTGGTGGCTGCACATTTTGTAACAATGTTTCCTTTAGTCCCAATGGACGACAACCTGCGAGCATTACACAACAGATCCATGCCGGTCGCTGTGTTATTCAAAAACGTACCGGTGCAAAAAAGTATATTGCTTATTTCCAAGCTTATACCAATACCTATGATGATATCAGCGTACTAAAAGAACGTTACGACAAGGCACTCGCTGAAGATGATGTTATTGGTTTAGCCATTGGTACACGACCCGATTGTGTTCCAGACAAGGTACTGGATTTACTCGCCAGCTATCATGACGCAGGTTATGAAATTTGGCTGGAGTTAGGTTTACAAAGTAGTTTTGACAAAACACTACAACGCGTTAACCGCGGTCATAATTATGCTGTCTATCGTCAAGCTGTTAAAGCCGCAAGACGACGAGGTTTACAAGTTTGTACTCACTTAATTATTGGCTTACCCGGGGAGACCCGTTCACATGTACGCATTAGTCTACTACGTACCATGGAAGAAGGTGTCGATGGTATCAAGTTGCATCCCTTACATGTTGTTAAAGGAACACAATTGGCAAACCAGTGGCGCAAAAAAGAATATCAGCCTTTAGAGATGAACGAGTATATTAACACCGTTGCCGATCTGGTTGAACTGACTCCTGCCAATGTTATTTACCATCGTTTAACCGGCACAGCATCTAAAAATATTTTACTCGCACCTGCATGGTGCACACAAAAATGGAATGTTTTAAACGCGATTGCCGCCGAGCTTAAACAACGTAGCAGTTATCAAGGTGCAAGTTATGGAGCGCAGGTGTCATGGTTATTGTAGAACAAATTCCAGAACTGGTTTGTCCGGCAGGAAGCCTGCCGGCATTACGAGCAGCGGTCGATAACGGTGCCGATGCCGTTTATATCGGTTTTAGCAATACTACCAATGCACGCAATTTTCCCGGTTTAAATTTTGATATGGATGAAGCCCAACAAGGTGTTGACTATGCACACCAGAAAAATTGCAAAGTGATGTTGGCATTGAATACCTATCCTCAGTCCAAAAACTGGTCATTGTGGACACAGGCATTACAAAGTGCCGCAGATCTAGAACTGGATGCAGTCATTATTGCCGACCTTGGACTATTGCAGTATGCCACACAACACCATCCAGAATTAAATCGACATCTTTCGGTACAAGGTTCAGCAACCAATCAATACGCCATTGCTTTTTACTATGAACAGTTTGAAGTAAAACGCGTGATACTTCCGCGAGTCCTTTCTATGGCTCAAGTCAGCAATGTGGTAGAAGCCACACCGATTGAAGTAGAAGTGTTTGGTTTCGGCAGTCTCTGCGTAATGGTTGAAGGTCGCTGTATTATGTCGTCCTACGTCACTGGCGAATCACCCAATACATCGGGAGTTTGTTCACCAGCTCATGCAGTCAGTTGGGAAGAAACACCTAATGGCCGTCAGTCAAGACTTAATAATGTATTAATCGATCGCTATAAACCGAATGAAGCGGCAGGTTATCCCACCTTATGCAAAGGACGTTTTCAAACGGATAACGATATCTTTTATGCGATAGAAGAACCCACCAGTTTAAATATACTGGAAATCTTACCTGAATTAGTCAACATTGGTGTCGCCGCCGTTAAAATAGAAGGCCGACAACGCAGCCCGGCCTATATCGCAAAAGTTACCCGGATTTTTCGTACCGCACTGGATAGCTACAAAGCGAACCCAGACACTTATCAACCTGATCCTCAATGGTTACAACAACTGCAACATGTATCCGAAGGTTGCAGTAGTACACTCGGTGCATTACATCGGCCATGGCAATAAGTATGAGACCCCCTAATCAATGAAAATATCACTTGGTCCTATTCAATATTTCTGGTCGGCTAAAAAAGTCTATGACTTTTATGAGCAGGTAAAAACATGGCCGGTGGATATTGTCTACCTGGGTGAAAATGTTTGTGCCAAGCGACGAGAAATTAAATTAGACGATTGGTTACAAATTGCAGATGGCTTAACAGCTGCCGGTAAAGAAGTTATTTTATCAACGCTTGTTTTACTTGAAGCCGATTCTGAACTTTCGCGTTTAAAACGAATATGCAATAACGAACATTACCCTGTCGAAGCCAACGACATGTCAGCGGTTTATTTGCTGAAAGAACTAAGAGATTTTATTGCCGGCCCACATATTAATATGTACAACACAGAAACCATCAAATTATTATCACATCTGGGCGCTTATCGTTGGGTAATGCCAATGGAATTATCAGCATCGACACTGCAACAATTATTAGTTAACAAGCCAGACAACCTTGAAACCGAGGTTTTTGTTTATGGCCATATTCCTTTGTCATTCTCCGCCCGTTGCTTTACGGCAAGAAAATATAACCTGCCTAAAGACCAATGCCAATTTTTATGTAAACAGGATGAGCAAGGCATTGCACTGCATACGCAGGAAAATTATAAACTGTTTAACATAAACGGTATTCAACTACAGTCCGGTATTCCCTGTAATTTAATATCTGCCATTGAACAAATGCGCGAACTTAACGTTGATATTGTCCGATTGTCACCACAAGCCAATAATATGGAAGCCGTCGTAAAAATATTTCGCCAAGCGATTGATAAAACAATCACTCCAACAGAAATAGATTTATATCTAGCAGAAAATGATAACCAATGGTGTAATGGATACTGGTACGATCAACCCGGTATGGATTGGCAAGAACATCCCCCCCTCATAGCAGAATAAACGACTAAAAGTTACGATTCTAAACTCGGATTACATTCTAAATTAAAGACTTTCCCAATGCCTGTAAACGCAAACCCGGCTGCAATCGTTCTATTAATGGTGTAACAATACTAGCAACCGAAGAGCCGAAAACTTTTTGTAAATGCGCTGAGGTATTAAACTCCATTGCATCCAGAATATTTCGTAAATACAGACCATCTTCTGTATTGCCTTCCAGACTAAGTTGCTGATTAAAAAACAGGGTATCGGGATCTTCATTATGTGTTGCAAGTAATAAAAAGTTTTTTAAACTTCCTTTTATATGCACGTCAACAGTCGCATCACGATGAGTAACGGCCCTTAACCCCGCTGGAATAAACCGAAAGCACCAACTGTTGCCTGTATCGGTAATAGACAAACGAACAACTTTACCTTCCAACTTGTCCAGTTTCTTTATAATCGGCTGCCCCTGCATCAGTTGTGTACATAAACGACAAAAGAGCTGAGCATGTAGGCTATCAGGTATGTTACGTAGAAGTAATTTTAAAGGTTTAATCTGCATATGGAGAAATATTCTACTATACAAAGCCAACGTTAACGTTGGCTCGCTCCTCCTATCTATCCCATTATTGATCTACATCAATATATTGATAGCATATAATCGTAGCGGGATTATCTAGTTATTTTTATTATCCGTATAATCTTTCACCACAGCATCTAACTGCCGAGTACTGGCAGCAATATCAGTCACATCATTGATGATAATTGCAAAATTATCCACCTCGCCACTGGCGGAGGTTAATGGAATAAATGTAATATTTTGATACATAAAAGTTGCTGATTTAACTTTAGGTCGAACATTTTTAAATTGAAATAAATAGGTTTGTTCTTCCCATGTACAGAACAACTTCTGGTTTTGAAGGATACTCTGTTGTGCTTTTTCAATAAACCAGTGTTTTCTTATATCAGGAAACTGGTCGAAAAGATTCTTTCCTATGAGTGACTCAGCTTTAAGTCTGCTGTGATTCACCATAAATAAATTCCATACTCGAATGTTATAATATTTATCAAAAATAACTAAACCAAGGTCGGAAGAATTAACAACTGCCATTAAATCTTTCAGGTTGTCGGTTTTAACGGCAGTCATTCCAATGCCTGAACTAGAGCTTTTAAAAATATTGTATTTTCTTCTGGCATTCCCACGGTAACGCGTAAACAATCTTCCAAGGCCCCACCAGCAGGACTTAAATTTTTAATCAGCACACCGGCCTCTTTTAATTTATTAAAGATGGTCGATGCTTTACCTTTGCCGGTGCGAAATAAAATAAAATTAGCTTGTGTCGGATAAACCTGCAAACCTTCTATCCTTGATAACTCCGTAAAAAGCTCTTCACGATTTTTACAGATAGTAGCCGTTTGTGCATCAAGCACAGACTGATGTTGCAATGCAAACTTGGCCGTTGCCTGAGTAAGTACGTTTAAATTATAAGGTAGTCGCACTTTGTCAAATTCATTTAACCATTCAGCTTTACCGGCAAGTAAACCTAAACGTAAACCGGCCAAACCCATTTTTGAAACGGTACGCATTACTAGCAAATTATCCACTTGCCCCGCTTTATCCATAAAACTATCATCGGCAAAGGCATGATAGGCTTCGTCAATGATAATAACCCCGGGTGCTGCATCAATGATTCTTTGTAAATCGGCACGCTCAAATAAGTTGCCGGTTGGATTATTTGGATAGGCAATAAAAATAATGGCGGGCTTATGTTTGTCTATCGCAGACAAGAACGCAGCTACGTCTAAACAAAAATCATCCTTTAACGGCACACTGGCATAATTCATGCCTGCATACGTTGCCACCATATGATACATCACAAAACTTGGATCAACGGATAACACTGTTTGTTCTTTGCCATTTATATCTTTACTGGCAAGTGCCATTAATATCATTTGGATAAGTTCGTCTGAACCATTTCCCAATAAGATTTCGGCACTAGCTGGAACCAACATACTTTTACGCAAACTCTCTTTTAATGCCGATGCAGAAGGATCCGGATAACGATTAAGCTCCACTTCTTTAACCAAACCTAACCATTCATCGACCATTGATTCCGGCCATTGATAGGGATTTTCCATCGCATCAAGTTTTATACAATCGGTTGCTGGTGGAACGTGGTAAGCATTTAAAGCACGTATTTCTGGACGGATCCATTGTTTAATGGACTCATTGATATTTTCAGATGATTTTTTATTAGACATATTTTACAACAACTTTAGCTATTGGTAAGTTAGGTCATTAATCTTTTTTAATTCTATATTCAGCCGAACGTGCATGTGCAGTTAAACTTTCACCGCGAGCAAGGACAGACGCAATCTTGCCTAATTCAGATGCACCGTCTTCGGAACACATAATTAAACTGCTGCGTTTTTGAAAATCGTACACACCCAAAGGTGAACTAAATCTTGCTGTGCGTGATGTAGGAAGAACATGATTTGGGCCTGCACAGTAATCACCTAATGCTTCCGCTGTATAGCGGCCCATAAATATTGCACCGGCATGGCGTATTTCAGCCACTATTTCTTCTGGCTTATCAACCGCCAATTCTAAATGTTCAGGAGCAATGTAATTGGCAACCTGTATCGCCTCGTCCATATCTTTAACGTGGATCATCGCACCACGATCATTTAGTGAGGTTGTGATCATTTTTTGACGTTCCATGTCGTTCACCAGTTTATTCATACTAGCTTGTACCGTATCTAAAAATGCTTTATCAGGGGAAACTAAAATAGACTGTGCATCTTCATCATGTTCGGCCTGCGAAAATAAATCCATCGCAATCCAATCTGGATTACTTTTACCATCACACACCACTAAAATTTCAGACGGTCCAGCAATCATGTCGATGCCCACTTTACCAAACACCATCGATTTTGCTGTGGCCACATAGATATTGCCGGGGCCTACAATTTTATCTACGTTCGGAATAGTTTCAGTACCATAAGCAAGTGCCGCAACTGCTTGCGCCCCACCAATAGTAAATACTTTTGTCACACCTGCAATTTGTGCTGCCGCTAAAACCATTTCGTTCACTTCACCATCCGGTGTAGGCACCACCATCACAATTTCTTCGACTCCGGCCACTTTGGCAGGAATGGCATTCATTAAAACAGAAGAAGGATACGTCGCCTTACCACCCGGCACATACAAACCCACACTTTCCAATGCAGTAATTTGTTGCCCCAACATAGTGCCATCATCTTCGGTGTATTGCCATGAAGACATTACCTGTTTTTCATGGTACACACGTACACGATTGGCCGCTATTTCAAGGGCTTCACGTTGTACTGGATCTAGTTGTTCGAGTGCCTGCTTTAACCGTTCAGGGGAAACACTGAGTTCATCCATCGAAGTGACTGATAAACGATCTAACTTATTACTTAGTTCAATAAGCGCCTTATCACCTTTATGACGCACATCAGCGATAATATTTTTAACCGTTGAAAAGACCTGTTCATTAGACACGCTTTCCCAGGCTAACAAGTTATCTAATGCAACCCAAAAATTAGAATCGGATGTAGTCAGTTGTTTAATTGAAATAGTCATGGATAGTCAAAAAATAATTTTATTTAGAAACAGCTTCAGCAATTTTATTAATAAATTTTTGCATCGTGTCATGATTCATTTTCATAGCAGCTTTGTTTATCACCAAGCGTGAACTGATATCGGCAATATGTTCCATTGGTTCCAAACCATTGGCTTTAAGGGTGTTACCGGTGTCAACCAAATCCACAATACGATCAGCCAAACCAACTATCGGTGCTAGTTCCATTGAGCCATAAAGTTTGATGATTTCAACCTGTTGACCTTGCTCAGCATAATAACGTCGCGCGCAATTTACAAATTTAGTCGCAATACGTAACCGACCCTGTGGCTCGGGTGCATTCACCGGCCCTGCTGTCATTAAACGACACTGCGCAATTTTTAAATCTAATGGTTCATATAAACCTTCACCACCGTGTTCCATTAAAACGTCTTTACCGGCAACACCAATATCGGCAGCACCATACTGTACATAGGTGGGCACATCCGAAGCACGAATGATAACCAATTTTACATTCTCATCATTGGTATCCAGAATAAGCTTGCGACTTGTTTCTGGATCGTCCACAGGAATAATCCCCGCATGAGCCAGCAACGGTAAGGTTTCTTTAAAAATACGTCCTTTCGATAAAGCGATGGTGATACGTGTTGTCATATTTTAAACTTTTAATTTAATTTTAGAATTAATCTGGAACCCGACGGATATTAGCACCCAACTGTTGCAGCTTTTCTTCAATACATTCATAACCCCGATCAATATGATAGATCCGCTCAATAATAGTTTCACCCTCAGCCGCTAAACCGGCTATAACCAAGGAAGCCGATGCACGTAAATCGGTAGCCATTACAGGCGCACCAGTTAATTTTTCAACACCGCTACAAATTGCCGTATTTCCTTTTAATTCGATATTGGCTCCCATACGCTGTAATTCCTGCACATGCATAAAACGGTTTTCAAAAACTGTTTCAGTAATGGTGGCAGTGCCTTCGGCCAACGTATTTAAAACAGAAAATTGTGCCTGCATATCGGTTGGGAAAGCAGGATAAGGGGCCGTACGAATATCAATGGCCTTGGCACGTTTACCTTTCATATCTACTTCAATCCAGTCGTCACCCGTTGTGATACAGGCTCCTGCTTCTTCTAATTTTACCGTAACCGCATCGAGATATTTTGGATCCGTATCTTTTAATTTAACTCGACCACCGGTAACCGCCGCGGCTACCATAAATGTACCTGTTTCAATTCTATCAGGCAAAACCCTATAAGTAGTACCGTGTAAGTTTTCGACACCTTCAATGGTAATCACATCAGTTCCAATCCCTGAAATTTTTGCCCCCATTTTATTTAAAAATTTGGCAAGATCGACAACTTCAGGTTCTCTAGCTGCATTTTCTAAAATGGTTGTACCTTCGGCCAAGGTTGCCGCCATCATTAAATTTTCGGTACCGGTGACCGTAATAATATCAAAAACAATTTTGGCACCTTTTAAACGCTTCGCTTTAGCTTTGATATAACCATTTTCAACAACAATATCGGCTCCCATTAATTCCAAACCATGAATATGCAAATTCACTGGGCGCGAACCAATAGCACAACCACCGGGCAGAGATACTTCGGCATAACCATGACGCGCTAATAACGGCCCTAAAACTAAAATAGAAGCCCGCATGGTTTTAACTAACTCATACGGCGCGATATATTTTGAAATAGTTGAAGCGTCAACTTCAACACTCATGTGTTCATCCATGGTAATGGACACACCCATCCGGCCTAATAATTCCATGGTGGTGGTGATGTCATTTAAATGTGGAATATTGCAAATTTTGACCGGCTCATTGGCCAGTAACGTACCCATAATAATTGGCAGTGCCGCATTCTTTGCACCCGAAATTCGGATTTCACCTTCTAAGCGTGTACCACCAGAAATAATTAGTTTATCCATTGCTATAGCGACCCACCTTGTAACAGTTTCGCTTTTTCCCATTCAGCTGGGGTATACGTTTTCATTGTAAAAGCGTGTAGTTCACCGCTGGCAATATATTTATTCACTGTTTTGTATACCAGTTGCTGCTTTTTAACCGGCATCATCCCATCAAAAATATCACCGACAATCGTGGCATTAAAGTGGCTACCGTCCCCTGTTACCATTACGTCACAATCGGGTAAACCTGCTTTGATTAATTCTTCGACTTGTTTTGGTTCCATGGGGTACACCTTGATTGTATGGGGGTTAAACTAAGGGCGCTATTTTAGCCTGTGATTGCCACAAGGCACAGGAATTTATGCGTTATTTAGTACTAAATACAGTAATTTGTTGAAAAATCAGGACAATATAGCTGGGATGACAATAGATTTAGTCAATTGGCAGAATTTCCAGTAAATCACTGGCTTTGGCGATATCCAGTATTTGCTGAGGTAGATTCAACAAATGAAGTTTGATATTTTTTATTTTAGCCTTCGCTAACCAAGAAACGATAAGCGCGACAGCCGCACTATCACTGTTTTTAACTTCAGCAAAATCAATCGTTATTTCATTTTGTGAATTAAAATTGTTAGCTACTTCATTGATAATTGACATCACCGTATGCATCATTAAAACACCTTGTACAGCAAAGTGCGTATCGGATACTTTTTTAATGCTGACATCAGCCATCAAACTTAACTCTCTTTACTTCTTATTATTATGTTTTTGCAAACGGGTAATCAAGGCATCCAGTCCTTTTTGTCTTACCTCAGACGCAAATGAAGTCCGATAATTAGCGATTAAGCTCACTCCTTCAACCGATATATCGTAAACCTTCCAGCCTCTCTTGCCTTTGTGCAGTCTGTAATTAATATCAACCGGTCCGCCGCTTCCAGCTTCAACCTGTGTTTTTACCGCAACATCATTCTGGGCAAGATCACCCCTAAATGGTTTATATCTTATTTTATTGTCGGTATATTCAAGTAATGCAACTGAATAGGTACGTACTAACAATTCCCGAAAAGCTTTAATAAATCCTATTTTTTGAGCCCGCGAAGCAGTTCGCCAATTTCGACCCAATACCCATTTCGACATACTAATAAAATCAAAATGTGGCAAAACAATGCTGCTCACCATGCCATAAATAAGCTCTGGATCCTTATCCAGCGCTTTTTTTTCTGCTTTTAATTTAGCAAACATTTTTATGGTTGTATTTTTTATCAGTGCTTGTGGTTCTTCTACTGAACCGACAGCATAAACGGGGGTACTATGAACAAGAACCAAGGCGGCAACAAAAAAAGTAAAACCCACAATAAGAGCAGTAGAATATTTTGCTTTATTTTTTAAAATCATTTTTTGGATTCCTTATTATTACTGTCTAAAAATTTAGAAACAAACTGACCAATTAATTTTTCCAGTACTAATGAATCTTGTGTGATTTTAATCACAGAACCTTGTTTTAATACGCCCGGTGTACAATCTTTATTTTTTGTTTCATCGAATTCAATTTTACCACTATCACTTAAAGTAATATCTTCACAACTGTTAGAGCCCGCACCCGGTTCCAGACCAACATATTTTTCGCCCAACAAACCGGCCGTATAAATACTCGCTGACGAGTCATCCGGCAAGGTATTATATTCGCCATTTATTTCCATGGTTACACGAGCACTTAAACGTTTTTTATCCAATTGAATATTTTTAACCCGACCAATAGGAACGCCCGCCATGGTTACTGCCGAACGCACTTTTAAACCACTAATATCATCGAAATAAGCCGTTACAGCATAACCTTGATCTGAGCTATAGGTACTTAAATTACTCACCTTCATTGCCAGCATAAACAATGCCGCAATACCAGCAGCAACAAACAGCCCCACCCAAATTTCTGCAATACGTGTTGTCATTTGTTTTTCTCCTAAAACTAACCTTAATTAATTAAACATGAGTGCGGTTAAAATAAAGTCTAAACCTAAAACAGCGAGTGATGAATGCACTACGGTTCGTGTTGTCGCCCGACTGACACCTTCGGATGTGGGTACGGCATCATAACCCTCGAAAACCGCAATCCATGTCACCACAAAACCAAATACGACACTTTTTATAATCCCATTATACAAGTCGTCGTAGAGATCAACTTTAGCCTGCATTTGCGACCAATAAGCGCCATCATCGACACCCAACAAACCCACACCCACAAAATAACCACCTAATATGCCTACTGCACTAAACATAGCAGCCAATAATGGCATTGAAATAACTCCGGCCAAGAATCGGGGCGCTAATACTCGCCGAACAGGATCGACGGCCATCATTTCCATTGCAGATAATTGTTCGGTTGCTTTCATTAAACCAATTTCGGCAGTGAGTGCCGAACCGGCTCGTCCTGCAAATAACAGTGCCGTCACAACCGGGCCTAACTCTCGCACTAACGACAAAGCCACCATCACACCCAGGGATTCTTCTGCACCAAAATCAACCAGCGTGTTATAACCTTGCAAGCCCATTACCATGCCTACAAAAAAGCCTGAGACCACAATAATAATAATAGACAAGACACCCACTGAAAAAATTTGTTGAATAATTAAGCGAGGGCGTAAAAATAGTGCAGGTTGGCTCTTTAATATATCAATAATAAGAATATGGCCACGACCTAAACGCTGGAAAAAATCCAATGCTTTACGACCGAGTAACTGGATCTGATTCATCATATTTCTTCTCTAGCCTGTTCCCGTTAACCTATATTCAGATCATTCGCATAAGGTTGAGCCTGAAAATGGAAGGGAACCGGGCCATCCGGCTTTCCTTTCATAAACTGCTGTGCCCATTCAGAATCTGAATTGGCTAAATCTTCGCTCGTCCCGTGTGCCACGACCTTACCACCCGATAGCAGGTAAATATAATCGGCAATCGAAGACGCTTCTTCAATATCATGAGAAACAACCACACTGGTTAAACCCAGTGCATCATTTAAATTACGGATTAAACGCACCAGTACTCCCATTGAAATCGGATCCTGACCGGTAAAAGGCTCATCATACATAATCATCATCGGGTCGAGTGCAATCGCCCGCGCTAAAGCAACCCGGCGAGACATCCCGCCAGACAATTCAGCCGGCATTAAATCGCGCGCTCCGCGTAAGCCTACCGCCTGTAATTTCATTAAAACAAGAGTACGGATAAGCTCGTCGGAAAGATTAGTATGCTCACGAATAGGATAGGCCACGTTCTCAAATACATTTAAGTCGGTGAGTAACGCACCGTTTTGAAATAACATACCCATGCGTTTGCGTAGTTCGTATAAACGACGATGGCTCAGCGTTGTGACTTCTTCACCATCGACAATGATCGAACCTTCTAGTGGTTTTAACTGGCGGCCGATCAAGCGTAACAAAGTCGTTTTACCGGTACCACTCGGCCCCATAATCACAGTGATTTTACCGCGCTGGATATCTAAATCCACGCCATCAAAAATCATCCGGCCGCCACGGGCAAACTTTAAATTGCGAACTTTAACCAGAGTTTTATTTTCGTCCATACAAATACTTAACCAGTGGATTTTGATTTTTTACATTGTGCCTTGCATTCACCCACCTTGCAATAACTTAATAAAACATAAAATCGCATTAAAATTACATAATATCGAGCATAATACTGGCATTACGAGTGACTTCAATACTCGGTGGCGTACCATCAACAATTAATATATGCACACGCGACTGACTTTCCAGCTTTAACTGTTCGGTAATGATTGTTTTTAATTGCTGCGCAGTGGCCTTTTTATCTTGCCCACTGTCACAACGAGCTAACCATAAACGTGATTCATCCGGCACAATCACTTCACCTTTTCCGCGCCAACACACACTGATAGCATGTTGCTCACAAAACGTCGCCAAATCCGATAACTCTACCTCACCATCAACATCTAAACAGATATTAAAATCATTATTCAAAGAAACTAACTGTTCACATAGTTTATTATCATTAACAAAGTCGCTATTGACACGCACCAGTAAACCACCCAAAAAACCGTCAACTTTTGCTAAATATTCCAAACGTATCGGAATATTCTTTTGCGCCATTAAATCCAGTTCAAAAATACACTTAAAACCCACTGTGGCCTGCTCAATAATTTCATCCATCATTTGTTCTGCTTCCGATACATATGCCCACTGTGACTCGGGGACCACCACCACCGGAAATTCATTTGAGTAAAAGGATAAAAACCAGTCCTCCGGTAAATCTTCGGGATAAAAAACCTCATTACCCCATTCAGAATGTTGCCAACCGGCTGTTCCAATTAAAATCCGATAATCTCGCTGTGACATATTCACTCCATACTCCGTATTTTATTCTTTACCAACAACCGACTATACTTTGTCTAATAACAACAGCAAATACAATTCAGACTCATGGCCGATATTCTCCCTTTCAAAAAGCCCAAACCAAAAAACAAGCATAAAGGAAAAACCCTATGCAAAAGTGGCTTTCATAAATGGGAAGTGGTGAATACCCCGTTTGATGTTAAAAAAGGCAAGCTAGTCACTCAATATCACTGCGTACGTTGTGGTGTGATTAAAAATAGCGGGGGATAGTTTTTTCCTCCCAAAACGCAAACACTAATACTTAATTTTATATTTTATATTTTATATTTTATTTTGGGAGGGTGAACGGTTCCATCAGGTCTTACTTCAAGCCTTTATTATTTCTTTTTTATCTAAGAATCTAAAACATCATTGTGTCAAATGGGCTTAAACTCCTTTATTGCCAATAGCCTTAAAATCACATAAAGTACTTCCAACAAAATCATAACCTTAGTCATCAGTGAGAACAGCCTATGTGTACGTTAAAAACAATAAAATCATTGTTGCTAACTTTCACCATTGCAGCGGCAACGGCTAGCTGTGCTTCGGTCAATGGCCCGTCCCCAGATAACGACCCGTTTGAATCTTATAACCGGGCCATGTTTTCTTTTAATGATGCGGTTGATCGCAATGTGCTTAAACCGGTTGCGATGGCTTATAAAGATTACGTTCCCAGCCCTGTTCGTACCGGTATTTCTAATTTTTTCAGCAACCTTGGTGATATTCTAGTTGTGTTAAACGATGTATTACAGGGCAAATTTTCCCAGGCGGGTCACGACTCATTACGCATTGTCGCCAATACCTTCTTTGGTGTTTTCGGCCTTTTTGATGTCGCCACTTATATGGACTTACCAAAGCACCATGAAGACTTTGGCCAAACACTGGCTGTTTGGGGGGTAAACGATGGCCCTTATTTAGTTTTACCCTTGCTCGGCTCAAGCACCCTCCGCGATACAACCGGCTTACTGGTTGATGCGCAAGCTGACCCTATTTACAACATTCGCGATACCGAAGCCCGTTATGCAACCCTTGGTTTAAAAGTAGTCGATACCCGTGCAGACTTACTCGGGGCATCTAAGGTCGTCGACCAGGCTGCCTTTGACCGTTACGCTTTCTTGCGCGAAGCTTATTTGCAACACCGTAAATACCTTGTTTATGATGGTAAACCACCACAAGACAAAAACAGTCGGCCAACGCCACCCACCGATTCAGAAGACGATCTTTTGTTAGAACAAGATCTGGAAAAAGCAATACAATAAGTCATACAAAGGTAAGCCGAGGCTTTTTCCAAATAAAAACCTCATAAAAGCCACGCTCAGCCCCGATTAAATTCGAATACAGGAATCCCAACATTTATGTTTATGCAGCTCCTTTACCCTTCATTAGCCATTACTGGTGGATTCTTTGTTTTACTATGGGGAGCCGATCGCTTTGTGATGGGTGGAGCTGCTACTGCCCGCAATCTGGGCGTTTCACCGATGATTATTGGCTTAACCATCATCGGTTTTGGTACTTCTGCACCTGAAATACTCGTTTCCATTTTCGCCGCATTGGAAGGCACACCTAATCTGGCCATTGGTAATGCCATTGGCTCTAATATTACTAATATCGCCTTAGTTCTTGGTGTAACTGCGTTAGTCACCCCCCTACGGGTTAAATCACAAATACTCAAGCGTGAATACCCCATTATGTTTATCGTGATGCTCCTCACGCTGGTTTTAATGTGGGATTTACAGCTCACTGTCATCGATGGCCTCATTTTACTGATCGGACTCGTGGTGATATTAAGCTGGATGATTAAAGTGGGTATTAATGAGAATAAACAACACAATCATACCCCTCACGATCCCCTTAAAGACGAATATGAATCAGAAATTCCACAACTTTCATTCAAGCTTGCTCTTTTCTGGCTAGTTCTGGGGTTTATCTTATTGCTTATCAGTTCGAAAGTACTGGTTTGGGGGGCAGTTGAAGTCGCGCATGTCTTCGGTGTCAGCGATTTAATTATTGGCCTCACCATTGTCGCCCTCGGAACCAGTTTACCCGAACTGGCTGCAACCGTTGTAAGCGCACTTAAAGGTGAGCATGATTTGGCGATTGGGAATATTATTGGCTCAAATATCTTTAACTTACTAGCCGTTGTAGGGATCCCGGCTCTTATTACTCCAATCCATCTCCAAGAAGTGGTGTTACAACGTGATTTTTTAACCATGATTGTCCTTAGTGTTACATTTTTTATCATGTCGTACGGTTTTAAGAATGTCGGTCGAATTAACCGCTTCGAAGGCTTTTTACTGGTCTGTGCCTATATTGGCTATTTAAGCTGGCTTTATATTGACGTTACTGCCTAATATGTCAGTTTCGGGCTTAATTGAACTAACTTATAAATAAAAGTATCCTGAGTATTTATCAGGCGTTTGGAGTGACACATAGAATGAAAATAAATGAACTAAACGTAGGCAATAAGCAGCCTTTTTTTGTGATTGCTGGCCCTTGCGTTATCGAAAATGAAAAGCTCATTCTGGAAACGGCTCAAACCCTTAAAGAAATCACGGCTAAACTCGGCATCGGCCTGGTGTTTAAATCGTCGTTCGACAAGGCCAATCGTTCATCGCTAGACAGCTTTCGCGGCCCCGGTATCGAAGAAGGCCTGCGTATTTTAGAAAAAGTAAAAACAGACATTGGTTTGTCGGTGTTAACCGATGTGCATGAATACACTCCATTAGATGAAGTAGCCAGTGTGGTCGACGTATTGCAAACACCGGCTTTTTTGGCGCGACAAACTAATTTTATTTTAAATGTAGCCCAACAAGGTAAACCCATTAACATTAAAAAAGGCCAGTTTATGGCCCCATGGGATATGCAAAATGTAGTTGATAAGGCCAAAAGTACCGGCAACGAACACATTATGGTCTGCGATCGTGGTACTAGCTTTGGCTATAATACTTTAATATCTGACATGCGCGGCTTGGCGGTAATGCGAAAAACCGGCTGCCCAGTTATTTTTGACGCCACCCATTCGGTGCAACAACCCGGTGGACTGGGCAATACATCGGGGGGCGATCGCACCATGGTACCTCTACTCGCACGTTCAGCCATTGCCGCAGGCGTTGCTGGTGTTTTTATGGAAGTCCACCCCGACCCAGATAAAGCCTTAAGCGATGGCCCCAATATGATGCCATTAGATAAAGTAGAACAACTGTTAAGCCAGCTTATTGAAATTGATAATATTATCAAAGCCGCTGATACGCTACTAGAAGATGAGCTGTAAGTAATGCCTCTATCCAATGACGATATTATTCATTTTGCAAAACAAACGATTGAAATCGAGTGTAACGAGCTTGCACAACTAAAAAACAGAATTGACGACACATTTGTCCACGCTGTAAAAATAATTAATGAAGCCAAGGGTAAATGTATTTTAATCGGCATGGGTAAATCGGGCATTATCGCCCAAAAAATTGCTGCGTCACTGGCCAGTACCGGCACACCCAGTTTTTTTATCCACCCCGGCGAAGCTTTTCATGGCGACCTAGGGATGATCGAAAAAGATGATATTGTGATCTTATTGTCCAACTCCGGCGAAACAGACGAAATTCTGAAAATTATGCCTTTCTTGATCCGACAGGGTAACAAAACCATCTCCATTACCGGCCAGCCAGACTCAACACTAGCAAAAAATACTAGTATACATATCAATGGTGCCGTTTCGAAAGAAGCCTGCCCCATCGGACTAGCCCCTACCTCATCCACAACCGTTGCACTGGTCATTGGCGATGCCTTTGTGACCACGTTAATTAAAATGCGAAACTTTCAGGCGGAACATTTTGCGCTGTACCACCCCGGTGGAGCCTTGGGTAAAAAATTATTAACTCAGGCAAAAGATCTGATGCGCACAACAGAATTACCCACCTGTGTTGCTGACACAAAAATTACTGCGCTTGTACATACTGTTTCACGATCACGTCTGGGATTGGTCGTTGTACAAACGGATGACGGTAAAATTAAAGGCGTGATTACTGATGGTGATATTCGCCGCGCCATGGTGGAATCAGAACAACAATCGAAACAGGAAAAATTTTTCCAACTGAAAGCCAGTGATCTGTTTACACCTAATCCAAAAGTGATTGAACCGACTATGATGGTTTCAGATGCGGAAAAAATTATGTTCGACAATAAAATCACCAGTGTCATTGTTGCGGAGAATAATAGGTTACAGGGTGTACTACAGCTTTATCAATTAAAGAATAATTAGAATTAGCCCCAACGGTTTTGAACCCGTCGCAAGCGAATGGGGGAATTTAGATTGAACTGCATTTATCGTCTGGATTCCTGCCTTCGCGGGAATGACGGGAAACATAATAACCATTATTCAACTTGGAACAACTCTTAATTAATAATGCCATTACCTTTCAAACAAGCACCATCTAATCTCTGTATCCTACGGCTATCGGCCATTGGTGATATTTGCCATACCTTACCCATTGTTCGAACAATACAAAAACATTGGCCAACGACAAAGCTTACTTGGATAATCGGCAAGACTGAATACCCTCTCGTCAATGAAATACAAAATATAAACTTTATCGTTTTTAACAAGACCAATGGCCTTAAAGCATATAAAAATCTTTATCGGCAATTAAAAAATACCCGCTTCGATGCTTTACTGCATATGCAAATGTCCATGCGTACTAGCCTAATGAGCCTGTTGATAAAAAGTAAAATTAAATTGGGGTTTGATCAACAACGGGCAAAAGATTTACAAGGTTTATTCAGTAATGTAAAAATACCCTATAAAGAAAAGCAGCATGTGATTGACAGTTTTTTTGGCTTTACGGAAACATTGGGTATTCCTCAGCATGAATACCGATGGGATATTCCCGCCAGTACCAAATCGAGTTTAACGCTACCTACTAATAAACCGAACTACATTGTAATAAGCCCATGTTCCAGTATGGCCTATCGGAACTGGACCGCTGAAGGCTACGCGGCTCTTGCAGACTGGCTTTATACACAACATAACATGCAGGTTATTTTAAGCGGTGGCCATTCTATTATTGAAAAGGAAATGGCTCAAAATATTACGCGTCAAACAACACAACCAGTCCTCGATTTAACCGCTAAAACTGATTTAAAACAATTATTAAATCTGCTAAAAAATGCGTATTGCGTGATCAGCCCCGATTCTGGGCCAGCACATATGGCAACAGCGGTAAACACTCCCGTTATCGGACTATATGCTTGCACCAACCCCGATCGCGCCCGACCCTACTTAAGCAAACAATGGACAGTAAACCGCTATTCCGAAGCGATACAGAAAAAATTTGGAGTTAGTGTCGATCAAGTTAAATGGGGAACACGGGTACGCGATGACTGGGCGATGAAATTAATCACCTTGGAAGATGTAACCGAAAAGTTTAATCAACTCATTCAGACAAACCCTGTATAATCATTTTATCTGAATCATAAAGAAACCATTATGAAAGAAATTCTCGAACGTGCTAAAAAAATTAAACTGGTCGTTTTTGATGTGGACGGTGTATTAACCGATGGCCGTTTATTTTATGGTGACAATGGCGAAGAATACAAAGCTTTTTATGCCAAAGATGGTTTAGGAATGAAACTGCTGATGCGTACTGGTGTGCAAATCGGTATTATTACTGCGCGTAATTCACCGTTAGTCAAACACCGTATGGATAGTTTAGGCATTGAGCATCTTTATCAGGGTCGACTCGATAAACTCAACGCCTTTGATGACCTACTCACTAAACTAAACCTAGATTATGGACAAGCAGCCTTTGTCGGTGACGATGTGGTTGACTTACCGGTAATGACCAAAGTGAGATTATCCATTACCGTTAAAGACGCACACCCACTGGTCATTGATCAGGCACATTGGCAAACGCCTCTGAATGGTGGATGCGGTGCAGCTCGGAATGTTTGTGAACTTATTATGCAGGCACAAAATACCTTAGAACAACAACTCCACTCTTTTTCAAAATGAACTGGCCAAAATGAATCGCTTTGGTTATATCCTGCTTTTAATTATTGTAATTGCAATTGCTGCAACCAGTCGCTGGTTATTGAATAAAGTCGAAGTACAGCCGTTTAGCTTAGTTAAACCACCTCGTCACGACATGGATTATTTTCTAACAAATTTTAAAGCAACCGTTATGAACAAAGAGGGTAAACCCCATTATGTTTTAAGCGGCGTCCGGCTCGAACATTTTCCTGATGATGGCAGCATTGATATCACCTCACCCGATATAACAATATTTCGGAACAAGCTTAGCCCATGGCATATAAAATCGGAACATGCCCGGGTTTTAAATAAAGGAACGCTCATCTATCTTAATGGCAAAGTAACCATGCAACGTCCCAACAGTAAGACCATACCGGGAATACAACTGAAAACAAGTAACTTAACAATTAAAACAAAACTGGATTATGCTGAAACACGTGATGCCGTTTTTATTCAAACAGAAAAACACCACTTAAAAGCCATCGGGATGCGTGTATACTTAGCCGAAGGTCGGCTTGAATTATTGTCCAATGTAGAGGGATTTTATAATGTTAGTAATTAAAAAATCTGCAATTCTATTTCTAGCGGTACTCTTGTTGCCCTCGCTCAGCTTTGCATTATCGGATGATCGCAATCAACCAATTAAAATTAAAGCAGATAACGTAAAGCTAAATGAAAAAACCGGTATTAGTATTTATAATGGTAACGTTGTTTTTACTCAGGGTAGCCTTGTTTTAAAAGGTAATCGAATTGTTATTTACCAACCGAAGGGGAAAGTTAATAAAATTATTGTAACCGGTAAGCCTGCCAGTTTTCAGCAACAGCAAGACAAAGTAGAACAGCTTGTGTATGCAGAAGCGGGCAAAATGGAATTTATCACCAAAGATGAACGTGTCTACTTAAGTGGCAATGCATCTGTTTCACAAGGTAAAAATCTGCTCAAAGGGGAACAGATCGAATACAATACACGCAACAGTACCGTCACAGCTCAAAAAGGAGCCGATGACAAAAACCGGGTACATGCGGTTATCGAACCCGACAAGTCGGATAAAAAGAAACTCAAATAAGCTAGAATTTAAAATAAAAATGGCCTCTCTAAAAGCAACCCACCTCTGCAAAAGCTACAAAAAACGCAACACGGTCAAAAACGTGAGCATTGAAATCAATAGTGGTGAAGTGGTTGGCCTGCTCGGCCCCAATGGTGCGGGTAAAACCACATCATTTTATATGGTTGTTGGCCTGATAAATTCAGACAGTGGTTGTATCGAATTAAATGGCCAAGATATTACTCAACTTCCCATGCATTTACGTGCACAACGCGGTATCGGTTATTTACCTCAGGAAGCTTCTATTTTTCGTAAACTGTCCGTTGCCGATAATATTTTAGCGATATTGCAAACACGCAAAGAACTGGCTCCTTTTCAGCAGCAGCAAAAATTAGAAGAATTACTGGACGAATTGCATATTGGACATATTCGCTCCAATATTGGCATGAGCCTCTCAGGCGGCGAACGTCGTCGGGTTGAAATTGCGCGTGCGCTGGCAACTGAACCTCGCTTTATCCTTCTAGATGAGCCTTTCGCGGGCGTAGATCCTATCTCTATTCTTGATATTCAGAATATTATTTCGCATTTAAAAGAGCGGGATATTGGGGTTTTAATTACCGACCATAATGTAAGGGAAACGTTGGGAATTTGCCAACGTGCTTATATTATGAATAATGGCGAAGTCATCGCACAAGGTGATCCAGATCATTTACTTCAAGATAAGCAGGTGCGTAAAGTCTATTTAGGCGAAAATTTCAAGTTATAATTACTCTGCAATCCTTTAAAATATACGCTAAACTTAATAATACACTAGAACAAAATGCCGGACCAAATGCACAAACAAGCCCATCTAAAAGCATCATCTTCACATTCACATCCATTACAAAAAATTCTGGCTAAAGGGCTAAAATAGACACTATATGAAACAAGGCTTACAACTACGTATTGGTCAGTCACTTACGATGACTCCCCAACTCCAACAGGCCATTCGTCTGCTACAACTATCAACCATTGAACTAAGCAATGAAATTCAGGAAGCACTTGATTCCAATATGATGCTTGAAGCGGCTGATGACACGTTGGCAACGTCAGCCTCAGAATCGGAGCAAACGAACCCTGATTCAAAAACGGACGTCAACACTGATAAAAACAATGACGACAATCCTTCAGATTCAACAAGCCTTGAAAATACATTAAACGAAGAAAATACCATCCCGGATGAACTCGCCGTCGATACCGTGTGGGAAGATATTTATGACTCCATGTCCCACCTGCCCAGTGCCACGAATGCACCGGCCGACAGCGGCGATTTTGAACCCGTTTCGATTACGGGCGAAAGCCTGCAACAGCACTTAAACTGGCAACGTGAACTCAGTCCCTTTAGTGAAATCGATTCGATAATAGCTGAAGCCATTATTGATTCGATCAATGATGATGGTTTTCTAAAAAGCTCCATTGAAGATATCCATCAGGGCTTAGTCGATGAATATGAAATTGAACTCGATGAAGTTGCTGCGGTATTGCGCCAGATACAAAATTTTGACCCACCCGGTATTGCCGCACGGGATCTAAAAGAAAGTTTAATTCTTCAGTTAGCTCAACTGGATAACACCGCTGACTATTTGGAGATGACCAAACAACTGGTTCAACAACACTTTGAGCAATTAGCGAATAGAGACTATACTCAAATTATGAGACAGATGAAAATCTCTGAACCTGAATTCAGAGAAATGATTACACTGGTTCAATCGTTAAACCCGCGTCCTGGCAGCCATATTACTGATAGCAACCCAGAATATATTGTTCCCGATGTTTTTGTCAGTAAGAAAAAAAATAAATGGATTGTGGAACTTAATGCCGATTCTGCCCCCAAAATACGTATAAACAACCATTATGCGAGCCTAATCAAACAGGTGAATAACAGCAGTGACAACGCCGATATGAAAAACCATTTGCAAGAAGCGCGTTGGTTTATTAAAAGTTTACAAAGCCGGAATGAAACCCTGCTCAAAGTGTCCACTAGCATTGTGAATCGCCAGTTGGGTTTTCTGGAACATGGCGAAGAAGCCATGAAAGCACTAGTTTTACATGATATTGCCGAAGAAGTTGATATGCACGAATCCACCATTTCACGCGTCACCACCAAAAAATATATGCACACCCCACGCGGTATATTCGAACTTAAATACTTCTTTTCGAGCCACGTTAGCACCGTCAGCGGTGGTGAATGTTCGGCCACTGCCATCCGTGCTTTATTAAAAAAACTCATTGCGGCTGAAAACCATAGCAAACCTTTAAGTGATAGCAAATTAGCCGACATTCTGGCTGATCAAGGTATTAAGGTTGCAAGACGCACCATTGCAAAATACCGTGAATCGTTATCCATCCCATCATCTAACGAGAGGAAACAATTCACTTAAAACAACCAGTAAGTAAACAAAAGTCGTATAGATAAGGAGAAAACATATGCAATTAAATGTAAGCGGTCATCATGTTGATGTTACAGACTCTCTACACCAATATATCTCATCAAAATTTGACAGATTAGAGCGTCACTTTGACCATATGCCTAGCGTGAAGGTTATTCTCAGCATTGAGAAATTACGCCAAAAAGCAGAAGCAACATTCCATTTAAGCGGCACCAGTGTTCATGCCGAATCCGAAGATACCGATATGTATGCCGCCATTGATTCTTTAACCGATAAACTGGATCGCCAAATTAAGAAACATAAAGAAAAAATCACCGATCACCACAAACAAGCTGGCCGACAGCAAAAACAGGTGGACGGTGCAACAGAAGAGGAATAAAATCCGTCTCGCTTTATTATTCAAAGCACGGTATATCGCAGAAACAAAATATAAAAAACGCGAATACCAGCAAAATAATAAAAACAGAGGGTATAAGATTTAAATGCAAGTTAGTGAATTTATTCAGACCGATCGCGTTCTTTGTAACGTTGAAGCTAATAGTAAAAAACGTGCCTTCGAAGCACTTAGCCAGCTTATATCAAAGAACTGCGATGGCATCACAGCCAATGATGTCTTTGACAGCCTGACCGCCAGAGAACGATTAGGCGGAACAGGCTTAGGCTACGGGGTAGCCATACCCCATGGTCGTCTTAAGAATATAAACACCACGCGCGGCGCCTTTATCAAACTTAAATCCGGGATTGACTTCGACTCCCTCGACAAAAAGCCGGTTGATCTTATGTTTGCCCTGCTCGTACCTGAAAACGCAGAAGAAGAACATTTACAGACACTCGCATTACTCGCCAATATGCTTAATGATGAAAAAATACGAGAAAATTTGCGCCATGCCAGTACGGCGGATGAGGTTCAAACAACCTTTGATGATTGGCAAAAATCACACTAACGAATCACAGCATGTCTTCAATCACAGTCAATGATATATTTAACGCGCACTGTGACAAACTAAAACTCAAATGGGTTTGTGGCAAACAAAACCCGCATCAAATAATTTGCCAAACCGAACAACACCCCATTCTTTTTGTCGGTTTTCTTAATTTAGTTCGACCTAATCTAATACAAGTCATCGGTGAAACTGAATTACAATATTTAAAAGGCTTGGGGAAAAATTCCTTTGATGATGCCATTGAACATTTATTTTCATCCAAACCCACATTAGTGATTATTGGTAATAATCTTGAGCCTCCCCCGGAAATTGTTGGGCTTGCAAGCAAAACACAAACCGCCTTAATCCAGTCAAGTAAAAACAGCAACAAAATTGTTGAACTCATTCAATATTACCTTGCTGACAATCTAAGCGAATATCTCACCTTACACGGTGTTTATCTTGAGGTACTGGGTGTGGGTGTTTTACTTTCTGGTCTCAGTGGCATTGGTAAAAGTGAACTGGCATTGGAGTTAGTAACCCGAGGCAATCGACTTATTGCGGATGACATCATAGAATTTAGAAAGATCTCACCTGACACCATTGCAGGCATGTGCCCGGAAATACTAAAAGACTTTATCGAAGTACGTGGACTGGGGATATTAAATATACGCGCAATGTTCGGTGACAATGCGTTAATTAATAGCAAAAAGCTAAGCTTAATTATTAACCTAGAAGTATCAAAAAATATGATACCGCCGGCAATCGACAGACTCGACGGTGGACATAAGTCTCGTACTATACTAGATGTAGAAATACCAGAGATCACTCTGCCCGTTGCCGTTGGTCGAACTTTAGCCGTAATTGTTGAAGCCGCTGTACGTAATCATATATTATTAATGCATGGGTATAATGCGAGTGATAATTTTATAAAACGACAACAACAATACATTGATAACAAGTCAACCGAAACTAAAAAAAAATAACATGAATTTAATCATCATCAGTGGCCTATCCGGCTCAGGAAAAAGTATTGCACTGCATTTACTTGAAGATATGGACTATTACTGTGTCGATAACCTTCCTATAAGTATGCTACCTGCACTTATTAAAGAGTTTCAGAGTACCACACTCCAACCCAAACAAAACGTTGCTATCGGTATTGATGCACGAAATATTCCATCCAGCCTAAATGAATTTGAGTCTTGTCTGAATGAACTTAAAGAAAATAAGATAAATTATAAAGTTTTTTATCTAGAAGCCAATGACGAAACCATCATTAAACGTTTTAGTGAAACACGGCGCAAACATCCATTAAGTCAGGCCGATATGTCGTTAAGCGAAGCGATTACTCTGGAAAGAAAATTACTGGAACCCATCGCATACTGCGCAGACTTAATATTTGACACCAGCTTAACCAATGTACACCAACTACGCGAACGTATAAAAGAACGTCTAATCAAAGATGGTGCTGCCAGTGCATCAATTCTGATAGAATCATTTGGCTTTAAGCACGGCGCTCCCATCAATGCAGACTTTGTTTTCGATGTTCGCTGCTTAAGCAATCCCCATTGGATGCCCGAGTTACGCCCACAAACAGGAAAAGATAAGGCCGTTATCGACTTTCTGGAAACCAACTCTGACGTTGCATCAATGTACCATGATATTTTTCAATTCCTTGAAAAATGGATACCTAAATTTATTGCCGAAAATCGCAGTTACATGACTATAGCCATTGGCTGTACTGGTGGTCAACATCGTTCGGTCTATCTAACTGAACGAATTGCATCCATGCTTAAAAAAGATTACCCCAACATCTTGGTTCGACATAGAGAATTAGAGTAATATACTCTACAAGAAATATACTATTGGAAAAGACATGAGTGTAAGCGTTCTTATAATCACACATGATCATATTGGCCAAGTGATCCTAGATGCGGCTGTAAAAATTATTGGTTCTTGCCCCATGCCAATACGCGCTATCGGCATCGAAATGGATTGCGATTACACAACAAAACTGTCAGATATAGCAATGATTGCTAACGAACTTGATAACGATGATGGATTATTACTTTTAACCGATCTTTATGGAGCCACACCCAGTAATATAGTGACCTCTCTGAAGTTTGAAAATAGCATTGTCATTGCCGGTTTAAACCTCCCAATGTTAATTCGCGTGATGAACTACCATACCCTACCGCTTTATGAACTTAGTGATAAAGCAATTGGGGGCGGAAAAGACGGCGTACTTGCCTACTACACAAATAAACATACTACGAATGTTACAGTCAAAAATTAAAATTATAAATAAACTTGGTTTGCATGCTCGTGCAGCGGCAAAATTTGTTACCCTTGCCAGTCAGTATCAGAGTGATATTTTTCTTGAACACCATGAAAAAAAAGTGAATGGTAAAAGTATTATGGGCGTAATGATGTTAGCAGCATCCAATGGCACCGAACTTACACTTATTGTAAATGGGGTAGATGAGCAACAAGCAAGTGAAGCCATAATAGAACTCGTGAATAATCGTTTTGATGAAGCTAACTAAAAAATACTGAGTACTTAAATATGACCTTATGCTTACAGGGAACAAGAATTACCTCAGGCGTAGCAATTGGCCCAGTACATATTATAAGGCAACATGATTTCGAAATTTCTGAATACAGTATTCAGAAACATTTTATACAAGAAGAAGTGATTCGTTATGAAAAAGCCTTAACGAATGCAAAAAATCACCTCGATTCAGTCCTTAATAATATTCCAAAATCAACACCTTCTGAGATTACTGCTTTCATTCATTCACACTTGCTTATGCTAGATGATGAAATGCTTTCAAATGCGCCCATTGAAATAATACTAAAAGAACAATGTAATGCAGAATGGGCACTCAAGCTTCAGCGCGACAGCATCGTTAGTATCTTTGACTCCATGCAGGATGACTATTTACGTACACGCCGCGACGATATTGATCATGTTGTCAATAGCATTATGCAATATTTACTCAGTGGCCCCATTCATCACGGTGTACATCACTCTCAGGAACAACGTCTTAGTGGGCATATTATTGTTGCCGATGATATTTCACCTTCTGAACTTGTCTTAATGCAACATCAGGGTATCGCCGCATTTGTTACTCAAACAGGTGGGCCAACTTCACATACGGCTATTATCGCACGTAGTTTAAATATCCCTGCTATTGCAGGCATATATAATATACATACCCTCTTACATGAAGCTGAAACAATCATTGTTGATGGACGTTTTGGTTTAATCTTAACAAACATAGATGATGAAGCCTTATACCATTATCATCGACTGCGTCGTGAACAACAGATACAGTTAAAACGTTATAAAGAATTCCCACATCTCCCCGCTATCACCGATGATGGCATCGAGATAAAAATTAATGCCAATATTGAGCTACCCGAAGAAATTCCACTTATACATGAAATGGGCGCCAATGGTATCGGCTTATATCGCACAGAATATTTATTTATGAATCGTGCTACTAGCCCATCGGAAGAAGAGCAATTTCAGGCCTATGCCAACGTATTGATGCAGTTAAAGGGTAAACCATTAACCATCCGCACACTGGATTTAGGCTCAGACAAACAGGTCGATAGTGGTAAACAGCTCTCACACGCCATCACTAATCCTGCTTTAGGTTTGCGTGCTATCCGACTTTGTTTAAATGATCTGTCACTGTTTATTCCTCAATTACGCGCAATACTTCGTGTTTCGGCTCTCGGACCAATAAAAATGATGATCCCCATGCTCTCCAACATGAATGAGCTACAACAAGTATTGCATTTAATTAAAAGTACACAAATTGCCTTACAAAAAGAAGCCATTGAATATGATCCCGACATGCCAATCGGTGGCATGATCGAAGTCCCTGCAGCAGCCATCTGTGCTGAAATGTTTGCCTCTGAACTAGATTTTTTGTCCATTGGTACCAATGATCTCATCCAATACACCCTTGCGATTGACAGAATTGATGATGAGGTTAATTATTTGTACGATCCGTTACATCCTGCTGTTTTAAAGCTGATAGCCCAAACAATCACTGCCGGTCGACAGGCCGGTATCCCGGTGGCAATGTGTGGCGAAATGGCTGGCGACCCACGTTATACTAAATTACTGCTTGGTCTAGGCTTACAGGAATTTAGTATGCACCCTAATTCTCATCCGCCTATTAAACAGATCATTCCACTATGTAATAGCAGGAAACTGATCAAGCAAGTGAAGCGTTTACTCAAAAACAACAATCACAAGGATTTTATAAAGCAAATTGAAAAACTTATCAGCTAATCCCTAGCAATAAATTATTTTTATTTTATCGTCACTGCCTGTTACACTTATAGTCTACTCAAGCCCGAAATCTGGAAAAATGCGGCCTCATCATGGTAAATGCAACAGAACAAGAAAAAGATTTACTCCATACCATTGCTGAATGCATTGAAAATAATGATTGTCAAAAAATAGACCAACTTCTCGAAGATCTCCATCCGGCCGAAATTGCACATGTTATTGAAACCCTTTCAGGCAAAGAACGTGAGAAAATATGGGAACACGTTCCAGCAGAATACGAAGGCGAAGTACTGGTTAACCTTAATGAAACGGTACGTAGCTATTTTATTAAAACAATGGAGCCCTCCGCCTTACTCGCGGCAACAGAATCACTAGAAACCGACGACCTTGCCGATATTTTATCGGAAATTCCTCAAGCGGTTAGTCAGGAACTACTCCTGAGCATGGAGCAACAAGACCGCGAACGTCTTAAATCTGTTCTATCGTATGCCGATGATACGGCTGGTGGTTTAATGGATTTAAACACCATTATTATTCGTGCGGATACTTCACTTGAAGTCGTACTGCGTTACTTGCGTTTTAAAGGTGAATTACCAGAAGGTACCGATACTCTTTATGTTGTTAACCGGGAAAACAAATACCTTGGCCTATTGCCACTCACAACATTACTAACGAGTGACCCAAATCTATTCGTCGCCGACACCATGGATGCTGGAATTGAAGCCATCAATGCCACTACATCCGTGCGTGAAGTTGTCAATATATTTGAACACCGCGATCTAATTACTGCACCTGTTATTGATGACAACAACCGACTGTTGGGTCGAATTACCATTGATGATGTTGTTGATGAAATACGAGATGAAGCTGAACACTCGGTCATGAGTATGGCAGGCTTAAATGAAGAAGATGACATGTTTGCGCCCGCACTGGTCAGTACAAAACGTCGAACAATCTGGCTTGGTGTTAATTTACTCACTGCTTTGTTTGCTTCTATCGTCATTGGTCAATTTGAAGCGACTATTCAAAAATTGATTGCCTTAGCGGTTTTAATGCCCATTGTTGCCAGCATGGGCGGTATTGCAGGTAGCCAAACACTGACACTCGTTATACGTGGTATGGCATTAGGCCGTATCGGTAAATCAAATGCTAGGCGGCTCCTAAAAAAGGAACTCTGGATTGGTATTTTTAATGGCCTCATTTGGGCTTTTATTATAGCCCTTGTTGCAGGAGCTTGGTTCCACAGCTTGCAAATCAGTTATATTATTGGCGGTGCGATTATTATTAATTTATTCGTTGCAGCATTAGCCGGTGCAAGTATTCCATTAATCCTTACCCGACTGAGTATTGATCCTGCACTGGCTGGTACGGTAATCCTGACAACCGTAACCGATGTTATTGGTTTCCTGGCTTTCCTTGGTCTAGCAACGTTAGTTATTTCATAACGAGATTTTCATGGTAAAAAAGACACCCTCACAAAAAATAAAATCTAATCAAGATATGGATATTGATCACGACGATGAGGTAATCAGTAAATCACAATTAAAGCGTGAAGCCCACGCATTAACTGACCTTGGTTCCAAATTACTCACCTTATCAGCTGAAAAACTCAACAATTTTGACTTACCTTCAAATTTACTCGATGCTATCAAAGCGGCAAAAAATATTAAAAAACATGGTGCTTTAAAGAGACAAAAACTTTATATAGGCAAACTGTTACGTGGGCTGGATGCAAAGCCCATTGAAGCTCAATATGAAATGCTTCAAAGTCCGCATAAAGAAGATGTAAAACAATTTCATGATATAGAAAAATGGCGCGATTCTATTATTGAAGACTTAGATAGTATCAATAAATTTCTTGCTCAATTTCCAATGGCACAACGACAAGCATTAATAAAAATGCAGCGCGATTCCGGCAACACCAATAGCCAGATATCAACACGCGCAAAACGCAAGTTATTTCTTTATATTAAAGAATTTGTATTAAGTCATGAAGACCATTCTTCTCAGGATGACTTTCTATAACATTCCAGTTTACGATGTTCTAACACTGGAAATTGTTTGCGCGTTAAATTAATTTTATCCTGATCCAAATTAGCAATAACAAAACCGGAACCTCGCGCCAATCTATCTTGAACTTCACCCCATGGATCCACAATCATACTATCGCCGTGAGTTTCGCGGCCATTGGCATGATAACCACCTTGTGCTGAAGCAACAACATAACTTAAATTCTCAATCGCACGTGCGCGCACTAATGACTCCCAGTGAGCTTTACCGGTAATCGCTGTAAAAGCCGCTGGCAATACAATAAGATCAATCTCTTTATCAACCATACGACGAAACATTTCTGGAAAACGTAAGTCATAACAAACAGCAAAACCCATACGCCCAAAAGGTGTATCCTGTACAATAATTTCATTGCCTGCTTCTATCACTTCAGATTCAAAATAATTTTCACCGTCATCCAACGTCACGTCAAATAAATGAATTTTGTCATAACGTATTACTATTTCTCCATCAGGATTAATCAATAAACATGCAGCCCGGACATGTTGCTTATCGTCACTTGCGATTGGAATAGTGCCTGCAACAATCCATACTTTATGTTTAATGCACATTTTTCTTATGAAGTCCTGAATAGGCCCTTCCCCTTGCTGCTCTTTTACTTTTAACATATCAGCTTGAGCCATCCCCATGATAGCAAAATTTTCAGGCAAGACAACAAGGTCAGCACCCGCGTCAACTGCATAACTTATCCAACGACCTGCCTCATTTAAGTTGGATGAGACATTGGGGCCCGAAGCCATTTGAATTGCAGCAATACGTTTCATTCTTTTTTCCTACTACGTTTAGTTTAAGATTTTATTGACGCTCAGTTCGATTTCTTGTGCATTAAGGCTCCCAGCTTGAAGCTCAATATTAACTGATGCCAAACCTAAAGACACCAACCAGCCTTTTAATTCAGATGCCCACAACATTCCTACTTCACCACCCGGATAACGAATAAGAAGTGAATATTTTTTATTTTTTGATACTTCATTCATCACTTGATAGATAGCAGGCATTGCCAGAATCGTTTCAGCCGTTCTTGGTACCGACCACTGCTGCTGCGTTAAAATGAAATAAGCGGGGTTATCTTTTACTGCTGCCATGGTCAAACCAAGATGTGATACCATAAATAACAATATCAGCAATCTATACCCTTTTATTTTATGTATCATCATCACTGTCATCAACCACAGGTTTATTCTTTGGTTTATTTTTACTTTTCTTGTCGTCGTTCTTATCAATTCGTTTCATTATCGGTTTTTTCCAAGTCCCTGTTAGGTGATAAATACGTTTTGACGATTCATCGATCCCCGAACCAAATAATTTTTTAAAGAAGTATACAATAGCTCCAACTTGTGGTCCAAAAATAGCTCCACTGGTTAAAGGAAGTGGTCCACTCACATTCGGTATAACGGTTATATAATCATCAAAGTCTCTTGCAACCAGTCCCGTGCGTCCGGTTACAAGAATATAAGCCGCAGGACCAGTAATACTCAAATCATGGGTAAAGGCATCGCCATCCTTAATATCATAATTACCCACTATTTGGTCAAAATTAAAACCACTCTTAAACGCATCACCACTAAAAATCATTCCCGGTAAAGATTCAATACTTAATAAACCCAGTAGTCGCCCTGCACCGGGATCCACTTTAGTAAAAATACCATCAGTAATATTCATGGTAACAACACCATTTAGTGTCCCCCAATCAAATTTTCCAAAACCACCATTCCAGTTAAAATCACCAGAAAAATCTGCCTTGCCATTTTCAATAATCGAATTAAATCCTAGGCTTGTTAATAACCCACCATAATTCTTCGACTTTACAGACATAGTCACTTCGGTTGATTTTTTATGTGGGCGGTAATGCCAATATGCCTTTCCTTCAACATCAACATGTGGCGATGTAATGGTAAACTTATCCAGACTTAAGCCACCAGCATCGTTGCTTGTTTTAAAATAAGCTTTACCGTATTGATAGGTATCATATTCAAGTTGCCCTATTTTACCTTCAAAGGTTGGTAATAGACGTGGATCGGAAGGCTTTCCCGGTTTCTGATTTTTTGCTTTTACAAGATGTAAAATATCCATATCAACTTTTACCGGTATACCAAAAAAACTTTTTTTGCCTGGCTGGCTAGTTGAAGCAAGAACATCCAACCAATCACCAAGTGAAAAATTCCACAAACTTCCAGTTAACAATAATATATTATCTTTAGGTATTTTTGCCGTTTCAGTTTTAAAACGAAATTCCCCTCGCTGTAATCTGGCACTACTGTCACTTAAATCAATATCCATTGCATAAGACATTGCCTCACCATAAATAAGATGTACAAACATATTATGCTTTGAAGCATTTTCAATCGTCAAATAAGTAGGTATAGATTTTTTTGCTAGCTTATTCATGGGTGTTGGCAAAGTAATGGCAATACCATTCATATTCGTTGTCACCTGAAAGAGAGCATTTTTTACAACACCATTTTGTTTATGCGGTAGCGTAAAAACACCTTGCCAATCCGTGCGTCCTTTCACTTTATCGTAACCTGGTATTTCAAAATTTTTCATTATTTTACTTACATCTACATTTCCTTGCATCACAAGTCGAATAGGATGGCCACCAAATTCATGCTGAGTAAAAATATTAACTATCGACTTCCCACCCATGATATTGGCTTTAACATCTGTTGCAGTTGCAGAGTTTTCAGTTAAATCAACTTCACCTGTTATATCCTTTGCATAAATTTTATTATTAAATGTTGTTGTATTTACCCCTAATAAAAATGCCTTTACTTTTAGACTTAGCGGGTATCGTTGCTCTACTTTGTCAGACAAAGGAAGCGCCATCACTACGTCAAGATTAGTTTTTCCTGAAAATGTAGATTTCTTAACAAAATTACGGGTATCCGTTAAGAAAGTTGTAGAAGAATATTGGGCAATATCATCTAAATTACTTTTTACCTGCCCCGTTACTTTAAGTAACGGTTTTGAATAATCATCAAGACTAACTTGAAAATTATCAGCATAGCTATTTAATAATTCAGCATGTTTAACATCAAGTTTGATACCCAGCCCCGTAAAGGTGGCATCAAGCTTACCTTGCCGTAAATGAGGCCAGCCAGTTTTATAATCGACCTCCACATCTTTAGCTGAAAAATATCCTTCAAAAACACCCTGATGATCTCTATATGGAAACTCATCCATCCGGCCATGTAAAATGATACCGCCTTTTTCAATGTTACCACTAACAAATGCTTTACCCATCCATTTTTTAAAATCGCCTTCCATTATTGCTGTTGGTAAATATTTATATATCGCATTGGCCTTAGCTCGTTCAATATTCGACTGTAAATCAATATAGGGTGAGACATCCCCATTGGGTATATTCAGGCTAAAACTTGCTTCAACTGAAACATCTGCATTATCTGCCCTAATTTTATCACTAGAAAAATCCCAACCAGCTTTGGTTTTAACCCATTCTATATTTCCAACAAGATTATCGATACTGATAGGTATTGGTAAAATTTCTTTATAGTCAAGTTCAGCATTTTTAGTATTAATAGCCAATAAACCTGATTCCTGATTACTAAAGAATTCACCCGAAACACCTTTAAGACCGGGAATCTTTTCAGTTTTATTCAGAGAAAGATTATTAACTTTGGCAGAAACAAAATATTTCTTCATTTTATTTTTTTGGGTAACTAGCTGATAGTTAATATCTCGAAGTTCACCAGAAGGCAATGCCTTTCGTAAATATTTAAAGACAACATCATCAATGTAACCACTTTTTAATAGCAAATCACGAATGTCTTCAACTCGACAATATTTAATGTCTGTTTCAATTGTCTCAGTTTTTGTTTTATCAACATACTTTCGTGCAATATTAACTTTTGTTTCAGGCCATACACCTTTTTCTGAAATGAATTTTAATTTATCAATGGATAAATTCCAATTGTTACGCTGTTTTTCCCATTTCACTAACCCACCTAATAGTTTTACTTTTGCAATCGCATCGGTTTTTAGACGTTTTAGAACAATATTATGCGCTGTCACATTTGCTGAAATTTCATTCAGTTCACCAGCAACCCACTCTCCCCAAAGCTCAAAATTCAACTGTCCCTGTTCGACCATAACATCCATGATAACCGGTTTAAAACCCCATTTATTGGTATTAATGTTTTCTCCGTTTGCGTAGAATTTACCAACCCATTTAATGGGATCCAACATATCACCATAAACATCTAGAGCCAGTTTCAATTTTTTAGGTTTATTATTACCTTTTTGGGATAAAATAAATTCCCCATTAAATTGATGCCGGTTACGATTATTTTTAAGCTGAAGTGTTACATCTTTAAAGTATGCCGGTTTTGTTAAACGTTTCTTGTCATGCCAAATAATACTGCTATTCTGGATGATTAAACTGCTTCGATTAAACAACCATTCCGATAATTCATTATTAGTAGACGGATCCTGTTCCGAGAATGCACCACCAATATCTGCAACATCTACATTCTGGATTAGGATTTTGCCATCTTTTTTTCTGGTTATAGCAAGTTCAACACCATCAATGGTATAGATACTGGGAATAATTTTGGCTTTTCTAATTGAACGCCATACTGAAAAACCAATTTTAATTTTTGATATTTTTAGTATCACCCGTTCACTTTTACTGCTCAGCAATTTCACATCATGAAACACAACAACGGGGGTAATACCTGACATAAAGGCATCTAGATCACCAATTTTTACGGGATGTTCAAGCACTTTACCCAGTTGAGCTTCAACATACGAACGATACCCCTGTACATCAGGTAAAAATATACGTGCAGCCGAAAGCCCTATTGCAATTAATATTATTGTTGCAATAATGATATAAAGAAAACAGTTTCTAATTTTATTAAACATTAAACCCTAATGGCAGATATTACTGTTGTTTATCAATAAGTCGTAGCGGTATGTCCATCACATGGGGACAACATCAAATTGTTCTTGTGAATATTCTGCTTCAACCTGAAAACGAATCGACTTACCAATAAATTCTTCCAACTCTGCAACACCACTTGATTCATCATCCAGTAGATTATCAACAACAGCCTCAGCGGCTAGTACTAAATAATTTTTTGCATCAAACTGACGAGACTCACGCAGGATTTCACGAAAAATTTCATAGCTCACGGTTTCAACTGTCATAATTGAGCCACGCCCCTGACAAGTCGGACAGGTCTCGCATAAAACATGTTCCAAGCTTTCACGGGTTCGTTTGCGCGTCATTTGCACAAGTCCCAGAGATGAAATTTCACTAATATTCGTTTTTTCAGGATCTTTTGTAAGCATTTTTTCAAGACCACGAAGAACCTGCCGTTTATGTTCTTCATCCACCATGTCGATAAAGTCGATAATAATAATACCACCCAGATTTCTAAGTCTAACTTGGCGACAAATAGCTTGCGTTGCTTCCAGATTTGTTTTGAAAATTGTTTCTTCAAGATTACGATGCCCCACAAAAGCACCGGTATTCACATCAACGGTTGTCATTGCTTCAGTTTGATCAATAATTAAATAACCACCTGACTTTAACTGCACTTTGGGTTCAAGTGACTTTCGGATTTCATCATCGACACCGTATAAATCAAAAATAGGACGTTCACCAGGATAATATTCAATACAATTAACAACTTCAGGAATAAATTTTCTAGAAAATTTTTCAACACGTTTAAATGTTTCGCGTGAGTCTATACGTATTTTTTGTATGTCGGTTCCGCCTAAATCACGCATAGTGCGCATCACTAAAGGTAAATCTTCGTGCAATAAGTTAACTATTTTTTTAGTTAATGTTTGGGTCGATTTTACCTTTACCGCAGCCCACAGTTTTTCCAAAAAGGCAATGTCCTTGCAAATATTTTCTTCACTGATACCGTCTGCAACGGTTCGAACAATATACCCATTTTTATATTCAGAGTGTTCGGTATTATGTTTATTAATAATATCTTTTAAGCGTTGACGTTCTTCGTCTGCTTCAATCTTTTGTGATATACCAATATGCTCGGTATTAGAAATAAGAACTAAATACCGTGATGGAATTGAAATATTGGTTGTTAAGCGGGCACCTTTTGTACCAATGGGATCTTTAACAACCTGTACAATCACCTGTTGCCCTTCTGCAAGTAAATCTGCAATATCAGCAACGCCATCGGTCTGTTTATCATCCGTATTATTTTTAATCAATCGTTGAAAATTATCCGCAATATCGGAGGCATGTAAAAAGGCCGTTCGCTCTAAACCAATATCAATAAACGCAGCTTGCATTCCGGGCAAAACCCGCGAAACTTTACCACTGTATATATTCCCAACTAAACCGCGACGCCTCGCGCGCTCAATATGCACTTCCTGTAACATGCCATTTTCGACATAAGCTATCCGTGTTTCCTGCGGGGTCACATTAATTAATAATTCTTCACTCATTTAGACTGCTTCTTTTATATTTCACTCGGGCAACAACTCTAGGCCCGACTGTGCTAATAAACTGGCCGTTTCATATAAAGGTAAACCCATTACCCCTGAATAACTGCCGTGTAAGTTTTCAATAAATAGTGCGGCTTTGCCTTGTACTGCATAGCTTCCCGCCTTGTCATTACCTTCATTCGTTGCGATATAACGCCTTATTTCTGATTGGCTCAATTGCTTAAATGTTACCAAAGTACGTGAAGTTGCCGTTAAAATACGCGATCCATAGACAACAACCCCACTATAGACTTCATGCGTTTTTGCCGAAAGCTGACTAAGCATTGCTTCTGCATGTTCGGCAGATTCAGGTTTACCCAGTATTTGACCGTCACAAATGACCGCCGTATCGGCACCTATTACTAATCCTATTGTGGCGCGTTTTTTCGTTGATTGCCAATTACTTAAGGTAATTTTATCTGCTTCTAAAGCACTTATTTCAAATTGCTGAACGCCTGCCTGTGCTTTGTCAACCGCGACACGTTGCACATAATCAGCCGGAGCTTCATTCGGGTGTATTTCTTCGGGAACCAGAACATTAAGGACTTCAAATCGGACACCGATTTGTGTCAATAATTCACGACGTCGCGGCGATTGAGAGGCAAGATAAACCGGGAGGTTCATGCTAATGTTATCCTCACGATGACTTATGGTAAGGATGATTTTTAATAATCATTAAAGCACGGTAAAGTTGTTCGGCCAGAACAATTCGAACCAGAGGATGCGGTAAGGTTAAATTGGATAGAGACCAGTGTTCCTGTGCTTGTTCTAAACAGCTTGCTGTCATACCGTCTGGCCCACCAACCAACAAGGCAACGTCTTTACCCGATTGCATCCAGTCCTGCATTTTTTCTGACAAAACTTCAGTCGACCAGTTCTTTCCAGTGACTTCCAGTGCAATCACCCGTGCATTATTGGGAATAGCAGCAATAATACTTTTTTCTTCCTGCTGCATGGCTTGTTTTATATTTTTAGATTTAGCCCGCTGACCTAGAGGTAATTCGACAAACTTCACCTGACACTCTTTCGGCATACGCCGCAGGTATTCACCAACACCCTGAGTCACCCATGCGGGCATTTTGGTTCCAATGGCAAGAATATGGATAATCATTTTTTAACCGCAACGAACATGAACGAGACCATGAAGAATCAAAACTGTACTTGAGTTGATTAAAAACAAATTCAAATACATTGTCTCCGTTGTGGTTAAAATCATTTAAAACACAGACTTATTCAGAAACTGCCTCAGGACTGTCTTCGTCCCAAAGTTTTTCTAAATTATAAAAATCACGAATATCGGGGGTCATAATATGCACAACAACATCACCCAGATCGATCAAAATCCAGTCAGCAGCTTGCTCACCTTCAACACCAATCGGTCGCACACCCTTTTCTTTTGTTACTTTTAAAACATTATTCGATAATGATTTAACCTGTCGAGTGGTGTTGCCAGTCGCAATCACCATAATATCAGTTACGCTGGAACGCCCGGTAACATCCAGAATTCTAACGTCGATGGCCTTAATGTCTTCCAATGCATTAACGGCTAAATCACAAAGTTGTTTACTATTCATATTTAAAACTAACCTGTATATATTTTCAGCTGTTGAATAACATTATTCACAGCCGGTGGAACGAATTCTTCAATGGACTCTGCTTGTTTAACTCTTTGGCGTATATCCGTTGCAGAAATATTAAGTTGTGTCACTGATAGAAAAAAAATAGCGCCTTTCTCTTTTTTAACAAAGGCTTTAACTGAATCGACCTGTCGCTGTTTAACCGCATTCATTAAATCAACCGGTAACTGTTTTAAATTTAACTCAAACCCCGGCCGATAAGTCACGGCACAATTTGCTAATTCAAAAATCTGTTGCCATCGATACCACTGGCTTAAACCCAAAAAAGCGTCCATCCCAATGATTAAACAAAGTGACTTTCCCGTTAGATCATGCTGAAGACTTTGCAGGGTATCCACCATATAGGAGATACCTTGACGATTTAATTCACGTTTATCAATCACACAATGTTCATATTCATCAATAGCTGCATATAACATAGCCAGTCGCTGCTCGACAGTGGCAATGGGTGCGGCGCGGTGTGCAGGAATAGAACACGGTATAAAACGAAGTTCTTCTAAACCCAAGCTTTGCTTAACATCTAACGCGGGTTTGATATGGCCAAAATGAACCGGGTCAAAAGTACCCCCAAAAATACCTATCATTTTCGAATATGGCCATCACCTAATACAATGTATTTTTGTGACGTTAAACCTTCAAGCCCCACCGGACCTCGCACATGAATTTTGTCCGTACTGATCCCGATTTCGGCACCCAGACCATACTCAAAACCATCTGCAAAACGGGTCGAGGTATTCACCATGACCGAACTGGAATCCACCTCGGCCAGAAAACGTCGTGCATGGGTATAATCTTCTGTCACAATCGATTCTGTATGCCCTGAACTATGTTGGTGGCAATGTTCAATCGCTTCATCCATTCCGTTCACAATTCGAATAGAAAGAATCGGGGCAAGATATTCTTCATCCCAATCGGCTTCGGTTGCAGCTATCGCATTGGACAATATCTTTTGTGTTGCTGCACAGCCGCGTAATTCAACACCTTCATCGGTATACATTTTACCGAGTACAGGTAAAACGGTTTCGGCAATAGCAACATCCACCAATAAAGTTTCCATCGTATTGCAAGTACCGTAACGTTGCGTTTTGGAATTAAAGGCCACGGCAAGGGCTTTGTCCATATCCGCTTTGCCATCAATATAAACATGGCATACGCCGTGTAAGTGCTTAATAACCGGTACGGTCGCTTCGGCGCTGACCCGCTTGATTAAACCTTTACCACCGCGAGGCACAATCACATCCACATACTTTGGCATGGTAATCAGTTTACCCACCGCTTCACGGTCGGTTGTTTCAATCACCTGCACGCAATCAACACTCAATCCCGCTTCGGTTAAACCGGCCTGAATACATTTTGCAATGGCCTGATTGGAATATGCGGCTTCTGACCCACCTCTTAAAATAGCCGCATTACCTGATTTTAAACAAAGTGCTGCTGCATCAGCAGTCACATTAGGACGCGATTCGTAAATAATGCCGATAACCCCTAAAGGCACGCGCATTTTACCCACTTGAATACCGGATTCGCGGTAACTTAAATCCGTAATTTCACCCACGGGATCAGCCAAAGCGGCAATTTGACGAATACCATCTGCCATCCCGCTAATGCGTTCAGGATTCAACGCCAAACGATCAAGCAGGGCTTCATCCAGACCATTCGCTTTACCGGCCTCTAAATCTGTCTTATTCGCAGCCAATAGTGCATCCTGCTTAGATTCAATTGCATTGGCTATTGCCAGCAAGGCTTTATTTTTGGTACCACTGGCCGTACCCGCCAACTTGCGTGATGCAGCTCTCGCCTGTTCACCAAGTTGTTGCATATATGTTTGAATGTTCACTTTCGCGTCCATGGGTTAAACCTGTCTATAATGTAAAAAGAGGAAGTGCTTGTGTGTTCGCTAAAATTTAGTACGAATACGCTGCTTGCTTGGGTCGTTGTGCAGGCATTAAGGGACTTCCCGCTATCTTAAGTACTAATTGTATCAACTCATGCCAGATATTTCCTGTTTTGATCCCCTTATTCAGCTTATCTAACTCACTTAATTGCCATAAAAATAGTTCCCACTGGCGCGCTTTATGCCGGGATAAGGCAGATTTGATACAACTTTGGCGTTTTTGCCAAACATGAAAGGACTGAATCACTCGCTCAAGGGATTGCTCATTCATCGCTAACGACATGGATACCAGACTACGAATTTCGCGCGTTAAGGCCCAAACAATAATAACCGGCTCAATGCCTTCGCTTCGTAAACCATCCAGAACTTTTACCGAGTGACTCGCCTCACCGTTTAAACAGGTATCGACCAGTTGAAAAACATTATAACGGGCGCTATCAGCAACCAGCTCGCGCACCGCTTCATTGTCCACTTCACCTTCACCATTGAGCAAAAATAATTTTTCCATCGCCTGATCGGCAGCCAATAAATTACCTTCCACTCGGTCACATAAAAGTTCCAGTGCATCGGGCGTTGGCTTCATTTTTAAAACAGCCATACGTTGTGTTATCCAACGGGGTAACTGAGCCTTATCAATTGGCCAGATCTGAATACATGCACCTTTGGCATCAATTGCCTTAAACCATTTTGATTTTTGTTGCTGTTTTTCGAGCTTACCGCTCACGATTAACAACATAACATCATCAGGACATTGCTCCATAAAAGAAACAATAGCCTTACTACCCTTATCTCCCGGCTTTGTTTGTGGCATCCGCAATTCAATTAAACGTTTATCACCAAACAATGACATACTTTGGCTTTCTGCTAGCAATAAACCCCAGTCAAATTTGCTATCAACATCCAGTACCACTCGTTCAGTAAAACCCTTTTCGATTGCAACCTGTCTTATAGCTTTTACCGCTTCATCTTTTTGTAAGGGTTCATCACCTGCCACATAATAAACATTCAAACAACTTTGCCCAAGATGACTGGAGAGTTGTTGTAATGAAATATTCATTACTTTTGTTTAACCGTTGTATCAGTAATTTTAGACCCGCTTTGATCTTTCAATGGCTCAGACTTTTTGATCTCAGATGAATTTAACTCAGCAATTTGTTTTAATTTAATACCAATACGGCGCATAGCCTGCCGAACGGCAAGGGATATCATCTGTAATTTAATATTGGCGACTTCATCACTCTTGGCCAAGGCTTTGGTGGGATCATAAATATAATTACGGTTTAAATTGATTGCCCATGGAGCAACTAATAATTTCCCATTTGGATCCAGTACACGCATTGAGAAGGTATAGGTTAATTCATATTCATTAGCCGCACCGGAGGCATCAACAGACAAAACTCGACGGGTAAAATTATTTCGAAGAACAACAAAATGTACCGTATCAACATCTGCACTTATTTGTACTTTTGCACCTGATAATTCAAGTTGTTGCTTAACCGCTAGCCCCGCATTACTGTATTGAGCGACCCCATCAATTACCGCAAACTTGACGGTACTCGGTAATTCACTTGCACCTCGCAAATGAAACCCACATGCCTCCAATAAGCCAACAAGCAATATCAATAGTATTATTCGACGCAACATAAAGCTTCCTTCTTATTATTTAACAACAATATTAACTAGGCGTTTAGGTACCACGATAACCTTCACTACATTCATACCATCAATAAAACGACAGACATTGTCATCTTTAAAAGCCTGCGCTTCAATATCCTGTTTTGACGCTTCACTTGATACCATTATTTTAGCGCGTAACTTACCATTAACCTGAATAATCATCTGGATTTCATCTTGTACCAGTGCATCAGCATCGTATTGTGGCCAGGTATGATTAACAATATTCTCATCATGTCCTAATGCCTGCCAGAGTTCATGCGTTACATGCGGAATAATTGGTGATAATACTAATACCATTAGCTCCAGACTTTCCTGCATAACCGCAAAACCTTGTTCAGAGTTATCATTAAACCGAGTGACACTGTTCATTAATTCCATAACCGCAGCAATAGCCGTGTTAAAGGTATAACGTCGCCCAATATCGTCGGTGACTTTGGCCACGGCTTTATGTACTTTCATTCGAAGTTCGCGCTGCTCGCTACTCAGTGTATCGAGATTCAAACCAACAAGAGTATTGGATTGTACTTGATGACAGTGTTTGACTACCACATTCCATATACGCTTAATAAAACGATAGGCACCCTCCACTCCAGCATCCGACCATTCCAACGATTGTTCGGGAGGCGCAGCAAACATCATAAATAAACGTGCCGTATCAGCACCGTATTTTTCAATAAGCGATTGAGGATCAACCGTATTGCCTTTGGATTTAGACATTTTACTGCCATCTTTTAAGACCATTCCCTGAGTTAAAAGATTCTCAAATGGCTCATCATTTTTAATCAAACCGGCATCACGCATTAATTTATTAAAGAAGCGTGCATACAATAAATGTAAAATTGCGTGTTCAATCCCGCCCACATATTGATCCACTGGCAACCAATAGTTAGCTCGCTCATCCACCATCGCAGTGTCCGAATCGGCTGAACAATAGCGTGCGTAATACCATGAGGATTCCATAAAAGTATCAAAAGTATCGGTTTCGCGTATTGCCGCTCCACCACATTTAGGGCAGCTGGTTTCATAAAACTCAGGCATTTTTTTGATGGGCGAACCTACGCCTTCAAAAACAACATCTTCAGGTAGCACAACAGGTAAATCTTTATCGGGTACCGGCACTGCGCCACACTGGTTACAATTGATAATAGGGATCGGTGCACCCCAGTAACGTTGTCGTGAAACACCCCAGTCACGTAAACGGTAGGTGGTACGAATCTGACCTTGATTATTTTCTTTTAAGTAGTCTGCAATTTGTCTAAAGGCATTCTCTGAACTTAAACCATTAAAGTTTGCCGAGTTGATCAGCACTCCTTTTTCGGTAAAGGCTTGTTCGTTTAAATTAATATCAACATTATCATCTGTAATCACTTGCTGGATAGGCAAACCATATTTAGTTGCAAATTCCCAGTCACGTTGGTCATGTGCCGGTACCGACATTACCGCCCCTTCGCCATAACCTATCAGTACAAAGTTTGCGATAAAGACGGGTACTTGTTGACCGGTTATCGGATGCACGGCCTTAAAGCCGGTATCGATACCCAGTTTTTCTTGTTTTTCAACAGCCGCTTCGGCCGTTCCAACAGCAATACATTGCTGAACAAAATCCGCCACATTAGCGTATTGTTCCGCAGCAAGTTTTGCCAATTCATGTTCTGCCGCAACCGCTAAATAAGTAACGCCCATTAGGGTATCGGGGCGGGTAGTAAAAACTTTGACCGTTTTATCTTGCTCTGTAATTTTAAAACTGATCTCGACTCCTTCTGAACGACCAATCCAATTCTTCTGCATGGTGCGCACTTGCTCTGGCCAACCATCCAATGAGTCCAGTTCAGTTAATAATTCTTCAGCATAGTCGGTTATTTTAAAAAACCATTGAGGAATTTCTTTACGCACCACTTCGGTATCACAACGCCAACATTTGCCATCAATCACTTGCTCATTCGCTAGCACAGTGACATCGTTCGGACACCAGTTTACTGCGGCGGTTTTTTTATAAACCAGTCCTTTCTCATACAAACGGGTAAACAACCATTGTTCCCAACGATAATAATCGGCATTGCAGGTCGCCAGTTCACGATCCCAGTCATAGGCTAAACCGAGTTGCTTAAGCTGGTCACGCATATAGTCAATATTGTCACGCGTCCAGCTTGCCGGTGGTACATTATTTTTTAGTGCCGCATTTTCCGCCGGTAAACCAAATGCATCCCAACCCATCGGTTGCATCACATTTTTACCTTGCATCCGTTGGTAACGGCTGATCACATCACCAATGGTGTAATTACGCACATGCCCCATATGCAAGCGGCCACTGGGATAAGGAAACATAGACAAGCAATAAAATTTTTCCTTGCTTTTATCTTCAACTGCTTTAAAAGTTTGATTACGATCCCAATAATCCTGTGCGGATTTTTCTATAATCTGATGTTGATATTCTTCGTTAATTTGTTTTGACGACATGGGTTTAGTTAGCCTACTACGTTGTTATTTTTACAATATGATCTTTGTGGGATATTTTACGCATTATCGGTTTACTCGTCAGGTATTTTTGGTTTTATTCGCGTAAATAACAGCCCCAAATAACAATAAAAAAGAAAAACTGATAACCGGCCAATTGCCCCATCGAACATACGGTGTGGCACCAGTGCGTGGATGCACCGAATAGGTAAGAACATAAGGCTTAAATTGAGGCGATTGTGCCAGTATTTTACCATGGTGATCAATCACCGCAGAAATGCCATTGGTGGTGGCTCGCACTAACATGCGCCCGGTTTCAAGCGCTCGCATTTGTTCTATTTGTAAGTGCTGATGCGGCGCAAACGAATCACCATACCATGCATTATTACTACCGTTCAGTAATAAGGTCGCTTCGGGCAGTTGGCGAATCAACTCCTCTCCAAAAGAATCTTCATAACAAATTGACGTTGCTAACGGTTCGCCACGCATTTTTAATAATGGCTGATCTGGCTTACCTTGGCTAAAACCTGACATCGGCAGGTCAAAAAAATGAACCAACCCGCGAAGTAGATCAGCAAACGGAATATATTCACCAAAAGGCACCAAATGCACTTTATTAAAAACGCCTGAATAAGTGTTCATATTTTTATCTGTCGCAGAAAAACTCATCATACTCGAATAGTAATGTTTATTATCTTTATCCCTAAAAGGTAAACCAACAATTAAATCGGTATCGGTTTGTTTTGCTTCTTTGGCCAGAGGAAGTAAATAATTTTCATCCAGCTGATGATAAAAAATAGTCATCGCATTCTCTGGCCAGATAACCACATCACTATCCCAATGTTGTCGGGATAAATTGGCATAAATATCCATACGTAACTTTATTTTATCTGCATCCCATTTTGTTATTTGTTCCGCATTACCTTGAATAAGGCTGACTTTAATGGATTTATTTTTTTGTACCGTCCATTCAATTTTCGACAAACCAAAACCAAGTAGTAAAACAAGCGCAATACTGACAACCGCATAAACACGCCCAGCTTTAGCTATTGAACATAAAGCAAAAAAGATCAGCGAGGTCATAAAAATAACCATGAATGACACGCCATAAACACCCAACACAGGGGCATAACCGGACAACGGCAACATAGGGAAGGCGTATCCAAGATGCAACCATGGCATCCCGGTAAAGAACCACCCTCGTAGCCATTCAAACAATACCCATAGAACCGGGAAAATAATAAGTGCTTGCTGTACAAAGGAAATCTGGAATTTCTTATTTAATATTGCACCCAGCCAACCTTGCAAGGCAATAAATAATGCAAGGTAGGCCGAAAATAACACCAGCAAAATAACTGCAACCCATGCGGGTGTTTCACCAAAAACATGGATCGCAATATATACCCACCACAACCCGAACATAAAAAAGCCAAAACCAAATGAAAAACCTAACTTAAAAGCCTGCCACGGAGTTTTATTTAACCATAAAAAAAATAAAACAAGGGGTGATAAAAATGCAAACGGAAGTGCATACACAGGAGAAAATGAAAGTGGCAAACACAAGCCTGCCAACAGAGCAATCATAGACTGTTTAGTCAAGCTTAATTGATACATTTTTTTTATAACAAAAGAAACATCCATTATCTGTCGCCCACTCCGCCGTTAAACTATATTTACGTATTAATATCTTCTGATACGGACGAAGTAGTCACTTGTTCCGGAGCATTATCTTTGACAGAATCTTTAGAAACAGGCTCGCTTACACGCGTCACCTCAAGTAAATGAATACGACGGCGACTGGCACGCAATACTTTAAAATTAAAACCATGCTGATGCACTTCTTCACCACGTTTTGGCATATGACCAAGCGCATTAATAACAATACCACCAATTGTATCGACATCATCACTTAAAATTTCACACTTGAAATGTACGTTAAATTCTTCGATAGGCGTTATTGATTTAACAATACTGGTACCATTCGAATGCTCATGAATAAATTTATCTTCTTCAATATCATGTTCATCTTCAATTTCACCAACAATTTGTTCCAGCACATCTTCAATCGTAACTAACCCGGCAATACCCCCATATTCATCAACCACGATAGCCATATGGTTACGATTAGCACGGAACTCATTCAAAAGCACGTTTAGGCGTTTACTCTCAGGGATAAAGACCGCTGGACGTAATATTTCACGCATATTAAACGCATTATTTTTATCATTGTTTATTTGTGTTAATAAATCCTTGGCTAACAATACTCCCACGACTTCATCTTTACTGTCGCCAATAACAGGAAAACGTGAATGTGCCGACTCAATCACCGTAGGCAATATTGTTTTTAAATCGGATTCACGTTCTACAACAACAATTTGTGAGCGTGGAATCATAATATCACGCACTTGCATTTCGGCAACCTGCATCACGCCCTCGATCATTGACAATGAATACTGATCGAGCAGGTTATTTTTTTTCGCTTCCTGCATTACATCTAATAACTGTTCCTGATCGGTTACTTCATTTTGAAATAATTGAGTCACACGTTCAAACCAGCCAGGCTGAGTGATGTCTGTTTGCGTATCTTCATCTGAATTATTAACGGATTCATTCATGAGGGTATTCCATATAAGGGTTGGGGTAACCAAGTTGTGCAAGAATCTTTATTTCCAGTGCTTCCATAATATTGGCGTCATCCATATTGATATGATCATAATTTAATAAATGCAACACGCCGTGTATAATCATATGAGCCCAGTGCTGTTCTGTTTGTTTGTTTTGTTGTTGCGATTCAGCTTCAACAATAAGCGCACAAACAACAATATCACCCAGAATATTCACTTGTTGATGTTGTTTGAAAATGTCAGGCGTATCGAAAGGGAAAGAGAGTACATTCGTCGCTTTATTTTGCTGTCTGTAATCTTTGTTTAATTGTCGACTGTCTTCTTTGTCAATAACACGAATAGAAACTTCATAATCTATTTTCTCCAGTTGTTGATGCTTGACAAGAAAATCAACCGCACTGGATACCCACTGATGAAATAACTGATCGTCGGGCACAGAAACATCCGCATACATACATTGCACGTCGACGGAGCATAAATATTCCGACGGAGGTTCTGATAAAGTATTGTTACTCATTTTCTTTATTAGTCATTTGGTTTTGTTGCGCTGATTTCAGAATTTTTTCTTCATCTTCAGATTCTTGATAGGCCGTTACAATTTGTTGAACCAATGGATGTCGCACAACATCTTTTGCTTTAAAAAAAGTAAAACTAATTTCTTTAACATCGACCAATACATCAATCACATGCCGCAAACCCGAACGTTGTCCATGTGGTAAGTCAACCTGGGTCACATCACCGGTAACAATTACTTTAGAACCAAAACCAATCCGGGTTAGGAACATTTTCATTTGTTCAACCGTGGTATTTTGCGCTTCATCGAGAATAATAAAGGAATCATTTAATGAGCGTCCGCGCATATACGCTAATGGTGCAACTTCAATCACATTGCGCTCAATTAATTTTGCGACGTATTCAAAACCCAACATTTCATATAAGGCATCGTATAACGGGCGTAAATAAGGGTCGATCTTTTGTGCTAAATCCCCCGGTAAAAATCCTAAACGTTCACCACTTTCAACCGCCGGGCGCGTTAAGATAATCCGATCAATTTGCTCTTTTTGCAAAGCGGCAACGGCTGAAGCAACTGCCAGATAAGTTTTACCTGTGCCGGCCGGGCCAACGCCAAAATTAATATCATGTGATTGAATACGCGATAAATAATGTTTTTGGTTCGGACCTCGACCACGTACAACACCATGCTGTGTTTTAATTGCAACATCTTCAACAATTTCTTCGGCTGTTTTTATATACGATTCAACACCCGCCTGCTGCAACAATACATTAATGGAGCTAGGTTCTAATTCAACCTTACCCGATTCAATGTACAGCTCTCGCAATAAGGCTTCGGTGGCCTGAACCGAATCGTTTTCACCAATCACTTTAAAGGTATTACCACGATTATTGATCTCAACACCCAGGCGTTGTTCAATTTGCCGCAAGTGTTCATCAAACTGGCCGCATAAATTCGCCAAACGACGATTATCGGCAGGTTCTAAAGTGATAGAGATTGATTGGATAGTTGTATTCAATGTTGTTTAAAATTTGAATTTATCAAAGTGTACGTACATTCGGTACGCATTAGAGAAAAGACTCGGCTGTTTCAAGCTCCCCTTGGAGAGAATTAGAAAAGGCTTCTGTGATAGTCACGTTTACAAAAGTACCGATTAGGTCATGATTACCTATAAAGTTTACCACACGATTGTTCTCTGTGCGGCCGCTTAACTGAGAATTTTTTGATTTGCCACCCATACTAGCGTCAAAATCCACCGCAACGGCTTTATCCGCATCATAGGCACTTAAATCGAGCTGTTTTTTCTGTTTTGGTGACAAACCCGTAACCAGAATCCGCTGTACTGAGCCCACCATTTTACGGCTTATATTGGCTGACTGCTGGCTTAGGCGTTGCTGTAACAGTGCAAGTCGTTGTTTTTTAAGGTCTAAAGGCACATCATCGTCTAAATCGGCGGCAGGCGTACCGGGACGTTGACTGTAAACAAAACTATAAGAATGGTCGAAATTCATCTCGGCAATAAAGTCCATGGTGTCCTTAAAGTCCTGCTCGGTTTCACCGGGGTAACCAACAATAAAGTCGGATGACATGCTGATATCTGGACGAATTTCACGAAGTCGTCGCACAATATCACGATAGGCGTCGGTGGTATGGCGTCTTTTCATGGACTGTAACAGGGCATTCGAACCGGTTTGAATCGGCAGGTGTAGATGGCTGACTAATTGAGAAATTTCTGCGTAACTTTGTATCAAGCTATCACTCATTTCAAGCGGATGCGAAGTGCTATAGCGGATACGTTCAATACCCTCAATAGCCGCCACATAGTGCATTAATAAGGCTAAATCGGTAGTATCACCGTCATGAGTTTCACCTTCATAGGCATTTACATTCTGCCCCAATAAGGTCACCTCTTTAACCCCACGCGCCGCTAAACTGGCAATTTCAGCCACCACGTCATCAAACGGACGACTAAATTCTTCCCCGCGCGTATATGGCACCACGCAAAAAGTACAGTACTTGCTGCACCCTTCCATAATTGAAACAAAGGCCGTTGCGCCGTCTACACGAGGCATGGGCATATGATCAAATTTTTCAATTTCAGGAAAACTGATATCGATTTGAGATTTTTTTTCTTTTAATGCCTGATCAAACAGTTGAGGTAAACGATGCAGGGTTTGCGGGCCAAAAATTAAGTCCACATAATTAGCACGTTTTAAAATGGCTTCGCCTTCCTGACTGGCCACACATCCCCCCACGCCAATCACAATATCCGGCTGTTTGACCTTTAATTTTCGCCAACGACCAAGCTGCGAAAACACCTTTTCTTGCGCCTTTTCACGTACCGAGCAGGTATTAAGCAGTAACACGTTTGCCTGTGCTTCATCTTGGGTCAATTCCAAATCATGCGAATTTTGCAGAATATCTGCCATTTTACTGGAATCATATTCATTCATGGCACAGCCGAATGTTTTGATAAAGACTTTTTTACGCATGATAATTAAAAACGGAACAGATCATTATTGATAAGGGCGGGCTAAGGTATCACTTCGTTCAACAAGTTTCCAGTTCTGCGCCGATTTTACCCTCTAAAAATCAGAAATGATGGAGAAAACCAGAGCTTTAGCCACCATTCGAGCCAAATTTTGGCTACACTTTAAGATATAAATACGTTATATCAAGGATACGGAATGAAATTTCTAGGCTTATTACTTGGGTTGGTTATTTTTGTCGCTGTACTCTATCAGTCTGTTTTCACACCCGCAGTGAACCACCAAACAACAAAATCAACTCACTCAATAGAACCGTCCGGCCTGCAAACATTGAAACAGGCGCAACAATTACAACAACAACTGAATAATAGAGCCCAAAAGATGGACTATACCGATCGCATAAAACAACAGTAAAACACCATTCACTACAAGGACAATATCAACGCCTAAAGCCTCCCTCTGTAACTTCACACCACACTGAATTTAACCCATGATGCGACAATTTGTCACATTCCTCAAAAAATTTTTAATTGCTAGTATCGCAGCCAATAAAAATATAAATGAGAGATGTGATGTTAAATTTAATAAAGCCCAAAAATACACTACAAATTTTTAGTGGGCTACTTTTAATGCTCGTTTTCAACCTGGCTAATGCCTATGTCGGAATGTGCTGTGGCAAGTGTGGCGGAAACATGCCGATGAATATCCCTGGTGGTGGTATACCCGAAACACATGAATACCGTGTTAAATTCAGCTTGATGCAAATGCACATGGAAGGATTACGTGACGGTACTAATAGCATTGACAGTAACAGCTTGTTAGGCATGCCGGTAATGATGGGCAACCCGACCGGAAAGTTTATGGCCGTGCCAACGTCTATGGATATGAACATGCTCAATATCACATCCGGTTACAGTTTTAGTGATGACTTTTTTGCAGGCATAATGCTGATGTACAAGCAAAACAGCATGGACATGACCTTTAACAGCATGATGCAAACCTCAACAGGGCAAGAAGGTTTCACCATGAAATCCGAAGGCCTCGCCGACACCATGCTGATGGCAAAATACCGCCTGTTTGCCGATGATCCATTAATCCCGACCAATCAGGCTTCATTGCTGTTTGGCTTAAGTATTCCAACCGGTTCAATTAACGAAAGAAATACGCAACACCCTGTCGCCGCCCGACAAAAAGAGTTACAACCCTATGGAATGCAGTTAGGTTCAGGCACCTTTGATCCAACGATTGGTTACCTGTATCAGTCATCACACTCACCTTACTGGTGGGGAATTAATGCGACCTATACCGCCCGCTTGTATGATAATAAACGCAACTACCGCCTGGGCAATGAAACACGCCTTGATTTATATGGCATGTACCAGTTTAAATATAACTGGCTGGCACAAATTCAGTTAAACCTGCATCACCAAGGTAAGATTCGTGGTGAGGCCGATGAAGCGGTCAGTGGCGCATCAGGGCATACCACACAAGGTGATCCCAACTCACCTTATGCCACTCCGTTGTGGGGTACGTCAAACTATGGTGGTACACAAGCCTTTATTACTCTAGGCCTTCAATGGCAACCTGCTCCGTTACATATTGTTGACTTTAATATTGGCTTACCCCTGTACCGTGACTTGAATGGCCCACAACTGGAACAAGACTACCGTGTCATGTTGACCTGGTACATTGAAATGCCAACGAAAAAAAGTATCCGTTATAAATTTAATAATGGCTCAACTAATAGCCAGTTAGGATTTTAAAATGAGAAAGTACTTTGTTATACCCATGATAGGCTTAATACTATTTACTGTATCGTGTAGCGGGTTGTCACCAACTCCCATACCTGCCGCTAATAGTGATGACGGCAAGCTCTATAGCAAACAATGTGGTAGCTGCCATTCGGTACCACACCCAAAACGTTTATCATTCTCTGGATGGAAAAATCTTCTGCCCGTTATGGATACACGAATGCAGGAAAGAGGAATGACCAAATTAAATGAAACAGATAAAAAAATAATTTTACGCTATCTTAAAATGCATTCACAATAACGTTATCCAATTCTGAATATAATGCAGAAATTACTTTTTTATGTTTTTATTTTTTTAAGTTTGTCCGTTATAGCTGAAACGGCTCCCCATGCCGAAGCCGGGCTGGCTTTAACCTTTCCCAAAGAAAGAAAAACTGCACCTGATTTCAGGTTGACATTGTTAGATGGAAGTTCAGTATCACTGTCTGACTTAAACGGACAGGTTGTTTTGTTAAATTTTTGGGCAACATTTTGTAACCCTTGCCGCAAAGAAATGCCTGCCCTGCAAATATTATGGGAGAAATATCGCAATCAGGGTTTAAAGATTATTGCTATCTCAATTGAACGTGGCAATCAACTTGATGTTGAGCAATATATTAAACAAGCAAGACTGTCCTTTCCTGTTGGCATGGATACCAGTAAACACATACAAAAAGCTTACGAAATTAAAGCATTACCCACAACCTATATAATAGGACGGGATGGTAAATTTATTGCCAGAGCAATTGGCGAGCGTAAATGGGCGAATAACTCAAGCCTCCTGTACTTTAAAAATTTATTAAAAAATAAATAAATGTTGTATTTTGTAGTCAGGCTCACTTCAGGATTAAAACACAGTCTATTCCTTCATTAACGGTGTTCTAACCCTGTTCAGCCCTTAATTATTTATTTTACCGATATTTTATCTGCAAAAACAAAATCACCACCACCGGCTCCACGATGGCAACTAATACAACCGGTAGGCATGCCTTTGGCCACTCGACCAGCCAATTTAATTTTCATACCGTTTGGCATTGCTTTAGTGTGGAGCGCACCATTGGGTTTGTACTTAGCCCAAAACCAGTTCTTGTCTTTACTGTCGTAACCATTTTCCCGTTTAAACATAACGGTAACGGCCTTTAAATATTTCGCCCGATTTTTACTGACACTGTAGTTTGAAACACCGGGACCACCGTAATTGCGTTTTATAATCGCTAACCCTGTATGGCCGTTCACCGTAATGGTTTTATGTAAGGTTTCTAGCACCGCACCGTGAGGGTGCTGACCTTTATAAGGTCGTGCTTTTCTGGCATGTGCGCCAACCAGTCTGGCTGACGCCAATGTATTCCATAGATCTTTTGCATCGCTCACATCCTGCGCAGAACCCATTGGTGGTTTCATTTTCATCGTACCCGATGTTGAACACCCAACAAGCAGCGCGCCTGTCGAAAAAATGATTGCCGCACTCAATGTGACTAGTTTTATTTTTTTATACTTCATCGTTGTTATCTCCTTGGTGGTTTTTTACTACAAAAACAACAGCGCGGCCTATGGAATAGGCAAGGCCTTGTCTGTTGCTGCTATTGGCAGTGAAAACGATTCGGACAACAAATTACGCGAATCCACTTTTAAATAAACTTTGTTTGCGACTGGCATAGGTGAATAAAGTAGTGATTGCTTTAGTTGCTTTTGCCATAAAATTTTTCCATTCATTTTATTGAGTGCGGTTAGCTGCCCTCGTTCGGTTCCTATCCAGATAGTATTTTTATTGACAGTCGGACTTGACCGAATCACTCCTAATAACTGCACATGCCAGTTTTCTTTACCGTTCGCTACATTCACCGCATGCAGTATTCCGTTTTGGTCACCGTAAAAGAGTTGGTCATTATCAATTGTGGCGGTATAGGGTGTACTGGCATCTTTTTTTGACCATAAAATTTTATTCGTTTTGACATTAATCGCCATGACTTGAGGCCCATAAGTTGGAACAACAATAACAGCCGGTTTAGCAGCAACGGGCCGGTAAACAAGTTGCTGACCCACGTCTCGCTTCCAAAGTAACGTCCCATTGTTAGCGTCTAAGGTATAAAGTGTTCGCCCATTACCACCAACAATAACACGGCCATTCATGACCACCGGTGGGTACAACCAACCTTTGAGTTGTTTTTGCCAGATAAGTTTGCCCGAGTCTGTTTGTAGTTTTCGAACTTTGCCGTCAAGTCCGGTTACATAAACAAATTGACCATCAACGACAGGAGAGAATAATGTTATGCCTTGTCCGATAGACCAAAGTACTTTGCCACTACTGGAATTAATGGCATAAAGACCATTATGACTGCCGATAAAGATACGTTGTGCTGTGCATACGGGTTCGAATGTACTGTGTTGAGGCAGGACTGACCAGACATAAGCTTGTGCCGTGAGATCAAATTTCTTTAATCCTGCTTCACCAGTATATAAATATTGTTTCAAGTGACAGGGATTTTGAGGATATTGCGTGCCGGCACTGGCCGATGTTATCGCCAATAACATGATAGCTGACAGCACGAATCTTATGCAGTCTGTCCTTGTAGCCTTAATCAACGAATAATGATTCAATGTTTCGTAGTCCTATGCCGTTAGAGTTATTGCTTTGCGTTTACGACTACGATGGCAGGCAATGGAGCGTATGACAATGCAGGTTCATATTTGTTCAATCTGCAAAGAAATTTCTAAGACATGAAAGTACAACAGGGAAAGATTTTATATATTAGCGCATCAATAATTCAGTTTAAATCAGTATTTTAGACTCCTAACCCACAACAGCATCCGCTATTGATTATGGCAATAACCAATTAATCCATTTAACAAATTTTCGTGTTCCGGGGCTAAATAACTTAGTGGCATAGGTCGTATTTACCGTACGTCGATGGATTTGCGCTAGAGTCGGATAAGCATGAATGGCAGCTGAGATAGTACTGATCTTTACCCCCGCTTGCATCGCTAACACGATTTCATGGATCAGTTCGCCCGCATGGGGGCCTAGGATGGATGCACCCAAGATACGCCCCTTGTGAGTAATAAATTTACTCATTCCTTCTGTTTCGACTTCGGCCAAGGCTCGGTCAATATCTTTAAAGGCAAAACGTAATACCGTGGGATCTATTCCCTGCTCTCGCGCCTGTTGTTCGCTTAGGCCGACGCGTGCAAATTCAGGCTCGGTATAGGTAACCCAAGGAACCACACGATAGTTGGTCTTTTTCGGAAAACGGAATATCGCATTGCTAATAACAATACCTGCCTGGTACTCCGCCATATGGGTAAACAAATACGGTCCACACACATCACCACAGGCATAAATATGTTTAGCCGATGTTCGCATACGACGATCGACCTTGATCCCCCGGTTGTTGTATTCCACACCGGCTGCTTCCAGATTGAGCCCATCCGTATTCGGCTGTCGGCCAGTTGCCACTAAAATTTGATCAGCTTCCAGTTTTAAACCGTTAGTACATTCAATCGTAATGATGCCATTGTCTTTTGAAACCTGTTTAGCTTCTGTTGAGGTATAAATGTTAATTCCCTCAGCGAGCAAAGTTTTTTCCAAAGCATCGGCCAGTTCAGGATCTTCTTGTGGCAAGATATTTTGTGCACGTTGTACAATCGTCACCTGACTCCCCAAGCGTGCAAAAGCTTGTCCCATTTCCAAACCAATGGGCCCGCCACCTAGCACGACTAAACGCTCGGGTAATTCACGCAAGGAAAATAAATCCATATTGGTCAGATAGCCGGTTTCTTCTAAGCCCGAAACAGACGGTATAAATGGCTTACTCCCTGTTGCCAACACAAAACGCTTTGCCTTTATCGTTTGATTGTTCACCCGCACCGAATGTGAATCAACAAATTCGACATGACCAAAAATGATTTCACAACCGTAGCTACGAAAACGTTCAGGGTCATCATGGTGCTGAATATGCTCAATCACCGACTGCACATGATCGCTAACTTTAGCCATATCGACTTTGGGATTAACCGACTCCAAACCAAACTCCGCACCACGTCGCATTAACGCTGCGACTTTGGCTGATTTGATCAAGGTTTTGCTCGGCACGCAACCATAATGTAAGCAATCTCCACCGAGTGTGTCTTCTTTTTCAATGAGGGTTACTTTTAATCCTAATTGTGCGGCGACACTGGCAACGATAAGTCCACCAGCTCCACCCCCAATAATCACGAGATCCTGTTGACTCATGGTACTTTTCCTTCTGTTTTTACAGCCAGTGAGATTTTTTTACGGAAAACATCATAGGCAATAGGTGTTTTGTTTTTATATTTAATTCTTTTACGGCGTTTTTCGTTCATCAAATGATAACGAATGCTCGCCTCAACGCTGACAGCTTTTTTCTTATCAATAATATCAATCGTGTAGGTACGCGGTTGCCAGCGTGCTAAGCGCGTGTCATTCAAGTCGATAATAAAAGGACGCCAAAGAACTGAACGGATTAAACTCTTAGTCTTTTCATTGAGCACATGGCCTTGTTGGTCGAACACTCGCAGTTGTACCGTTAAATAACGGTCAGGGGTGCCCGTGGGGAGATAATGGGCGGCTCCGGTGTTGGCTAAGGTCAAGGCAAAACGACGTTTCCCATCATTCGTTAATTTTTGTTCTGCAAATTTTACCGATAATGCTTTTTTGACCATGTCGGGATCATGCCCACCACGCCAGTAATGGTGCCGCGATTGGCGTATCTTGCCACCCTTAACTAAAGCGCGTTTAACCGCAGGCATATGGCACTGAACGCACCCCAACGAAGCAACATTCGCCACAACGCCTTCACCCGTACGACCTTTAACTGTTATATTCTGTTTCCCAAACTGTTGAATAATATCTGGATCTTTTTTCAGAGGCTTTAATTGGCCCAATAAACGTAAATCAGCCTTTGTGGGTGGATTAGATAAAGAACTGCCAATCTCAGCGACCGTACCACAAGGGGGAAAACGATAAAAGGTGTCCCAACGATCGCCACCAACAACATGGCAGCGCACACAAACCTGATTGGGATCTGCCAGTATTTTTACTGGGTGAGGTGCATGGGTATTTTTTATAACACCCACAATTTTGCCATCTCGATAATGGCAGGCCGCACAGGTGACACCTTCATGTTGTAATTTAGAATCAAAGTTGGGGTTATCTTCCAGTATCGGCTCCCACTTATCAGTATCCCGATAACCTAAAACCTTACGCGGCTGTTGGCTATCTAACGGCGTATGGCAGAGCCCGCAAGCCTGTTTTTTATTGTCAAAGTTCCAATCAGCCTGAAAATAAGGGCCTTTCCACGCCTGACTATGCATCGTTGTTTGCCACTCAGCATAAAAAGCCGTGTGACACGCTCCGCATTCTTTTGCGCTTAATTTACCTAAGACGGCTGGTGCTTGAGAGGTATCCACCGGCCATGCAAATTGGTCTTCAACAACAAAAATATTCATCGGCCGTATAAAACGCCAAACAAAAAAGCCAATGACAACAACAACTATCGTGCTAATGATTATTTTTTTCGTCATCAATACGCTGCCTCCTATCCATTAAGTGTAACTCAGATGGGGGGCGTAGCGGAATCAACGCTTACCTAACAACACATTCGCTATAACCTAAATATTGACTACTAACACATTGAAAATTAATCGATATCGGATTCTGCTGCAATTTTATGAATACTTAAATCTGCACCCAGATGTTCTTCTTCGGCACTCAAACGAATACCCACAAGCTTCTTAAGCGTGCCATAAACAACAAAACCACCTAATAATGCAACGGCAATGCCCATAAGTGTGCCAACGAGTTGCGACATAAAGGTAACGCCACCCAACCCACCAAAGGCTTTTAAGCCAAAAATACCGGCCGCAATGCCACCCCAAGCACCACACAGTCCGTGTAATGGCCAAACACCAAGGACATCATCAATTTTCCATTTGTTATGACATTGAGCAAACATCCAAACAAATAAAGCACCGGCAATCAACCCCGTTACAAGCGCACCTATCGGGTGCATCACATCAGAACCAGCACACACCGCAACCAAGCCGGCCAGGGGGCCATTATGTACAAAACCCGGGTCATTCTTACCCACAACAAGTGCGGCTAAAATCCCCCCCACCATCGCCATTAATGAATTCAGTGCCACCAAGCCGCTAATCGCATCAATGGTTTGCGCGGACATCACATTAAAACCAAACCAGCCCACGGTCAGAACCCACGCACCTAACGCCAAAAAAGGAATACTTGAAGGGGGATGAGATATAGAGTGGCTACCGCCTTTTGGTAAGCGACGTCCAAGCAACGTAACCGCAGCCAGAGCTATCCAACCGCCCATCGCATGAACAACAACAGAACCGGCAAAATCATGGAAATCGGCCCCAAAGCTTTTATTAATCCATGCTTGAACACCAAAGTTACCATTCCAAGCAATCCCCTCAAAAAACGGGTAAATAAACGCCACAATAACAAAAGTGGCTAGAAGTTGAGGGTAAAAACGTGCCCTTTCTGCAATACCACCCGAAATAATCGCTGGAATAGCCGCAGCAAAAGTCAATAAAAAGAAGAACTTAACCAGCTCATAGCCATTTTTATGAATTAGCACCTGCGCACTGTCGGTAAACCCAAGTCCATAAGCCACCATATAGCCGATAAAGAAGTAACCGATGGTTGAAACAGCAAAATCAACAATAATTTTAACGAGTGCATTCACCTGATTCTTCTTACGGACGGTTCCTACCTCTAAAAAGGCAAAACCTGAATGCATTGCCAGAACCATAATGGCTCCTAATAGAATAAAGAGCACATCGGCTGCTGTTTTAATTTCCATGAATCCTCCAGTTATCAAGCCAACAAGCTTTGACGAACATTATTATAGTGTGAGACGTTTTCGCTCTTATATTAAGATCGTCTCGCGTATTATTTTGGTGCAAAATAAAGGTGCGCATACGCACCAAAATTGCACATATTATGCTTTGGATGTATTAGTAAGTAAATCTAATAATATATTAAAAGAATGGGGGTAGGCTAACCGCACTAAGAAAGAGCGCGGGTATTCAGGTTATTATCGGGTGATGTTTATTTCATTGGCCATAATATCGCTGTTAACGCTAAAACTGGCTCAAAAATAGAAGGATTAATATGGACGACCGCGGGGCAAAATAGATTCGAGCGCATCAATAAATAATGGCCCCGCCTGCTTCAGAATGGGCTCAATCACTGATTCATCCAAACCCGTCATATCCCATGCAATTTGCTCAACCGGCTGAATATTCAATTCTACATCCACATCCAGTTCTTGCTCTGCTTGGCCCGTTATCACATTGGCCAGATGTATCAGAGAAACTTCCATCGCATAGTCATCGGCAGCAGCAGGATTATGGTGATAACGTAGCGCATATTCCAACGATGCGGGCATTTGCCATACTTTAATGAGTTCCCCGCCTACTTCAGCATGATCAAAACCCATAATGTCCTGTTCAACTTGATAATCGAATAACTGTTCAGATTGTATTTTTTCCATCACCATCCGTGACTCACTTGGCAAACGATGACATAGAATCAATTTACCAATATCATGCAATAAACCGGCAACAAACAAGCGCTCACTATGCAATACATGACAACGATCGGCTAATAATTGTGCCACCACCCCACAGTACACACTGTGCCGCCAGAATTGCACCATATTAAGAATATCATTAGGGATTTTTGAAAAGGTTTCAATCGCTGAAGCGGCGAGTACTAAACCACGTAACTCGCGCAAACCAATCACGGTGACTGCTCGCGTAACGGTTTCAATTTTAGACGGGAAACCATAAAACGCGCTATTCACAATTTTGAGGAGTCTGGCGGTTAAACCTGTATCTTGGCTAATAACCTTACCAATATCCGTAGCCGAGGTACTCGCCTCATCCATCATTTCATTAACACGAATACACACTTCCGGAAGGGAAACCAACCGAACAACGCCCGAGACCAAATCAGCCGCTTTTAAGGTATGGCCTTGCTGCGCCGGTGTAATACTTTGTTTCTTCTTCATGCTCTCAATTAACGACAAATACAGAGAAATCTTTAATGAATTTAGCTCTAAATAGCAGCAAAAGAATGATTAACCACAACGTTTCTTAGTTTTTAAAACGCTGTAATGCTTGTGCGGCAACGGCTTGAACATCCGGGTCTGGATCGTGTAATAATATTTTTAGTGTCCCCGGCAAAGTATTCATATTTTTGGCAACCTCCAAGCGAATATCAGCAGAACCATCGTTAGCTAGTACAGCAAGTACCCCGGGCGGTACATATTCAAAACGCGCCACGACACTTTTGACAGATGGATTATCGTCATGAGCTAATAGCAAAAAAGTTTTATTGTCGGTTGATAAGTTAGTCGCAACGGCAATACGCACGGCTTCACTGGGGTCAGAGGCCAGCTGGAACAAATCGGCTGGCTTTAATTTACGATTCCGCGCAAGTGCTTCACGAACGTCAATGGATGGGTCCAGAAATAATTTTTTAATTTGAGTGGGTTTAATCTGTGCAGAGCGAGCCTGTCTAAAACGTTGTTCGGTGTTATCCTCAGCCCAAACTGCACTACTTACAAATAAGAGAACACAGATTAAACTGTATATTATCTTATCTGGCATATTACTTTATTTGGCATATTACCTTATCTGGCGTCCGCAATAATATCTTCATAGGTTTTGACAACGGCGGCAACCGCTTTTCTAGATGCAATTGACGTTAATTTCGGTGGCTTACGATAACCAACATAAACCGTATTTTTTTCATGCGGCAAACTAAAAATATAAATAATATACGGGCAAAAAACAATATTCGCTGGATCTGCCTCCATCATATTACGTGATAAAGTTGCACTACAAAACTGTACCGCTTCAGCATGTTCATAAATCTTTTTCGTACGCCCTATGTCTTTGCCAGTACGCACTAACATTTTAGAAATATGTGAAATAGCATTAATCTTAATTCCTTGTCCAGTAATCGCGTAATCCAAATCAACCCGCACTTCATCATAACTGCCTTCAAATTTATAAAACTTATATTCTTTAGTTTCGAGTTTTATTCCGCTGGCTTGAGCAATACCCCCAGCTTGAGCAATACCCATGGAGGAAAAAATAGTAAAAACAACAAGGTAAAGATTAAATTTCTTGAACATATTGAAATTCCTGCGATAATTAGGTAATCAAAAGCAATATACCATAGTTCGCCGTAATTTATGACCATGGAAATAAATATTAGTTTAAATATTAAAAATTAAGGTTGCTTCAAACAAACATAAAAATTAAGAATCGTATAAATGAAAAATGCTAACAAGCCCCCTTTAGCTAAAATACTTGCTGTTGACGACTCACGTGTTATGCGTCGTGCTATTAGCAAAATATTATCGAAGCAATATACGGTAATTGAAGCTGAACACGGTGAAGACGCATGGTCGCTATTACAACATCATCATGATATTCAAGTCGTTTTTACCGATTTGTCCATGCCCTATCTGGATGGCTATGGGTTACTTGAACGTATCCGCACATCAAGCGACGAACATATTGCAGCTTTACCCGTTATTATTATTACCGGCGAAGAAGATGACGATGCCGCAAAAATGGAAGCACTGGACAAAGGTGCCAATGATTTTATTGGCAAACCTTTTGACAGGGCACAACTTTTTGCACGTGCACAATCCCATATAAAATTTGAACAGACCAGTAAAAAACTATCTGAAACAGCAGAAAAACTTGAAAAACAGGCGGCTGTTGATGAACTAACTGGTTTAGGCAGCCAACGCTATTTTCAAAAAGCTGCCGATGAACAACTTTCAGCTTTAATCCGACATAAAGGCCATTGCTGTGTACTGCGTATTGATATAGACAACTTTAATCAGCTATTTATAAAACACGGTAAACAGGTTGCTGATGAAATTATTCAAAATATTGGCCATTGCCTAAGCCAACATGTACGTAAAGAAGATATGGCTGCCCGTGTGGGACTGGCAAAATTTTCCTTATTTTTAGACCATACCCATTTAGATATGGCAATAAAATTAGCCCAACGTATTATTGATGAAATACCCACACGAAAATTAACCAGCAAAAATTTTTCATTTACCGCTAGCGCAGGAATTTATGAACCAGAGATAAATATAGATTCCAACTTTGAAAAAATTTATGCAAAAACCGAACAGTGCTTACAACAAGCCATTAGTAATGGTGGGAATACACTCGTAACAGAAAGTGGTTTACCTGATCAGGAAAAAGATTCCATTGAACCATTAACTATTGAACAAGCCGTACATTTACTGGAACAGGGAGAAGCTGATAAAGTTAAACCTCATTTAGACAATCTTTATTCACAATTAAAACCTTTACTACTATTGTTCACACAATTCCTCAAGAAATAAACACAGGTACGGAACCATGTTTCAACTCAAAGATATTAGTCGCAAAAAAGCTTTTTTTTCTCACCTTGGATTAAGTCTTATTATATTCTTAATCATTTTATACTTCATCATTTTCAAATGGTACCCGCAACCTTTTTTTACTACCGATGGAGGTTGGCAGGGGATACGCTTAATTGCTGCGGTTGATATTATTTTGGGGCCGTTACTTACTTTAATTGTATTCAAGCCGGGAAAACCGGGATTAAAACTAGATTTAAGTATTATTGCAGTCATTCAGCTAGCGGCGTTATTTTCGGGATTATACGTTGTACATAACGAACGGCCCGTTGCTAAAATATTTCAAGATGGTACTTTTTATATTGTCACCGGTTACGATATGGCAAAACAAAATATTTCAATTAAAGATCTTGAACACTACCGTGTTGGTGGCGCGGTCACCATCTTTTTAGACTTACCCGATAATTATCAAAAGTTTGCCCAACTTCAACATAAAGCTGTCGCCAAGAGACAACCTTTGTTTTTAGACACCCAACTGTACAAAAAAATTGACCCCCAAATTATAAAAAAAATGCAATTGTATTCCGTTGATGTAGAACGTTATATTAAAGATAAATACGGTGCCAAAGAAATGCAGGCTTTTCATGCTTTCTTAAAAAAACATCATGCAAAAGTAAATGATTTTTTATATATAGGACTTCATTCCCGTTATAAACATGCGGTAACAGCTCTTAATCCTAAAACACTTAAATTTGTTGGTATCATTCCAGATATCAATAAACCCGATATTGAAGTACTGCATAAATACATTCACTACGATCTTTATAGAATGAAATCATATAAAAAATACTTACTTAAGCAGCTTAAAAAGAAAACATCATAATGTTTAAACATACAAAAAACCCCCGCATTAAAGCGGGGGTTTTTGTGATACATCGTTTAGAGAAAAACTAACTGTATTTTTGCATGACCAAGCAAGCATTGGTTCCACCAAAACCAAAACTGTTCGACATAACGCAATTTAAATCTACATTTTCAATCAGTTCACGCACAATGGGGAATCCTTCTGCACCGGGATCAAGTTCGCTAATATTGGCCGAGGCACACAAAAAACTATTCTTCATCATTAATAGTGAATAAATAGCTTCATTCACACCTGCTGCACCTAATGCATGACCGGTTAATGATTTGGTTGAAGATACATAAGGAATTTTATCTCCGAATACTTCTTTCATTGCTTCGAGCTCTTTAATATCGCCAACGGGGGTACTGGTTCCATGTGCATTGATATAATCAATACTTACACCTTCGTCTACGGTTGCCAAAGCTTGCTGCATACAACGCACCGCTCCTTCACCTGAAGGTTGAACCATATCAGAACCATCCGAAGTGGCTCCATAGCCAACGACTTCTGCGTAAATTTTTGCACCGCGTGCTTTGGCATGTTCCAGCTCTTCGAGCACAAACATACCGCCACCACCGGAAATAACAAAACCATCACGGGTAGCATCATAAGCACGTGCCGCTGTTTGAGGTTTGTCGTTATATTTAGAAGATAATGCACCCATACCATCAAACAACACACTCATTGTCCAGTGCAGTTCTTCACCGCCACCGGCAAACACAATGTCCTGTTTACCCATTTGGATAAGCTCAACCCCGTGGCCAACACAATGTGCCGATGTTGAACAAGCGGAACTGATTGAATAGTTCACGCCTTTAATTTTAAACGGTGTGGCTAAACAGGCCGAGTTAGTACTCGACATGGTGCGCGTGACCATATAAGGGCCAACCCGACGAATACCTTTTTCACGCATCACATCGGCGGCATGGACAATATTCGATGTGGATGGACCACCCGAACCGACCACTAAACCAGAACGCACATTCGACACATCATTGTCGTCTAAACCTGCATCTTCAATCGCTTGCTGCATTGCAATATAGTTATACGCTGCACCGTCACCCATAAAACGTTTTAGTTTACGGTCAATTAAGCCATCTAGATCAATATCCAAATCACCATACACATGCGAACGGAAACCCATATCCGCGTATTCCTGTGAAAAACTTAAACCTGACTTGCCAGCTTTTAATGCGGCAGTCACTTCTTGTTGATTGTTACCAATACTGGAAACAACCCCTAACCCTGTAATAACAACTCGACGTAATGACATTGTTTTTAAAACCCATCAGTTGATGTAAATAATCCTACACGCAAATCGCTTGCTGTGTATATCTCGCGACCATCCACTGTCATATGTGCGTCCGCAATACCCATGGTTAACTTACGCATAATCACACGCTTTAACTCAATCCGGTAGGTAATGAGTTTATTTTTAGGCGTAACCTGACCGGTAAATTTCACTTCTCCCGACCCTAATGCACGACCATGCCCCGGGCCACCCAGCCAACCAAGATAAAAACCGACTAGTTGCCATAAAGCATCTAACCCTAGGCAGCCGGGCATAACTGGATCCCCCTGAAAATGGCAATCGAAGAACCATAAGTCAGGATTCACATCGAGTTCGGCAACCACTTCACCTTTGCCATACTGACCACCGTCTTCATTGATTTTGACGATACGATCAAACATTAACATTGGCGGTAAAGGTAATTGTGCATTGCCTTCACCAAATAATTCACCGCGGCCACATTGCAATAATTCATCGCGGTTAAAGCTTGATTTACTTTTTACTTCTGAAATAACGTCTACACCCATACTGTCTCAACTATATTTATATAAGAATATTTAGAATCGGCAATTCTAGCGGTAGGCTTGCTTGGAATAAAGCCCTGATTGCCTATTTATTACGTTTTGTTGCCGTAAATTAGGCTATTGAATTTTAAACACTTTTCTACAAATTGGCTTTATCTCGCTCAATTCGGTGAAATCCACGCTTTGACTGGCTTAAAAAACTAACTAACTCATTGATTATACTAGATTTTACATCATCGAGGGTAGATATTATTTGTTCCAATGAATTTGTTGAGCTAAAAATTAAATGATAAGCCTGTTTTAAGGCTGAAATATCCGATTTTTTAAAACCGGCTCGCTTTAAACCCACCACATTAATTCCTTTGACAAAAGCCGGGACACCATCAGTAATAAAAAAAGGTAATACGTCTTGGGTAATTTTCGCATTGCCACCAATCATGGCATATTGGCCAATTTTAACAAATTGATGCACCATCACGCCACCCGAAATAAAAGCACCCTTGTCCACACGCACATGCCCTGCAATACCCGAGCTAATCACCATCACAATATTATCAGCCAATACACAGTCATGACCAATATGTGCATGCGCCATTAAATAATTATGGTTACCAACAATAGTCACACCCTTTTCTTTTAAGCTGGCACGATTCACCGTGGTGTATTCACGAAATTCATTATGATTGCCTATTTCAAGCAACGTGGGTGCTTGCATATCAAAACTCACATCTTGCGGTAAACCGGCCATCACCGCATATTCATAAAAAATATTCTCATTGCCAATACGACAACCTTTTTTTAACACTACCCCCGTGTGAAGGTGATTATTGTCACCTAGCACAACATCGGCTTCAATAACCACATAAGCACCAATCGTATTGCCTGAACCCAGTTCAGCTTTAGAGTCAACGATAGCGGTAGGATGAATATTGTTCATAATTAAAATTTTTTAAGGCTGTATAATTTAAGATAAGGGGGGCTTAAAGTCGGCCGGACGAATAGCAACGGTACTTTTAATGTGGGTACATTCTACACCATCTGCACGATAAAAACCGTATTCAAACGTAGGGGTACTACGGCCCTTGTTTTTTAAATCATCCCGAATTTGTTGCTCGATTTGCGGGTCAAAATCAAAGCGTAATTCCAGGTTGGAATTACCCGTATAACGGAAATCCACTTCTTGGTAACGTGACCAAACATTGTATTTTCCATCTAACACCCGGTTGCAGGCTAACGCCGCAATGGGATCGGCAAGTGCCGTTTGGTAACCTCCAAACATGCTATCACCCAGATTACGGGATAGAAAATTTAAGGGTAATTGGACTTGAATATGCCGCCAGTCTGCACTCAACTTGATGACTTTAATGCGCATAAACCAGAAAGGGGGATACCATTCCAGACGTTTTTTATCCGAAAGAAATCGGCATTTGGACATCCATCTTAAAAAATTAGGTTTCATTATAATACTGTTCTTTTCCTGTAAGTGATCGCTCACATACATTAAAATTCCCGATTTTAAATTTTCGATTTGTAAGTTTTAACTGACAGACAATCGTCCTCAACTTGACTACAATTTTGACATTAAAGTCAGACTAATAAAACTTACAAAGACTATTTTTAATTCTATTCTTAAAAACAGGGCAGGGTCATGACAATTATACCAATGGCTAAACAAAATTCACATAATTTACCGCGTCAGGGCGAATCATCAAACATCCCAACTCGCTCAAAACGTTTCTATGCATTTGAAACATCATGGTATTTCAATACTCGAGAAGACGAAGTGCAAGGCCCTTTTAAAAATTTAGGTGAAGCTAAATTAGGATTACAAGTCTACCTTCGTCGTTGTGGCATTGTACATATGGATATCTAAACAAACTGACAAACACGTTCGTAGTCTAACCGCGCCAAGCGTGGGTGTAATTTTGATTTATCTCCATAGCCCAAGCTACAAATAAAATTCGATTTTACTTTTCCACTTGGAAAAAATTTAGCATCCAACATAACATTATCAAATCCCGACATCGGACCACAATCTAAACCAAGACTTCTCGCTGCCAACATTAAATACGCGGCTTGCAAACTGCTGTCTCGAAAAGCGGCTTGTTGAATTTTGGCATCATTACCAACATACCATGACTTTGCATCCGTATGAGGAAACAGGATATTAAACTCTTCGTAAAACTCCAGATCCATACCAATAATAACCACTACAGGCGCGGTCATTGATTTTTCAATGTTGCCCTCTTGCAGACAGGGTTTTAAACGTTGCTTGGCTACATCACTTTTAACAAACACCAATCGAGCGAGCAGGACAACTGTTTGCACTCGTTGGCCCCTTTTTCATTAGCTCATAAATTTGTTGCAACTGAGCATCGTTAACCGGTTTGTCTTGCCAGGTGCTATGGCTGCGAGCTTTACGAAATAAAATATCTAAAACGGCATCATCCAGTTTTAAATCCATCAAACTCTTGTCGTTTAACATACATACCCTCTTTTTTATTTAATCAATGGTAATTAACCCAGTTTCTTGCACATCAAGTCAACCTCAACTTGACGATACTCGACGGCTTCAACAAAGTGCCAACCATGATGCTGATAAAAATCAAGTTGGTCTTCTGTAAATAAATACAAATTTTTAAATTTACGTTGTTTAGCGTAGTCTACAACAAATTCAATTAGCTGCGATGCAACCCCTTTGTTACGTTGTTCCTGTTTCACAAACAAACTGGCTAACCAGGGGGTTAAAAATTTGCGTGTATCCATATCTTCTTTTTCCAGAGTCGCCGAACCGAATAATTGTGAACCACGGTGAGCTACAAAAATTTCTGGTAAAGCATCCGTTGTCAGGCTCTGCCGATAGCGTGCAAGCCGTTGTTTAAATATGGCTCCGGGATTTAAATGCAACCATTCCTGATGGTGCCAGCGTGCTAGTTGCTCAAGAAAAATATCAGTGTGATCACTGCAATCGCGTAATGCGGTAATGGTTACGTGCATAATTATTTTACTATTTGGCATAGTTGCTGCATATATTATACGAACAAGCTCAATCATGGAAACTAAAATGAAAACCCGTTCAACCAACACCCTTCCGTTACAGTTACTCACTATTCAAACAAAAAATGGTGAACGTTGGGTTTTTATTGGTAGCCCGGCTGTGCTACCCAATAACATGGATATAAGCAATGCCATTGTTGATGTCTGGTTTTCAAATATTCAGGACATTTCTCAAGACGCAACGATTCGAAGTTTAGTTGAAATAATGGACAAACAAAACTTATCGAGCAAGTCACAAACATCCATTTACACTCAGGGGACCGACACCTTGCAATAAACTAAACTTACACTGAATCGTTTAAAAAATGGTATGATACAAATTCAATCTCTTATTTTGTTACCATACATACCTAATGGACACGCATAGCTCTCAAAACTCTGATATTCAAACCACAGACTTACACACCTTTTATAATGTTAAACGCTACAACTGGCACTATATCCTGAATGTTGCGCGGGAACACAAGCGCTCTCTGATTATAGCCAATATTATTGCATTACTTGCCGTTGTAGCGATGGTACCCATCCCATTATTAATGCCTTTACTCGTTGATGAGGTATTATTACATAAGCCCGGTAAGCTGGTTGCATTTACTAATTTTTTTGCACCTGTGAGTTGGCATGGCCCCGCACTTTATATTTTAACCATACTCGGCATAACAATATTATTACGTGTTATTGGTTTATATTTTACTGTTTGGCAAACTCGACAATTTACACTTGTTTCCAAAGACGTCACTTACCGTATTCGTCACGCTTTATTGCATAAATTAAAACGTATCTCAATGTCCGAATATGAAACACTCGGCAGTGGTTCAGTCAGCTCACATTTTGTTACCGACATTAATGCGATTGATGAATTTATTGGCGCATCTATCAGTAAAGCGCTTATTGCCGTTCTGAGCCTAGTCGGTATTACGATTATTTTACTATTGATACACTGGCAACTCGCATTATTTATTCTATTTATGAACCCGATGGTAATTTATTTTACTGTTGTTCTCGGTAAAAAAGTTAAAACGCTTAAGAAAAAAGAAAATACGGCCTATGAAATATTTCAGCAGGCCTTGGTTGAAACACTCGATGGTATTCAACAAATACGTGCCAGCAATCGCGAAAAACATTATATTCAACGTGTTATTGAAAAAGCCCAATATATTAAAAAATACTCAGCATCATTCAGTTGGCGCAGTGATGCTGCCAACCGTCTTTCTTTCGGAATATTCCTGATTGGTTTTGATGTATTTCGTGCTTTAAGCATGTTGTTGGTTGTGTATTCTAATTTAACCATAGGTGAGATGATGGCAGTCTTTGGTTATTTATGGTTTATGATGTCTCCCGTACAAGAAATTTTAAATATCCAGTATGCTTATTTTTCTGCTAATGCCGCGCTCGCACGTATCAATAAATTATTAGCTCTGCAACAGGAACCTCAGTACCCACACATCAAAAACCCTTTCCAGAATAAAAAAACCGTTGCCATTAAAATTGAAAATATCAGTTTTGCCTATGGAGATAAAGAGCCCGTTTTAAACAGTGTTAATCTCAATATTAAAGCCGGTGAAAAAATAGCCTTGGTTGGTGCGAGTGGAGGAGGTAAATCAACTCTGGTTCAAGTATTACTTGGTATGTATCAACACCAACAGGGTATGATTTATTTTGATGGCATTCCCATTACAAAGATAGGGCTCGATGTTGTCAGAGACAATGTGGCGACCGTCTTGCAACGCCCAGCCATGTTTAACGAAAGCGTACGAGATAATATTACATTAGGTGTCGAAATTGACGATACAGAAATATGGCAAGCACTCAACGCTGCACAACTTACTGACACAATCAATAAACTGCCAGAAAAACTTGACACTCTAATCGGCCGTGGAGGTATCCGTCTCTCTGGCGGCCAGTTACAACGCCTCGCCATTGCACGTATGTTATTAAGCCAACCCAAAGTCATTATTCTTGATGAAGCCACTTCTGCGTTAGATACCCATACAGAAAATAATTTACATTCCGCACTGCATGAGTTTTTAAAAGATAAAACGACATTAATCATTGCACATCGACTCAGTGCCGTTAAACAAGCCGACCGTGTTTATGTTTTTGAAGATGGGCATATTATAGAACAGGGTTCACATGATGAGTTAATACAAAGCAAGGGCTTGTACAGCCGATTATATGGCAAACACCAGAATTAATTTAATGGATATTTAATAATGAAACAAACACAGCTATCCATAAAAACAACTGGCCGTGGCAGTTATAACATTACCCGAAAAATACAAGACATTGTGCTTGAGTCAAATATAACAACTGGCCTATGCAATATATTTGTACAACACACTAGCGCATCACTTATGCTCTGCGAAAATGCCGACCCGCAAGTACGCGATGATCTCGAAACCTTTATGGCTAAACTTGCCCCCGATGGTGATCCTATGTTTTTACACACCGACGAAGGTCCCGATGATATGTCCGCCCATGTTCGTACTGTTCTCACCGCTAGCAGCTTAACCATACCGATTAGTGAAAGACGTTGTGCGTTAGGAATATGGCAAGGGGTTTATTTGTGGGAGCATCGCACTTCTAGTTTTAATCGTAGGGTTATTATTACGATTCAAAAGTAAAATTATTTTAACTTAACCTCGAAATGCACCATCCGAATTCAAATAATCGATTTCAGCTTCGGTATTTTCACGACCTAAAATTTTATTCCGATGAGGAAACCGGCCAAACTGCTTAATAATTTCATAATGATGTTGTGCAAATCTATAATTATTTTCCAAACCTTCCTGATTAAATAAAATTAAAGACTGCTCCTGATCAGCCAATTTTTCACTGTGCATATAAGGCATATACAAAAAGGCTTTTTGTTCGGTGGCAAGTTCGGCATCGAAGCCCTGATTAACAGCCTGTGCCGCAATATCGCGGGATAATGCTTCGGTTTCAAAACTTTGTGGCTGACCACGAAACATGTTTAATGGAAATTGATCGAGAATAATCACTAATGCCAACGCACCTAATGGTTTCGTTTGCCAATCTCCTAACTTTAAATTTTTAGCGTCAGAATAAATGGTTAAATATTTTTCTTTTAGTAATGTGTCAAAATCACTCGTTGAATTAAACCATAATAATTTTGTCTGTTCATTAAACCAAAAATTAATAATATTTTGATAATCCACTTCCACTCCCCCCCTTTAAATAACATATTCAATATTAAGCCCACCCAAACCACAATAACCGTTCGGGTTCTTTGCTAAATATTGTTGATGGTAATCTTCTGCGTAATAAAATTCAGCTACATCGATAATTTCAGTTATAATTAAATTCAATCCATTTTTTTCTAATACTGTCTGAAATTTTTGTTTTGATATCATGGCCGCTTTAACTTGCTCGTCCGAATAACAATAAATGCCACTACGATACTGCGTACCACGGTCATTCCCCTGCCGCATACCTTGTGTCGGGTTATGTGATTCCCAGAATATTTTTAACAAGGCATCATATGAGATAATTGTGGGGTCATAAACAACCCGCACTACTTCATTATGCCCGGTCATACCGGAACAAACTTCATCATAGGTTGGGTTGGGCGTGATACCAGCCGCATAGCCTACCATCGTTGTATAAACACCATTCCGTTGCCAGAATTTTTGTTCAGCCCCCCAAAAACAGCCAAGGCCAAACATTGCATTTTGCATTTTTTCGGGGAAAGGGCTCACTAGGCTTGTGCCTAAAACAGCATGTTGTGTAGAGAAATCAGAGGCGGTTTCAATAGCCTGAGAACGGCCGGATAACGCTTCTTTTTGTGTCGGTAATACTATTTTATCCATACTCTTTTATTCTCTTTATATTAACTGGCGTTGGTTTAGTCAGCTAATATATACCATTTATCCAGCTAAACAGCATATCTTCTTTACAATAAACCCAAGCTCACCTATAAATTAGTATAAACCACCGTCTTAATTTAAGGCGGTTGCCAAAAAACAGGTGCCGAAAAAATGGAAATACTGAGAAAAGGTGAATCAGGTGTTATTCCATTTCGCTCTGGCCGATTCTTCAACGTTGAAACAAAATGGTATTTTTCATCCAGAGATGGAATTGATCATGGCCCTTTCGATTCGAAACAACAGGCCGAAGTGAGTCTGGATGTTTTTATCCAGAGCGTTATCCACGTTGAAAGAAAATTAAAAGCCTAAAACCCTCTTTTATCAAGTAATATCTTCCTTTTTTACTTCTGACTTTTTACATTTTACGGTGAGAAAGCTTATAATCAAACCCGCACAAATATAAATGAAGGTTACAGTTAATGTCAGAAAATAAAAATGAAGCCGAAAAAATTGCTCAGGACTGGTTAAATAATGTTATTAAAACTGTTGCAGATAAAAATTTAAATGCTCATCTTAATTTAATTTCTAAAAAAGTAAATTTAACCGGCGTACCCGGCTTTGAATCGATTGGTTATGACGATTGGGCAAACCAATGCACACATGAATTTGAGAATAACTTAATTAAAAATATATCTTACAGTGGTTTTAAACTTCGCGTTAATACAGCCAACAGCATTATGTTTAAAACCTATGAAACCGTTGAAGCAGCCGATAACACTATTAACGCTCAAGGTATTGAAGTAATTATCGAAAAAGAAGACGATGGGAAATGGCGTGTTATTCAAGAACGTATTTTACCCGAAGATGAAACCAAACATGATCAACTGCTAAATTCCTAATCACCTGACCAACTTGAGACCCACTGCGCATTATTTCATTAGTGCGCAAGATAATATCAACACTGAAATCACTTAAATATATAAAAGTGATCGTCATACCCCTCTTATCTATTAACTGCGGAGAATATGGAATGTTTGATATTAATGAGATTAAAAAAAACGTAAGTGACAAATTTAATAAAGTATCTGAAAGTAAAATTGAACCAAATCCTGCCTTAAAAAAAGGCGAACCCGTAAAAAAAACAATAACAGAAAATACAAGCATAAGCACACAACTTGCATCTATTGGGCCATCCATCCACTTTAAAGGTGAACTCACCGGGGAAGAAGGTTTAATTATTGATGGTCGTGTCGAAGGAACGATTGATTTAAAAGGTAACCAACTTATTATTGGTAATAACGGTAATATTAAAGCCGATGTATATGCTCAAACTATTATTGTTAATGGCTCACTTACTGGTGAGTTATACGGTAAAGAAAGAGTTCACATTAGCAAAACTGGGGAAGTACAAGGTAATATTTTTTCACCTCGTGTTTCACTGGAAGATGGAGCTAAATTTAAAGGCAGTATTGACATGAGTGAAACTAAACATGAAAAGCCCCAATCTGACTTACACGATAAACAACTTAAGCGCGCCTGATAGTCACCCTGAATGTTACCTCGACTACAACCTGCATTATCTGAATATTATTCCGATAATGCAGAACCACTGACAACCCGAATATTCAACTCAATATGGGAAACATTTAACCCACAGGCTTCACCTCACACCAACAAACCTAAAATACTTGATCTCGGCAAGGCGCAGCCCGAAAGTTTTAATTTTTATTCAGAACAGGTAGCTTACTTAACGATAGCCGATTGTATTCCAGCATTAACAACACTTAAGTGGCCTGATGAAAAAATCCAGCACAAAACATTATCAGAAAAAATAATAATAAGAAATATCGAAAAAATAATACCATCCCAAAATACACAGTATGATCTTATCCTTATTTGGGATAGTTTTAATTTTATCCACCCCAAAATATTACCCTACGTTCACAACCAGCTATTAAAAGTTTGTACCTCCAAAACTTTAATTTATGGGTTTTTATTTACCTCTGAAAACCGGCCAAAATATTCATCTACTTTTAAAATATTAAATTCCGATAAAATCCAACATTCAGTTACAACAGATAAAATAGTACGACATACACCTCTAACACCCTTGGCAATAAACACCTATATGCCAAACTTCAAGTATGCGCGTTCGGTACTTTTGCGAAGCGGATTACAAGAATTTGTATTAACCCGAAAATAAAGTATCAAAATACTGAATCCTTATAGAAATGTCTCTATAATTTTCAACAACTTACAAACTAAAAATATTTGTTTCCCGATTCAGGTTCTATTCAGCATTGCTCCTATAAACTATCCCCATTACTGAAACAAACACAGATTTAAACAGGAGACAAGTTATGAAAAATACAACTAAAAATATCATGGTAACAAGCTTGATGGCCATGTTCGCTGTAATACCTTTAGCTCAGGCTAATCACGACGATTATGCACGCAACACATCAGATTTTGATAACTTTGTCGTAAACGCAAAAGTGGTTAGCGTGACTCCCATTTTTAAATACGTCACCACTAACACGCCTATAGAACATTGCTATAGAAATCGTGTAATAAATACCGACTACCATGATGGTAATCGCAGCGGCAGAATGTTATTAGGGGGCTTAATCGGTGGCGTTATTGGAAATAACATCGGCCACGGAGGAGGACGCAAAGCTCGCGCAGTTGTGGGTGCATTAATTGGTTCACAAATTGGTAGCCGTATCGCTGACAAACATGCCTATACCGAACAACACGTCGGTTATCAACAACGTTGCAACACACAAAATGTAAGTGAAACCAGAAAACAAGTTGATGGTTACAATGTAAGTTATAAATTCCGTGGTCGTATGTTCACAACCATTATGCCCTATAATCCTGGACGTAGAATTAAATTAAGTGTAAATATATCGCCTGTTATTGATGATTAAGCAAAAATAAACAATCCCCGCCAGCATCAGGCGGGGATTTTCAACAAAAAATAATTTAAGCCCATATAAAGATTAAACTAAAACAAGATTATCCCGATGAATAATTTCATCTTCATTAATATAACCTAAAATATCTTTTATTTGGTTACTCGATTTTCCAAGAAGACGACGTATTTCATCGGCATTATAATTAACTAAACCACAAGCTATTTGCTTTCCAGCCAAAGAAACACAAGAGACCATTTCACCTCGGTTAAATTGGCCGTTCACATTCGTAATCCCCACTGAAAGTAAACTGCTGCCTGACTTGTTTAATACTTTTTCTGCTCCTTCATCTATTGTCAAGGTGCCGCGCATTTGTAAATGCCCGGCTAGCCATTGTTTATGGGCGCTGTCGGCTTTATTTTCGGTGTAGAGAAAACTGCCAATATCATCGGCAGCATAGATACGCGTTAAGTTATTCGCATCACGACCACTGGCAATAACGGTATTGGTTCCGGAACGTGCCGCAAGTCGTGCAGCTCGGAGCTTTGTTAACATGCCACCACTACCAAACTTACCACCGCTTGATTCAACCATGGCATCCAGTACGGTGTCACTTACGTTTGCCTGCTGAATAATTTTAGCATCTGAATAGCTGCGTGGATTTTTATCAAACAATCCATCCTGATCCGTTAAAATAATTAAATGATCCGCTTCGATTAGGTTGGCAACCAATGCAGCCAGCGTGTCGTTATCACCGAAACGAATTTCATCGGTCACAACAGTATCATTTTCATTAATAACAGGAATCACCTTTAAATCGAGCAAGCTACGAATGGTACTGCGCGCATTTAAATAACGCTGCCGGTTAGATAAGTCATCATGGGTTAATAAAACCTGTGCTGTGCGTAAACCATACTGGCTAAACTCGGACTCGTAAGCCTGTACCAACCCCATTTGACCAACAGCAGCGGCCGCTTGCAACTCATGTACGGCTGTTGGGCGCTCGGTAATACCTAAACGGCTCATGCCTTCAGCCACAGCACCGGATGAGACTAAAACAATTTCAAGTCCGGCTTTACGCAGTTTAGCAATTTGTTCGACCCAGATTTTTATATTTTTTTTATTTAAACCGGCACCATCATTGGTAAGCAAGGCACTACCAATTTTAATCACCCAACGGTGGGATGATTTTAGTTGTTCGCGGTAATTAGGCTGCGTATTCTTCACTTTAGTTATTAATAGTTTCTCTCTACTAACCGTCATTCCCGCGGAGGCAGGAATCTAGATCATATATAAACAGCTTTTTATGTTGTCTGGATTCCTCGGCAATTGCTCCTGCATTGCCCTACCTTCACACATCCATGTGTTTGCGCCTCCGCGGGAATGACGTGTACTATTACTATTATAAACTCTCTCTGACGATTTGCTTTTATTTATTTTCTTCTATATTGTTATCTTCTTCCAAATTCAAAGCCAGTTGTTGTTCCACATGCGCCATAATATCAAAACACAGCGCTTGTGTACCCTGTTTATTAATCGCTGATATTTTATAAACCGGCCCATTCCAATCTAAGCGTTTAAGAATATCATCACAATATTCCTGTTGCGTATCTTCCTGAATTAAATCCATTTTATTCAATACTAACCAACGCGTGTAATTTGATAAATCCTGACCGTATTTATCCAGTTCTTTTTCTATCACCCGAACACTGTCAACCGGATCCACTTCATGGTCAAACGGCACTGTGTCGACAATATGTAATAACAAACGTGTGCGCGAAATATGCTTTAAGAAGGTAATCCCTAAACCCGCACCTTCGGCTGCCCCTTCGATAATACCGGGAATATCCGCCACCACAAAACTGCGGTGTTCCTCAACACTGACGACGCCTAAATTTGGATGCAAGGTTGTAAAAGGATAATCGGCGACTTTAGGTTTAGCCGCAGAAACCGAGCGAATAAAAGTGGACTTGCCAGCATTGGGTAAACCCAACAAGCCCACATCGGCAAGTACCTTAAGTTCTAAACGTAACGCACGTTCCTCTCCTTCGGTTCCAGAGGTAAACTGACGCGGGGCGCGGTTAGTACTACTTTTAAAATGCACATTACCAATACCGTGTTCACCACCTCGGGCAACCACCACACATTGTTTATCTTTTACAATATCGCCAATCAGTTCATTGGTATCTTCATCAAAAATCTGCGTACCCAGTGGTACAAGAATCACTTTGTCTTCGCCACCACGCCCCGTCATTTTACGTCGGGCTCCGGGACGACCTTTTTCAGCCTGATAGTGGCGCACAAAACGAAAGTCGGCTAGCGTATTGGCATTAACATCGCCCTGCATAATGACATTGCCACCGTCACCACCATCACCACCGTCCGGGCCACCAAATTCAATATATTTTTCACGACGAAACGTAGCCGCACCGTTACCGCCTTTACCAGCTTTCACTTTAATGACTGCTTCATCTACAAATTTCATTGAATTACCTGATGCTTTAAATTTAGCCCTTTAAATTTTCTGAGCCAATAACAAAAAACCCCGTCATCGACGAGGTTCTTTGGGAATCTTAAATTAAAAAATCTTAAGCCGCCGCAATAATGCTCACTTGCTTGCGTCGTTTTGGACCTTTAATTTCAAATTGAACCGTACCGCTAACTTTTGCGAATAATGTATCATCTCCACCGCGACCCACGTTCACACCCGGGTGAACTTTAGTGCCACGTTGGCGAATAATAATACTACCTGCCGGTACAGATTCGCCACCATAACATTTAACGCCTAAACGTTTCGACTGGGAATCACGACCGTTACGAGTACTACCACCAGCTTTCTTATGAGCCATCTTCTTACTCCTTAAACCAGACTAGCTTGCGCTAATGCCAGTAATTTCGATTTCAGTATAATGTTGACGATGACCCTGCGTTTTACGCGAGTGCTTACGACGACGGAATTTAATAATTCGGATCTTGTCTCCACGACCATGGCTTTTCACTTTAACCGTTACTTTGCCACCAGCAACATAAGGCGCACCAATTTTAATGTCGTCGCCATCGGCAACCATTAAAACCTTCTCGATATCCAGACTGCCGCCTTCTTCAACATCCAGCTTTTCAACTTTTAAATATTGGCCTTGGGCAACTCGATATTGCTTACCGCCGCTTTCAATTACCGCGTACATTAAATCATCTCCAGTAAAGCCCTGTCAGATAAAAATATCAAAGAAAAGACACTCGACAAGGCTGGTGTTAATTGAGCCGGCAATTCTAACTGTTCAGCCTGTACGGGTCAAAGATTTTAAGGGGAATTTCACTAGTTTTTTCATCTTTTTTCATCCTGCCCATATATTTGTACAAACACTGAATAATGAACCTATTATAATTAAGGAAACTTGACAGCCAGTGGCTCGCCCCCTAGCATTCATGGGCTTTTAGCCCCCTAGCCAGAATAAAAAGACATTATATGAATATTGACTCTATTTACGACCTAATTGCCGACGACATGAAACAGGTCAATGCGACCATCTTAAAGCGTTTACAATCCGAAATCGTGCTGATTAATCAGGTAGGAACCCATATTATCAACAGTGGTGGTAAACGCTTACGCCCTGTTATCCACCTGCTTTGCGCTCGCGCAATTGGCTATTCTGGCTCACAACATATTGATATTGCAGCTATTATCGAATTTATTCATACCGCCACCCTGCTCCATGACGATGTGGTTGATGCCTCAGATTTACGCCGTGGGCAAGAAACAGCCAACAGCCTGTGGGGCAACGAAGCCAGTGTGCTAGTGGGTGATTTTCTCTATTCACGCGCTTTTCAGATGATGGTGGATGTGGGCGATATGCAGATCATGTCTATTTTAGCCAATGCCACTAATACCATTGCCGAAGGCGAAGTGCAGCAATTACTGAATGTACATGATCCTGAAACCACCGAACAACGTTACTTAGACGTAATCCACAACAAAACCGCCAAATTATTTGAATCAGCCTCCGAACTGGCCTCTATTTTAGGCCAACAAGACTTAAAAGCGCAGCAAGCGATGGCCAAATACGGTATGCACCTCGGCACCGCCTTCCAACTGATTGACGACGTGCTCGACTACAGTGCGTCCAGCGAAGAAATGGGTAAGAATATTGGTGACGACCTTGCCGAAGGCAAACCCACCCTGCCGTTGATTTACACCATTCAAAATGGCACCAAAGAACAAGCCGATATTGTATGCAAAGCCATTGAAGAAAATGGACTGGACTACATTGATGCGGTCACCGAAGCCATTCAGGCTACCGGTGCGATTGATTACACCGCTGATTGTGCCGAGAAAGAATCGCAACTGGCGATTGCGGCATTAGAGAATGTGACCGACTCGGAATATAAAACGGCGTTGATTGATCTGGCTGAATTTGCGGTGCATCGAACGTTTTAAACAAGCACCTCTTTCCAGCGTTCCCGCCTCTGCGGGAATGACGGTACAATTACAACCGTTGCTTAATAATATCCGCTACCCGAAACGCATTTGCATAAATCGTCCAAGTATACGGCACGCTGCCACCGGTTGGCATAAAGCTACCATCACTGACATATAAATTATCAACATCATGTGCCCGACAGTCGGCATTTAGAACTGATGTTTTTGGGTCATCACCAAAACGACAGCCTCCGGCTAGTAAATTTGTCGGTGGCGAACCGCTCACACTACTGCTGATGTTTTTTGCTTTCATTTGTTTTAAAACTGTTTCTGCCTTTTCGGTCAGATATTTGCCCACGACTAAATCATGGTCATGGTAACCCACCCGCACTTTAGCCACGGCCGACCCCCATTTATCTTTTACCCTTGAATCTAACGACACAAAACAATCATCCGTGGGCAACCAGTCATTAAAAACTTCGAAACGGAAACGCTGTTTTTCAGTAAAAGTGGTGTGTACCTTTTGCTTTAATGATTCACCCCAAATTAATTTACCGTTGTCATCCCATTTCATATCATCGGCTCGCGTAGTTGGGTTGGGATGAGATAATAAGTAATCAATCGTGCCACCTTTTATGGCTCCTTTATTAATATGGCTGAACTTTTTATCTTTAATCACATACCAATCCTGCAAACCACGATTAATAAACGGCCCACGTATTTTAAATTCATCGGCTTGCTGTGGAGACATATCTTTAAAATAAAACTCACCAGTGCCTGAACCACCTGCAGAAAAGAGTAAATTTTTACCCACTTGATAATACTTATTGGCCAAACCTTGTGGGTGCTTAGCACCCACCGAGGCAAGCAATAAACGTGACGTTTCAATCGCCTGGCAGGCCACAACAAAAATTCTTGCTGATATTTTTTGTTTCTGCTTATCACGATCAAAATAATGCGCTTGAGTGATATTACCTTTGGCATTAGTTTCGAGCTTATACACCGTTGCATGTGGAATAATTTTACAATGTCCAGTCGTTAACGCTTCATTTAACAATGCGGCTCGACCACTGCCTTTTGCACCAGTCGCACAACCATAACTGCCACAATAACCGGAATAGGCACACCCATGACGCTTACCAACGGCAAACGGTAAAATGGCGCGGGGTGTTTGTAAGGAATGATAATTCAATGCTTGGCAGGCGGTATCAAAATAACCTGAAATAGGATGTTCGATCGTGGGCGGATAAGGGAAGTCTTTTGTTGAGCGTGGTTCAGCAAAGGCATGTTCAATTGCATGTCCCGATACCCCAACCAGTCTTTCGACCTGTTCATAGTAAGGTTCTAAATCTTCATATTGTATTGGCCAGTCCGCTACGTTTGCGCCTTTAATTTTCCCGAACTCAGAACGCAAATGGAAATCAACAGGTTTTAACCGATAGAAATAACCACTCATAAAATTGGACGAGCCACCAACACAGTTACCATTCCAGAAACTCCAACCAGATTCAGACGTGGCTTCCACTGCCCATTTATAATGTCCATCTTTGTCTTTACCATCATAATCTTCAATAACATGTTGCTCATTTTTTAATTGCGGTGTGTAAACACTGCGCAAACAACAGGCCAATTCATCTTTATAAAATTTTTTTTCTGTAAACCAAGGACCTTTTTCCAGAACAACAACCGAAAAACCGGCCTTAGCCAACGTGTACGCCACCGGACTTGCTCCGGCACCACTCCCTACAATACAGACATCAACATCTTTCATTTTATGTGCCCGACTTTTCTGGAACGCGCATCTAACATCCAATATTTTTTATTCGCAGGTGGACGCGGGAAACCTGCCTGATGTTCAAGCCACTGCCATCCCGATTTTTTCGTATTGCCACCATAAATAGGATCGGTCAGTAAGGCTTCAAAAATATAACTCAATAAAGTTGATAACCAGTTTTCTCCAGAGGTACTGCTACTTATTTTTTTCAGCACCTGTTCACGTTCAGCTTTATTTAATTTTATAAACGGGTGACCCGCTAGGTTATTTGCGACTCCATCCAACCAGCTGACACCATTAATAATAAAATTACGTTCATCGTTGTCTGCATCCGGTGTGTTCAGCATTACCTGTAAATATTCAAGTGCATGGATATCCCTCGCACCCGGTGAAGCATGTTCACCACTGGTTCGTGGAAATAAATGTTCCTGTACGGCCGATACGGTTAACCAAGGCTCGGATAAAGTTGTTTGAACACCCGTAGTCGCAACTCTGGTTTTGGCCGACACTAATGTTGCTGTCGCAACCCCACCAATTAAAGCAACACTCTGGCCTAGAAATAATCGTCGTGACTGGCGTTGTTTTTGCTGCTGTAAAATAGACTCAGGGATTTCAGTGTCCCATTGGGCCAGAATTTTCTTAATATTCGTATTGGTTGGTTTAAATTTTTTCATTTATCATTGTCTTTGTTATTTAGACTTTTTAATTTCCATTTGTTTAGAAATGTCAGAAACTTTTGTTTTGAATATTTTAAATTTGTAAGAAATTTAGCTGTATCCTGTGAATGAATAACCTGACCATCCATGTCCGTCACATACATATGAGGATAGCCTAAGTTTTCAGGAAAAGCGGCTAAAAATTTCTCATTGGAATTTTCATCACTCACATTTACTTTTAGCACAACAAAGGTTTGATACAAAACCTGCTCAATCTGCTTGTCGCTTTTAATAAATTTATCCAATGCATGACACCATATACACCAGTCTCCACCCACTTCAATCAAAATTCGACGCCGGGTTGCTTTTGCCAGTGCGATCGCAGCCCGTCCGTCGGCAAAGGGATCACGTGCAGGATTATAATGTGTACTATAAGGTGGATAATTTATTTTTTCGGTAGCTTCAGCCTGCTCTGGCGCAATAGCTGGCCAGATAAATAGAATAGCCCATACTGGTATCGCTTTTAGCATCACTGTCTTAATTTTTAACATAAATAAATAGACACCCATTGTGCCAGTTAATTCTAATTTTTACGCTGTTATAGTACACTTTGATTAATATTAAAAATACATATTGAGAGACTTGAATGAAAATTGGCACTCCCCTTTCAGAAACAGCAACTAAAGTGATGTTACTCGGTTGTGGTGAACTGGGCAAAGAAGTGATTATTGCCTTGCAACGACTGGGCGTTGAAGTAATCGGGGTTGACCGTTATAAAGATGCCCCCGGCCATCAGGTGGCCCATCGTGCTTATGTGATTGATATGACCAATGCAGCAGAATTAAAAGCCCTTATCGAAAAAGAAAAACCTGATCTGGTCGTACCTGAGATTGAAGCTATAGCAACAGATATGTTGGCTGAAATTGAGACCGAAAAAATAGCAACGGTTATCCCCACTGCCCGTGCAACACAGTTGACCATGAATCGAGAAGGTATACGCTGCCTTGCGGCAGAAACACTCAATATCGCCACTTCAAACTATGCTTTTGCAGAATCATTCGACGAACTTAAAACTGCGATTAACAATGGTATTGGTTTCCCCTGTATTGTTAAACCGGTAATGTCATCCTCAGGTAAAGGCCAGTCCACCATTAATAATGCGAATGATATTCAGGTAGCATGGGACTATGCTATCAGTGGCGCGCGCGTTGCCACCAGCCGAATTATTATAGAAGAAAAAATTAACTTTGATTATGAAATAACCCTGCTCACCGTACGCGCACTGAACGAGACGGGTGAAGTGACCACTTATTTCTGCGAACCCATCGGTCATATTCAACAACAAGGTGATTATGTTGAAAGCTGGCAACCACAACAAATGAATACCACTGTTTTAGAAAAAGCACAGCATATCGCAAAAACGGTAACCGATAATTTAGGGGGGCGTGGTTTGTTTGGTGTTGAACTTTTTATAAAAGGTGATGATGTTTACTTTAGTGAAGTGAGTCCTCGCCCACATGACACCGGCATGGTCACCATGATTACCCAGTATCAGAATGAATTTGAACTCCACGCTCGTGCAATTTTAGGCTTACCTGTATCAACAACATTACGCACCGCAGGTGCCAGTGCTGTTATTTACGGTGGTGTTGATAAAAGTGGGATTGAATTCGAAAATATAGAAAAGGCACTTGCCATCCCTCAAACCGATATTCGCTTATTTGGTAAACCAGAAGCCTTTGTTAAACGTCGCATGGGGGTTGCGCTTGCTTATGCGAATTCAACTGATACGGCGCGTAAAAATGCTAAAAAAGCAGCCAATACAATCAAAACAAAATAATTCCAATTGGGATAAAGAATGTATTACTTATTCACAACACGTTGCTGAGCGGTGAATACATCCATACTATCAGTTACCCGTTGCACCAAACCGGATGCTGCCTGTTGTTCAGCTATTAATATAGCTTGTTGATAACAATCTAACGCCTGCTCTGGTTTGTCTTTATTTAATAACTCTGCTTTTAAACGTAATAATTCAGCCTGCCAGAAAACTTCACCCGTTTCGTCAACCGCCCGCAAACCATTGCTGACAATCTCAAGACCTTCCTCGATATTATCTTCACGCAAACAAATACTCGCATCAATTGCCATTTGTAATGTCTGGCCTAAACGCGCGCCGGGTTCTTTATAAGCATGAAAGCCATCTTTAATTAAATGATGGCCGCGTTTAATATCGTCTTCATCATCCGCCTGTGCAAGCGCCCAACCTAATAATAATTTACCTTTATGTATCCAGAAAAAAGCATGTTCTTCAGAAAGATTGATTTCTTCCTGCGCATAAATTTTTGTTTTCTCCGGCTTATCCTGCATGTAACTTAGCCATGCAGCAAAGTTAAGCGCATAGGCAAGACTAAAAGGATGATCTATTTCTCTTGCAAGTTGAATCGCTTGTTTTGAATATTGTTCTGCGTGTTGGTTATTACCTAATAGCCAACTGGTTAACGCGGCGAAGGCAAGGTTGCAAACACTGGCATCCTGGCCACTTTTAAAAGTAAAGGATCGATCTCTTAAAGTAGTATCAAGCTCTAATACTTTTTCGATATGTCGCATGGCTAATTGTGGCTGCCCGATAAAATAGTTGATTAACCCCAAAGCCTGATGAGATTCAATTTGCATGGCTTCATCTTGCAGCTTATTGGCGATATCAAGCATTTGCGTTGCGGCATCGAGCGCCTCCAAAAATTCTGAACGCACAACCGAGAAAGCATAAAAACCCCATAATACCGGAAATAAGTCTTCACCAACTCCCACCGTTTTACATAACTCATGCGCACGTTTATAAGCATTTTCAACTTCAGGTGCAGCATAACCTTTGGTTGCGGTTAATACGGGGCCTAATGTCATTTGTAAGTAAAGTTCACGGCGACGATTTCGTTCTGAATCAGAAACATGCTGCAATAAATTCAGGCCTTGTTTGGCATGTTCAATAGCTTCGACACTGGCTGATTGCTCAAGCGCATGTGAACCTGCCCTAATCCACCAATCTATTGCCGTTTCATAATTCGCAGCTGCGGTAAAGTGGTGTGCAATTTGTTCAGGACGGTTGTTTGCAACCCCAGGATATTCATCAATTAAGACCGTAGCAATGCGTTGATGCAGTACTTGCCGATGCGACTTTAATAACGAGGACGCAGCCGCATCCTGAATAAGAGCATGTTTAAAAATAAAATCCGCATTAGGTGGTAAACCACGTTGATAGAGTAATTCAGCGTCCACTAATTCCTGTAAAGCCGCATCCAGTTCATCTTGACCTTTAGATATAACCGAACGTAATAAAGTGTAACTAAACTCTCGCCCTAAAGCAGCCCCGAGTTGTGCCACTTCTTTTGCAGCACCCATACTGTCAAGCCGCGCGGTTAATGAATCTTGTAAGGTGGAGGGAATGGATTGTTCTAAAATTAAATTTTCGGATACCGTATCATTTAAAACAAATTTATTTCCCACAAAACGTAACAAATCGGATTCGAGTAACATCTTTGTTAATTCTTCCACAAACAAAGGAATACCATCTGTTTTGTTAACGATATGTTCAATAATTTCTATTGGTAAGTCCTTACCATTGGTTAACGATAAAAGCATAGACTCTATGTCAACTTGTTCTAAATTATCAACATGTAAAATATTGAGTGAATCCGATTCAGGCCAAGGAATATCAAAATTAGGGCGACAAGTAAAAACTACGAAAATATTATGTTCAGGAACAACGTCAATAAAGTTATTCAATAATTCAAGTGTAGATGGATCGACCCAGTGCAAATCTTCAACGATCAATAACATCGGTAATTGTTGTAATGAATAAACGAGTAGCTCTGTCACTAACTCAATCATCCGTATTTTTCGTTTTTGAGGAGAGATAATTATTTCTTTATCTCTTGCATTTAATGGTAAACCCAAGAAGGTTGCGAACAATGGGAAGGCTTCTTCTATGTCAAATTGGTTTCGTTCCAGAAAGCTACGTAGTTTATTCCGTTTTTCATCGACAGATAGACTAGAAGTTAAGCCGATAAGACGTTGCAATACATTAATAATCGGACTAAAAGTACTGGCTTCACCAAAAGCATGGCAACGCGCCACCACTAGCTGGTACTCATCACTGTTTAATTCATCACGGCAAGCTTTTAATAAACGGGATTTACCGATGCCTGCATCACCACTGACAATAGCAATACGGCCTTGCCCTTGTACTGATTCTTTCCAGAAACTCAATAATTTTTTAAGCTCGTACTCACGACCAATAATTTTTGAGCTGGTTTTACCACTGGATTCAATAATATTATTTTTGTTATCAATACTCTCAATAACCTGATAGGCCGTCACCGCGTTAGCAATACCTTTAATTTGCAATTTACCGCATGATGAAAAATTAAAGTCATCTTTAACCAACAGGTAACTGTCTTCGCTTATCAGGATCTGGTTTGCATCGGCAAGAGATTGTAAACGTGCCGCAACATTCGGAGTTTTCCCCAGCGCCAAATGTTCTTTTTTAACCCCAGAACCCAGTTCACTGGTAACGACCAAGCCGGTATTAATCCCAATCCGTACCGCAAGTGTGTGATTTTTAGGTAACGTGAACGCACGATTTAATGCCTTAATCGCGTTAATCATTTCAAGTGCACTGATTGCGGCGCGACGCGCATCATCTTCATGTGCATGTGGAAACCCAAAATACACCAGTAAACCATCACCTAAAAATTGTGCAATGTGTCCATCGTAACGGTGTACGATTTCACCACAGGCTTTTTGATAATGATGGATCACCTCACGTAAATCTTCTGGGTCAAGGTAATCGGAAAGCTGTGTCGAATCCACTAAATCGCAAAACATCACCGTTAATTGACGACGTTCTGCAATATTACCGTCAAGAGTTTCAATCGTAGAGATAGCTGGAGCAGAAATATTATCGGACGAACCAAAACGCGCATCAAATTTTGCGCCACATTCACCACAAAACTTAAATCCACCGGGATTTTCAAATCCACATGCTGGGCAAATCGTCTTCATCGTTAACCATTGTTTAATGTTTATTCTTTATGGCGAACTATATCTAATCAGTAGCCACATAAATAGTTTGTACATTTATGCCTTATAGGCCTCGTCGGGGAACGGTTCGCACGTTCGAATATACTGAATAATTAAAAAGGAGTATACGTGATCTGAAAATTTCGGTCATTTTTTAGGCAAAAAAATTTCAATATTTGCTATATTATAAATATAAGTACTATCTAATATAGATGCTCCTAACAGAAGTACTGTTTCATCTTTATCCACTTCTATGTTATTGGGAACAAAGCATTTATGTACTGTGAAGCACCTCAAGGATATCCATAAATGTCATCTTATTGTCATATTGAATTGATAAAGTTCCGCCGAAACAAATTTGAAATATTTAAATTCTTTCTTGTAATAAATATGTAACAACAATTAGGTGTGTCTATGAAAACGTTATTAACTCTCCTACTTATTATAGGTTTTTCTCAGTCTGGCTTTACGGCTGAAACAGAATATTTACGTATTCATGGCTCGAATACCATTGGTGCGACATTGGCTCCTGAGCTTGTAAAACTATGGCTCACTAATAAAGGACTAACTCTAATTACAGATAGGCCCACTGCCAAAGAAGAGCGTTTAATCATTGCGGGCAATAAAACACAGCGTATCGAAGTTGAAATTCAGGCCCACGGCTCAAGCACCTCGTTTAGAGATTTCGCTGCAGGTAAAACAGATGTCGGCATCGCCTCTCGACCAATAAAGGATAAAGAAGTCAGCAAGCTCTACCCATTGCTCGGTAATTTGCGCAGCAAGAAATCTGAATTTGTGATTGCTCTGGATGGCTTACCGGTTATTGTGCATCCATCTAACCCGCTTAAAAAATTAGATGTTAAAACCATACGTAAAATTTTTTCTGGGCAAATAAGATACTGGTCACAACTCGGTATTAACAAAGGAAAAATTAATATTTATGCTCGAGATCATAACTCTGGTACTTATGACACGTTTAAATCATTGGTGTTAAGTAAAAAAAGTCCCCTATCCAAAACTGCAAAACGTTTTGAGTCAAATACGTTGTTATCCGACAGTGTTTCAAACGATCCAAATGGTATCGGTTTTGTGGGTATGGCTTATATTCGTCAGGCCAAAGCATTGGCCATATCCGATGAGAAAACCGAGGCGATTAAACCCACAGCCTTTTCTGTTGCAACTGAAGATTATGCTTTAGCACGTCGACTTTATATGTATCTACCGGAAAAAAATCCACAACCTCTTGCAAAAGAATTTGTACATTTTGCCATCTCCGCCGCAGCCGACAAAGTGGTAACACAGGTGGGCTTTGTTTCACAAAAAATAAGTGGTTACGAGCCCATTATTTCTTCAAAAGCCCCAAAAGAATATCGCAAACTTATTAAAGGTGCAGAACGCTTATCGCTCAACATTCGTTTTAATTCTGGTAGTGTGTCATTGGATAACAAAGCACTGCACAACATTAAACGCCTGACAAACTATTTGTCGAAACCGGAAAACAAAAGACGCCAATTAATGTTATTTGGATTTGCGGATAGAAATGAGGTTGCACCTTTCTTCAGTTTAAGTGTTTCGGTGCAACGTTCAGATATTGTTGCGAATCATTTACTCCGACAACACATCGCACCGACCAGAGTTCGTGGTTACGGTCAGCAACTGCCTGTCGCCAATAATTCAACCAAACATGGGCGTTTTAAAAATCGACGAGTTGAAGTATGGTTATTGTAACCTTGAAGTACAATGACCACACTCGCTTAACTTAGGTGGCCTGACCTAATCAACCGATTGACTGCGCAGATAATCCTCGTAAGTGCCACTAAAGTTAACCAACTCATCGTGTTTCATTTCGATGATACGGGTTGCTAGTGACGATACAAACTCACGGTCATGGCTAACAAAAATTAATGTACCGGGATAATTCTCAAGTGCAATGTTCAACGATTCGATTGATTCCATATCGAGGTGATTAGTGGGTTCGTCCATTAATAAAATATTAGGCTTTAACAACATTAATTTGCCAAATAACATCCGTCCCTGTTCACCACCAGAAATTACTTTCACCGATTTGTTAATATCGTTTTGCGAGAACAGCATTTTACCTAAAATACCGCGGATCGCCTGTTCATCGTCACCTTCTTGTTGCCATTGGCTCATCCAGTCAAACAAAGTCAGATCTTCAGCAAAATCATCAGCATGATCTTGCGCAAAATAACCTAGGGTATGATTCTCAGATAACTTTACTAAACCACTATCGGGTTTAAGATCATTAGCAAGGGTTCGTAAAAGAGTTGTTTTACCAATGCCATTCGGACCGATAATCGCAATACGCTCACCCACTTCAACCAGCATATTTAAATCACTGAACAAGGGGGTATCATCAAAGCCTTTGGCTAAATTTTTCACTTCCAACGCTAAACGATATAATTTTTTAGCCTGTTCAAAACGAATAAAGGGGTTCACTCGACTAGACGGTTTAATGTCATCAAGTTTGATTTTTTCAATCTGTTTAGCTCGTGACGTTGCCTGTTTAGCCTTAGACGCGTTTGCCGAAAAACGACTGACAAACGTTTGCAATTCAGCAATTTGAGCTTTTTTCTTGGCGTTATCGGCTAACTGTCTGTTGCGTACTTCGGTTGAAGCCGTCATATAAGCATCATAATTACCCGGATAAATCCGGATTTCACCAAAATCCAGATCCGCCATATGTGTGCAAACGCTGTTTAAAAAATGGCGATCGTGCGAAATAATCACCATTGTACTATTACGCTCATTGATAATATCTTCTAACCAACGGATCGTATTAATGTCGAGGTTATTGGTCGGCTCGTCGAGTAATAAAATATCCGGATCAGAAAACAATGCCTGCGCCAATAACACACGTAACTTCCAGCCCGGTGCAACCGCACTCATTGGGCCGGTATGTTGCTCCAATGGAATATCCAGCCCCAGTAATAACTCACCGGCTCGTGACTCAGCCGTGTAACCATCCATTTCAGCAAATTCAACTTCGAGTCCTGCAACACGCATCCCTTCGTCTTCGCTCATTTCCGGTAGGGAATAAAGGCGATCGCGTTCTTCCTTTATTTTCCAGAGTTCTTCATGCCCCATAATTACGGTATCAACCACCGAAAATTCTTCAAACGCAAATTGATCCTGACCTAATTTACCCAAACGTTCATTCGCATCAACCGAATAAGTGCCGGATGTGGTATCGAGCTCACCACCCAAAATTTTCATAAAGGTCGATTTACCACAACCATTTGCGCCAATTAAACCGTAGCGATTGCCTTCGCCAAATTTTACAGATACGTTTTCAAATAAAGGTTTGTCACCAAATTGAATTGTGAGGTTTGCTGTTGAAATCAAAATATTTTACCGCTTGAAATTAAGAAGGGAGAGATACAATTTGGGCGCGATTGTACCAAATACGCCGTGACTTGCAAAAAACTAAATTAGGTATTTAGCCTATAAATAATAAAATAACCCGTTTATTATGCATCAACAACACCGTCCACATAAAACCACTCGCTGTTTTGTTTCATAAATCGACTTATTTCGTGTATTTGATGCTTTTTGCCTTGTAATTGATAATAAGCAATAAACTCGACTGTCCCTTGCTTATCAGCAGGTGTTCCCTGATTTGTCGCTAGCACCTCTAATTTTAACCATTCAATAGGCTCATCGCCTAAATCCAGTTGTCCGGGACGGGTTGAAATATGCCAGCTGTGTAACAAATAGGCTTCATGGCCTAAAACATAGGCACTATAGCGTGAACGCATCAGTGCTTCGGCTGTCGGACTAACAGTAGCATGTTCAATATATTGGCCGCAGCATTGCAAATAATTTATTTTGGAACCCCTTACAGTCCAACCACAGGGACACGACTTAGGTTTTCTTACAGACATTATTTAACCTTGTGTTTAACAATGCCATTCGGCATTTTTAATTGTCTAAATATTAACGAGAATCTGCTATTATAGCCGTTTAGTTGGGTGAGCATTTAATTTTTGGAACCATGTTATGAGATTATTTTTTAAATATTTTTTTCGAACCATTCGAATTATTCTTGGCCCTGTTATTTTACTGATGAATTTTATTACCTTGCCAAAAGGTATTGAACGCACAGAATCCGAACAACAACAAGTTGATACAGAAACAAAAGATTTAATTTTATATCATTTCAAGACCTGCCCCTTCTGTATCAAAGTAAAGCGCATGATAAAACATTTATCACTTAACATTGAAATGCGCGATGCACAATACGATAGTCAGGCGCGTGAAGAATTATTATCCCAAGGTGGCAAAATATCGGTGCCCTGTTTAAAAATTACAGACGAGCAAGGTGAAGTTATCTGGATGTATGAATCGTCCGACATTAATCAGTATTTAGAACAACGCTTTGCCTGAGAACAAACAACCTGTTGACCAAAATCAACTGCAAGGTTCATTATTATCAGATCCTCAGCAATTACTTAAACTGGCTAATTACCGGATGCCTTTTGGGAAATATAAAAACCAACTGCTCATCGACCTACCTGAACCCTATGTTGTTTGGTTTGCGGGTAAGGGTTTCCCTAAAGGTGAACTTGGAGCCATGTTGGGCATTGTTTATGAAGTGAAGGTCAATGGGCTGGAATACTTGTTTAAGCCTTTGCGAGATAAATAACATTTGTTTAAGCCCTAGAAATAAACTTTCCATCACTGGTATTAATTTTTATCACTTCTTCATTTTCTAAATACTCCGGCACTTGCACTTCAATCCCGGTTGATAATGTCGCAGGTTTAGTTCGTCCAGTTGCCGTTGCGCCTTTAATACCGGGAGCGGTATCGGTAATTTGTAAATTAACCGATTGTGGTAACTCAATTCCCAGAATTTCTCCATCAACCAATAAGGCTTTAATACCTTCCAGACCTTCAGTTAAGTAGCCTTGCTGCTCTTCAAACTCAGTCGCATTTAAACCGTACTGGCTATAATCTTCCATGTTCATAAAAATATAAGTATCGCCATCCATATACGAATATTGTACGGCAACGCGCGTACAGTCGATGTCTTTTAAAAAGTCATCCCCTTTGTAAGACTCGTCTAGTTTTTGCCCTGTTTTTAAATTAGTAAAACGAATTTTATACAAAGTTGCTGCGCCGCGAGAGGATGGACTTTTTGCTTCTACTTTTTTAACCGCATGTGGGGTGTCATTAATATCAACAATAACACCACGCTTTAAATCACTTGCCTTTGGCATATCAATTTTCCTTTATTTAAAATAATGACCGCTATCGTGATGAGAATGGGCTTTTATTCTTGGGTTTAGAACTATTTATATCAATAACATTAGAGTCGATGGTGACACCGTTGTGTTTTACCGTGTATCGGCCTGCTACGGGTTTTAGATCATCGGTTTCGGGCCGAAGAGTTTCAGGGTAAGCCGATAATTGTAACTTGAGCAATTGCTTACCTAACATAATAATTTCGGCATCAACTCGTCGAATACCATCACTGCTGAATTCAAATTTATATTCACGATAAAAAACCACTGTTCCACGCGGATTACGTTTTAAGCGAACTTTTTTAATCTCAACTGTTTGATCTAAGAAAGTTACCCCAGCATCTTTACACGCGTTTTTCCCGTGGATGACCGCAATTTCTTTTGCTCGAATAGTATCAATCCAGTAATAAATAACCGCTATCAAACTAAATAAAATAATAAATTCAGGCACTGTCATACTCCAATTATACGCTGTTATTCAAATAAGCTAAATGCTGTCCAGAGAAAATTCTAGTACAATAAGCCCATGAAACAGCTTGACGTTATTATTATCGGTGCCGGTGCAGCCGGATTGATGTGTGCGATTGAAGCCGGGAAACGAGGACGTAAGGTATTAATACTCGACCACGCCAATAAAGCCGGTAAAAAAATCCTAATGTCAGGTGGCGGCCGATGTAATTTTACAAATTATAATGTCGAAGCCGATAATTATATTTCAAATAATCCACATTTTTGTAAATCTGCCATTAGCCGTTATAACCAGTGGCAGTTTATTGAACTTGTAGAACAATATGGTATTGCCTATCACCAACGTGAACATGGACAATTGTTTTGTGACCATAGCTCCAAAGATATTTTATCGATGCTGTTAAATGAGGCCGATAAATATAATGTTAAAATCCTGTTAAACCGCTCAATACAACTTATTAGTAAAAAAACAGACAATGATTATCGAGTTAAATCATCCTGGCACCAATACCAATGTTGCTCACTGGTTATTGCTAGTGGTGGACTTTCGATTCCCAAAATGGGCGCTAGCCCCTTCGGCTATAAAATAGCAGAACAATTTGGGTTAGATATCATTTCAACTTCCGCCGGATTAGTACCCTTTACGCTACACCAGCACGATAAAGAACAATTCGAGAAATTGTCAGGAATTTCGGTTAACTGTATTGTTTCAAGCAATAACATGCAATTTAAAGAAAATATTTTATTTACCCATCGAGGTCTTAGTGGCCCGGCAATATTGCAAATCTCATCTTATTGGCAAGCGGGTGATGAAGTTACCATTAATTTTCTACCCGACACTTCATTAAAAGACTTGCTTAGCTCAACTATTTTGCAACATCCACAGCAAATCCTAAAGACAATACTCACACAGCTGTTACCGAAAAGATTGGTTACAACTTTATTTGACACTTCTATTTTAGAAACAAAATTAAAAACCTTGTCCACATTACAAATTAATTTTATCATTAATCAATTACATAATTGGACAATAAAACCAAATGGTACCGAAGGTTACAGAACGGCAGAGGTTACCCGAGGCGGTATAAACTGCAACCAACTATCGTCTAAGACCATGCAAGTTAATACCCACCAAGGGTTATATTTTATTGGTGAAGTACTGGATGTTACTGGCTGGTTAGGTGGGTATAATTTCCAATGGGCTTGGTCATCCGGTTGGTGTGCAGGTCAATATGTATAAACCCGTACTATAGGAAGCGACAAATGACCATAAACGAACTATTAACCTTAATAAAAACGCATTCTGAAAATATTAACTTTGACGATGTTATACAGGTCATCAATAATCACTACCAATACACACCAACACGCTTTAGTAACGGAAAAGGAGCGAATATTATTATAAATAAATCCGGCACTAACGAAGGATCTTGTAAAATTTTTGCTTTTGCAAAACGTCACCAGTTAACTAAACAACAAACTTTAGCCTGTTTTGGGAAATATTACCGCGAAGATGTTCTACAAAATTCGGATGGAAATAATCATGCTAATATCCGCACCTTAATGTCTTATAGTTTAGAAGACATTAATTTTGATAATCCAGTTTTAATTGATAAATAATTCCACTCTAAAAAAACAATATAAAAGAAGGAGCGGGTTACTTCTTCTTTATCATTGATATTTTATAACCATCCGTTAAGGTTTTCATAAAAGCGATAATGTCATCTACATCTTGTTCTGTTAGTTTTAAGTCGCCCATCTCATCTTTATTTATATTTTCATCCACTTCAGGTTTCGGCCATTTTTTTGTATCACGCGTGTTATAAAAGTTAACAACTTCTTTTAATGTTTTAAAAACACCGTTATGCATATAAGGTGCTGTAATCGCAATATTACGCAACGTTGGTACTCGAAATTTACCATTTTGTTTTTTATCCTTCACAATGGCACCGAGTCCTAAATCTATATAATATTTTCCAGTTGGGTTAAATTCTTCAGCCTGTGAATAATATGGATTATTCAGGTTGGCAGGAGCGCCTAAGTTATCGTAACTAAAATCGGTAAATAGCGGAGGTACATTTTTATCTTGGCTAGATTGATTGGGGTGACAAGCGACACAATTTCCTTTGTCTTCTGACTCATACAATTTTAAACCTCGGCGTTCAGCTTTTGTAAGCTGCACTTTTCCTTGGAGATATAAATCATACTTTGAAGAAAAAGGGCTAAGCTCTTTACTACGCTGATAAGCCGCAAGTGCAAGAGTAACTTGTATTAAAGCTTTTTCTGCATTCATTAAACCATTCTTGCCATAGGTTTTTTTAAAGTCATCAGCATACTTAGCTGCTTTTAATTTTTTTAATAGAACCTCTTTATTTGGAACCGCCATCTCGAGTGGATTAAAGAGTGGGCCACTTGCCTGAGATTCAAGGCTGTTCTCACGACCGTCGAGAAATAAACCCCCTATATACAATTTTTCTTTTTTGTCAAAATGAAGTCTAGGAATAAACGAAGCATAGCGAATAGTGGGGGTATTTCGGTTTCCAAAGCGATGTTTAATCGCTCCTGCTGAAACTGGCATTAAAGAATGTTGTTGAGGTAACGCAAAGCCCGCATCCGGGTGATGGCAGCTCGCACAGGCCAAACCGGTTGGTGCAGATAACTCAGTATCAAAAAATAAACGTTTACCTAAGGCCTGCTGAGGCGTTAACAGAGTATTCGCTTTGAGAGTTGTATTTTCAGTGGAATTAACATAACTATTTGTAATAAAAAGAGAAAATAGCACAACTAGAAAAAGATTTGGGATTTTCATCTTAAAATATCCAGTATTATAATATTGGATGCCAATACTAATGAGAATCATTCTCATTGTCAATAGTTTTGAGTCCACCACGAGCGTGCGGGAAATTTAGACTTAATCTTAAAGCGAGGCAATCTTTTTGAGTAATTTTAACCAGTCAATTGGGTTTGCCGATATAACCCGTTGCCTTTGTGGCAGGATATTGGGAGAGAATTTCTTCTTTAGTAATCCAGAAACAATTAAAATAGGAATGGCCTTACCTTGTTGCAAGACATGTATTTCACGGCAAGCTGTAAAACCATCAAGCTTAGGCATTAAACAAATTTAATCGTTACAATTGATAAACTACTTCCACTTCGTTTCCACTGCCTTTATATTCAACATGAAAACATAGCTCTCTAACCAAATTAATGCCACGCCCTGATAATTTCTTATTTTTTTCTAATCCTTGCGTGTCTTCATGTATGTCAAAACCATTACCTGAATCCTTAATTTTCATCTTTAAATATTCAGTATTATTAAAACTAATCTTTTCAATTGAAATTTTAACAACCTCATTTGTTAAATTTTGCAGGCCAAACTCTCTCTTTTCCAGATATTCAGAAAAACCATCCGGATCGGATTTCATCCTAGAATCAAGATGTAAAATGCCATGATCAAGTGCATTATTAAACAATTCAGACAGAATTAAAAAAAGATTCTGTCGATGTCCTTTAATGTCTTCAAGTTCTTGTATCTGGCTTAATAATACCGGTACAGGATCAATTCTACTTAAGCTGGTCGCATGTGCATTAAACTCCCATTGCCATTCCAAATTTACATTTTTATCATCTGTCTCCAAGAAATTAATAATACTATTTTCTAGATTATCTTCAGTTATAGCAGAATCTTTATTCTCCGTTACCCTTAACGCTTTGGTGCAAGGGATAATCACCATGCTAATATCATCATCCTGCACATGGCCATCGGTGAAACTGATCAAGTCCTTTTCAATATTAACAATAATATCATCTGTTGCAGAATTAAGAAGATGTTTTTCAAAGCGTTCTTCACCATACATATTCTTATTTATATCACAGGCTTCAATAACACCATCGGTGTACATGACCAGATCATCGCCTTCTTTTAAATCAATATGCAACGGTTTTTCATCATCTATTTCGTCAAGAATACCCAGTGCTAAATGTGTTGCCGGGAAATGATTTAAGATTTCATGGTTTGAATTCAAATGAACAATACTTGGAATACCCCCATTCCATATTTTAGCTGACTTGATATCGGCAGCTATGCTAATAGCACCCATCGCAAGAAACTTGTCAGCCGGAAGTAAATACTCTAATTTACTGTTCAGCTCTTTTAAAATTTTACTTAAAGCAAAACCTTTTTTTGTCATCGTACGAAAAACTTCTGCCGTTGGTAATGCACCAATCGCTGCAACAAGTCCATGGCCGGTAAAATCACCTAATATTATATATAACTCTCCAGAGGGGCTACGTGCACTCATCAGTATGTCACCACTAAAGGTAACCGCTGGGCGTAGCATAATGTGTAGTTTGTCTAGTTCGACGTTATCAGCCATCACAACGTCACTAAAAAGTTGTTCAGCAATTTCTTCATCACGTAAAATTTGCGCATGGTGACGAGTCACTTCGCGGTGTAGATCTCGCACTCGTTCCAGTGCATCTACTTTGGCTTTAAGTAAAATATGACTAAAGGGTTTAGTAAGAAAGTCATCACCCCCGACAGCAACACATTTAGCCAGCTCATCTTCATCCGTGATTGCAGTTAAGAAAATAACGGGAACAAATCGGTCACCACAAAGTGTTTTAATGCGCATAGCCGCTTCGTAACCATCCATTTCCGGCATCATCACATCCATAAAGATAATATCGGGTGATTCTTGCTTGAATTTTTCGACAGCATCTATACCATTAACAGCCGAGACAATATCGTAACCCTGTTTGGACAAATGCGCTTGTAAAATAAGACGATTAGTGGGCTCATCGTCAACAATAAGCGCCTTACCTTTTATGCCAGCATCAGCAACAACTAATTTTTCAGCAGTACTATTCATTGACAAACCTCACCATACAATATTATCTTTGGCTGCCGAATACAGGATTTTATTATTCGTATCATGAATAATAAAACTATTCAATAGTAAAAACTTTGTCAAAATTTGCAATGGTTAAAACTCGTTTAATTTCATTATTAGGTCTTTCAATAACGACTTTACTCTCTGCATGTTTCTTAAGAAGCAACAACATGCCTAGCGCAGAGCTATCCAAATATTCAGTACTACTTAAATTTACTCTATAATCTGTACCACCACTCTGTTCTTTATATGCGTTCCTAAAATCTTTATGTACCGAAAAATCAAATCGCCCATCTACTTTTATTGTTACAGTTTTTTCATTATCACTTTTTGATATTGTTACACTCATTACCTGTCTCCTTTATTGCTCTATACAAGAGCTGAATATCATTAAAATAAATCTACTTCACTTTCTTCTAAATTTACAGAACTCACAACACTACGATGTTGCTCTTGCCATGAATCTCTTAACCGATTAATACCTGCCCTAATATCATCAATATACTGTATGGATGAAACTGCTACGCCATCCATGTTCTGACTTGGTACATTGTGTATTTGATTATTAATATTACTGATGCGTTGGCTTCTATCCACTGCTTCGGTTAATACCTGCGTGGTTATATCTTCAAATTGCAATACCCGAACGGTATCACCGATGACATGTTCAATTTGTAATGTAACATCGGCCACTTCTTTTATTGTTTCAGAAAAATAATTATCCATTTTCTCAATTGTCGAAAGTGCAACTTTAATTTCTTCTTGTGATTCAATACTTGAATTCATATCTTGTGAAGCCATGTCATTGACAGTTGCATTAACAAGACCAATGGCAGACTTTGCACTATGAACTTTCTCGGCAATAAGATCATTAAAACTAGATGCGCGTGTTGATAAACTTCGGACTTCATCTGCGACCACCGCAAAACCTCGCCCCGCTTCACCCGCTCTAGCCGCTTCAATAGCTGCATTGAGTGCTAATAAGTTGGTTTGATCGGCGATCGTTTTAGATTCATCCAATAAACTAAAAATATCATCCAGTTGTGATTGCATTTCATCTAGGTTGTGCGCTGCCTCCATGCTCTGGGTACTCACTGTCATCAGAACCTCAATAAAACTGGCCATGATGTTTTCAGTTGTTTGCGCAAACTGATGTATATTTATAACATCGGGATCATCTTCCTCATTCTTTGAACGAGCCACAATGGATTTAACCATTTCATCTTCACGTTGCATTAACTGGTTCATCGATTCAAAACCATTGGCTAAATTACTTACCGCCTCAGCCAGAATATTCTTAACACGAACAACATCAGACTGAATAATATCGAATTCATCAGAATAGACTTTGTCAATATCATGAAATAAAGACTGTAATGACTGTTGTATTTCTTCATTTTTTGACAAGCAATTCAACTGTTCGTTATTCGTTGGGGGAAAACGCGCTTTAAATACTAAAAATAAACCACAAACCACTAAAATAATTTCCGATGACCAACGTAATTCTTGTCGATAATGCATTATAGAAAATATTTCAGAAATAATTAAACCCGCTATTGCTAGCAGCATATAAAATAATGGGCTTGCAAGGGGATTCCATCGCTTAAGCAAAATTTGACTACCTGTAAATTAGCATTAACTCTAAAGCTTTAACGGCTATAAACAGGCAAACTTTAATCGCTGATGACTTTATTACCCGACATTTAGTGCCCTCCCATACAGGAAAACCGGGGTGTGAAAGCTCACCATGCGCAAAGTGACATAAAAAAAGAATTTATTGTAACTTATTGATTTTATTGTAATATATAAGAGGGTAGAGTTTATTTGCTTCTTTTTAAGGATGATTCAATATAATGTATTAACGCTTCGCGGGCTTCATCAAATGTTGGATAAGGCCCTTGATCGAACCCTGAGCGTACCGAAAAGAACCATTCGTGGTTATTTTGGTAAAAACGTTCAGCAGAACGCGCAGGAATCACATTCTGTTCGCCAAAACGCGTTATTTGCAACACGGCGCTGCTCATAGACTTTGCTTCTTAGCAGGTAAATACAAAATAGTTTCTTGTACAGAAGTGGTTTTCAAACTACTCGATTGCCGTGTGGTATTGCCGTTAACCGGTAAGGACAGAACCACAATACCAATGATTAGCCAAAGGCTTAAAATTAAAACTATTTTAGACTTCAGAACTTGCACAAAAATCGCCTCAACATCACTATAGAGGACGATCATACTCACATATGGCTATTTTGTCTTGTAGGACAAGGATGATATTTATGTAGGGATTTTCCTACATACGTTTACCCAATAACAACGATTCTATAATTACAAGTCTTTATTAATAAGCCGCTTTAACTCCGGTACGCAGGAGCCACAATTCGTTCCAGCTTTTAAAGCCGTACCAATAGCATCAACCGTGGTTAAATGTTGCTGTTTAATCGCATCCATTAAGGTATTCACCCCAACACTAAAACAGGAACAAATAATTCGACCCACATCGTGCTGACCGGATAAGGGTTTACCCGTTAAAATACTGATGCGCTCATCATCTTCGAGAGAAGCCTTGGATATTAGCTGTGCCAACCAGTCACGTTCAGGTAAATCCTGATCCGGGCCAATAAAAATGCAACTTTCCAAATGACCATTTTCAATGCGTGCACCACGATAACGGCCTTGCGCTGAATCAAAATATTCGACCCATTCAACATTGTTTGCATTTTGACAAAGTAATTGCCTTGCACAGTTTGCCCAGTCTCCCGCCGCTTCATCGCCAGCGACTTCGTAGCACCATAAACCACGTCCTCTTGAAACTGACCAGTAACTTGCGTGGCTAATTATTAATTTTCGACGCGATAGAATAAAACCATACCAAGCGGGTAGCTTTTCTTTTATTGACACGGCAGTGTGTTTAAATTCTGGTTGACCTGAAATAGGATCCACAATGTTATCAATTAATTTCCCAACTACGCTGTTACCTGAGAATTGATCGTTCCAGTGCATAGGAATAAAAACGTAACCCGGCTGCTGACTGTCGCTTATATTTGCACGTACAATAATCTGGCCATTATCGTTGGATACCTGAACCAAGCTATCTTTATGAATATTATATTTTTTTGCGTCATCGCTATGCAGTGCAATAAAACTTTCCTGAATATGCCCCGATAAACGTGCCGACTTGCCTGTGCGTGTCATCGTATGCCATTGGTCACGAACTCTCCCAGTATTTAATATTAAAGGATAAGCCCCTGACGTTTCTGCAACAGGCTGATGATTTTTAACATTTATAAATTGTGCTTTCTTTGATGGCGTAAAGAACTGGCCATCGGTGAACATACGTGAGCTACCTTCTGGTTTCTCTTGCGTAACAGGCCATTGCAGAGGTTGCATTGTTTCGTAGCCAGTGTCGTCCATAGTTGCGTAACCACTAATATCAAAATCACGCGAACTATTATTTTTATAACCAGACAAAGCTGCATGTTCTTTAAAAACATCAACTGGGTGATCATAATCAAAGGCCTCGGTAAAGCCCATTTTCTGCGCGACTTTGGATATAATCCACCAGTCAGGTCTTGCCTGCCCCGGTGTGGGCAAAAAAGCCCGCTGCCGTGAAATTCGACGTTCACTATTGGTAACCGTACCATCACGTTCACCCCATGTTTGCGCGGGAAATAAAACATTGGCATAACGTGTGGTATCAGTATTACGCATACAATCTGATACCACCACAAATTTACATTTTTCTAAAGCCTCTCGTACAAAATTCGAGTTGGGTAAACTTACTGCCGGGTTCGTTGCCATGATCCATAAGGCTTTTATTTCGCCATTATGTACCGCCTTAAATAAATCAACTGCTTTTAAACCGGCTTTTTCAGGGATACGTGGAGCATTCCAGAATTTTTTTACAAGCTGACGATGCTTGCTATTTTCAATATCCATATGTGCAGCAAGTTGATTAGCTAAGCCCCCTACTTCCCGCCCTCCCATGGCATTAGGCTGCCCAGTAAAAGAGAAAGGCCCCATACCCGGCCGACCAATACGCCCAGTTACTAAATGACAATTTATAATCGCATTACCATTGTCCGTTCCATATGACCACTGGTTAATACCTTGAGAGAAAACCGTTACTACCCGTTCTGTTCGGGAAAACAGTTTATAAAAACGTTCAACATCTCTGGCTGACAAACCACATTCAACCGCAACAACACCAATACTTGCAGCAGAGTGTTTTGCATCATCAAGACAAGCATCTAAACCTTCGGTAAATTGCGAAACAAATAAATGATTGACTTCATCCTGTTGCACTAAATAGTTTAATAAACCTTTAAACAGAATATGATCTGTACCCGACTGGATAGCCAAATGTTGATCTGCTACATCACAACTTGCCGTTTGGCGCGGGTCGATGACCACCACCATAAGATCAGGGTTAAGTTTTTTGGCTTTAACAATACGCTGGTATAAAACGGGATGGCACCATGCCGTGTTGGAACCGGTCAATACAATTAGTTTGGCACGTTCTAAATCTTCATAGCTGCACGGCACCGTATCCGAACCAAAAGCCCGTTTATACGCGGCAACAGCTGACGACATACACAAGCGGGAATTAGTATCAATATTCGCTGTTCCAATAAAACCTTTCATTAATTTATTGGCAACATAATAGTCTTCAGTTAACAACTGGCCAGAAACATAAAAGGCAACTGCATTTGCACCATGTTCGTCAATAATAGAATTAAATTTTCGCGCAGTATAACCAAGTGCATGTTCCCAACTATACTCAACACCATCTACTTCAGGATAGAGCACTCGGCCATCCATGCCAATGGTATCGGCAAGTGCAGCTCCTTTGGAACAAAGTCGAGAGAAATTAGACGGATGGGTAGGATCACCTTTAACAGAAACCGAGCCTGCATCGTCAATCGTTGCGATGACACCGCAGCCAACACCACAATAAGGACAGGTTGTTTGGACTTTTAAAGACATTCAGTCAACACCTTAATATAAGAATGATTAAAAGTTTAACATGAGGTGAGCAAGAAACTAAAAATATTTTTCTTTACGAGCTATAGTATGACACTCTTGTTATTGTATACCGTATCAGCGAATAAGACTGTACATTCATATAGTTTCCGTATTATTTTATGATTTCGTTGCGTTCATTGTGGTTAATACCTTTCGAATAAATAATCGATTAATGCTCACCCTTGGTACGCATTAACCCAGCCAACCGGTTACCCTGCTTCTGTGGGCCACCACGAGGGAATATTTTATGCAAATAACTACTGTTGCCTCGCTCAGCACCCCATACCTGTTTAAAATACTTGATCATCTTACGCACTTCACACTGCACCCGATGTTCTTCGTAATAACCACGTAAAAATTCAACCACTTCCCAATGCTCATCAGTTAATTCCAACCCTTCAACTGCGGACTGTGCTTGAACAAAACCTTCACTCCATTCACCCATATCGACAATGTAACCTTCACTACAGGTTCTCACTTCCTTGTCATCCACCATCACGGTTCTGATTTGCATATTTGGATACATAAAATCGTACTCTCTTTAATCAACTTCAAATTTAAAATATTATAGTCTTAATGACTATCAGCCAGAACACCGGTTTGTGGCATATCAGCTAAACCTGTTTCACGTGCATGTTCTTCAAACCCCTTGTTGCGCCAGAAGAAAGCACCGGGCATGGTGGTTGGAATTACCAATACATAAAACAAGGCACGACCAAAAATAGCACTGGTTAAAATGGATAAGCTTAACGCCATACCCAATACCGCACCGAATAAACCTGATAAGCCATAAATATTAACTAACGCAACTGCAATAATATTTGTCACCAGTAAAATATTACGGAAAATATAGGACTTGCCATAGGTTGTTGTTTGCTCGTAATGAGAAACCGCTCCCTCACTGTGGCTACGCTTCATATCACGCGCATGAAATAATAAACCGATTACTTCAATTATTAATCCACTTAAAATAAATGTCGTAGTAAATTCAAGCGTCGCTGATGTTAATGTTAAGCCGTGCGTAATGCTGATAACGACAACAACCAACAAACCACCCAACGCTAATGCACTACCAATAAAACTGCTGCCTGTTTGCCAGTGGTTCCAATAAGGCCGCGCGGGGATCCGATACAACTTATACATATAATAAAACCCACCCACACCGCCCACAACGGCGACAATCGCTGACAAGGCTGCAAAAAATTGAGTTGCTTCATAATTAAAGTAGGCGAATAAAGCATAACCAGCGATACCGGCAAAGAATAAAGACACCCCAGCAATTTCACGACTCACTGGTGACATACGCCAATTATAAAAGCCACGATAAAAACGATGCGGTCGCCCAAGGTGTAAATTTAATTTCGCCATACCAAAACTTAATAACACTAATAACGTTGCCATCAGCGGAATATAAGTATTGGATATATTGGCCGACAAGTTCGCAAAGCCTGCATCATTGCCAAAATACTGTGCGAATAAAACCATAAAGAAAGCACCAATCACCGTTTGCGCGCTTAATGTGAATGCAATATGGGCATTTTCATGCGAGGTAAGTAATTTTTTCAGATTCCAGAATTTTTTATTCGACTTGCGTTGCTCGTCCACCATTGGCTCGTATTCACCAGTTTCATCATTACGGTGATACTTTAATGCGGTTGCATCGGTGCGAGACATATCCTGTGGTAGAGTTTTGGTTTGCTGAAAACGAATATTCGGATGGGTAATATCCGCCGTTGGGAAACCCGGAATGGATATTTTTAACTGGTCACGATTTTCTGGTGTGGTTTCGATAACACCAAAATCTAAAGCACCCGCTAAACAAGCAGAAGCACAAGCTGGTTTCAGTCCAGCTTCGAGTCTGTCCACACACATATTACATTTATGCACATGGCCCTTTTTCATATCGAGTTGCGGCGCATTATAAGGGCATACCCAAGTACAATAACCACAACCAAAACAAATATCCGGATCCTGTAGCACCGCACCGTACTCAGCATATTTTGTATAAGCACGCGTCGGACAACCTTTTAAACATACTGGGTTGTCACAATGGTTACACGCCATCGAAATATTTAAACGAGTATAGCTCGGGTAAGTACCACCTTCGACATAACCCACTGCGCGATAGGCAAGGTAAGGAGGTAGATCATTTTTTTCACTGCAAGCCGACTCGCAAGCATGGCAAGAAATACAGTTATCTGCATTAAAATAAAAACCGTGTTGCTTGTAGCGATCAGGATTATCACTAATACCACTGTCACCATTAATATTTAAACTTTTACCGATTAATTCGTTATGTTCTGCCGATAAATCAATATTTTTACCATAATGGTTAACACGCGGTGCTTTCGCATCTGGTAGGTAAGCGTAATCTGGTTCGTCTTTTCTTACTTTAAACATATTATAAAAAACCTAAATAAAAACTATGATTAATAGACTTAACTCTATTCGTCATTCCCGCGTAGAGCCTGTCCCGAGCGAAGGCGGGGATGGTAATCCAGAACAAAAATATAAACAGCCTCTTTTAATGTCTGGATACCCGCCTCCGCGGGTATGACGAGCAATTTATTTCTTACTAAAAAGCTCGCGCTTCTTTATTCCTTACAGCGGCCGCCTGTTGATCGACTACCGCTTCTATTTTAACTGCACACTGTTTAAAGGCCGGTTGTCTTGAATGTGGATCCAGTAAACCTAGCGTTAAACGATTGGCACATTCATGAAAATGGAATGGAATAAAAACCATGTTCGGTGGTACGCGTTGGGTGCATTGCACCATCACCACACCATCACCACGGCGCGAGGTTAAGCGCGCATAACCACCGTGTTGAATACCTAATTCTTTTGCCGAGTCTGGGTTCATTTCCATATACGGGGTCGGGCTAAATTTATTAATGTTACCAACTTTGCCGGTACGGGTACGGGTATGAAAATGTTCAACCACCCGCCCACTGTTCATCCAGAACGGATATTCATCGTCCGGTACTTCGTTATTATCAATAAACGGTAAGGCAAGTAATTTTGCCTTGCCATCGGGATACTGGAATTTACCATCGGTGTACAGCCGCGCACTGCCAGTTTCATCTCCCTCGGTACAAGGCCACTGCAAACCTTTTTGCGTTTCGAGTTTTTCATAACTCATACCTGAATAATCTAACATTCGGCCTTTTGATAACTGGCGCAATTCATCAAATACACCTTCGGCTGTTTCAGGAAATTTTATTTTTTTACCTTGATCGAAACGCTTCGCCATTTGGTTAAAAATCCATAAGTCCGGTTTGGATTCTCCATGCGGTTTAATCACATTACGAATTAAATTCACTCGTCGTTCGGTATTGGTAAAGCAACCTTCTTTTTCTGCCCACACACCCGCAGGAAAATAAACATTGGCATATTGGTTAGATTCGCAATCCTGATAGGCATCTTGTACGACCAGAAAATCGAGCTTCTCTAAAATTTTTCGGATACGTGCAGTATTGGTCATCGACGTCATTGGATTGGTTGCGATCAACCACATACCTTTTATCTGGCCTGTTTCTATTGCGGGGAAAATATCTGTCTGAAACAATCCACGCTTCTTCGGAAAAAATTCAGAATCAATTCCCCAGAATTTTGCGATGTCTTCCCTATCTTGTTCTTTTTCTAAAGCACGGTAACCGGGCAAACCGGAACAGCCAGACCATTCACGCGTCCCCATGGCATTGCACTGCCCAGTAATGGATAAACTGGTGCTACCGGGTTTGCCAATATTACCCGTCACCAAATTTAAATTATTGATACCACACACACCATCGGAACCGTGCGTACTTTGATTAATTCCCATCGTCCAAATAGACATGGCCGCACCGGCATTAGCATAGGTACGCGCAACGTTACGAATGGTGTCCTCATCAATACCGCATATTTTTGAGGCACTGACCGGATCGTAATGTTCGACTGTTTTAATAAACTCATCATAGCCCGTTGTGTTCGAATCAATATATGAGCGATCTTCTAACCCCTCATCTAAAATAACGTGTGCGAGTGAATTTAATAAGGCTAAGTCGGTGCCCGGTGTAACCGGCAAATGAATATCGGCCATTTGTGCAAACATCGTTACACGAGGATCCACAACTATCACAGGAAACTTTCGTTTTTCTAAGGCCTGTTTTAATCGCCAGTAAATAATCGGGTGCTGTTCGGGAAGGTTCGAACCAAATGCCATTAAACAATCGGTATGTTCAAAGTCGTCATAGCAGCCCGGCGGGCCATCAGAACCAAAAGAGCGTTTATAACCCGATACAGCCGAGGACATGCAAAGTGTTGTATTGCCATCGTAATTATTAGTACCGATTACACCTCGGGCAAGTTTGCCCAATGTATAAAATTCTTCGGTCATGATCTGGCCGGTAGAAACAATGGCAAAGGCATCCCGACCGTAAGTGGACTGGATACGTTTTATTTCATCGGCCACTTTATCAAGCGCGGTATCCCAGTTAGTTTGCTCAAAGGCATCGTAGAAATGGTCACGCATTAAAGGCTTATCACCACGACCAGGAATATTAAACAATTCGTGTTCAAAAATACCTTTTAAACAAAGTTTGCCCCGGTTCACATCCGCACCGGCAACGCCACGGGTTGCAACCGCTGCCCCTTCTTTATCCAAACCCACTTCAATTGAGCAGCCAGTAGAACAATAACCACAGGTGGTATATTTCCAGTCGACAACTTTCTTGTCTGCAAGTTTGATTGGATTTTTTTTGTTACGACCGAATAGCATTAACTAACTCCACTACGACACACAAATTTTCAATTTATAAAACAACACAACTGCGTCATTCCCGCGAAGACGGGAATCTATGCCATATGTAAATAGCCTTGTTTAATGCTGTCTGGATCCCCGCCTTCGCGGAAATGACGACTTACTCACTATTAGGAAAACTCTCTTTAGGCGTAAGCGATAACATAATTTTGTCTCCATCCATCTTTATCGGGTAAGTTGCTGCACAACCTTCATCCGGAGCAACAGCTGTACCGGAATCCAGATTAATCATCCAGTTGTGTAACGGGCAGGCAACCTTGGTGCCATAAACAATCCCTTGCGATAACTGTCCCTTCTTGTGAGGACATTCATCTTTTACCGCAAAAATCTCATCGCTGTCTGTACGAAATACCGCGATATCACCCTTATCTGTTCGCACGACACGCGCACCTTGTTTAGGTATATCGTTTAAACTACCTACTTCAATCCAGTCACTCATTTTATTACCCTCTGATTTCTTTTAATAGTGTGAATTCATGTTTTTCACCACCATCAACACGTTCTTTCCACGGATCATCCTGTGCCACGGATTGCGCAACATAAAAACGCTCGGCATACACTTTACGTTTTGCTGCATCATCAACAATTTCTTCTTTCACTCTATGCAGGCCAACCCGTTCAATCCACGGTGCAGTACGTTCCAGATAATGTGCATCTTCACGATAGAACTGCATATAAGCCGCTGCGTACTCTAAAACTTCTTCTTCGGTTTTAACTGCACACAAGAAATCGGTTGCACGTACTTTAATGCCACCATTACCACCCACATGAATTTCATAACCGGAATCCACGCACACCACACCAAGATCTTTAATCGTAGCTTCGGCACAGTTACGCGGACAACCCGATGCCGCCATTTTGAATTTATGCGGCGTCCAAGAACCCCAGCTTAACTCTTCAAGTTTAATCCCTAAGCCAGTGGAATCTTGTGTTCCAAAACGACACCACTCTTTACCTACGCAGGTTTTAACGGTTCGCAATGCTTTGCCATACGCATGACCTGATACCATGCCTGCATCGGTAAATTCTTTCCATACTTCAGGAAGCTGTTCTTTTTTAAGGCCGTATAAACCAATACGTTGACCACCAGTAACATGCACTGTTTTAACATCAAATTTCTCAGCAACATCGGCAACTGCACGCAATTCCTGTGGCGTAGTCATGCCACCCCACATACGTGGAATAACAGAGTAAGTACCATCGTGTTGAATATTGCCATGTGCGCGTTCGTTAATAAAACGCGACTGGCTGTCATCTTTATATTCGGTTGGCCATTGGCAGAGTAAGTAATAGTTCAATGCCATACGGCATTTAGGACAACCATCCGGTGTATCCCAACCCAATGCTTCACGTACCGCAGGCATTGTTTTTAATTCCTGTTTACGAATTTGCTCACGCACACCGTCATGGGTTTGTTCAGTACAGCCACATATTGGTTTTAAATGTGGCGCAACCGAATAGTCACCACCAACGGTATGTGCAATCAGTGCTTCCACTAAACCGGTACATGAACCACATGAACTGGATGCTTTAGTATGGGCGCGTACTTCATCGAGGGTAAATAATTTTTTATCGACAATGGCTGTCACAATGTCGCCTTTGCAAACACCGTTACAACCACAAATTTCGGCCGAGTCTGCCATAGCTGCAACACGGTTGTCATCACCATGACCAGAATCACCTAAGTGCGCCTGACCAAATAAAATGGTTGCACGAAAATCACTGATATCGGTTTCATCACGCATTAAGTCAAAATACCAAGTACCGTCGATGGTATCGCCGTACATAACAGCACCTTGCACAATGTTATCTTTGACAACAATTTTTCTGTATACACCGCGAGACTCATCTTTAAAGACTAAATCCTCGGTTGTGTCGTCACCAGTAAAGTCACCGGCCGAGAATAAATCAATCCCGGTTACTTTTAGTTTTGTGGATGTCATGGTTCCTTCGTATAAGCCGATGCCATGTTTCGCTAAATGGTTGGCACATACTTTTGCCATTTCAAATAACGGTGCAACTAAACCATAGGTCTGTCCACGATGTTGTACACATTCACCCACCGAATAAACAACCGGGTCAAACGTTTGCATGGTATCGTTTACCACAATACCGCGTTCACAATGAATACCGACCTGCTTCGCAAGTTCAAAGTTAGGACGAATACCCACGGCCATCACAACAATATCGGCATCCACTTCGGTGCCGTCTTTAAAACAAACTTTTTCTACTTTGCCGTTACCCTGAATAGATTCCGTTTGTGCACCCATTAAAAATTCCAGACCACGTTCTTCTAAATTTGCCTGCAACATTTTTGCAGCCGGTTCATCCAGTTGGCGTTCCATTAAGGTATCCATAATGTGAACCACTTTCACATTCATACCTTGTTCCATTAAACCGTTAGCCGCTTCAAGACCAAGCAAACCACCACCAATCACAATGGCATTTTTTCCGCTTTTGTCTGTACCAGACCGAGCTGCATCCAGCATGGTATCGACATCAGCAATATCACGGAAAGCAACCACGCCGGGTAAATCATGCCCGGGCAGAGGAATAATAAACGCGGTTGAACCGGTTGCAATCAATAAACGGTCATAGCTAACACTTTTGCCGTCATCACCGGTTACAGTTCGTTTTATACGATCAATTTCCGTTGCTTTTACACCTTTATATAGGGTGATGTTATTGTCGACGTACCACTGCAAATCATTGAGCATAATTTCGTCAATGGTTTTTTCACCTGCAAGTACGGGTGAAAGCATAATACGGTTATAGTTGCCGTAAGGTTCTTCGCCAAAAACGGAGATATCGTAAGTATCGGGCGCAATTTTAAGCAGCTCCTCAACGGTACGCATGCCCGCCATACCATTACCGATTACTACCAGTTTTTCTTTCATCCTAAAGCTCCGTTAAAGTGTTAGTGGTAAGCAAAGGCGGCTTCGGTACCGCTCCATTCTTTGCCCTTGTTCAATAAATCTCAATTACAGCAAGTGCCGTGCCATGTATTAGTAAATACTTAAATATATTCTAAGCACATGATAAATATATAAAATTTCCTATACCTGAGAAAAATATCAGTATAAAACAACTCTTTTATGCACCATAATAGTGCGCAACAGATATAATAGCGCATAATATAATAGCAAGCATCCAGAATGAAAATCTTGCCAGAAAGTCACTGCACATATTAAGTATTTAATTATACACTAATACTATATTTGCACTATAATAGTGCAAAAAGAATAAACTACTTTTAATTTTCCTTTAGATAACAAGGAGTTATATTATTGGCATGTCTCTTGCTGTACAAGATACATTACTATTAAAACTCAAGGAAATAACATGTCGATCTCATCAAGCAAACTTAATCTGTTTTCATTTAGTGGGAAAATGCGTATTTTGCATTTAAGCTGGCTTGCTTTCTTTATTAGCTTCTTTGTCTGGTTTAATCACGCACCATTACTCGCCATGATGCGTGATTCCATGGGCTTAAGCGCACAGCAAGTTAAAACCCTGCTCATCCTTAACGTTGCACTCACTATTCCTGCTCGTATTATTGTTGGTATGTTGGTGGATGCTTTTGGCCCTCGCCGGATTTATTCGATGCTACTGTTTGTATCGAGCTTTCTCTGCTTTGGCTTTGCCATGGCGAAGAGTTATGAACAACTGGCACTTATGCGCTTCCTGTTAGGCTTTGTTGGAGCCGGTTTTGTGATTGGTATTCGCATGATCAGCGAATGGTTTCCGGCAAAACAAACTGGATTGGCACAAGGTATTTACGGTGGTTGGGGTAACTTTGGTTCGGCAGGTGCAGCGGTGATTTTACCGACCGTTGCGTTAATGTTTGGTGGTGACGATGGTTGGCGTTGGGCGATTGGCTCAACCGGTGTTGTGGCACTGGTTTATTCAGCCGTTTATTTCTTTAGTGTAACCGATACACCCAAAGGCTCTACTTACTTTAAACCCAAGAAAAATGGTGCATTGGAAGTTACCTCCAGCTTTGATTTCTTTTTATATCTTGTAATGAATATTCCATTATTTGCCGCATTAGCGGTATTAACCTGGAAACTCAGCCCAGCTAATTTAGGCATGTTAAGCACAGGGGTTACCGATATTATTTACCTTATATTAGCTAGCTTATATGCTTTCCAGTCAATACGCATTTATCAAATTAATAAACATGTTTTTACTGAAACGGTTCCTGAGATCGAACGCTATAAATTTAAGCAAGTTGCCATACTCGACCTAGCTTATATGGTGACCTTTGGTTCTGAACTGGCTGTGGTTTCGATTTTGCCCTTATACTTTATGGATACTTTTCACCTTTCGGCTATTCAGGCTGGTCTAGTGGCTTCCATTTTTGCTGGCCTTAATTTAATTATGCGTCCGGCTGGTGGCTGGATCAGCGACAAGTTTGGGCGAAAGTTATCACTCACCGTCCTGATGGTGGGAGCGGCCATTGGCTATTATTTATTAAGTCTTATCACCAGTGAGTGGAGTATTTCATTGGCCGTGGCTGCCGTTATCTTCAGTTCAGTCTTTGTAAACGCGGGCAACGGTGCTGTCTTTGCCATTATCCCGCTGGTTAAACGTCGACTCACCGGGCAAATTGCCGGTATGGCAGGTGCTTATGGTAATGTTGGTGCAGTTATATTTTTAACCACACTTTCATTTGTCGCCACTAATGTATTCTTTATTGTAATTGCATCTTTCGCCATTACAGTATTTATTCTTATTGCTTTTTTCCTTGAGGATCCACAAGACCAGATGATTGAAGTTTTGCCAGATGGTACGGTACAAATGATTGAAGTTGAATAAATAGTGCAACTTGCGGTAACCTCAAAGGCCATAGATAGATTATCTATGGCCTTTTTAGTAGATTGATAATGAAAAAAACACTCACAATAGAATCAGCCCACCAATGTTTAGCCGGCGGCAAAGCAGAAAATGAAGATACCTGTGGCATTCAGGTTGCAAACGGTCAGCTATTGCAAACCAAAGGCATTGCGGCCGCCATTGCCGATGGTATGAGCGGCAGTGATGCCGGTAAAGAAGCTAGCCACGCCTGTGTAAAAGGTTTTCTAAATGATTACTTTAGTACGCCAGAAACATGGACTGCACAAACATCGGCACATAAAATTATTGCGGCACTCAATCACTGGCTGCATGGTAATGGGCAGCGCAAATATCAATCACACAAAGGCATGGTGACAACCTTAAGTGCATTAATATTAAAATCAAATACCGGTTTTATTTTTCATGTTGGGGACACGCGGATTTATCGCTTACGCGGCAATGAGTTTAAACAACTCACCCATGATCATCGTGTACAAATTAATGAGAATAAATCATTACTTTCACGCGCTGTGGGTATTGATGTTCGTCTGGATATAGATTATCGCAGTGTACCTTTAGAAGTTGGTGATACTTTTATCATGGTCAGTGATGGTGTTCATGAGTTTATTACCGACAATCGCATGTTGGATATTATTCAACAACGCCATGATGACCTGCAACTTGCCGCCAACGAGATTACTCAGGAAGCCATTAACAATAAAACCAATGACAATGTTACCTGCCAGATCATTCGTATCACTTCACTACCGGGCGAAAATGAAGATGAATTTTATCAAAAATTAACTGAACTGCCTTTCCCTCCAGTATTAGAGCCAGGTATGATTTTAGATGGCTATAAAATTCTACGACATTTATTTTCCAATAAAAGAACCGAGGTATATTTAGCACAAGATACCGAAACAGAAACAAATGTTGTATTAAAAGCTCCCTCGGTTAACTTCGATGATGATGCGGAATACATCAGTTTATTTCTTCATGAAGAATGGGCCGGTCGACGCATTAACAGCCCGCACGTAATGAAAGTACTGGAAATACCACGCAAACGAACCGCGCTTTATTATATTGCAGAACATATTCAGGGCAGAACCTTACGACAATGGATGGAAGATGAGCCCAGAGCCAATCTTAATACGGTACGAGACTTTGTAGAACAAATTGCACGAGGCTTGCGTGCATTTCACCGATTGGAGATGATTCATCAGGACTTAAAACCTGAAAATATCTTAATTGACGAAAATGGTACCTTAAAAATTATTGATTTTGGTTCGACTAAAATAGCGGGTATTAATGAAATCAGTGCGCCCATTCAATTTAATAATATTTTAGGTACAATCAATTATACTGCTCCGGAATATCATATTGGTAACACAGGTAGTAATCGATCTGATATTTTTTCCTTAGGCGTGATTGCCTATGAACTGCTCACAGGATATTTACCTTACGGAAAAGATCTCTCGGCTAAAAATATGTTAAAACTAAATTATATTTCCATTAAACGATATAATCCGGAAATACCGATATGGGTAGATAAAACCATAGAAAAAGCCGTAAGCATTAATCAAGAACAGCGTTTTATACGTTTGTCCGAATTTATTTATGCACTCAATCATGCTGATTCAAGATTAGTTAACACTGATTATGTTCCACTTCTTAAAAGAAACCCGGTGCGTGCGTGGCAGGCAATCAGTACTTTTCTGCTTGTTCTTAATATATTGTTACTCTATATAATGTATAAATAATAATTACTGTGTTCGTCCTTGCTCAGTTTTTATCAAAATAATTCGATACTATCTTCTGGCATCGTTATTGGTGACAATTCATTTTTACCATTTCAGCTACCTTAATTTAATATCCATACGTTCTTGCTTATTGATATAATATTTTCATGACAACAGCAGTATAGCTGCTAATAATTTTACGACGCTATAAAAAAAGCCCTGTTAAACAGGGCTTTATGGAACAAACATAAGTTAATAAAACTTTATATTTTTTCTAATTCTGATTTAAAACGGTATATCGTCATCAAAGTCTCCACCACTCATTGCCGGAGCCGATTGAGGAGCTGCTTGTTGTGGTGCTGCCGATTGATGTTGCGCTTGCGGTGCTGCTGCGCCTTGGTTGAAGTTTGCACTACCACCACCTTTTGAGTCTAACATTTGCATCTCGTTGGCAACGATTTCTGTTGTGTAACGATCCTGACCATTTTGATCCTGCCATTTACGCGTTTGTAATTTACCTTCAATAAAAACTTTTGAACCTTTCTTTAAGTATTCGCCAGCGACTTCGGCTAAACGACGGAAGAAGACCACACGATGCCATTCTGTTTTATCAACCTGCTCTCCAGTGTTTTTATCTTTCCATGACTCCGATGTTGCTAGAGTAATGGTTGTGACCGCACCACCATTCGGAGAATAACGCACTTCAGGATCTTTACCTAAATTGCCAATGAGTATTACTTTGTTTACACCTCGTGCCATAATTGTCTTCCTCTAGTTATCTTTGTTTATCGGGTTAATTTACTTTTTAAGTATTTTCTTTAGTTTTACAACCGTTGTTAGCAACATTCGGTCATTATTGATTGACCGAATATTGTGTTAAGTCTTCTTCGTTAACACACTGTTTGTCTACTTTAATATACGCAATGCCATCTTCGGCAATAACGGTAACATCCAGTACCCCTTCGATTTGACTCAATGTATCGGCTAATTCTGCTGCTTGTGAATTATCCAATGTTCCCACATTTAATAATATGCTGCTCGAATACTGTGGCTCGCGCATACTGATAATCAGTATTAACCAAATACTGATAACCACCACGTTAAACAACAATACGCTGTCGAGTCCCATATGTTGTTTTAACCAACCACCGGCAGCAGCACCAATAAATACACCAAAAAACTGAGAACTGGAATAGGCTCCCATGGCAGTACCTTTGTGTGCCGCTGGTGCCATTTTTGCCACTAACGACGGCATCGTGGCTTCGACCAGATTAAATGCCAGGAAAAAGAACAATAACATGGATGCCATGCCTGCAAAAGAATAGCCAAACAGCCAAAAACCAAGCTCAGCTAACGCTAAGACGATAATAGCAGTAATAAGCAATTGTTTTAGCTTGTGTTTTTTCTCACCAATAATAATCAGGGGGACCACACCGACCATCGAAAGAATTAAAACAGGTAAATAAATTTTCCAATGAGCTTCAACGGCTAAACCCAACTGGTCACGCAAAATGAAGGGCATCACTACAAAAGTCGACATAAGAACACAATGTAGGGTGAGAATACTGGCATCTAGCCGCAGTAATTGGGTATCTTTTAAGGCCGACTTAAACCAGCCGGTTTCAACCTGTGCATCCCGGTGAAAGCGGGACACAACTGGGGTGGGTACCCATACGATAACTATCAACATACCGCAAATTGCCAACAGCGCGGTTAGCCAGAAAATACCCGCTAAACCAAACCAATTGTTCACTAGTGGCCCAAGTACCAAAGCAACGGCGAAGGACAAACCAATACTCATGCCAATCGTCGCCATCACCTTCATACGGTGTTCTTCGCGAGTCAAATCAGCGGCCAATGCCATTACCGCACTGGCCACAGCACCTAAGCCTTGCATAGCACGCCCAATAGTCACCCAAAGTAAAGTATGAGCTGACGCAGCGACCACGCTGCCTAGCGCAAAAACAAGTAAACCACCGAGAATAACCGGTTTACGCCCTACTTTATCCGATAGAAGTCCCAGAGGAATTTGCAGTGTTGCCTGCGTCAGACCGTAAATACCAATCGCAATACCGGCCAGTGTGGCATTATAATCTGGCATTTTCTCAGCTAAAACTGAAAATACTGGCAGGATCATAAATAACCCTAGCATTCGAGTGGAAAAGACGGCCGCTAATGACACTGCCGTGCGCTTTTCGGCACGGCTCATATTTTCATTATCTACGGTCATACTGCGATTTCTTGGTCCAAACTCAATTTTGTGTGCCTTATTATATAGGGAATCACGCTCCAATGGTTGCTCATTTTATCATGCTACGAAAAAATATAATTTTGCGTCAATCCCAATAGCCACGTATATTAACAGGTTTGCATTCACCGAAAATCAATAGATGAACACAATTCATATTCGTGGGGCACGTACCCACAACCTAAAAAATATAGACCTCGACCTGCCGCGCGATAAGCTTATTGTGGTAACCGGTTTATCCGGCTCGGGCAAGTCGTCACTTGCTTTTGACACTATTTATGCAGAAGGCCAGCGCCGTTATGTCGAATCCTTATCGGCCTATGCGCGGCAATTTTTGTCGGTCATGGAAAAACCAGACGTTGATCATATTGAAGGCTTATCACCGGCAATATCCATCGAACAAAAATCGACTTCACATAACCCGCGTTCTACTGTTGGCACCATTACCGAAATTTATGATTATTTAAGACTGTTGTTTGCTCGTGCCGGTGAACCACGTTGCCCGGAACATAATACAACACTGGATGCACAAACGATCAGCCAAATGGTTGACCAGGTATTGGCTATGCCGGAAGGAACAAAGTTGATGTTGCTCGCGCCGGTTATTGATGGCCGTAAAGGTGAACACGAACATGCCTTAAACAGTTTACGTGCCGATGGTTACGTTCGTGCCCGTATCGATGGCTTAATCCATGAACTCGATCAACTCGATACACTGGATAAACGTAAAAAACATACGATTGAAGTCGTGATTGATCGCTTTAAAGTACGCGAAGATATTAAACAACGCTTAGCTGATTCTTTTGAAACAGCCATTAAACTTTCAAACGGATTAGCTCGTATTGCATATATGGACGAAGCGCAGGCTAAAACAAACGGCGACATTGTTTTTTCTGCACGCTATGCCTGTACTGAATGTGGTTATTCCATTAGCGAACTCGAACCGCGAATTTTTTCGTTTAACAACCCAGCAGGAGCTTGCCCAACCTGTGATGGTTTAGGGGTTAATCAATTTTTTGATCCGGAAAGAGTCGTTACCCACCCCGAACTCAGTTTAAGCAGTGGCGCAATACGTGGCTGGGATCGGCGTAATATCTATTATTTCCAAATGGTTGAGTCTCTCGCCGCGCATTATGGTTTTGATATGGATGCTGCTTTCGAAAAATTAACGGATGAAATTAAAACAACAATTTTATACGGCAGTGGTACAGAAAAAATTACGTTCCATTACTTCAATGACAATGGACGACAACATAAAAAAGTACAGGTCTTTGAAGGCATTATTAATAATATGCAACGTCGTTACCGAGAAACAGAATCCAATACGGTGCGTGAAGAACTGGGTAAATACGTTAGTCAACAACCCTGTCCAACCTGCAAAGGTGCGCGGCTTAATGAGGCGGCGCGACATGTTTATATTAAAGAAACCACTCTACCCGAAATAGCCACCTTAGCTATCGAAGATACACAACTGTTTTTTAAAAAATTAAAGTTAACCGGGCATAAAGGGAAAATAGCCGAAAAAATTGTTAAAGAGATCAGCCAACGATTAGATTTTTTAGTCAATGTTGGTCTGGAATATTTATCACTCGATCGAAAAGCAGACTCATTATCTGGAGGCGAAGCACAACGTATCCGTCTAGCCAGTCAGATTGGTGCGGGGTTAGTAGGCGTTATGTATGTACTCGATGAGCCGTCAATCGGTTTACATCAACGCGATAATACTCGTCTATTACATACTCTAAACTATCTACGTGACTTGGGTAATACGGTAATTGTCGTCGAACACGATGAAGAGGCAATCTTAAGTGCCGACTATGTTGTTGACATCGGTCCCGGGGCCGGTGTGCATGGTGGTAAAATAATAGCCGAAGGAACACCCAAACAAATTCTAAAAAACCCAAATTCAATTACTGGCCAATATCTTTCAGGGAAAAGGTCCATCACCGTTCCTAAACAACGCAGCTATAACGACCCAAAAAAACAACTTGAAATTCAAGGTGCATCTGGAAATAATCTACATAATGTATCTATCAGTATCCCCGTGGGCTTAATGACAACCATTACGGGGGTGTCAGGTTCAGGGAAATCGACTTTAATTAATGACACACTATATCGTTATGCCGCTAAAGAAATTAATAATGCCAGTGGTGAGGTTGCACCGGTAAAGAAGATAAAAGGCATGGAACAGTTTGATAAGATTGTTGATATTGATCAAAGCCCCATTGGGCGCACACCACGCTCGAACCCGGCCACCTATACTCAACTATTTACACCGCTAAGAGAGCTTTATGCACAAACACAAGATGCACGAACACGAGGTTATGCGCCCGGACGTTTTAGTTTTAATGTAAAAGGCGGCCGTTGTGAAGCCTGCCAGGGTGACGGTGTAATAAAGGTTGAAATGCACTTTCTACCAGATGTGTATGTTCCTTGCGATATATGCCACGGCAAACGTTATAACCGTGAAACACTGGAAATACGTTATAAAGGTAAAAATATTTACGAAATATTGGAAATGACCGTTGAAGATGCCGTGGTCTTTTTTGATGCTATTCCAGTGATTAAACGAAAACTACAAACACTGATGGATGTCGGCCTTTCATATATCACCCTAGGACAAAATGCGACCACACTTTCTGGTGGTGAAGCTCAACGCATCAAGCTATCTCGTGAACTCTCTAAACGTGACACGGGTAAAACACTGTATATATTAGACGAACCCACTACCGGTTTACATTTTCACGATATTGAACAACTGCTCGCAGTATTACATCGGTTACGCGATCACGGCAATACTGTGATTGTGATTGAACATAATCTGGATGTGATTAAAACAGCCGACTGGGTCATCGACCTTGGGCCAGAAGGTGGCCACAAAGGCGGTACGATTGTTGCCGAAGGGACACCGGAAACTATTAGCAAAATAAAAAAATCGTATACAGGCCAATACCTGAAAGCTTTACTAAAATAACAAACATCTTAGTGATCCATTAATTTATAACGCAACTTGCCCGAAAAAACATTTATAAAATTGTCGCGTGATAAAAATCCAAAAAAAGGTTTACGCCGTATTCCCATTTTCTTGCGTAATGCCTTTAATTTCATGTGACCCGGTTCAATCGCGAGTCCTTGAGAGATGGCCTTAAGTGCCATTCTGCGACGCTGCTTAATAATAGCGGCAGCGGCCAAATGTAAAAATACTTCTGGATTATTTAACTCCACCTCAGCCGCAACAACACATTTATTAAAACCTTCGTCACGATTGCCTAGCCGCATTAAACATAGGCCATAAAATGCCATATACTCATTTGAATGGAAATTATTCTTTGCCGTTCCTCGAATCGCATGTAGAAAAAATGGTATCGCACTACCGTATTCTCTTTTATTGTAGAGTTCAATGGCTCGAGAAAAGGCATCTTCAGCAGGAAGGTGGTTAAGCATAATAGGCGCATCCTTGTGCAAATCGTCATTTTTTTAATAACGAACTAATATTAACAAAGATTAATATGAAAAATCGTTAACTACGCCTCATTCGGTAACAGTAATAAGTGGCAATCGCTTCTGTTTTACCCGATTCAATCCATGATAAGAGATAGGACTCAACCTGAAGCTCAATCCAGTAAACGAAGTAAGCTTCCATCTTTTGTGATATTACGATCAACAATATGATTGAATAAATCCGCATGTTTAATCGAGCCACGGTCTTTTGTTGTCACCAGAATCGCTTTTATATTTTCACCTTGCGAAAGTCTCAGTGCGGAGACGGTTTAACGATTAAAACTTTACGTTGTCTGCTACCAATTGCCGAAAGTGATTCTGATTACCCCCAAGGATTTCATATTATAATATCGGCTATTTTCAATATTAATTAAGTCGAATTTATCTATAAATATCAACCAGTTAAAAGTTCTATTCTAATATATTGACAATATCCCCAATTTGGGAAGAATAGGCTTTCGCAGTATTTTGTTCTCGTAAAGCTATTTCGACAAGCTGGTTTGAATTAACATACCAGCACGGTTGATTCGTAGGCATCTCTGCGTATGTTTTTGCAAAATAAACTCGTCTACCTTTTAATTCAATAACGGTTTCCGTCGAAATAGCCGATGCAGCAATCCCTGTCATCAAATTACCGTAAGCATCAATATAAATAATTTCTGCTAAATTATTTTCCCAATCAAAGCGTAAAATATCATTTAAAGGCAGCTTATCAATACCTGAAAAATCCATCTGTGCAATCCTTGCTGCAATCACAGCAAAAATATCTCGACCATGAAAGGTGGCACTTAGTTGGGATGGTGCCCAAACTATTTTATAAGCTTGTGATTTATGACTTGAGCGAAGAATATACTCAAACAAACCATTATCCGGCCCAATAAGATATTGATTATTTATTTTTAGTACAATAGATTGTCGGGCACTTCCCACCCCAGGATCAATAACACAACAAAATACACTATCATCAGGAAAATACTCGATAAGACTATTTAGCAAACATGCCGAATATCTTATATTAAAGTTTGGAACATCATGCATTAAATCAATAATGTTGACACTCGGGTTTTGTTTGTAGATAGCTGCCTTTAATTGGCCAACATACGGGCCATGCAACGTAAAATCGGTATACAAAATTATCATTTTTCAAGCTTGATAGGACTAAAAAGAAAGTAGACTGGTTTATTCAGATTTATTTTAAAAAACATTAACTTTCTTATCCGTTGCATATTCATATCACGTTTAAGCGGTGCCCGTTTTACATCATTCAAGGCTATTCTTATTTTATTCCACCCTGAGGATAGTTGAATACGTTCGTTAAATCTATCCTGATAACGATATCCACTTTGTTCATGTAACTCATCATGTATTCGAATATTAAATGACGATGCGGGGTAAGGGCTAAACACATTGAAACTTAGGTACTTATAGCTTCTCCAATCCTGATCAGAATTATCAAGACCTGCTGTTGGGTATTTACCCGGATAAAAATCCATTCGTAATAACTTGTAATCAGACTGCTTGTTATTATCAGGAACAAGCTTTAAACCGACCTTATTTGTAATAAAGCGGGAAAGCTCTCTGTCGCTCTTATTGGAAACTAAAACAGGAAACTCTTTTCTTTGTTGAACATCATCAATAATAATATTCAACATTGGCCTAAGTACCACCAATGTAAAAGCAATCACCCCTAAGCCAAAACTGACTCGCACAAATCGATTCATTCCTGATAATGTTCTGGAAAAAATAACAAAACCAATACATCCACCCACTAAATCTAAAAGAACATCGTAGCCACTTTTATCTCTACCAGTAAATGTTTGTAGATATTCAATCAACATACCCAGTAAAACAGAGCCTATCGTGATTAAAATAAATTGTATGTAAACCGAGAATGACGAATCTTTAAAGAGATGCTTAATAACTAAATAACTCAGTCCAATAAAAAGAAAGACATGCCCAAAATTCCAAAGCTCTTGAATAGCTCGATACCGTGTTAAATCCGTCTTTAAAAAAAAGACAGAATAAATAACCGCTAAGCTTAAGAGAATACCAAAGATATAATTCAGCTTTTTTGATCTATTATTTTGGAAAGATCGAAACATACTTAATTAGACTCTATTATTTTATTCCCGACATAAAAAAACCGGGCAAAAGCCCGGCTTTTTAATACAAAACAAACCGTTATTCTTCAACAGCTTCTTCTTCATCTTCTACAATAGGACGGTCAACAAGTTCAACATAAGCCATCGGTGCTTTATCTCCGGTACGAAAACCGCATTTTAAAATACGCAAGTAACCACCTGGACGTTCGACATAACGTGGACCAAGTTCATTAAATAACTTTGTAACAATATCTCGATCGCCTAAACGTGCAAAGGCTAAACGACGATTGGCAACAGAGTCTTTTTTCGCTAATGTAATTAACGGTTCGGCTTTGCGACGTAATTCTTTTGCTTTTGCAAGTGTTGTGCGAATAAGTTCATGTTTAAATAATGATGATGACATATTTTTAAACATCGCTTTTCGATGTGAACTATTGCGATTAAGTTGTCGACCACTTTGACGATGACGCATGATACTACCCTATATTCAATTCTGTATTTACTTAAAAATTAAAACTAGCCCAACAATGTTGAAACTGGTTTATCTTCTTTGCTACCTACTAAACTGGCTGGTGGCCAGTTTTCCAAACGTAAACCTAATGATAGGCCACGTGAAGCAAGCACATCTTTAATTTCTGTTAACGACTTCTTACCTAAATTAGGTGTTTTCAGTAATTCAACTTCAGTACATTGAATTAAGTCACCAATATAGTAAATTTGTTCTGCTTTTAAGCAATTTGCTGAACGTACTGTTAATTCTAAATCATCAACTGGACGTAACAGGATTGGATCGATATCGGGTTCCTGTTCAGATGGCTCATCGGCTTCTTTACTACGTAAATCAACAAACGCGGCTAATTGTTCCTGCAAAATAGTGGCGGCATTGCGAATAGCTTGTTCTGGCTCAATTGTACCGTCCGTTTCTAACTCAATAATTAATTTATCAAGGTTAGTTCGCTGTTCAACTCGTGCACTTTCAACGTTATAGGAAACACGCGAGACAGGACTATAAGACGCATCTAACTGTAACCGCCCAATGGGACGATCTTCTTCTTCGTCAACAATGCGCAGGTTAGAAGCTTCATAACCACGACCCGCTGCAACTTTCATCACCATGTTCAGTTCACCAACATCGGTTAAATGTGCGATCACATGGTCAGGGTTAACGACTTCAATATTATGGTCAACAGCAATGTCACCTGCGGTAACAACACAAGGACCTTTTTTATTCAGTGTTAATCTTGCAGTGGATGTTTCTGCGTCATCCATTCTCAGAGCAACGCCCTTCAAATTAAGTAAGATGTTCATCACATCTTCCTGCACACCTTCAACCGTGGTGTACTCATGTAATACGCCATCAATTTCTACTTCAATAATAGAGTAGCCTGTCATTGATGACAGTAATATACGACGCAGTGCATTACCTAAAGTGTGGCCAAAACCACGTTCTAGGGGTTCCAAGGTGACTTTCGCCTGCGTGTCACTGACTTGATTTACATCAACAATTCGCGGGGTCAAAAATTCAGCTATACCTTGCATGTAATACCCTCTTTATCTAATTTTGAGAAATTAATAAAATTTAATTTGTGCTTAATTACTTGGAATACAATTCTACAACCAGATTTTCTTTAATATCTGATGGTAAATCACTGCGTTCAGGCACATTTTTATAAATGCCTTCCAACTTGGTTGTATCAACATCAACCCATTCAACGATGCCACGTGTTTGGGAAGCATCAACAGCACCCTTAATACGTAGCTGGCTTTTCGCTTTCGTTGAAATGGCAATCACATCACCTGCCACAATTTGTGCAGAAGGGATATTTAATTTTTTGCCATTAACCATAATTGCATTATGACGCACTAATTGACGTGCTTCACTCCGAGAGGCTCCAAAGCCCATACGAAAGACAACATTATCCAAGCGTGATTCTAAAAGTTGTAACAAGTTTTCACCCGTTGAACCTTTAATTCGATCCGCTTCTTTATAATAGCCTCGGAATTGTTTTTCTAAAATACCGTATACGCGGCGTAATTTCTGTTTCTCACGCAACTGTCCCGCATAGTCTGACATACGAGTCCGTTTTTGACCGTGTTGTCCGGGTGGGAATGGACGATTTTCCATCGCACATTTACTTGAAAAACATTTATCGCCTTTTAAAAACAATTTATCGCCTTCACGACGGCATTGACGACACTTGGGTCCAATATATTTAGCCAATGTACTACTCCTAAACTCGACGACGTTTCGGTGGACGACAACCATTATGTGGTATAGGTGTCACATCCGAAATATTTGTAATTTTAAAACCATTTGCGTGTAATGCACGTACTGCAGATTCACGACCAGGACCTGGGCCCTTTACATTCACTTCCAGGTTCTTCATGCCAAACTCTTTTGCCATCGTGCCCACACGTTCAGCCGCAACTTGTGCTGCAAAAGGGGTACTTTTACGTGAGCCACGGAAACCAGAGCCACCCGCAGTTGCCCAACATAAGGCATTGCCTTGTCGGTCAGTGATCATCACAATCGTATTATTAAAGGATGCGTGGATATGCGCGATACCGTCAGAGACGTCGCGTTTAACCTTTTTCTTGCGCGAATGAGTTTTTTTAGTTGCCATATTAATTACTTACCTAAAGACTTATCTTTTAATGGGTTTACGTGGACCTTTACGAGTCCGAGCATTTGTTTTAGTGCGTTGACCGCGAAGTGGAAGACCACGACGATGACGGATACCACGAAAAGTACCCAAATCCATCAAACGTTTGATGTTCATAGACACTTCACGACGCAGATCGCCTTCAACAGTGTATTTTGCAATTTCACCACGAATTTGTTCTAAAACATTTTCATCGATTGCGCTGATCTTGGTGCTAGGTTCAACACCGACTGCGGCACAAATCTGTTGTGCGCGCGTCCGACCCACACCATAAATGGCAGTCAAAGCAATAACAGCATGCTTATGATCGGGTACATTAATTCCGGCTATACGGGCCATGGATTACTTCCTCAAAATTTCAATAAATCATCACGCAGCCCGAAATTTTCGTGCCGCGCGAAACCGCTGATTGTACGCATTTCTAGTGAACTGAGCAAGACCTAACCTCGATTAAAGCCTTGAAAAACAGCTCGCTACACCCTTAACCCTGACGTTGCTTATGGCGTCCATTCTTACAAATGACACGCACAACACCGTGGCGACGGATAACTTTACAGTTTGAACACATTTTCTTTACTGATGCTCTCACTTTCATGCTAGTTACTCCTAAAAACTTGTTTAATAACCATTCTGAAACTTGCTGCCTAAATCAGGCCACTATTTCCAGAATTATGTTCTACCTTGACCTTTCGGATTGGCTTTTTTCATCAGCCCTTCATATTGATGCGACATCATATGCGCTTGAATTTGCGCCATAGAATCCATTACCACCACAACAATAATCAATAACGATGTTCCACCAAAATAAAATGGAACGTTCCATTCCAGAATCAAAAATTCAGGTAATAAACTTACCGCTGTAATATAGATGGCCCCGACTAATGTGAGACGACCTAAAATAGTATCAATATGTTTCGCTGTTTGTTCCCCTGGGCGCACACCGGGAATAATCGCATTTGCTTTTTTCAGGTTGTCGGCTGTTTCTTTCGGGTTATACATTAACGCTGTATAAAAGAAACAGAAGAAAACGATGGCAACCGCATATAACAATACATATAAAGGTTGCCCCGGTGATAACATCGTCCGTATATCAACCAACCAGCTTAAACTCGTGTCATTACCAAACCAACCGGCGATGGTAGCTGGAAACAAAATAATACTTGAAGCAAAAATAGGTGGAATAACGCCCGCCATATTAATCTTCAATGGCAAATGACTCGTTTGCCCCTGATACATGCCCCGCCCCTGTTGGCGTTGAGCATAATTAACCGTAATACGCCGTTGACCACGTTCCATGAAAACAACAAACGCGGTGACTGCAATAGCCAAAATAAATAAAATCAAAATAACGGCTGAACTCATTTCACCGGTACTACCGCGTTCGAGTGTACCCGCAACGGCTCTTGGCAAACCCGCTACAATCCCGGCAAAAATAATCAGTGAAATACCGTTACCAATACCACGTTCTGTAATTTGTTCACCTAACCACATTAAAAACATGGTACCCGTCACTAAGGTAATGACCGTTGTAAAATAAAATAAGTAAGCACTATCAATAATAACCAGACCATCTTGTCTGAATAAGGCAACCGCAATACCAAAAGACTGAAAGGTACCTAAAAACAACGTACCGTAACGTGTATATTGGGTAATCTTACGCCGACCTGAAGCACCTTCTTTGCTCAAGGCTTCAAGTGCAGGATGCACCTTGGTTAATAACTGAATAATAATTGACGAAGATATATAAGGCATAATACCTAATGCAAACAACGACAATCGTGATAACGCGCCACCGGAGAACATGTTAAACATGTCTAAAATGGTACCTTTTTGTTGCTCAACCATTTGAGCTAACTGAGCCGGGTCAATCCCCGGAACAGTAATAAATGAGCCAATTCGGAATACCAGTAATGCGCCAATAACAAAGAAAATTCTTTGACGCAATTCACCAAGCTTCCCGCTACTTGCTGAAGGAATGTTCTTACGCGTTGCCACTAGTCTTCTATCTTCCCGCCAGCCGCTTCAATTGCTGCGCGAGCACCTTTCGTTACACGTAAACCTTTAACTGTTACTGCTTTAGTAACTTCACCAGACAACATCACTTTGGCACGTAAAATGTCATTACGCACAAGGTTCGCCGCTTTTAATGCTGCTAAATCAACAACACCTTCAAAAAGATTAAGCTCGTGCGTTCTAATTTCGTCGGTCACAAAACCAATGCGTGAACTAAAACCACGTTTAGGTAAACGACGTTGCAAAGGCATTTGTCCGCCTTCAAAACCAACTTTGTGATAACCACCTGAACGTGATTTTTGACCTTTATGGCCACGTCCACAGGTTTTACCTAAACCAGAACCAATACCACGGCCAACACGCTTTGCTGTTTTATGTGAACCTTCAGCTGGTTTGAGTGTATTTAAACGCATGATTATTCCTCAACTTTAACCATATATGACACGGTATTGATCATGCCGCGAACTGAAGGTGTATCTTCAACTTCAACAGTATGATTGATACGACGTAAACCTAATCCGGCCACACATGCTTTATGGGCAGCCAAGCGACCAATCGTACTTTTAAACTGAGTCACTTTAATTTTCTTTTTACCAGCCATTATCTTATTCCGTAATATCTTCGACTTTTAAGCCGCGTTTCGCTGCAACTTGCTTCGGTGACAACATACTTGCCAGGCCATCAACGGTTGCACGAACAACATTAATTGCATTATTAGTTCCGACACATTTCGCTAATACGTTATGCACACCCACCACGTCAAAAACAGCACGCATTGGGCCACCCGCAATAACGCCGGTACCATCAGAAGCAGGCTGCATATATACCTTTGCCGCACCTTTGTGCGCCATAATAGGGTAATGCAGTGTGCCTTCATTCAATTCAACAGTTTTCATGTTTTTACGTGCGTCTTCCATCGCTTTTTGAATAGCAACCGGTACTTCACGTGCTTTACCGCGGCCATAACCTACTTTGCCATTTCCATCGCCAACCACTGTCAACGCAGAAAAACCAAAAATACGACCACCTTTTACAACTTTTGCAACACGGCGAATATCTACAAGACGTTCCTGTAAGCCATCTGCTGCTGTTGAGTTTTCAAATCCTGCCATAATATTTACCTTTTAAATACTTAATCCAGCTTCACGTGCTGCATCAGCAAGTGCTTTTACACGACCATGAAAACGGAAACCTGAACGGTCAAAAGCCACTTGTTCAATACCTGCCGCTTTCGCTTTTTCTGCAATGACTTTACCCACTGCCGTTGCCGCATCAATATTACCCGTATTCTTTAAACTTGCTTTCATTTCAGCTTGTACGGTTGACGCACTTGCTAACACTTTCTCACCATCAGCGGCAATCACTTGCGCGTAAATATGACGTGGTGTGCGGTGAATCGTTAAACGAGGCACAACAAGTTCACGAATTTTAGCGCGTGTTTTACGTGCACGGCGTAATCGAGATAATTTCTTGTTCATTTGAGCTAACCTACCTTATTTTTTCTTGGCTTCTTTACGCATAATATGCTCATCAGCATATTTAACACCCTTACCTTTATAAGGTTCAGGTGGGCGAAAAGCACGAATTTCTGCTGCGGCCTGACCAACACGTTGTTTATCAATACCGCTGACTATAATTTCTGTCTGGCTTGGTGTTTCAGCCGAAACGCCTTCAGGTAATTCATAATTAACTGGATGCGAAAACCCTAATGTTAAATTCAGCGTTTTACCCTTAGCCTGCGCACGATAACCCACACCAACGAGTAACAGTTTCTTTTGAAAACCTTCGGTAACACCGGTTAACATATTGTTAATCAATGCACGCGCTGTACCTGACTGAGCGGGCGCGCCCGCTGCACCTTCGCGTGACGCAAACGAAATCACATTATCCGCTGATGTCACTTCAACAGCCGAATGAATATCATGTTCCAAAGTTCCTTTTGAACCTTTAACGCTAATATGTTGATCTTTGATTGAAACATCAACACCTTTAGGGATTGCAACTGGAGTTAATCTTGCCATTATATTAAACCTTAATTACTGCTTACTGTACGGTACAAAGTACTTCGCCACCATGCCCAGCTTTACGCGCAGCACGATCAGACATTAAACCTTTTGATGTAGAGATAATCGCAATCCCTAAACCACCCATTACTTTAGGTAATTCATCACTACCTTTATATATACGAAGACCAGGACGACTAATACGTTTGATTTTATCGATAACAGGCTTGCCTTCAAAATATTTTAAAACAATATTTAAATTTAATTTGCCTTCATCATCTGCAACTGAAAAATCATTAATAAAACCTTCGTCTTTCAAAACCTGAGCAATTGCCTGCTTTTGCTTTGAAGTACGCATAGTTACATCGACTTTTGACGCATGCAAACCGTTACGAACACGTGTTAACAAGTCAGCGATTGGGTCAGTCATCATAATTCTGTTCTCCTAAATTCTATCTTGGCCGTCTTAAAGACTACCAACTCGCCTTGTGTAAACCAGGCACATCACCGCGCATTGCAGCTTCACGTAATTTGTTACGACACAAACCAAACTTACGATACACCGCATGTGGGCGACCGGTAATTTGACAACGTCGCTGCACACGAACCGGGTTCGCGTTGCGAGGTAACTTTTGTAATGCTTTTTGAGCTTCCATACGGTCTTCAAAAGAAACATTATCATCTTTAATCATTGCTTTTAATTCAGCACGTTTAGCCGCATATTTTGCAACCGTTTTGATGCGTTTCTTTTCACGCTCTTTCATACACATTTTAGCCATGATTCTCTCCTAACCTACCAGCCCTTTAATCGGGAAGTTAAAGGCAGCTAACAATGCACGGCCTTCTTCGTCTGTTTTTGCAGATGTTGTAAATGTAATATCCATTCCACGTAGTGTGTCAATTTTATCATATTCAATTTCAGGAAAAATAATTTGTTCCTGAACACCCATGCTGTAATTGCCACGACCGTCAAAAGATTTTGGGTTTAAGCCACGAAAATCTCGGATACGTGGGATAGCGATACTCACTAAACGATCCATAAATTCATACATACGATCACGACGCAATGTTACTTTACAACCAATCGGCCAACCTTCGCGCACTTTAAAACCTGCAACGGATTTACGTGCTTTATTAACAATCGGCTTCTGACCGGCAATTTTAACCATGTCACTAACAGCGTGTTCCATAACTTTTTTGTCATTCAACGCTTCGCCTACACCCATATTAAGTGTAACTTTTGTAATGCGTGGCACTTGCATAACACTTTTATAGCCAAACTGTTCTTTTAGCTTTGGCACAATTGTGTCTTTATAAACTGTTTCTAATCTAACCATTTGTATTAACCTGTGGTATTTATACGTCTACTACTTCGCCGTTCGATTTAAAATAACGAACTTTACGGCCATCTTCTAATGTTTTAAAACCAACACGATCTGCTTTACCTGTTACGGTATTAAACACAGCAACATTCGATGCTTGCATTGGCATTTCAACTTCAACAATGCCACCCGGCGTACCCGAAGCAGGATTCGGCTTCTGGTGCTTTTTAGCAACATTAATATTTTCGATAACAACTTTTTTGTCTTCGACAATTACTTGTGTAACAGTACCGCGTTTACCTTTGTCTTTACCGGCTAAAACGATAACGTCATCACCTTTACGAATCTTATTCATAATGAGAACTCCGTGCCTTCTCTACAATACTTCAGGGGCTAAAGAAATGATTTTCATGAATTTTTCATTTCGTAATTCACGAGTAACCGGTCCAAAAATACGTGTGCCAATGGGCTGTAAATTTGCATTCAATAATACTGCTGCATTACTGTCAAAACGAATCACTGAACCATCTGGACGACGCACACCTTTACGAGTACGTACTACAACCGCATTGTGAACATCACCTTTTTTCACTTTGCCACGAGGAATAGCTTCTTTGATGCTCACTTTAATAATGTCACCAATACCTGCGTAACGACGCTTCGATCCGCCCAACACTTTTATACATTGAACACGACGAGCACCACTGTTGTCGGCAACTTGAAGCTGTGTTTGCATCTGAATCATGGTTTACTCCGATTCTTTAAATTAATTAACTGTGCTAAACCGTTTCAGCACGTGTTACGATTTTTTCCAAATTCCAAGTTTTAGACTTGGACAAAGGACGACACTCTACAACTTCTACAGTATCACCCATATTGCATTCATTTTTTTCGTCATGCGCATGTACTTTGCTTGAACGCTTAATGTACTTACCATAAACAGGATGTTTGACAACATTCTCGATCATAACGGTAATGGTTTTATCCATTTTATTACTTGTTACGACACCTGTTACAGTACGTTTTACTTTCGCTTCACTCATGCTGCATTACCTGCTTTCTTTTCATTCAGAATAGTTTTAATTCGGGCAATAGTCCGACGCACTTCTTTAAGTTGGTGTGAACGAGTTAACTGTCCAGAACCTCGCTGCATACGCAAGTTAAATTGCTCACGTAATTTTGCAGTTAATTCTTTGTTTAAATCAGCAGGATCTTTTGCTCTTAAATCAATTGCTTTCATTACAATACCGTCCGAGTAACAAATGTTGTTCCAAGTGGTAATTTCGCCGCTGCTAAACGGAATGCTTCACGTGCAATTTCTTCAGTCACACCTTCCATTTCATATAACATACGACCAGGTTGAATTTGGCATACCCAATACTCAACATTACCTTTACCTTTACCCTGCCGAACTTCTAATGGCTTTTGAGTAATAGGTTTGTCTGGGAAAATACGAATCCATATTTTACCACCACGTTTAATATAACGTGTCATAGCACGACGTGCCGCTTCAATTTGGCGAGCCGTAATACGACCGCGTTCAGTTGATTTTAAACCAAACTCACCAAAGCTCACTTTACTACCACGTTGAGCTAAACCTCGGTTCCGCCCTTTTTGTTGCTTACGAAATTTTGTACGTTTCGGCTGCAGCATGATGTTCTCCTACAATATCCTAATCTTACTTCGCTGCTGCTTTCGCAGGTTCTGCTTCTTTATTAGCTTGCTCTTGCGCACCAATAACTTCACCTTTAAAGATCCAGACTTTTACGCCAATGATCCCGTAAGTGGTTAAAGCAGAAGCAACACCGTAATCAATATCAGCACGTAATGTATGTAATGGCACACGACCTTCACGATACCATTCACTTCGTGCAATCTCGGCACCGTTTAAACGGCCACCGACGTTAATTTTTACGCCTTGAGCACCTAAACGCATAGTATTACTTACCGCACGCTTCATTGCACGACGGAACATAATCCGACGTTCAAGCTGAGAAGCAATACCTTCAGCAACTAACGTTGCATCTAGTTCAGGCTTACGAATTTCTTCAATGTTAATATGTACTTTGGGTAAGGCCATCAATGAAGTGACTTCATTGCGAAGACGTTCTATATCTTCACCTTTTTTACCAATAACCAAACCAGGTCGCGCAGTGTGAATAGTAATATTTGCGCTACCGTGAGTACGTTCAATTTGAATACGGCTAACAGAAGCTGTTTTCAATTTGTCTTTTAAGAAAGCACGTGTTTTTAAATCCTGATTTAAGTACTCAGGATAGTCTTTCGAGTTGGCATACCATTTCGAGGTATAGTCTTTGACTATGCCTAAGCGGATACCCGTTGGATGTACTTTTTGCCCCATCGTCTACTCTCTTATTTGTCTGAAACCATCACAGTAATGTGACTTGATCGTTTTAAAATATGGTACGCAGCACCTTTTGCGCGCGCTTGCCAACGTTTCATTGTTGGACCTTCATCAACAAAGATTTTATTGACTCGTAATTCGTCAATATCTGCACCTTCATTGTGTTCCGCATTGGCAATCGCAGATTCCAATACTTTCTTAACTAATACAGCCGCTTTTTTAGTGCTGAATGTTAATAATTGTAATGCACGCTCAACCGGCACACCGCGAACCTGATTTGCAACCAATCTTACTTTTTGAGCAGAGATTTGTGCATTCTTTAATTTAGCAACAGTTTCCATCATTCCAACCTTTACTTAGATTTCTTATCTGCAGTATGACCACGAAAAGTACGCGTTGGTGCAAATTCACCTAACTTATGACCAATCATGTTGTCGCTGATTAAAACTGGTACATGCTGGCGACCGTTATGTACTGCAATTGTTAAACCGATCATGTCTGGAATAACCATAGAGCGACGCGACCAGGTTTTAATTGGTTTTTTACTATTTGAGTCAAGAGCCGCTTGGACTTTTTTAACCAAATGCAAATCTAAAAATGGACCTTTTCTAATGGAACGTGACACCTTAGCTACCCTCTATTCAATTATTTCTTGTTGCGACGACGTACGATTAATTTATCAGTACGTTTATTACTACGAGTTTTGTAACCTTTCGTTGGCGTACCCCATGGACTTACTGGATGACGACCACCGGATGTACGACCTTCACCACCACCATGCGGGTGATCAACCGGGTTCATTGCCACACCGCGAACGGTTGGACGAACACCGCGCCAGCGTGAAGCACCGGCTTTACCTAACTTACGCAGGTTATGTTCTGAATTGCTCACTGAACCTAAGGTTGCACGGCAATTCGATAATACTTTACGCATTTCACCAGAACGTAATCTTAAAGTGGCATAGTCACCTTCACGCGCAACCAACTGAGCTGAAGTGCCGGCACTACGAATCATCTGTGCGCCTTTACCTGGTTTCATTTCAATACAATGAACCACACTACCCACTGGAATATTACGCAAAGGCAAACAGTTACCTGTTTTAATTGGCGCATCGGCACCCGACAAAAGCTCATCACCCTGCTTCATACCTTGCGCAGCAATAATGTAACGGCGTTCACCATCAGCAAACAACAACAATGCAATATTTGATGTACGATTTGGATCATATTCCAAACGTTCCACTTTTGCTGGAATACCGTCTTTATTACGTTTAAAGTCGATTAAACGGTAATGTTGCTTGTGCCCACCACCAATGTGTCGAGTAGTAATACGACCATAATTGTTACGACCACCCGATTTAGATTTCTTTTCCAGTAAAGGTGCATGTGGCGCGCCTTTATGTAAATCAGGATGCGAAATCTTGACCGTGAAACGGCGACCCGGTGAAGTCGGTTTTACTTTAATAACTGCCATCAGACTTTCCTAAACCTTTTACTCTGCACCCAGGAAGTTAATATCCTGGCCTTGCTCTAATGTAACGTACGCTTTACGCCAGTTTTTACGCTGACCAGCACCATAACGATTACGTTTTTTCTTGCCATTGACATTCAAAACGTTAACATCTGCAACTTTCACATCAAACATCAGCTCTACAGCCTCTTTGATGTCTGCTTTATTCGCAGCAGGTGCTACTTTAAATACAAACTGATTGTTTTTATCCGCAACAATCGAACTCTTTTCAGAAACGTGAGGCGCAAGTAAAACTGTCATTAAATCCTGTTCTCTCATGACAATGTCTCCTCAATTTTTTTCACGGCTGATGCTGTCATTACAACTTTGTCATAACCGACCAAATTAACTGGATTGATATCATCAGACTGACAAGCATCCACATGTGGAATATTACGTACAGATAAAGCAACCGCGTCGGTTAACTCATCCATTACAATTAATGCACCATTGATTACACCCAATGCAGTCAGTTTTCCAACCAACTCTTTTGTTTTAGGTGCATCCATTTTAATATCATCAACAACAACCAGGCGCTCCAAACGAACGAGCTCTGATAAAATTGAACGAATTGAAGCGGTATACATTTTTTTGTTCAGCTTTTGGCTGTAGTCACGAGGTTGTGCAGCAAATGTCACACCACCAGAACGCCAGATTGGACCACGAGTGGTACCCGCACGTGCTCGACCAGTCCCTTTTTGTTTAAAAGGTTTTTTACCACCACCGCTAACGGCAGCTCTATTCTTTTGTGCAACAGAACCCTGACGACCACCCGCTAAATAAGCAGTAACCGCTTGATGAACAAGAGACTCGTTAAACTCACGACCAAAGTTTGCATCTGAAACTTCAATTGCTTTTTTAGAGGCTTTACCTGTTGCTGTTGTTAAATTTAATTCCATGATATTAACCCCTTACTTCACTGCCGGGCGAATAACAACATCACCACCTTTAGCACCGGGCACAGCGCCTTTAACTAATAACAAGTTACGCTCGGTATCAACACGCACAACTTCTAAATTTTGTACCGTTGTTTTTATGTTACCCATTTGGCCTGACATTTTTTTGCCTTTCCAAACACGACCAGGTGTTTGACATTGACCAATCGAACCCGGCGCACGATGCGACAGTGAGTTACCATGAGTTGCGTCTTGCATTGCAAAATTGTAACGTTTAATAACGCCCTGAAAACCTTTACCAATACTGGTTCCGCAAACATCCACTTTCTGGCCCGCTTCAAAAATATCGACTTTAATTTCGCTATTTGCTGCCAAATCTTCACCTTCACCATTATTCAAGCGGAATTCCCACAAACCGCGACCCGCTTCCACACCTGCTTTTGCAAAATGCCCAGCTTTAGGTTTGTTTAAGCGTGACGCTTTCTTGCTACCCGTTGTCACCTGTACCGCATGATAACCGTCTGTTTCGACCGTCTTCAACTGAGTAACACGATTTGTTTCCACTTGTATAACAGTCACAGGCAATGATGCGCCTTCATCTGTAAAGATGCGTGTCATACCTACTTTGCGGCCTACTACACCAATTGTCATTATCGTATCTCTTTAAAATTACTTGTATTTAAGTATTAATTAGCTTTAATTTAATTGAATCTGAACATCTACACCGGCAGCGAGATCCAGTTTCATTAGTGCATCTACTGTTTTATCGGTAGGTTGCAAAATATCCATCATGCGCTTGTGCGTACGAATTTCGTATTGATCCCGAGCATCTTTATTTACATGCGGAGAAATTAAAATAGTGTAACGCTCTTTACGAGTAGGCAAAGGAATAGGACCTTTGACCAATGCGCCGGTACGCTTGGCTGTTTCGACAATTTCACGCGCTGATTGATCAATCAGGCGATGGTCGAATGCTTTTAAACGAATACGAATATTTTGGTTTGCTGCTGCCATTTCAAATTCTCTAAATTAATTGTTCGTTACTAAATATCTTAGTTTCAGTTTTAGATAACAAATGTTATCAATAACCCGTTATTCTATCACTTTAGAAACCACACCCGCACCCACGGTACGGCCACCTTCACGAATCGCAAAACGTAAACCGTCTTCCATTGCAATTGGGGCGATAAGGGTGACAATCATTTGTACGTTGTCCCCAGGCATCACCATTTCGGTGCCTTCTGGTAAGTCACAAGCGCCGGTCACATCCGTGGTTCGGAAGTAAAACTGGGGACGGTATCCATTGAAAAAGGGTGTATGTCGTCCACCTTCATCTTTGCTGAGGATATACACTTCAGCTTCAAATTTGGTATGCGGTTTGATTGAACCGGGTTTGCAAAGTACTTGACCACGTTCAACTTCTTCTCGCTTAGTACCGCGTAATAAGATACCAACGTTGTCGCCTGCTTGACCTTCGTCGAGCAGTTTACGGAACATTTCAACACCTGTACAGGTGGTGGTGGCGGTGTCTTTGATGCCGACGATTTCAATTTCTTCGCCTACTTTTACGACACCACGTTCGATTCGACCGGTCACTACTGTACCACGACCGGAGATGGAGAACACGTCTTCCACTGGCATTAAGAAGTCACCGTCTATGGCGCGTTCTGGCAGTGGGAAGTAGCTGTCCATGGCTTCTACTAATTTAACAATAGAAGGGACGCCAATGTCGGAGGTGTCGCCTTCGAGGGCTTTGAGTGCTGAACCGATAATGACAGGGGTATCGTCGCCAGGGAAGTCGTAGGAATCAAGCAGTTCGCGGATTTCCATTTCAACGAGTTCTAATAGTTCGTCGTCGTCGACCATGTCGGCTTTGTTCATGTATACAACAATATAAGGGACGCCAACTTGACGAGACAATAGGATATGTTCACGCGTTTGTGGCATCGGGCCATCGGCTGCACTACAAACTAATATCGCACCGTCCATTTGAGCCGCGCCGGTGATCATGTTTTTAACGTAATCGGCGTGTCCCGGGCAATCCACGTGAGCGTAGTGACGGTTGTCACTTTCGTATTCAACGTGAGCCGTGGCAATGGTGATGCCGCGTTCGCGTTCTTCTGGCGCGCTGTCAATATTCGCGTAGTCTTTGAATTCACCACCGTGCTTCTCTGCCATTACTTTTGTAATCGCCGCTGTTAATGTGGTTTTGCCGTGATCGACGTGACCAATTGTTCCCACGTTAACATGGGGTTTAGTTCGTTCAAATTTTTCCTTTGACACCGTTTTGCCCTCTTTCTAAATTAATGTCGTCTAAAATTTTATTTAAGACGCTTTCTTAACAATCGCCTCTGCAATACTGCCAGGCGCTTCACTGTACTTTTCAAATTCCATGCTGTATGTCGCACGGCCTTGTGTTGCTGAACGCAAGTCGGTCGCATAGCCAAACATTTCGGCTAGCGGCACTTCCGCCTGAACAACTTTGCCGGATGGACCGTCTTCCATCCCGCCGATAATGCCACGGCGACGGTTTAGGTCTCCAACAACATCACCCATATAATCTTCAGGTGTCACCACTTCCACTTTCATAACAGGTTCTAATAGAACCGGGTCACATTCGGCTGCACCGGCTTTAAAGCCCATGGAGCCTGCCACCTTGAAGGCCATTTCATTCGAGTCAACCTCGTGGTATGAACCATCATGTAGCGTTACTTTGATATCAACCATTTGATATCCGCCGACCACACCATTGAGCATGGCTTCTTGTATGCCTTTATCAACCGATGGGATGTACTCTTTTGGTACCGAACCACCCACTATCTCGTTAACAAATTCATAACCGCTACCCGGCTCTTGCGGTTCAATTCGTAGCACAACATGCCCGTACTGACCACGGCCACCCGACTGACGTACAAATTTCCCTTCTGCCTTTTGGACAGTTCCGCGAATGGTTTCGCGGTAAGAAACTTGTGGTGCGCCAACGTTGGCTTCAACACTAAATTCTCGCTTCATTCGGTCGACAATAATGTCGAGGTGAAGCTCGCCCATGCCGGCGATAATTGTTTGCCCGGACTCTTCGTCCGTACTCACACGAAATGAAGGATCTTCCCGAGCTAATTTACCTAATGCAATCCCCATCTTCTCTTGATCGGCCAATGTTCTAGGCTCAATCGCAACCGCTATTACCGGTTCAGGGAAATCCATTCGCTCTAGCGTAATCACTTCTTTCATGTCACACAGGGTTTCACCTGTTGTAACATCTTTAAGACCAACAGCCGCTGCAATATCGCCTGCTCGTACTTCTTTAATCTCTTCGCGGCTATTTGAATGCATTTGCAAAATACGGCCAATGCGTTCTTTTTTGCCTTTCACCGGGTTGTATACAAAGTCACCCGACTTTAAAACACCCGAATACACCCGAAAGAACGTTAAGGTTCCAACGAATGGATCGGTCGCGATTTTAAACGCGAGTGCAGCAAACGGTGCATCATCAGATGAAGGCCGTTCACCTTCTGTTTCTTTGCCGTCATCCCCGATACTATCCAAGGTACCTCTAATTGCAGGCACCTCTTCGGGTGAGGGCATATATTCAACCACGGCATCAAGCATTGCCTGAACCCCTTTATTTTTGAAAGCAGAGCCACAAAAACAAGGAATAATATCGTTTGCCAATGTACGCAAACGAATGCCTGTTTTAATTTCTTCGTTCGATAAATCGCCTTCTTCAAGGTATTTATCCATTAATTCTTCATTGGCTTCAGCAGCTGACTCAATCATTTGCTCACGCAATTCAGTCGCTTTCGCCAGTAATTCTTCTGGAATATCACGGGCCTCGTAAGTCGCGCCTAAATCATCTTCATTCCAGTAAATGGCTTTCATGCGCACCAGATCGATGACACCCTGAAAACCTTCCTCTGCACCAATGTTCAACTGCATTGGAACAGGCGTTGCGCCTAAGCGCTCTTTAATCTGTTCAACTACGCGCAAAAAATTCGCGCCAGCGCGGTCCATCTTGTTTACAAATGCCAACCGTGGCACTTGGTATTTATTCGCTTGCCGCCAGACTGTTTCAGACTGGGGTTCGACACCACCAACGGCACAAAAAACCGCACAGGCGCCATCTAAAACACGTAACGAGCGCTCAACTTCTATCGTAAAGTCAACGTGCCCGGGTGTATCAATAATATTGATACGATGCTCATCAAACTGCTTGTCCATGCCCTGCCAGAAACAAGTCGTTGCAGCCGAAGTAATCGTAATACCTCGTTCCTGCTCTTGCTCCATCCAGTCCATGGTTGCGGCACCATCATGTACTTCACCAATTTTGTGGGAAATACCCGTGTAAAATAAAACTCGCTCGGTGGTCGTTGTCTTACCTGCATCGATATGAGCCATGATGCCGATGTTGCGATAACGATTAAGAGGTGTCTTACGTGCCACTTCTATTTACTCTATATTAACTACCTACTGTATTGATATTAAAAGCGAGAACCTGTTTGTAACGTTTGCTCTCTAAGCTTCTGTTTACCAACGATAATGTGCGAAGGCTTTATTCGCATCAGCCATACGGTGTGTATCTTCACGTTTTTTCACTGCTGAGCCGCGATTTTCTGTTGCATCAAACAACTCACCGGCTAAACGTGCACCCATGCCTTTTTCACCACGCTTACGCGCAGCATCAATAATCCAACGCATCGCCAATGTATTACGACGACTGGCACGAACTTCAACTGGCACCTGATAGGTTGCACCACCCACTCGACGTGATTTTACTTCCACAGTCGGGCGAACATTATCTAATGCAACTTCAAGAATACCTTGAGCTTCACCATGTTTTTTATCTGCAACGCTATCTAGCGCGCCATATACAATATTTTCTGCAACGGATTTTTTACCGTGCATCATTACCATATTAATAAATTTTGCAATTAACTCGGACTTATATTTTGGGTCCGGTAATACTTCTCGTTTCTGCGCGACGCGTCTTCTAGCCATTTAAAATTCCTAAACCCTTTATTAACTCTTAGGTCGCTTGGCGCCGTATTTCGAGCGGCCATTTCTGCGATCACTTACACCCGATGTATCTAACGAACCACGAACAACGTGATAACGTACACCCGGTAAATCTTTAACACGGCCACCACGAATCAGAACCACCGAGTGTTCCTGTAAATTATGGCCTTCACCACCGATATAACTACTCACTTCAAAACCATTGGTTAAGCGAACACGGGCAACTTTACGCATTGCTGAGTTCGGCTTTTTTGGTGTGGTTGTATACACACGGGTACACACGCCACGGCGTTGAGGACAAGCAGCCAATGCCGGTACATTCGATTTCACAATCTTACGTTTACGCGGTTTGCGAACGAGTTGATTAATTGTGGTCATATTTCTCTAAACTCCAGAAAATAAACGACAGGTCGAAAGACATTTCTCGACCTGTCGTATGTGAGGCGCGGATTGTAGTGAATCTAGTGGTGTACTGTCAACCAGATTTACACTTAATTACCCACAAAATTGAATTTCAGGGCTATTCACCAATTATTTGGCCATTTCACTGGCCCAACCTTCAAAATGACACCCAAAGAGTGCCTTTTTTGCTCTTTTTTACTCCGTTGGCCGATCAGATACCGGCTCAGAAGCTGATGCAGCATCGGCTTCAGCAGCCGCAGCCGCTACTTCCGATTCAAGCACCGAAGTCGCTTCGTCAATCGCTAATTTTGCTTCATCAACTTGATGACGCTGGCGATACCGTTCTTCGTGGTAGGCCAAACCGGTACCCGCCGGAATCAGGCGACCCACAATAACGTTTTCTTTCAAGCCACGTAAATGGTCGACTTTTCCAGTAACCGCCGCTTCGGTTAGAACCCGCGTGGTTTCTTGGAAGGATGCCGCCGAAACAAACGACTCGGTTGCTAGCGATGCTTTGGTAATACCGAGTAACATATACGCATATTTTGCCGGATCTTTATCATCCGCTACGAGCTTTTCATTTATTTCCAATACGCGTGAACGTTCAATTTGTTCACCGCGTAAGAAGTTACTGTCTGCACCGTCGGTAATTTCACATTTACGCAGCATTTGACGCACAATTACTTCAATATGTTTGTCATTAATTTTTACACCTTGTAAACGGTAAACATCTTGTACTTCTTTTACGATATAGCGAGCTAATTCTTCTACACCTAATAAACGTAAAATATCATGTGGATTGGGTTCGCCTTCGGCAATCATCTCGCCTTGTTCAACATGCTCACCTTCGAATACCGTTACATGACGCCATTTTGGAATAAGCACTTCATAATGGTCACCTTCGGCAGGCGTAATCATTAAACGCTGTTTACCTTTGGTTTCTTTACCGAAACTAATCGTACCGGTAATTTCTGCCAGAATAGAGGGCTCTTTCGGTTTACGCGCTTCAAATAAATCCGCTACCCGAGGTAGACCACCGGTAATATCACGAGTTTTCGATGACTCCTGCGGGATACGTGCAATCGCATCACCCACGCCCACGTCCGAACCATGCTTCATGGTGACAATTGCACCAGCAGGTAAGAAGTAATGGGCAGGAATGTCTGTACCGGCAATATTGAGGCCTTCACCATCAGCATCGATCAAACGCACCGCTGGACGTAAATCTTTTGATGCAGAAGGACGTTGCTTTGGATCCATAATCACTAAAGAACTTAAGCCCGTCACTTCATCAACATCGGCTGACACGGTTGAACCTTCAACAATATCAACAAATTCAATTTTACCCGCCACTTCAGTGACAACCGGGTGAGTATGTGGGTCCCAATTGGCAACAACCTGTCCACCTTCAACCACGTCACCATCATTTACGGTAATAACCGCACCATATGGCACTTTATAACGTTCACGTTCACGTTGCATTTCATCAAGAACCGTCACTTCACCTGAACGGGATACCGCAACATTATGCCCGTTGGCATGTTGCACTGTTTTCATATTATGTAAGCGAACCGTACCCTTGCTCTTAATTTCGATATTACTGATAGCGGCCGCTCGAGATGCTGCACCACCAATATGGAATGTACGCATGGTTAACTGGGTACCCGGTTCACCAATGGATTGTGCGGCAATAACGCCCACCGCTTCACCTTCGTTCACTTTATGACCACGTGCTAGATCACGTCCATAACAGCTCGCACAAACACCGTGTAAATTATCACAGGTAATCGCCGAGCGAACTAGCATAGTATCCACACCGAGACCATCGAGCTTATCTACCCAAGCTTCATCAAGCAGTGTACCTTGCTCAATAACGGTTTCGCCTTTAGTGTTAATAACGTCTTTGGCGACGATTCGACCTAATACACGTTCACTTAAGGCTTCAACAACATCGCCACCTTCAATCACACTGGCGAGGGTTAAACCATTTTCGGTTCCACAATCGACGCCGGTCACTACTAAGTCCTGAGAAACATCGACAAGACGACGAGTTAAGTAACCCGAGTTTGCTGTTTTTAATGCGGTATCGGCCAAACCTTTACGCGCACCGTGAGTCGAAATAAAGTATTGAAGTACGTTCAAACCTTCACGGAAGTTCGCCGTAATCGGTGTTTCGATAATCGAACCATCCGGCTTCGCCATCAAACCACGCATACCAGCCAGTTGACGTATCTGTGCGGCACTACCCCGTGCGCCAGAATCGGCCATCATAAAGACCGAGTTAAACGATTTTTGTTGAACCGTTTCGCCTTCAGCATTCACAACATCTTCGGTACCCAAACCATCCATCATCGCCTTTGCAATAACATCATTGGTACGCGACCAGATATCAACCACTTTATTGTAACGTTCACCAACGGTCACCAAACCAGAGGTATATTGTTCACCAATTTCACGCACTTCGTCTTCGGACGCTTGTAAAATGGTGGTTTTCGATTCAGGGATAACCATGTCATCCACACCAAAAGAAATACCTGACTTGGTTGAATAACGGAACCCGGTATACATTAGCTGATCAGCAAAAATAACCGTGTCTTTTAAACCGTTAATTCGGTAACAGGCATTAATAAGCTGTGATACGGCTTTTTTGGTTAAATCTTTATTCACTAACGAGAACGGCAGGCCATCAGGTACAATGTCCCATAAAATAGCACGACCGGCGGTTGTTTCTTCTAATTTTGTTTCTGCTGTACGAGTGCCGTCTTTATTAACAGTCACTTGCTTAATACGCACTTTCACTTTTGCTTGCAGATGCACAGCATCATTTGCAAAGGCACGCTGAACTTCATTGGCATCAACAAAGACCATGCCTTCGCCTTTAGCATTAATGCGCTCACGGGATAAGTAATACAAACCTAAAACAACATCCTGTGAAGGTACAATAATCGGCTCACCATTAGCGGGTGATAAAATATTGTTAGTCGACATCATTAAAGTACGTGCTTCAAGCTGTGCTTCGATAGACAAAGGCACGTGAACCGCCATTTGATCGCCATCGAAATCCGCATTGAATGCGGTACAAACTAGTGGGTGTAATTGAATCGCTTTACCTTCAATCAACATTGGCTCAAACGCCTGAATACCTAAACGGTGAAGTGTTGGCGCACGGTTAAGCATAATAGGATGTTCACGAATAACCTCATCGAGGATATCCCAGACTTCAGGGCCTTCACGTTCAACCATTTTCTTGGCAGCTTTAATCGTTGTGGCTAAACCACGACGTTCTAATTTACTAAAGATAAACGGTTTGAATAATTCCAGACCCATTTTTTTAGGTAGGCCACATTGATGTAACTTTAATGTTGGTCCAACCACAATCACTGAACGGCCAGAGTAATCCACCCGTTTACCAAGCAAGTTCTGACGGAAACGACCTTGCTTACCTTTGATCATATCAGCCAAAGATTTTAATGGGCGCTTGTTTGAACCGGTAATCGCACGGCCGCGACGACCATTATCTAATAAGGCATCGACCGATTCCTGTAACATACGTTTTTCGTTACGTACAATAATATCGGGTGCATTTAAATCCAGTAAGCGTTTTAAACGGTTATTACGGTTAATCACGCGGCGGTATAAATCATTTAAGTCGGACGTTGCAAAACGGCCGCCTTCTAATGGCACTAATGGACGCAGTTCAGGAGGCAGAACAGGCAGTACTGTCATCACCATCCATTCAGGTTTGTTACCTGATTCCATAAACGCTTCAAGTAATTTTAAACGTTTAGTGTATTTTTTAATTTTAGTTTCGGAACGGGTGTTACCCATGTCTTCGCGAACCTGTACGGCTTCCGCTTCCAGATCGAGCTTACGCAATAATTCAAAGATGGCTTCTGCACCCATACGTGCGTCAAATTCATCACCGTATTCTTCGATGGCATCAAGGTACTGCTCATCCGACATTAAAGCGCCCGGTTCAAGATCCGTCATACCCGGTTCAATCACAACGAAGGCTTCAAAATAAAGAACCCGTTCAATATCACGTAAAGTGAGATCGAGTAATAAACCCATGCGTGAAGGCAATGATTTTAAGAACCAGATATGTGCAACAGGACTGGCAAGTTCGATATGACCCATGCGCTCACGACGTACTTTAGCTAAAGTTACTTCGATGCCACATTTTTCACAGATAACGCCACGATGCTTTAAGCGTTTGTACTTACCGCATAGACATTCGTAATCTTTTACAGGGCCAAAAATTTTCGCACAGAATAAACCGTCACGTTCAGGTTTAAAGGTACGATAATTAATTGTTTCCGGTTTTTTTACTTCACCGTACGACCACGAACGAATTTTCTGTGGCGATGCCAAACCAATTCGAATCGCATCGAAATCATCGTTTTGCCCTTGCTGCTTTAGGATCTTAAGTAGATCTTTCACGTTGTCACTCCTGCTAAATAATAGGTCGGCCTTAGTTATTAACTAAACAAGGCCTCAATTCCGGGTTACGCTGCGGCTTCCCGGCCTACTAGGTATAAACTTATTTGGTTTCTTCTAATTCGATGTCAATACACAGAGATCGAATTTCTTTCAACAATACGTTAAAGGATTCCGGCATACCGGCTTCCATATGATGGTTGCCATCCACAATGTTTTTATACATTTTGGTTCGACCATTCACGTCATCCGATTTAACCGTTAACATTTCCTGTAAGGTATACGCTGCACCGTATGCTTCCAGTGCCCATACTTCCATCTCACCGAAACGCTGACCACCAAACTGGGCTTTACCGCCGAGAGGTTGTTGCGTAACAAGACTGTATGGACCGGTAGAACGCGCATGCATTTTATCGTCAACCAAGTGGTTTAACTTCAACATGTACATATAGCCCACGGTGATTACACGTTCAAACTCAACACCGGTTCGACCATCAATTAACTTGGTCTGGCCCGATGCTGGCAAGTCAGCTAATACCAATAACTCTTTAAGCTCAGATTCTTTAATACCATCGAATACCGGCGTTGCAATCGGCACACCGTCACAGAGATTGCCTGCAAGCTCCATGATTTCTTCATCAGTAAATGATTTAAGATCCGCTTTTTCGCCTTCGGTTTGATTGTAAATTTCGTCGAGGAATTTACGAATGTCAGACACTTTTTGCTGCTCGTCTTCAATCATTTTATTGATTTTTTTACCAAGACCGCGTGCTGCCCAACCGAGGTGAGTTTCTAATACCTGACCAATATTCATACGAGACGGTACACCTAATGGATTGAGTACAATATCC
>CAYYLL010000002.1:62034-189583 GCA_964472525.1 uncultured Thioalkalispiraceae bacterium | reverse complement strand
TTATTGAAATGTTTTACAATCCGATCAAACGGCATAGTCATACCGGTGGCGTGTCGCCCGTGAAGTTTGAAGAAGACTATTTTTTGAGGTTAGAAAGTGTCTAGTAAAAGCTGGGAAGTCCAGCTTTCATCTTCTATACCCCATTCACATCCGTGCTTATGTATTATTATTTTAAGTATTAATTTTAACTCTAAATTCTTCAACTATTTCAGGTGTTATATGTTTTGGATTACTAATATGAATTGCTTGAGCAACTTCCATAGCTGCGTCTTTACCTAGCAGTTCTTTTTCCACTAATTCAATCATTAATTGAAGGCCCCACTTCACCGCTACATCTTCTTTTCCACATGCTCTATGTAATGGCTTATCATTTGAAACACATGTCCATTCATTCTCTTTGGCTAACAATAGACAAACATGATCTTGAAATGACAAAGCTCCTCTCTGCTCACCTGCGGCTGATAATATTTCTACTGGCTCTTCTAAAACAACCAGACCTAAACTCTCACAATCGTCTTCACTTAATTGTTCAACTTCATCCAATACCACACTAGGTACATGTATTGGACCAATGTGATTAGTAACTAACGTTAGCACACTCAGATCACTATTGGCGTAATCAATCAGAACATTGGCATCAACAATTAGTAACACGAAAACTTCCTATGCCACCCAAGATGCAGATAATTCTCTCATCTGATTAAGTGGCATTTGCAGTATTTCTGATGCACGAGACAAGGTGATAATATCTTCCTCAACAGCTTTTCTAACCAAGCGAGACAAACGGTCTTCCTGGAAGTCATGTGGTTTCATACCTTCTGGCTCAATACCTATAGGCCTGACCCCAAGGGGATCTTGATAGATTTCTTTATCAATGCCAAAAGGCTCATCATGCTTAAGTAATGAACGACCATTTTTACGACTTTTATATTCCATGTTAAAACGCTGCCAAACTAGAAAACGTTTATTATCAGGGAACATTTGTGCAACGCGAAACAAAACAGTTCTCCAACTTACACGGAAAACTCTTTTCACTTTTAAAACGCGATCAAGCAAAGGCAAACCAGAAGTATCTTCCCATTCTTTAAGGAAAACTTTTTCAGGCATAAGAAAGTGAGAAGCAAACTCATCAGCTTCTACTTCTTGCTCTTTATCTTCTTGCTCTTCACCAACATCATAAGCACCAAGATGAAGTAACAAATGACCTAGCTCATGAGCAGCACTAAATATCCAGGTTTCTACTGGTAAGCGATCCCAAGTATTAACAATAACCGCAGGACCACCATCTTCTTCACTAACTGAAAGCCCCATGAAAGCATCATTGGCAACAGATATGGAATACACCTTCACGCCCATAGATTCCAATAAACCACAGATATCATGAACAGGCTCACGATCAGTTAATTCAACATATTCTCTAACTAAAGCCGCTACAGCTGCGATTCCACTCTTCCTTACGTGTTTTATTTCTTCCCTCACAGGTTTTAAGTCATGCTTTGATTTTTCGCCAGTAAGAGTTTCTAGATCGGCAAAATTGCCTAACCATTGGGTAACATCAGCTAACACTTGATCTCGGCTTTTAAGACGTTTGAGTGAACGGAAACGTACCCGAGCCAAAGTTCGAACTGGAGTAAAAAGATCTTTAAGTGGGATCCCGAGCGCCGAAGCCAAAGATTTTAAAGTATTGGTACGAGGCTCGGCTCTACCCTTTTCCAGATTTCGGTAAGCAGCACGTGAGATGCCAGAAATCTCTGCAAGGTGTTCCTGACTTAAGCCTCGATCCTTACGGATTCGGAGTAGATTTGAAGAAATAGTTTGATTGCTCATAATGTAGACTCCCTCTATACAAACCATTATAGCATGTTTTGTTTAAATGGTTAGTTTTGATTATACCTGCTATATATTCAGCTATTTTCTTCCTTGCCTAGACTATTTAACTGTTCTACCTTTGTAGAGAACCTTTAGAGTATTTTTCAATATCATATCCTTCGTTAATCGCATCATGTCGTGCTGCGAGGGATAAAATATCTTCAATGACAGAGCCTGTACGCTTAAACCGTTCAAGTAAATCTAAAATAGCTTGGGTAGGTAGAGTTCTCTCTGCTGTTGCGAAATCTAAATCTTCACTTAAGCGATGATTTAAATATATGGATAGGGCGGTTCCACCAACAAGCATGAATTGCTCAAGCAAAGACTCTCCTGAAAGCCGTATAGCGAGTGCTTCGGTCTCTGTTTTCATTTGTGTAACGTGGTCATCTTTCTCAATATACCCTGTGTTATTGGTACTACGGATTCAGCGACTTCTTTACGTTCTTTAAGTTGTTTCCATATTGAGAGGATTAAACTAAAACCAAAGTGCTGTTTGAGTATTCTGATATCGTTCTCAGTTGGATCGGCTAGAACACGTGCGATGATTCGATTCACAGGAAGTGTTTTTCCTGATGACCAAAAGCGCCCCCTAGAAAGACTTAGCGAATGCGGAGACACCTCTGTTTTATCAGATTTTGAACGTACGACAACTTCTAGCCCCATGCTATCAAGTAATTCCATGACCTTGCCTATCTGCGCGGATTCCTTGCCGTGTTCGACTTCACCGATAAAACGTGTCGCCAACTTTGTAAGTTTGTGGAGATCAGTTTGACGCAAACCCAGTTCAGCACGGGTTTTCTCTGCGATCTGGCCAAGTTCAGTAGGGTTGCGAGCAATCATATCCATCGTCTCTCTCCATTAGGTTGTCTACGTATAAGTGTAGCACATTCTGCCCGCTCGGGAAGATATCTGTTAATTTTAGCGTTCTTGGGTGATAGAAGATTAATGATGAATTTCAGAGTAACAGGCTGCTCTATTCTTATTCTTCCATGATAATAACTTTAGATAAATCGTCGGACAGACTGCCGCTTGTATTCTGGATTTTCAGTAGGTTTTATATCTGAGAGCGGACTAATTTTCGTTTCTAATTTAATATTACTTTGGTCAAGTTTTCTGAGCTTTTGTCCGGTATGGGAGACCCGATGAAGATATCGGTTTTTTATTAAATTTATTTAGTAAATTACTATGTTCAATAATGCAAAACGTTGTCTCTGGTTTGCCACAGATTTACCACAAAATACGAAGCAACGAACAATTACCAATCCATCTTATAACTCAGGGAATCCTGTAATCCTCCCGAAAAATAAAAGTCGGTTATTAATGGGGGAATTACAATAAAACTCTCTTTATTCTAATTTTGTTCATTAAATATTTAGCATTCTTCGGCACTAAGAGAAAGGTGATATTGCTATTTCTTAAATACCATACAACTACGCCCCTTCCTCGACTATTTTGCTCATACTCCATTTTAATATTTCTTAAACCAGCTCTAACCATTTATCTGCGAGTTCATATTTGCGCGATTTGTTGGCATCGCCGTGCTGGATGATAAATTCACTACCGACCCACTTTTTACACAAATTAAGCGCGGTTCGTGGGTGGATATTTAATAGCTCTGCAATCTCACGGGTGGTGATATATTTGCTTTTAGTAAACAAGCTCAAGACTTGTTTCTGTCTGTGGTCTAGTTCACGTAACAGTGAGCTGTAATCGGTTTTTTCACCTTTTGCCGCTTCACTTGCTTTTAAACGAACATTAGCAAACGCATCCGCCATGCCTTCGCAGAAATAAACAACCCAAGCGGTTATGTCTGCCTGTTCACGGCCAAAATAATAATTGTGAGATTCTCCAACGGTAAGGGCGTTGTAGTAAGCCTGTAAATTTGTTGCATAATATTCTTCAAGCGAATAAATGCCCTTTAGCCCATAGCCGGATTTATGTAGCACCAAATTTGTGAGTAATCGAGCCGTCCGCCCATTGCCATCGTAATATGGGTGAATTGTGGCAAATTGATAATGAGCAATGGCGGCAATGATGGGCACAGGAAGCTCTGCCTTGCTGACTTCTTCGTTTACCCAGCTGATTAAATCAAGCATAAGCGCTGATACATCTTTGGCTTCTGGTGGCATATAAACGATAGAACCACTCGCGCTGTCTTTAATCACATTTTGACCATCTCGATACGGTGAAGGTTGCTTTTTGCCCTCCATCACCAAGCCATGCAAGGTTTGAATATCGCGCTCATCAATTTGCTGAGTTTTGGCTTTTATGAGTTCATCGAGAAAATCTAAAGCTTGATAATAGTTTTTAACTTCTCTTTCATCGCGCTCTCGATTGGGAAATGTCCCTCCATGAAGCACATCTTCTACCTGCTCTTGTGTCAGGCGATTGCCTTCAATTTGCGTAGAATAATGCGTGGATATGAGACGTGCGGATTCGCGTAACGAAGTTAGTACCGGCACTGTTATCGGCAAACTAGAAACAGCCTGACGAGAAGCCTCAACATCCATCAAACATTTTGTGAGGATTGCTGTTATCTGAAAATTAGGCGTAAACACCATTCAATATGCCTTATGTTTATGACGTTAATTATTCTAGCAAGATTCGAATAAACTTCCAATAAAAGTCTAATAATCTTCGCATCCAATATAGTATCCAAGGGGCTATGAAATGCCCTTTTGGTTGATGGGAAGTCCATGAAGGGAGAGCTAATATCTCTCTTTTGGTCAATGGGGTTTGGGGTAGTGCGAAGGCTCCCCAATGGTGATTAAACGGTCAAACGTTTACTGGTGCAGAAATGGCTCGATGCCTAATCTGCACCACATAAGTTCTTGCCTGAGAATGATTGCATAGCAAGTATAATCGGGCTTACCTACGTTTGATCAAACGTTACCTATAAACAACTATACATCAATCTTTTCTGACAGTAACAATGGCGGTATATCCATTATCAGACGCATGAAATTTTAATATTTTTCAACACGTTACATCAATTATTAGGTTCCCGCCGCCTCTACCAAATTCAGCACATATATTTTGACTCTGCGTTTATGCATATAAAATTCGTGTCTGTTCTAATTTTAGTTTTATTTCACTTCTTAATTGTTCAGGTTTTAGCACTTCAACATCTGGACCAAATTTGAGGATGTCCTGTATCAGTTCCCTGGGATCACGATATGGGATTTCGAGTTCATAACATCCATCTATGTCAAATTGCCCTTTTTGATCCGGGTGCCACTGCTCTTCAGCTACCCACTTAGTTACTTTTTCATTAAATTTCAGAATAGCCCTTTTAGTGGGTGTGCCACTAAAAATACCATACGATGTTTTATAGTGTTCATTTAGCGTGACTTCATCAACGTGTATTGCTTTTAGATTAATTAATCGGCTGGTTTCAATACGGTCAATCGCAAAGGTACGCAACTGTTCTCGCAGATGACACCACCCATCAATATACCAGTTATCTCGATAGTGGACTAAACGTTGCGGAGACAGAACACGTTCGGTGCTGTTATTCCGATCTCGTCCACCGTATTTTATATTGAGTTGTTTGCGCATCAGTAGAGCTGTCGCAACAATGCTAAAATGTTTTGGGTTTGGCTTTCTTGCTGCCATTTTTAAAATACAAATCCGTTTGTCTAAATCACCCTTTTTCATAGACTTGGACTCAAGCAGAGATTCAAGTTTTTCTTTAATTGGTGCTATATGGGATTCAAGTAACCCCGGACCAACTTCAGACAATAATTGATAAGATGCAAATAAACCGTATAACTCGGATGCATTAAACCATAAACCCGGTAACTCAAAATGGGGATTGAGCGATTCATCATATGAATAGCTTTTCGTTTTGCTGTCAAATGTAATAGGCGCATTTAAGTGAAGACGCATATCCCTTATTAACTGCTCAACGGTTGCCGCAGAACAATCCAGTTCCTGAATAATAGTTTGCTTCGTAATAACTGAATTCGATTTAGCGATTAGCACATGTAAAGCATAAATCTGATCAAAATTTTCCATTAAATTCCAATACCCATTATTGCCAAAGGATAAAATTCACATTAGCATATTTTTATATCGGAACCATCCCCAAATTTTAGGGTTACTATTCTATTTATACTAGGAATTTATACTTGGACGCTTTTCATGATCAGGACCGATTTAGGTTCTGTGATACAAACTTCTCGACACATTGCACAGCCTGTGCATTTTTCATGATTAATGGAGGGGCGTTCCATCTGCCATTCAAGCGCCCCCTCTACAGTACATGCAGAGGCACAAACGCCACATTCGGGGCCTTGATAAGGCAAGCAACTTTCGCTATCAATCGTTACTTTAGCAAGCTTGGGTTGGGGGGTAAATTCAGTTAGTTCAACTTCAGAACCCGTCTTATCGTTAACATCATCATTAACAGGTATTTTTAATGCCTTTGTTTCACATGCTTCAACGCATGGCCAGTCTTCACAAAGCCGACAACCTTTATTCAACAGATCCAGTGCCGGAGTATTCATAACATCAGCACCATTTTTAGCCGTAAGCGGGAAAATAATATCGTGGGGACATGCTTTTATGCAGGCATCACAGCGTGTGCAGGCCAATAAAAATTCTAATTCGGCAATGGCAAAAGGGGGACGTATCCAACGTGATGCACGTTCAAGTACTTTCGTATCAACATGTTGTACCGCTTTTTTTGCTACCTGACCTAGTCCACGTCTAAAAAAATTTCGTCGATCCATTTCATCTGCCATCTTATTTAACCATTACCATTCACCATCGACCATATCTTTGTGGCAATCACTGCATGGACGTTTATTTTTCTTAAAGCCTGCATGAATTTTACCATTTTTATCGAAATCTCTTGCTATCTTATGCGAAATACCCATATGACAATCAATACAAGTCATATTATTTTCAAGGGCACGTTTATGTTTCTCCTGTGAACTTCGCCTTTGTTTTTTAAGATTCATATAATTAAAGTTATGACAATTTCTACATTCACGTGAATCTGTACTTTTCATTGTTGCCCAAACATGTTTGGCAAGTTCTAATCGCTTAGTCTCAAATTTTTCTTTGGTATTAATACTCCCAATAATCTTGTGATATAGCTCGTTGGTTGCTGCAATTTTGCGCGCCACTTTATGTATCCAGTCTTTTGGTACATGACAATCAGGACACGTTGCACGTACGCCTGTTCGATTCGAATAATGAATTGTCTTTTTATATTCCTGATAAACATTATTTCGCATTTCATGGCATGAAATACAAAATGTTTCCGTGTTGGTTAAAGCCATACTAGTGTTAAATGCACCCCAGAATAATATACCTAGAATAAAAACACTAAAGAAAACACCAATGGGGCAGCGAGCACTAAGACTGCAATAACTTTGTAAATATTTTTTAAATTTAGTTAACATTTTTACACCTTACATGCGCATAATCATTGGCTGCATTAGCAACCACAAACTAACCACACTAATTAAAGAAATAAATACCAGTATCGGTATAAAAGCCCAAGGTGATGCCGAGTTACCTGAACTATCAAGTTGTGGCAATCGGTTACGTAATATTTTAAGTGCCATCCAGAAACCGAATAAAATGAATGCTGCCTGCAATGCAAATACTATATTATTATCAATTAACGGATACATATGACGCATATGAACCTCATGCATAGATAATGGCTGAGTATTTGTACCAAATGGGTTTAAAACAACAGACCAAAAACCCTGACTCTCACGAACTAAATGGCTTAAGTTGTGCGCAATGTGGTAAGCAAAAGCCAACGGTAAAACACTCAGCGCCATTGTAGAAAAAACACGTCGCCAACTTTCCTGCTTCCCAATAATGAGTCGTAACCATGCAACACATGCGCTATACAATAATATAGGTATTAACGTAGCAACTACCATGCCAATACTAAAGCTTGTTAAAATACGACCTGAATCACCTATAATGTAAGCTAACTGCCGTACCCAATCTTCCCAATACGGCATCATGGTAAAGCCATGAAAGAGTGTTAACGATAACAAACCCAAAATAAACCAAGATTCATCCCAATGAGGGCGCGATGAAAAACTGATCTCGCTGCCTACACCTCGTAATTGCCAGTTAATATTTTGATATGGACAACTCAGTGTACATGCACCACAAGATGTGCAATAAGTATTTTGTTTGAGGCTACCCATTACGAGATGAGTAGGACAAGGTTCAATGTCTTGTGTACCGTTAAAACATTCCAGTGTTTTACATTTTGCACACACGGCATTATCAATAGGCCGTAATGCAATGGGAGCAATCCCACCATAGGCACCTAGCGTTCGTCCGACAGGACAAAAATAACGGCAAAAAGCTTTGCGCTCATAAATGGCCAGAGAAATCGTTGTTAACACGACAATCAACAATGCTAACAACGCTGTCGCATAAGGACTGGTTGTTACACCATAGCCTAGCTCCAACCATGTTAATACCACAAACATCATTAACGCAGGCCAAATATTACGAATAAGCTTGGGAACTTTAATATTAAGACTGCTTAGTGCGCTTCCTTTTTTCCACAATCGACGGCGAATTATCCAAGTAGCAATCGCGTCCCACGGACAAATAGCACACCATGCCGAACCCACAAAAAAAATACTAATAACAACCCCCGACCACCATAATGTCCAAGTTAACATGGTTGCTATATTTCTTTCAGGGACTTGTGTTCCAAATAAACCGGCAGCAATGACTAATAAAAACACTGCGGCCGTCAAGATTCGGAAGAGAGTAATCAAGGCTGGATGTGTAATCAGATATTGAATTTTTTTACCCACAAAGGGTAAATTAAATACACTGATAACTTTTAAAGTTGACGGCTGTACTGCAACAGATGTTCCGCGCATCATCCATAAAGAGAGTACAAGCATTGACGCCAAAACGGTAAGCACCCACGTAGCCGGTAATCCAGGGTGAACCATACCAGTGGTTGCGTGATAAACCAGATTGTTAATTTGTGTAAGCAATGACTCTATCACGATACCTCTCCAACACCTTACTCTTTAGGCTTTTTTTGATGATGCTGACTTGCCTTAACGCGAGTCAAACGTTTTCGTTGTGTCACGTTTACAAAAATCAACAGCAAGGCGATCACTAAGATAGTGATCCCTAGTGGCCCTATCGGGAAAGGATCTCCAATTTGTAATGGGAAGTCGATAATATAAGGCTTACCGTCTGATTCAAATTTTGCCGTAATAATATAATCTCCGGCTTTCTTAAAAACAAAACCTTGCCGATACACACCATCATCAATATTTTGTATTCCAAGTACTTCTTCTTCAGAGGAAAAAAAACTGTCATCACGTACTTTAAACGTAACTAGCCCTTTAAAGGGTAACCCGTTATCAATGCGGCTTGCATATAAATTGACACGGCCTGCTTGCCTAGGTTTTGGAAACGCAGGAAAAGCCATATAAGTAATATAATATTCACCAAGTTGAGTCTCAACCTCCATACTGGGAGGAGTATTTGAATCATCGCCCAAACTATAGGATGGTCGGCCTAATACATGATGCGCAAACACATTTGAGGTTATTGCCAACAAACTGACTAATACAAATAATTTTTTTAAATTTACAATACGCATATTAGCAATTAATACTTTCTCATAAAGAATATGAAATTAACGATATTCAGAACCCTCGTTGACCACGTTCTAGCTTACGAATACCGATACCATGCTGGGCAACCGTACCATGTGAACGAGCAACGATATTAATGGGTAAGCTCGGTTCAGGACAAACTTCCACACATTGTCCACAACCAACACACCCATCTTTGACTACTGGTCGATAAAAATTAGCAAATTTAAAATCAATGGCACTATCACCCAATGGACAAATACTGACACATGCACCACAAATACCTGCATCAACCCAGGGGTAGCATGCAGCACGATCAATTTGAGCTATCCCCATATCAACCTCACGTATAGGAGTAATCGTCAATGAATCAGTTGGACATACTTCCATACATAGGCCACATAAAATACAACCTTTTTGCTCAGGATCGATATAAGGTGTATCAGCTAAAAAACCACCATCATGTTTATGGAATTGAATACAACGCGGTGGGCAAACTTCACCACATAAACCACAACCAATACATGAACGTATAAAGTCATCCTGATTTTTCAATGCACCAGGAAGTGGAATTCGATTACTCGCGGATGCCTTAACATTAGGCCGCATTAAACGCCCCATAAGAAACGGCAATATGCTAAAACTTAATAAACCCGTAGCCATTGTTAAAGACTTTATAAAACCACGCCGTTTCATTAATTGACTTCCTATACTGAACCTTCATGACTTTTTCGATATTGGTGGCCAAGATGGCCCGGCCCTTGATAGTTATCGTCATTTATACTAACGGTAAAGCTTAATGCGTCGGTAGGACAAACAGCAATACAGGCCGTACAGTTATTACATTCCATACCAAAATCATCCTTTAACGGATCCAAACCAAATTGACAGACAACGTTACATTTAGCACAATCATTACACGTATTCACATTACGTTTTATTCTAAATAAACGATAACGTCCCAATAATGCATAAAGAGCACCACCAGGGCAAACATAGCGACAAAATCCTCGCCTTGAAACCATTAAGTCAAATAACAATGTTAACAAAAAGAAGACCGCCCCTGCGCCAAAACCACCTAGCGCAATCGTATAGTAAATTTCTCGGCCAATAATAGCGGGTGGATAAATAGACCCAAACATGACCGTGCCAAAATAAACTGACAAAGCCAGACCAACCACAAGTACCAGATATTTAATACGCCGATCCAGTTTCCGATGATTCATAGGAAAACCCGCTTTGTGTAACCAGGCGGTAAGATTATCATTCAGTTCATAAATAAGCGTTGCCGGGCAGAGCCAGCCACAATAAAAACGTCCTAATAATAATGTTGCTATCAAGGGGATTAACGCCGTTAAAATAAAGGGCCAGTACAAAGCTAAGCTCGCAAAAATTTGCCCTATAACAGCTAATGGATCACTTATTTTTAAACCAAACAGCGTTCCAGACCAAGTATTCCCTTTTACAGCACTCAACTGTTCAGGGTCTTTTACAAATGGAGAGGTTAAACTTTCCATTGTATCGTAAATTAATTTTTCGGGTGGTGATAACAGATCATACCCATGTGCCGCATCGTATGTTTGATACAAATGGATAAAGGGCAGCAAAATCAACATAAAGAAAATAGTACTTAATATTATCCAACGCAACTTATTTAAGTGACGTAGTTTACTTGTTGCATGTATTTCGTTAATTTTTTTTACCACAGGAAGACAAAGGTCACAGAGAGAATTATTTATATTTAATTAACTCTTAATTATTGTTCTCTGCGCCCTCCACATAACATCATAAATAATTTCATTGAAAAATTAACCTTGGTAGTTTGGTATAATGCGAATAGCTTGAGGTATTTGTATACAGGAACGTTCACATAAACCACAACCCACACATTTATCTAATACGTGAGGTTGTTCCAACATACCAACTCTAATCGCGACATCTTGCAAAGGACAAGCTCGATAACACACCCCGCAAGTTTTACCCTGATAAGATAAGCACAAATTAGTATCTACACGCGCATGCCCCATATGCACGCCGCTCATAATGGCAGCCCCTTCATGAACAATCTTTGGAATAGCACCGGTTGGGCAAACGTCACCACATTTCATACATAAAATACAGGCTTGTTCTCGAGGGATAATAAAAGGCGTATCTAACGATGCAATACCATTCTCGACTGAAAAAAACTTAATTGCACGGTTTGGGCAACTCTCGCCACATTTACCACAACGTATACAGCGTGATAAAAATTTTTCTTCACCATGAGAACCGGGTGGACGCAAATACCGCAATGAAGGAGTATACGCAGCTTGCACACCTTCACTTGTAGCAAAACTTAATAAACCTGAGCTTGCTAAATATTTTAAGAAATTTCTGCGTCTCATTTATGCAACATTATTCTCAAAAATTTAAAAGTGCCATACCCGAATTAACGGGTATGGCTGGGATTGCATGACCCAATTAAAGCTAAACTTTTTCTATTCGGCAAGCAAGCTTTTTAAAGTCTACCTGACCTGATACTGGATCCCATGCACGGCTAGAAACTTTATTCGCTAACCATTTATTCTTTTTAGGATCGGCACTATCGGCAACAGATAAGTTCCATGGGCTAAACATATAACCTCGCGGTACAATATTACGAGCCGGTTTCACTAAGCTATGGGCACCAACTTGTGCTTTAGCTTCAAAATGACCTCGACGTGTTACCAGACGTACTTTATCACCGTCTTTAATGCCTAAGTCTTTTGCATCATCAACATTCACCTCAACATACATCTCAGGAACTAAGCGTCGCGTTGTTGGGCTCCGATTTGATTTAGCCGTGTGAAAATGTTCATAGACCACCCCTAAACCTAACCAGTACGGGTATTTATCTTTGGGAACATTATCCCAATTTTTACCACGTTGATCTTCATCAGGAAGATCAGGTGTTAAAGCCATATCACGCGCCATCTTTAACAATGGGATATTATCTATGGAATAAACACCTTCTTTAGCGCCAAATTCCATCAGTTTTTTAGTGATTTCTTCGCGTCGGCTATAATCTTGCAAGCATAACTTCATATGGACTTTACCGTCTTTGGTTCGGAAGTAACCATACGGTTTGTTTTTCCACACTCCTTCTTGCATCATAAACCGGCGTTTAGACCCACCTGCTTTTGCAATTTCATAGGTCGGTGCAGGCCATTGAACACCCCGCAATTCGATAAGCTGATCATACAGACCTTTCTTATCGAGTTTTTGAACTTCTAGCATACCGGTTAAATCAGTATCTGTACCACCTGAGGCAATAACCACATCCCGGAAGATTTCTTCTGCGTCATAAAAACCGTCCTTCATGCGTTTCCATGGGAAGATTTTATCGGCATCAAGCCCAAGCAAAATGGCAATTTCTCTACCTTTATCAATAACCATATCCATATCAGGACGACAACCCGGAGGTGGCTCGGCCGCTTTCTCAATTCGATTAATACGCCGCTCTGAACTAATATACACACCGTCCACTTCACCCCATGTTGCTGCCGGGAAAATAACATCGGCAAACAAATTGTTAGGGGCATGACGATAAATTTCCTGCACAACATTAAATGTTTTCATCAGTGCTGGACGAATTAAGTTATTTTGATCGGGTAAATCAATATGCGTGGCATACACAAAGAACAGTGCCCTTACCTCACCTTTTAAAGCGCGTTCCATCATACCAATAGCCATACCCGGATTTTTAGCTTTCATTGCTGTCACTAAATTCTTTTCTGGCACACCCCAGTGTTTAGCCATCCATTTACGATGCTTGGGATTCTTTAATGGTTGATTAAAGGGTAAACGTCCGGTTAAACCACCGGTAAAGCGTTCACCCATTGCATTCGGTTGTCCAGTCATAGAGAACGGTCCACAACCCGGTTTGGCTAAGTTACCGGTCATGGTTAAAAGATTAATAATGGATATAACATTATGTTGACCGTGGATATGTTGGTTATAGCCAATGCCCCACATAATAATAACACCACCGTAACCATCAGCATTTTGCTTGCCTTTACCTCGTGCTAAACGCTTGCGCGTTGCATCGGCAAACATGCCGGCCACCTTACGAATAAGTGCAGGAGAAACATCATGGTTCTTACCACCCATACGATCCTGAACTTGCTCCGGGCTGTAATCCACCGTGACACCATCAACATATTCTTTCCAACCGGTAGTATGGGTTTTCATAAAGTCCCAATCGATCACATCGTCATGATCTTTTAACAACACATGTGCAATTGCGTTTAAAAAGCTAATATCACCATTTAGAATAGGAATATGCACTGAATTTTTAGGATTAATGTCCTCATAACCTTTTGCTGTACCGGTATAACGGGGGTCAACCACAACCGTCGGGATATCTGTTTTACGCTTATAATCAGCGGCCCGCCAGAAAATGATAGGATGTGACTCGCGTGCATTATGACCAAAATGCATAATCATATCGCACAACTCAATGTCTTCATAAGCGAGCGGAGGCGTGTCTGAACCGAGTGTTTTAAAGTAACCGGTTACCGCTGAAGTCATACACATTCGTGCATTCGCTTCAATGGTGTTCGAGCCCAAGACCCCTTTCATGAATAAATTTTCGAGGTACTGGCCTTCCATGGTTAATTGACCCGAACCGTATAATCCGATTGAGTTACCGGTGTGTTTTTTTGCTAAATGGGCAATTTTTTCTGCCACCATATTCGAAGCCTTTTCATAAGGCACTCTCACAAAATGTTCTTCATCGAACGAACCTTTTGTTTTACTGATGTATTCCAGGTCACCATGATTTGGCTTATTCCATTCGTCCCAAACGTCTTTACGTACATATGAATCGCCTTCCATACGATCCACATAAATGGGTTCTGCTGCGGTTAAACCTTTAATACATTGCAAACCATAATTGGTTGGGTGATCTTTATCTGGCCGCATGGATACAATCTTGCCATCTTGTACCTGAATAATCGTACCGCACCCCACGCCGCAGTATGGACATTGTGCAAGTGCAGTTGTTCGCCCTTTTGGTGTTTCAGCCGGCGCGGCCTCTAACTCTGGATTATTCCCGACAAATAAACTGGTACCTGCCGCAGCACCCGTAATAAAACTGCTACTTTTAAGAAAATCTCGACGGTTCATTTTAAAACGTTTCATTTCTAACTCCCTCTATACTGAGTTCGATATTGAGTAATTCTGTCTTTGCGAATGCGTTAAAATTATTCACCAACTTTATTCGCGTGGTATCGTGTTTCATTTAGCTTTTGCTAGGCACCGTGCGCAAATAAGCGATAATGTCATCAATTTCTTTATCGGTTAAAGCGGCCAAGCCTGCTGAGCCTGTAAAACTACGCATACGCGTATTAGAACGACCTTTTTCAATCGTATAGCGAATAAACCCATCCGATGCTTTATTTAAAAAACCCACTTTACCAATGGCTGTACCCGTACTGCCCGCTGAATAACCATCACCATGTTCACCATGACAAGTACTGCAAATTTCATCAAACCAGATTTGCCCCAAACGCGGATCCCCATGGGCTTCAGGTTCTGCATTAATCGAAGCCGACACATCGGATAATTTGGCATGTGAACGCAAGAATGCCACAATCGCTTCAACTTTTTTGCGTCCAAGATGAGAAAAAGGTGGCATTCCTGTTCCAACGCGACCGTCACGTATCGTTCCCATTAAGAATTTATTAGAGGCGGCACTCAAAAATTCTTTATTAGTGAGTGATGGAGCAAACCCCGGTTTACCTATTGCATCTTTTTGGTGACAGAAGACACAATTCTGGTTATATAAAGCTCTGCCAGCTTCCGCTAAAACAGGGTCAATATTAACGGGTACGCCAACAAGTTTTGGCTGACTCGATGTCTCGTTTGAAGACGTTGTTTTATCATTTTCATCTGTTTTTTTGCTGCACCCAATTAGCAAAAATCCAGAAAGTAAGATGGGTAATATCAGATATCGTTTCTTTTTCACATTATTCCCTCACTGTTTTATTTGATTATTATCTTAGCTTTATAATATATAAATATAAGCTATTTCAGTAACTCTGACCATACTCTATTCAATTGGTTAGTCCTTGACCTATATCAATATATTAATTAATTCTAAATTTGATTTTTTTGTCCGATATATTAGCTTATTATTAAATTTATTCCGATTCACTCACTTTAGGGTAGCTGATAAAATGATTGCGTCAACCTATCAACACCACATTCCAGATTTTCTATCTAGCATAAAAACTTTTCAACCCTTTCATGGCCGTCAAACGGACGGCCATGTTGTGACACCATCATTATGTATATCTAATTTACGGATCATATTTACCCCACAACTTGCAAATTCTAATGGATGCCATCCTTGGCAAAGGTTCCGTTAATGGAATATCAGGGGATTATAAATTAAAATTTAAACCCAACCCCCGCACTGAATACCCATGGGGCAATAGTCACATCGACCGTCCCAAGGTTAGTTGTGCTGTTGTGTCAATGTTAATATAACGTAAGTCTAAATTAGCAAACCAGTCTTTACTCATTTCAAAGTCTGCACTAACCTGTAAAGCTAAACCCCATGAATCTTTAAGGCTAATACTGGTTATCACTGCTGTCGCCTGCTCATCAAAAAAGGTGGTGTAGTTAAGACCTGCAGCAAAATAAGGGCTAATCGATTTGTTTGGCAAAAAGTGGGATTGTAAACTTAATGTTGGCGGTAATTGCTTAACCGTCGCAATTTCACCCGAAAGTGAACCCGTTGCAGATATTTTATGTTCAAATGGCGTTGCAGCGAGCAATTCCAGAGCAATATTATCACTTAACCATATAGCTGATATTTGCAAATGCCTGAGTGTCTGAACCCACTACCACACCCACTGTAGGTGCCCCCGGATAAGGTACCACTTGAATCATTTGGACTCACTGCTGCACCAAATCGCATCAGCCAATCTCCCTTACTCGCCGCATGTGCGGTTGTATAGATAAACAGACTCAGTACAAATACCAGTGTAACCATACTTAAAATAAATAAACTTAGTTTTAATTGTTGTTTTGATTGATCTAATATCGTCGTTCTCCGATTTAATAATTATGTAACACACCAAAACAGGAATAAACATCCCATAATTTTCGTGGCACATTAAACGCTTTACCAGATTCGATGTTATTGAGTTAGAACAACGAAATGTCTGTACAAAAAATAAAATTTTTAAAGATTAATTGAACAATAAACCAATAATGGTATTGCCTGATGTTTTTTGAATATCAAGCTGTATTTCACAATACTCATTTTGTTCATCCACTGGTGAGGGATCGTCGGCACAATGACATCCTAAAATAAGTCCTGTATAAAAGATGCTGGCTTTAACAATAATACTGCTACTCGTTTCGACAGAAGACAGAAGTATCACTTTGAGATCTGTATCTAGCGCAATATTACTAAAGGATAAACCCCGTTGTAATGGAAGTTCATCAACACCCATTTTCTCAAGCTCTGTTTTTAGTATGTCGTTAAACTCAGGTGTTTTCCACACATCAACCACATTGCGTAAATTGATTGTCACCGTATTGACCTCATTCAACGCATGTAGTCAAAAAGAATCAGACGGATTATGCAACATCGACTGATCTTTTATAAGCACTGTATTGGGCGGCATTTGCAAGTAATATCCTTTATCGTGTAAGGCCGTCAACACATCATCAATTTTAACTCGCGCTAACTTGCGTTCAGGTGTTAATTCTAGCTCTAGTGCTTTTTCTAAACGCCCCGTCAATTTTAATAAATCGTCTGGTAATGTTTTAAGAAGTGCGGCTTCATCATCTTGATAGGGAAGATAAAGATACATTTCTTCTTTATGGCTGCACCGAAAAACTAGGCACTTCATTACGTTTAACTCCAAATTAATAAATAACATCAATCATCGCTACAAATATTAATCCGAATTAAAAATTCTTGTCGCTAAAAGAGTTGACCAGCCCAATAATATCAGCCAATCGCATTCAGATGTTATTAATTCACAAATTTTTATTGTATAAAATTACTTTATCTTTATGAGAATAAACGAACTGTTGCACTTGCAACTTGAATTCACGTATTTTATTTAACTCTGTGTTAGTGAAATAGAGGAATTCTTAATGTTAAATAAAAATTGAAACGATATTCTCTGTATTCCTTGAGAGCCGGTGTGTTTAATAGATTATTCCCGTGTTATTAACACACTCTTTTCCAGCGTAGTTCCTTCTACGCTGGATTTTTTATTCTGAAATATTCCAACCAACAAAAAGGGAGGCTTTTGCCCCCCGTTTTTATCCTTAAATATGAATTTTCTATTTAATTAAACCACTGTAATACTCGTTCGCGTGGTACCCAACACGTTACCAGTTACCCAATGAAGAATATCGGTTTCAATTAAATACGTACCACGTTGCGTTGGTTCGAAAATAATATCGTAACGCTCCGCCGATACCGCACTAATTTCAGTGATTTGTTGTGGGTTCGGTAAAGGTCGCCCATCAGACATGTAGAGTGTTCCGGTTAAACCACCAAAACGCATTCGTTGTGGATGGTAGCCAGCACAAATGTAACGTGCCAATAACTTTTGACCAACTTGTACGGTGGCTGAAATGGGTGGCGTGTTCATAGCGCTGTTGCCACTGCCGTCAACACCAGTAATCACGAAGTAATCCGGATTAAGATCATTGAGTCCCACATCACCACCACAGGTACCGGCTGTCCACGGCAGAGTATGCCATGATGAATCAATTTCATCGACAACCCAAAAGGCTTCTACGTCATACGTTGGGCCACCCGAGAACAGAGTACCAATACCTTCTGGCGGGTCAACAATCAATGCGCCATACATGCCCATTTCTGCGTGTAAAACTGTGTTGGTATGACAATGATAAAAATAAGTACCGGCATGTGCAGGTCGCCACTGGTAGGTATATTGGCTATTCACATCAAACGAAATGTGGCCAACGCCATCACTACGATATTCAGGTTCTATCCCATGATGATGAATGGTGTGGTACAGCATCATTCCAACCTGTAATTGCGTATGCACTACCTGCCCTTCGGTCACACGCATGGCAGCCGATGGGAAAGTGGCTGCCGCCATTCCTCCTCCGCCCATTCCACCCTGACCACCAGCCGCTGTGTCGGCAAAACCCCACATATTAACCACGTTGCCATCATCCATTGTCAATGGAATGTTCATATCTACCATCCGTTGAAACAGCACATCGGGATTTGGATCTAATGCTGGTATATTTGCAACTGGATAAATGTAACACGCATTGTTCATTCCACCACCACCGCCCATATTTCTTCTGCCCATCATTTGTTCCTCCTTATTTCGAATTAAAGTAAATATCGGTTAACGCACCAAACATGTATAGACCACCACCGGCGGTCTGAGTCATTTCGTCATGTAAGTGCATCGGATAAGCGGTATGCCTACCTTCGGCTTCGGCCTGAATGAATGTATTATTATCAATCGGTGGCCAAGCATCAGGGGGCGTTTCAAATGGATAGATAAATTCAATACGGCCACCATTACCATCTAAGGCAATCACGTCTTTTAACCAGACATCTTGTCGTTGCTTTCCATTAAGGCTTAACCATTCCATGTGATTGCCATGACAATGCACAGCATGTTGGGCTCGGCCGGTATTGATGCAGCGCACCATAGTACGATCACCTAAAGCACCATGCAGAGCGGTACGTGGGTCAACCATACTGTCAACGGCCGGATCATGGGCCCCTACCGCACCTGGTGGCCGCCCGTTTAAGCCATTTAAAGTAAAGTATCTTGGCACATAATTATTGGGGGGTTTATTACCACGACGAATTGCATCATGCCAAACAGGATCAATATCATGAAATAACCAAACAAAATCATGGATGGGCATATCACGACCGGCTTCAATGGCTGTATTAGCTCCACTGGGGAAGACAACGAGTGCGCCATGCAAGCCCACTAAACGGTTATTGGGCAAATCACTATTGTCGTAATAGATAAATGTACCCGGATTACTGGCAGCGATCGTTACACTGCGTGTACTACCTGCCGGTATCGACGTGTTAATACCCAATTCATCCACCACAAAATTATGCGATGAATTTAGGCTGTTATGAATAGTGAGGTTATAAGTGTCTCCCACCGCCATCACTAACACCTGACCGGGCACATCCAGATTCACATTACTGCCACTAAAGCCTCTAAAATACACATCCACACCATCGGGTTGTGTAATCGTGCCTTCTGTAATCCAAATTTCTTTACTGATGGTTGCTGCATGTGCGCGGGGTTGCCACGCGATTAAACCGGCTGTTCCGGTGAATGCAGCCGCTGCACTGGCACTACTAAATTTTAAAAACGTACGACGTTTCATTATGTCCTCCTTAGATATCGGAAGAAAACTGGAGACAACAAGCGACCTACGCCAATAAAAATGACGCATGTGCTAACACCTTTTCTTACGAAAGGTTTTTTAAATTGATAACGTTAGAAGGATGTAAAGCTTCCACTCATTATTATTATTATTACCAGTATAGAACTGGCTGTGTGTGTAGAACTTTCTCAAGGTGATTAAAATATAGACAGAGCTGATAAGTTTGTCAACAAACGGTCATATTGATCACATAAAAAAAACCAAAGAAATCGATGCTATTAACGAACTAATAATTAACGATGATTGATATATAATGAAGTTCACAATTTGGAAAGATATAACACTGTAAAAAATCAATAACAGCAAAAACAAAGATAAGAAATTATCAATGACAGAAAACGAAGATATTAAAGAAGTTAGCGTTGAGAATAAATATCAGATTGAGGTTGAAATGCTAACCAAGCAAAAGAAAAATGCACACCTCTGCCAACAGATTTAAGCTTGGCACCATTCAATGGGCCAGAAATGGCGTGGCCTAAAATATTCCATTCGCTGTGAGTCTGTGTATCCAGAATTTTACTCTGCACAGATTGAAATGTTAACACCCTGTTCTGGTAACGACGATCATAGGCAACCGCAGCAGGAATACGCCGAGAATCATCAATCCATTGTTTATCCACGGCAGAAAACATGCCTTTTTTACTGAACACAACTAACGGTAAACCATTAAAGGTGTCATTGATAACAGGATTAATTTTTAATACGGGTAAAGGATAAATACGGTGTTTTTTATTTCGGGTAACGGCCAACACTCGTGTCATCGGCGATAAACGTGGATCCTGTGGGTCAAAATATAAAAAAGGTGATTCATTAATATCATCATAACCGCTAAATGGGTTTTCGCCATACATTTTGTTATAACCCGTTTCTCGTGATAAAATTTTCCCGTTAGGATAAGTCTTAACAAAATCCTTATAGGCGATCACTTTAGAAGGCAGTGTTTTTAATTTAACCTTATTATAACGACCAACAATCCCTTTGCCGGTAAATTGCTGCCACCAACTCTGAGTTTGGCGGTCGTACATTACCAGATCGCTTTTCCGTAATGAACCACTTACACCAAAATTCAGTACCTTCGAATCGACAGTGCGCAAATAAACAATAGATGCATTACACAACGGGCAAAAGGTAACGGCTACCGGTACGCCATTAATCCGATCATTCACAATCTCATGGTGAATCATAATTTGCAGGGGATAGGCTTTTGCAACATCCCCCTGCTCCAGAACGATCACTGGCTCATTAGCGTTAATCCAGCCTATTTCTGAAATTGGTTTAAAAACCGGTTTATCAATGGCAGGAATAGCATCTTTGGGTAGAGCCTGATAAAGAATTTCATCAAAAGTGATACTTCGTTTCGAAAAATCAGTATTTGGCCAACCTTGACGCATTTTAGTTTCTGAGGCACTAAAGTGTTTTTTTAAGTCAATGCTGCATCCCATTAAAAACAAGACAAAACTTAGTAACAATAGAATATGGGGAAAAGGCACAGCTAGTTAGACCTAATAAGTCTATAAAGTTCAGGAATGTCCATGGAAACGCATTGTCAAAAAGTATTCTTATTAAGAATAGTTATAAATCTTTAAGATTACCGTAATTTGGCCAATAACCTTTAATAATCGATATCTCCTAGTTTATCGCTAACTCTGCCAATCTTTACTCGATTTACGACTCATGGCACATTTATTGAGGGATATAATCTAGATAAAACTTAAACCCAGTTTATTACGTAATCTTTTGATTTCCTTTATTATTTTTGGAACAACTGTTGGCCTAATTTTCCCTTTTTTTGCAGAGCCTTTTGTCGAATGGAAACTGGGGATGTATATGTGGTTTTCGATCGGTGCCCTGATTGCGGGGATCATTATTGGTATCGTTAATTACTTACTGGTCAAGATAGTATTGTTGAAAAAATTAAAACGTATTGCCGAAATTGCCCATGCAATTGGCAATAAAGATATACGCCATACCTGCACCATGGAAAGCAACGATTTGATTGGAGAAATAGTGGATAGTTTTAATCAAATGGCTGAAACCTTGCGTAACATGATCGGTAAAATTAATGATGAATCTAGCCAGCTTTATTCCGCGCCCGATGCTTTAAAAAGCCTTACGGCAGAAGCCACCGATGGCAGCCATCAACAGCAATCCCAAATTGAGCAGGTCGCAACAGCTGTTAACCAAATGGCGGCAACGGCACAGGAAGTTGCAAGGCACGCTGAAGAAACCGCCGAGGCAACAAAAGAAGCCAACCAACACAGTGAAAATGCCAAGGTAGTGGTGGTTGAGGCGATGAGTGCAGTGGATGTATTGCCGAACAAACTAACCTGTTGGCATTAAATGCAGCCATCGAAGCGGCGCGCGCGGGCGACCAAGGGCGAGGTTTTGCCGTTGTTGCTGACGAGGTAAGAACTCTTGCAACACGGACGCAGGAATCAACCAAAGAAATCAGTAGTATGATTGACCGTTTGCAAGCCGGTTCCAGAAATGCCGTTACAACGATGGAACAAGGCCGCGCTCAGGCGCAACAAGGTGTTGAATACACGGAACAGGCAGCAGAAGCCCTCGCCATTATCGCGGGGCATATCTCCACGGTTAAAGATATGAGCATACAAATAGCCAATGCAGCCGAAGAGCAAAATGCGGTTGTTGAAGATGTGAACCGTAATGTCGTGTTAATAAATAATGTTTCGATACAAGCGACCGGAAATATGAATCAGGTCGATCTTGCCAGTAATAAAGTCGCCCAACATGCTACGGATTTACATACATTAGTCGAAAATTTTAAGATATAAAAATATCTTGAGCTTGTTGACCCGTTAAGCCTGCACGGATGCGCATGTGGAAAGTCGTTGTAATCTATTGGTCGTCTCGCAACTCTTTGGGATAGCATACATTATGGCAACGTACACAATTATCCACCCAAGCTTTTGCACCACGCGCAAAGTCATTCTTGGTGTTTTCCTTCGCATCAGCAAAACTGACATTTAAAAAACTTAGCCCCACAACAAAGAGTAAAGAAGCTAACCCAATTTTACGTACTTTAAATAAATTTGTTTTCATAATGTACCCTTTAGAAACCATAGGCCAATTGAACAAGTAGCCGATTCGCTGCTGTCAAACCTGTATTTGGGTTGTCATTAAATTCATAGTCCAGCTTCGCCAGCAGATTGGATGCAAGTAAATAGTTGATACCCAGTGTGGTTTGGTTAACGTCTTTACTTGCAATAGGTGTATCATATTCACCATAACATGCAACGGCTTCCCAGTTAGTTTCAGGAAAACGGTAGGCCGTCTGAACATACCATCCATTCCAGTTGCCACTGACAGGCGCAGTGCTTAAAGACTGGGCAACCATTTTAAAATAGCAAAACATTATGACTAAAGTTTTAATTATTGGCTATGTCTGGCCAGAACCCAACTCATCAGCAGCGGGCAGTAGAATGATGCAGTTGATTGAATTTTTTCAACGCCAAAACTGGCAAGTTAGCTTTGCAAGCCCGGCAGCAGAAAGTGAACATCGTTTTCAGTTTGAATCTATTGGCATTAAAAAAGAAAATATTAAAGTTAATAGTGATTGTTTTGATACCTTTATCAAATCATTAAACCCTGACATTGTGTTATTTGACCGTTTTATCATGGAAGAACAATTTGGTTGGCGCGTTGAAAAAGTTTGCCCAAACGCATTGAGATTACTGGAAACGGTTGACTTGCACTGCCTCCGAGAAGCACGTCACCGCGCCCTGAAAAAACAACAGAGTTTTACCCGGCAAGACCTTTTCAGTGAAATAGCACTGCGTGAAATTGCCAGTATTTTACGTTGTGATTTATCTTTATTAATTTCTGATTATGAAATCAAACTATTAACCAAAGAATTTAAAATTGACCCATCCCTATTGCTGCATTTGCCCTTTATGTTAGCTCCTATCAATGAACATAGTATTAACATATGGCCAAGTTATAAACAGCGGCAACATTTTATATCTATCGGAAATTTTCGTCATGCACCTAACTGGGATGCGGTGTTATATTTAAAACAAACTCTATGGCCACTTATTCACAAAAAATGCCCACAAGCCGAATTACACATTTATGGTGCATATCCACCACCTAAAGCAAACCAACTACATCAACCGAAAGAAAATTTTTATATTCGTGGTTGGGCAGAAAGCGCCAAAGATGTAATGCACAATGCACGCATTTGTTTAGCCCCGCTGCGCTTTGGAGCGGGGCTTAAAGGGAAACTATTGGATGCCATGCAATTTGGCACTCCCAGTATTACAACAGACATTGGAGCAGAAAGTATGTATGGCAAGCTGCCATGGAATGGCGCGATTGAAAATGACCCTGTTAAGTTTGCTGCTGCGGCTGTTGAGTTTTATACGGATGAATCAAAATGGAAAATAGCGCAAATAAATGGCATCAAGCTGATCAACACACTCTACGATAAAGACAAGCACTCAAAGACTCTGTTAGACAAAATAATATTTATTCAAAATAATATACAAACACACCGGCTTAATAATTTTACCGGTACTATGTTACGGCACCACAGTATGAAAAGTACTCAATATATGGCGCAATGGATAGAAGCTAAAAATAAGAATACATAATCCTCATTCACAATAACAAAGTAACGGCATTAAAAACCTTAATCTTCCCGATTATCTTCAATTGCCGCTGTTTTCGGTGTTTCTGAAACAGGGATATGCTTACCCGCTAAAGGTGCTGACACATTTTTCCATAAACCACCAATGCTACATTGTTGCCAACCCCATTTTAACCAGCGTAATAATGAAAATGCCAACCACAATGCCCACGCAAGCATTAATAAGCGATAAACCAGTTTAGGCACTGAAAAAATCCATGCTTGCGGTAAGATGGCTGTGTTTCTATCTTGGTACCAGTTAAACACCGTAGCCGACGAACCATTACCCGCCACCTGCATATCCGGTGAACCTAGCAGACCTTTTTGGATAACAACAAATAAACAAATTAAAGATAAAAAGGTGAGTGCCCCTATCCCAACCTGAATAACATTAAATAATATGTCAGAAGCATTTTGTATTAATTTTTCGCGTAAACCCAGCACACATAACCAAGCCACCACAATAAAGCCCATCCATATCGGCACCTGACTTAAACCAATCCCTAATAAAACCCATGATAGTGTGTTAAGCGGAGTAAAGGTGGTATACCCCATTGCAACTGCAAGAATCAAAATAACAATCAACACGCCCCAAAATAATATAGCCGGTCCTAAACTTGGCCCGCCCATAAATAATACCCAGCGATCCCGAGGAAATTTAACTTTGATAGAATCATTTACACTGTTTTGTTTTAAATCAATCACGGGAGTTTTAAACAGGCCCTGCATGGGTACGGCATTACGCCAAACAAGCCGAATAGTTTGGTTGCCCGGAGTAATCGGTAAAGTCAGGTTATTTCCTTCCAGACGAATAGACTGTGCGACATTACTTATTTTAACCGATTGTAAATTCGTTTTTTCAGGAAGTGTCAGAGTATATTGACCACCCTGACTACTACGTAAACTTAAATCAAGTTGCACCTCCATCATTCGCTTGCCCGGTTTTATTCCAATATTGCTTTTATCAATGGTTAAGGTATTTCCAGAAATACCCTGTGGACGTGTAATCGTTAAAGTTACACTTTCACCAGGCCATGGGTGCCACTTGGGCGACCAACGTCCTTGTTGATTTTTATGTTGAATAACCGCAATACCTTTATATGCTAAATGCCAGATGGGAGAAACACTCACACGCCATAATTCAGTCGAAAAACTATCTTTTATCGCTGTCAGTTTAATTTTGTTACTTTTATTTAAACTTGAACGCCAAAATAAATTACGCTGACGTGGTGACATATTAATAAGCACTTGCCCATTCTGGCTACGTATTCCATCCGTTAGTACCGACTCCCCTTTTAATAAAGGGATTCTCACAACCACGGCACTTCCAACAGGTGATACGCGACGCACAGTTGTTTCTACAAACCAGTCCAAACCTAATTTTAAATGCCGTTCAATAATTAAAAAAGGCGGCAAGGCTTCCATTTGTTCGTCTTGAAATTTTGAATTATTGTTAAGTGTCGCTTCCTGTTCACGCGATAATTGCAATTGCGCATCGGGCACACCATTTTCTTGCACTCCTTCAATACTCCAGCCAACCAGTTTTGACTGAACAATTCCCGGTTTTAATTGCAAAGGTAACTGTATATATTTTTTATTTGCCAACTTGCCAGATAAAACAAGATTAAAACGACCCCTCGGTAATTCAATCCATAACACACCATCTTTTGCCCGATACATGGCTGTTGCAGGCCGACCATCAACCATCACTTTAGAAGGCAGCCATTGTTTTACTTTAGCCGGTAACGGAATAGCAACCTTTTGAAAGGCATGTACATTTAACCTGATTTGCAGTTGTTTTTTATTGACCCGCATAACCATTGACTGTATTTGGGCGCAAGTTGGCAAACATTCTGGTGGTTGTATTAAACGCTTTTTTAATTCATTGAGTATGTTTTTATTTGGCACATTTAAAGTCTGAGCCTGAACCTTATTAATATTTAAAAATACAACTGGAACTAAAATAAAAAATAGTATTATTTTAGTAATGGATGGAACCCATGGAATGGATATTTTCGGAATACTTTTAAGCATTAACAAGCACAATAGTGCAACAAAAATAACCCGTAAAAAATTTAGAATACTATGTGCGAACGGTGAAATAAGAATAAGAGATATTTTCTGGCCTATCTGTACCGGACCATTCCAACTTAGATAAACCTTATTCCAATGCCATTGAGGTAAGCCCGGGCCAGTTTGTACATTGGCTTTGGGGTCAAACGCCTGTACATCATACTCACGACTTCGTGCAAGTTTATCCCCTGTAATAGTACCCGAAACAATGTAGTCTGATACGCTACGCCCCATAACCCTATCCTGCTTTAATTTTGCTGCTTTTCTTCTGATGCCAGGAGCATGACTAAAACCTTGTTCAGCCATGGCTTGAACCCCGGCCTTTTCCAGTTGAGGGTAAATACCTGTACGTACCTGCGTAACCATAAATGGGATCGCAATAAGCAATAATATAACCACACTAATACTTTGGTACCAGGATAATACTTTTTTAACCTTTCCTTGCGGTAATACTTTTAATATTGCAATTACAGCTAATAAATTTAACCAGATAAACTGAGGCACGATACCTGATTCGTGCCAAATTAACGACATGGTAACAATGCCTACTATTCCCCACTGCCATGACCATAAACGCGCTATTGAAATAGAAATAATCAGAACTAGAAATAAGTCCAGCAATGTCCATTTTTGCAACCAAGTTTGCGGTACATTATCCACGCCACTCGCAGAAAAAATTCGCCAACCCGGTGGTAAATGTAACGTTGTAGAGACACTTTTAAATTCATGTTGCCATCCTGTGGCTGATACTGATCTGACATTTCCATCATAGCGACTGTCGGCGGTTAAATTCAGATCACCACGTCGAATTTCCACACCATCAGCAGGCTTCGCTGCTTTGCTAGACAGACGGGTAATAAATTGAGGAATATTATCAATAGCCACTTTCCCAAGTTTTGTCTCAGAACTGGCATCTAAACGCCATGACTTTGTAATTGTCCCGTTTATCTCATCTTTAATCGTATAACCTTTACCATCAAAATCTAGCCACATATTTCTTTTTAAATTAAGTTTATCTGCTTGTGGTTGTGCATCCCCTCGACGAGTTACTTTCAATATTAATTGTGAATCTTTTGATAATCGAAAAGTAGGAAAGCTTTTCCATTTAGCTGGCAACATTGTTTGTCTTGGGTCAATGCGATTAACCCCTTCCAATTTTACAATACGTAAGTGATTTTGAGATTGAAAAGCCCATACTTCTGTTTTAGGCCAAAGAGCTTGGTTATGTTTGTTCTGCTGCAAATGGGTTATATTTTGTTTTGCACGGGAAACAATATCAATAGTCCAATGCCCCGGCTTTACTTGTAAACGTAATTTACCATTACTCTCCAGTAAAGCAGGAAGACGACTGCTAAATGAAATAGGAATTTGCTTTGCCAACAATACTTGTCCTAAATTCACTTCACGTGAGCTACCTGATACTTGTAAGTCCAGACGAGTCACAATACGCATGGGGATTTTATCATCCAGTAAACGATAAACATTTAAAGTCACTTTATCGCTTTGAACTTTCTGTGTTGCGCTAGTACTGTCTGCCAACCAGATCCGCCCCTGTTTATTAATTTCAGGATTAGCAACTCGTTTACCTTGCATATATAAATTAACAACAGCAGACTCAGAAGGAATATGTAAACTCTCAGGAATGCTTTCCCAATAAAAATTACCTTTAATACGGTATTGGCCTTTTTTTAAATATACGACGGGTAAGTGATTACGTTCGGTCACCAGTACCAATCGATTATTCACACTCACAGCTTGGGGCCAATGTTTTTTATCACCCGGCAAATTTACCCAACTGTCACTAAAAACTTGCCACGTTTGTGAAAAACGAGCTTTATTTTTATTAATATTTAGTTCCAGACTTGTTGGCCAAGCACATTTTTTTGTCCCATAACGATTATAAATAAACGGGCAATCGCGTTTTTGCTCATCAAATAAAACCCAGTTAACCCAGGGTTTCAACGGTTTTGGGATATCTTCTTTATTTAATGTTTTCGCTGTTAAATTAAAACTCAACGCTAGCAGAATAAAAATTAAACTAAAACGATGCATCTATTCCCTTCCTTTTTATATTTATAATATTGAAACTACTGTACAGATGTTAAATATTGGCCAATCTAGATATAATAGAATACTAATATTGCTTCGAGTCTCTTTTCTATATAATAGTGTAATTCATCTTTATTACAAAAAATATTTATAAATATGGCTTTTTATCATACAACTCCAATCCGTTTTAAGTGTACACAATGTAGTCAATGCTGTTATGGCGGTAAATATGCTTATGTTCGTGCGAACAAGCAGGAAATTGAAAAAATCGTTGCGTATATGAATATAGATACCGAAAATTTCGAACAAAATTACTTAACAAAGCTCGTTGACCATGGCTATGGCATACGTATGAAAGATTATTTAAAGGATAAAGTCAAAGGCATTAAGGGCCACTGCGTACTGCTAAACAGTGACGGTAAATGTAGCGTCTATCCGGTTAGACCAACTCAATGCCGAACTTACCCTTTTTGGCCAGAAATTTTAATCAGTGAAGATAAATGGAATAACGAGGTTAAGCGTTGTGAGGGTATTAATCAGGGGGAGATAATCGAGACCAAACATATTGAAGAACAAAAACAGCTTACGTTGGACGCCGAAATTATTATTAATGATTAGAGGTCGGCTAAGGTGTCATTATCCGATGAATACTTTTAAGTTTTCGTACCCAGGGTGACCATTTTCTTAAATCTTTCGGTAAGCTCGCAATCGCTGTATTTGCAGCTGTCACACTGGGATAAGCACCAAAAACAAGTGCATACCAATATTCGCCTTCCCGTTTATTTTTATAATAACCGGCCTTTCCTGTTAGGCTATTTTCATTAAAATATTTCTTAATTAATGTTGCATTGGTGCTACTGGCTAGTTGCAAAGTATAAAAATTCGGATTTTGTGCTTTAACCCATGCTTGCGGATCTAAATATCTAACCACAACAACCTTCCGAGCTGAAACAGGTTTAATACTGCTAGCAGATAATTCTCGATAGCCATCGACCAAACCATGATGTGCCGCATTTGAAAAATAAGCATTGGATTTAGCCACATCAGCAACCACACCTAAACCTTCTTTATATAATAGTGCAAGATTATATTGTGCGTTAGGATTCCCTTGTTGTGCTAAATGTTCTAATAAAGGAACCGCTGTTGTATAATTTTCATTTATTAAAGCATCCATTGCATCTTTGTTTAAGTCTGCATAAACGCGACTCGAAATAACAGATATAACGAGTATACATAAAATAAAATGTAGTTTTCTTAACATACTTTTTGCTTTATCGGTTCAAATTTGTAATAAGCTCTAGCACTCGACAACCATTCAAATAATAATCGATTTGCTTGCCGCTTTTCATCTTTCAATAACATTTTTTCGTTAGGATAAGTATAGTCGGGTAATAGCTTAGTGATACCTGAACATGAAATAACTTCAACAACAGAAGCGTCATGATAAGCTCGAACATTTAAGCACAATGCTGGCAATAATTTTTTATCCACTTTAAAATGATTAGTAATTTGTAAATGTTGGGTATAACGGTTTAATTCTAAAAGACGTATACTTAAACATGCGCCAGACATATCAAAATCATAAACAAGATCATTCTTAAACTTAATATTATGCTGATAAGGTAGGAGTGTTGCTGGCTTGGTATTGTTCATCCCTAGTTCAGGCACGAGCTGTAGTAAAGTATGATAATTCATTTCATACCAAAGCATTGGATTGGGGTGTGAATATTGAGTCAAGGCCATCCTAATTCAAATCCTTTCAATCTATTTTAAATAGCAGCTAAAACTCTGCAACTTCATAGTACTATCGGCCAAAACCTAAATAGCTTTACAATCATGTTGTAAACAACCCATAAAGTAAAGTATCACTCGATATCAATAGAAAAGAATTATTATTGTTATAAATCAATGGCTTAAACAAAACCCCATCGTATCTGCGATGGGGGGTTTTTAATTACACGAAAAAAATTAAGAGAATGTGTTACAAGATTACAAAAGGATTAAAGACCTTTACGGTAGCTTGAAAAGTTCAATGTACTTAGCGATATATCACTAATTAAAGAGCGACTCCAAACGTTCTAAGTCATTGATAACTTTCCATTTTCCACCGCCAGATTCAATTCGAAGACGCCAGTTTTCCAGGCGATCGAGGTACTCTTTCGGATCGATATTGTCGCTGCGTAATTTGGTTACATTAAGTGCAACGACCTGAAACCCCGGCATTTGGAAATCAATATCACGTTTGTAGCCTTTACGCAGTTCTTCTTTGAGATCGGAGAAAATTAGGATTGTTTTTTTGCCCGGATTACGTTCATTTAAAAATTCAATACCTTGTAAGATGCCACCGGTAATATCTGTATAGGCACTGCCTTTAACGCTTTTTACAAATTTATCAATTTTTTCCAAAAAGGCACGTTTTTGTTGATTCATCCGACTCGGGCGATCTTCAAAAGTGACCTTTGCAATAATATCTTTTTCACTAAAACTACCCGTATCCACCCTTGCAACTGCAAAAGAATCGCCCGGTTTTAATTTTAATAAAACATAACTGATTACTCGTTGAGCTTGCTTAAGTTCTTTTGTATAGGTACCCGATGTATCTAGTAGCATATAGACACCCTGTGTTGTTGGTGTTGCTTGTTCGTTTGAACAAGCAAATAACGCTAGCACACTCAATGCTAATAAGAAGGATTTTATCATTTTCATTTTTTTGTTCCTGTTTTTAGTTTTTATACTTAATGAAGCCTTTATTCAGCTAACGAATCATCTGATGAAGCCGATTTTATTTTGTGCTCAATAAACAACGGTATAAATATAATTAAATCATAAATATGCAATAAGGACTGTCCAAGAAATTTAAAGATTGTCCCAATAAAGCGTAACAACCACGCAAATGCACGTAAAAAACCAACCGTCACAATACCTAATACAGTTCGAAACGATTGTACAAACGTTTCAAACGGAATAGCCACAAACATTAAAACAAAAGGTAAAATAAAACCCAATGCCATTTGTGAGCCCGTTGTGATCCAGGACACGGAGCTTTCCAACGTAACTGCAGCACCTTCATCACCACGTAGCAATGCCCCAGTTGCCTGATCGGCCTCCATTAATATTTCGCGGGTAAAACCCAAGCCTGCTTCAATAGTGGCTAACGCTAACAGCATAATAAACAGAAACCAGGCAATACGAATACGTAATTTATCATTTAACGCTCCCACAATAGGAAACAGTTTGGTAATACGTAACGATTCCATCAGGAAAATGCCTAATGTCATTTCCACCAAAATCATAATCATTGCCGCAATCTGATTAAGCTGAAACCCCATAAATAAGCTGGTAGTACCGCCCACCATTTCCGACATTGGGCGTGCGATTAACTGAAAGTTAACCATGCCAATGCCTGCTGCAATTAGCATAACGGCCAGTGAAGTAAAAAAATGTTGCAGCGACGATGATGACAACATACGCACGGCCTGATCAGTGCCTTTAACCATGCTTTCATACTCACCCATATGACGATCAATGGTTTGTGAGCGCGATAAAATACTAGTTATATTTTTGTCCACATTGTGTAGCACCGTTAAAACTTTACGCCAGTGTGGCATCATCGTACGTAAACGATCATGACGTTTATGACTGGCTTTACGATATTCTTCGATAGCGCCCGTATTGGCTTTAATGAGTGAATGATGAATGTCTTCTAAAATATTCCCCACCATCGGGTCACCTTTAGATGGGATTTTTGCGACCGCTTCAACGGCTTTTATCCAACCCGGTGGCTCCGGTGGCACTTCAATACTAGCCTGATAATCATCTTCTATCGCGGTTATTTCTTCGTTTAGCAAACGGTGCATAGCCGGGTATTCGGATAAATCACGCCGCACAGTGGCATCAATACGTTCAAACTCCCGTTCAATCATACGTTCTTCGGCTTCACGACCAGCGGCTAACAAAACTTCTCTATTACGATTTGCCAGACGTGACTCAACACTCATCACCGACTGCGCACTTAAACGCATCGCATTATGTATCACACGACTCAGCGAAATAATGGCTCGATGTGCAGGGCGACGTGAAATATAAAGCACTACAATGGCAACAACGGCTACCAGTAAAATGGCAACAGCAGGATTTAATCCAAGTGAGTCCAAAAGTGACATAGTCCAACTCCTAATTTGGTCTGATTATTATTGTTATTCCCCTTAGATCATAAACGATAGCCGCATTATGATATAAGCACTAGCGAATGGGTCACAGACCGATTACAAAGTATGCGTTAAGGAATGTATATAATAGTATAGACAGTTAAATATTGTTTTCAGTTAAAAAAACTGCTTTTTGTCGAGTGGGTCACTTTAACAGTCTATTTGAATATAGTGATATAGCTAGGCATTTAGAGCCGATTAAATCTTAAATTAAAACCTTAAACGACTGAAATCTAGGGGATGAAGAAAATTAAACCACCTCTTCTTCGGGTTGGGTTAAAAATAGTCGCATTCGTAAATGAGCCTGACTGAGCAACTGACTCACCCGCGACTCACTCACACCCAGTACACAACCAATTTCTCTCAGATTCATTTCTTCATCATAATACAAGCTAATAACCAATGCCTCTCGGTCGGGTAAATGGCGAATGGCATCGACCAGTTGTGCTTTAAACTCCTGTGACTGAATGCCATCCAAAGGAGTTGTTGTTTTAGATGCATGACTGGTTGCACAATCGTCATCCACCCCTAAATCTACAAAATTCAGAATACGACAACTATTAGTTTCCTGTAAAATTTGGTGGTATTCGGCAAGTGTTAAGTCCATCTCTTTTGCCACTTCACTATTACGCGCATCACGCCCAGTTTTATTTTCAATTTTTTGAATAGCCGCCATCACATCTCGAGCTTTTTTATGCACAGATTTAGGTGCCCAGTCATTTCTTCGTAACTCATCAAGCATCGCTCCACGAATACGAATAGAGGCATAAGTCTGGAACGAAGCACCTTGTGTCACATCATAATGTTCGGCAGCATCCAGTAATCCTAACAAACCAGACTGAATTAAATCGTCGGCAATCACACTTGCGGGAAGTCGGGTAATAAGGTGATAAGCAATACGCCGAACCAGATCTGAATATTCTTCTACTAAACTTTGTGCTTTTGCTTGCTCTTGTATTTTTATAGGCTGCATGCCTTGTGCTCTTCTCTTCATACCTGCATTGAATTGAACAACAATTGCTGTTGCGGTTAAATTTTAAAATAATACCTTTGCGTACAAACGCATCATTTCAATAAATACAAAGCAAAATCTATACCGTTTTTGATAAGAAGTAGAGGGATTAATCTACCAGTTTCATAATATTGGTCGCAATTTGGTTTAAAGGATATTCTTTATCCGCTGCCCCTAACTTTGCAGCCGAGCCCGGCATTCCCCACACAACACTGGTTTTTTCGTCTTGCACCATGGTTTTAGCCCCGGTTTCTTTCATTTCTAGTAAGCCTCGGGCACCGTCATCCCCCATGCCGGTGAGTATCACACCAATAGCATTCGGGCCAACATTTTGAGCCACCGAGCGAAACATCACATCCACGCTGGGTTTATGACGATTAACTCGTTCACCGTCATTTAAACGACAGATATATTGTGCACCGTTGCGTTCAACCAGTAAATGATGGCTGCCCGGTGCAATATAAACATATCCCGGCAAAATTTGCTGGCCATCTTTTGCCTCGCACACCGTCATTGCCGACGCCCCGTTCATCCTTTCTGCAAAAGGCGCACTAAAGGCTTCCGGGATGTGCTGACTAATCACCATTCCCGGCGAATCAGCCGGCATTTGCATAAGCACTTCTTTAATGGCTTCGGTACCACCGGTTGAGGCACCAAGAGCAATAATTTGGTCGGTTGTTTTAAAACGTTTTTTTGCTATTTGTTTTTGTATAACACTATCAGCCGATAGTTTCTTCTCAACGGGTTTTGCCGTTGCGTTGGTCGTTGACACTATGCCTACTTTGGCCTTGACCGCCGCTTTCACTTTTTCAATAATTTCTTCGGTATATTCTTGTAGACCATCTTTTACATCAATTTTTGGCTTAGCCACAAAATCAATAGCACCGGCTTCAAGTGCATCAAAGGTAATGTCCGCACCTTGTTCGGTTAATGATGAAATCATCACTACAGGCAATGGATGCAAGCGCATTAAATTACGCAAAAAAGTGACGCCATCCATTTTAGGCATTTCAACGTCCAGAGTAATCACATCAGGCTTAAGTTGTTTTATTTTATCGCGTGCAATAAAGGGGTCAGGGGCAGTCCCCACAACCTCAATATCTTTATCGGAACTTAATATTTCAGTCAATATTTTTCTGACAAGGGCAGAATCATCAACAATCAATATTTTTATTTTACTCATATATCAATTAGTCCGTTACTCTTAAAATAATTCAATATCATTGGCATCAATGCGTTCCTGACGCAGTTGTTCCTGATAACTTTTTTCACGTTTTTCTAATGTGTCGTTATGTACGACACGCAATTTCTTCATTAACACACGTCCGGTTTGAGGAAAGTACAATACCTTACGAGGATGAATATCACCCAAATCTTCGCTTGCAACCATTAATTTCTCTAGCTCAACATAGTGTCGAATAAAACTGATATTCTGTTGGCCTACATCAATTTTAGACATGGAAGCAAGTACTCGCCCACCACCAAATAACTTAACTTCCAGGTTTTTCTTTAGACCACCGGCCTTTAAAATAGCGTTGATTAACATTTCCATTGCATGGTTACCATAGCGTGCTGATTCACTGTTGGTCTCTAGGTTACCCGCTCCTTTCTCTACGGGTAACATAAAATGATTCATCCCACCAACACCCAATTTCGTGTCACGAATACAGGCTGACACACAGGAACCTAATACCGTTGAAACCAGTTCATGTTCTCTTGTAACATAAAATTCACCAGGGAGAATTTTGGCCGCATCCACTTCATGTACTCTGTCCCAATAACGATTAATATGTTCAAAGCCGGGCAAACAGCGGCTTCTTGTTTCACGTTGTTTTTTTAACAGCCCAATCATGGGTATTATTTAGCCTTCTGATAAATGGTTTGCCCTATTAAATCAAATCGCTGACAGACTTTATGAAGTGATTCTGAATGACCAATAAATAAATGCCCCTGTTCTGCAACTAAATTTGCATAACGATCAAATAATTCACGTTGTGTTTCTTTATTAAAATAAATCACCACATTACGACAAAACATAAAATCAAACGGACCACTAATTGGCCATTCATCCATTAAATTAAGCTGTTTAAAGGTAATCATTTCTCGTAGTTCTTGCGACATACGAATTTTACCTTCGTTGTCACCTTTGCCACGCTTCACCCATTTTTTTAAATGTGCTTTATCCAGACCAGCAACGCGTTCTTCGGTATAAATACCATCGCTAGCACGTTGAACCATATTAGTATCTAAATCGGTTGCTAATATTTTAATATCCCAACCATCTAACCGAGGAAAGACATCACGAATAGTCATCGCAATGGAATACGGTTCTTCACCGGATGAACAACCTGCCGACCAAACCCTAATACGTCGATCCGTTTTTATTTTCTTTAATTCAGGTAAAACTTTGTTACGCAGATATTCGAAATGATGTTTTTCACGAAAAAAGGAAGTTAAATTAGTAGTAATGGCATTGGTGAATTCAAGGATCTCATGCTCATCACCGGATTTTATTAAGGAAAGATATTGAGAAAATTCGGTTAACTTGAGTTGACGTAAACGTCGAGCTAATCGACTATAGACCATATCATGTTTTGCATCCGATAAAACAATCCCTGTTCTATCAGCAATCACATCACTAATATATTTAAAGTCTTTAGCCGAAAATTCATACTCACGATCCTTTAATAATGGTGTGTTTTTTATGGCTGTCTGCACTTAAAACTCTTCCCACTCATCTGATTCATCCGCTACTTTACGACGCCGCGGGGCAGCACTAACCGCAGTTGGTCTGGGTGCTGCAGGTCTAGATCTTGCAGGCGATGCTGTTCTAGGAGCGGCTTGGGCTACCTCTTGCTGAACGCTGTCATCACCCACTTCAAAAAAGTCCATTAACTCGTTCATGGCTTTGGCCTGATCATTCATCGCTTCACCGGCAGCAGCGGCCTCCTCTACCAACGCCGCATTTTGTTGCGTCATTTCATCCATGCTGGTAATTGCTTTATTCACTTCTTCAATACCGGTTGACTGCTCGTCACTGGCGGCGGATATTTCAGAAATAATATCACTGACTTTTTTAACCGCATTCACAATTTCTTCAAGTGTTGAGCCAGACTCATCCACTAAGCGCGAACCTTCTTCGACTTTTTCAACACTGTCTTTAATCAAGCCCTTAATTTCTTTTGCCGCACCGGCAGAACGTTGTGCAAGATTACGTACCTCACCGGCCACTACGGCAAAACCCCGACCTTGCTCACCGGCTCTTGCCGCTTCAACAGCAGCGTTTAGTGCTAACAAATTAGTCTGAAAAGCAATTTCATCAATTACCCCAATGATATCGGCAATTTGTTTGCTACTGTCATTAATTGCTGACATCGCATTCACTGCCGTACTTACCACGGCACCACCTTTTTCAGCCTGATCTCTTGCAGCCGATGCCAGTTGATTAGCCTGTCGAGCATTGTCTGCATTTTGTTTTACTGTTGAGGTCATCTCTTCCATACTCGATGCCGTTTCTTCCAAACTCGATGCCTGCTCTTCCGTACGCTGACTTAAATCAGCATTACCCTGAGCTATTTCACCGGATGAAGACTGGATACTGTCTGCCGAACTTCGGATTTCATTCACCATGTTTAAAAGGTTTGTAATGGATGAATTAGTCGCATCGCGTAATTGTGCAAATTCACCTGAAAATTCACCATCCATTGACTGAGTTAAATCACCGTCGGCCAAACCACCCATTACACGCTGTACTTCACGTGTCGGCGTCACAACGGCTTCCATTAATTCGTTAACACCTTCGCCCAATGTTTTCATAAAACCGGTTAATGCAGAAGTATCAATACGTGCATCCAACTGACCTTGTACTGCATTGTCAATTAAGCTTTGAATTTGACGTTCAGCATCTTTTTGTTCGGTAATATCACGCCATTCCACCATATTGCCCATTAAATTTCCCTGATGATCACTAATCGCAGTCGCATTGATACTAAACTCTAAACTAGCCACTTTTATTTCTGCGTTGGCGGGTAAGCTAGCCGTGTTCCCCAGTAACGAACGTTGATGAGCCGGATTCCGATGGAATTGATCAATATTTTGCCCCACCAGATTATTTGCCGTAAAACCGGGAAAAATTTGGCGTAATTCGTTCTCACGATTTGCCAACATCGCCACGACAGCAGGGTTGGCATAGGTAATATTTAAGTCGGTGTCACAAATCATTAAATTGGCATCGGCGCCGTCCACAGCGGACTGTAATCGTGCAACCTCAATTTCTTTGGTACGTTCTTCAGTAACATCAGACCATTCAAGTGCACTGCCAACGTAGTCTCCATCTGGACTCATAATAGCCGTTACATTTAATGCAAACCGTAATTCACCCACTGAAATATCCGTTTGATACGGTAAATTCGCAGGGTTATCTAGCAACTTACGTTGATGTGACGGATTCTTATGGAAAATATCAATACAACTCCCAAGTAAATTGGCTGCTTTAAAACCAGGAAAAGCACTCGCTAGAGTTACTTCGTTTTTGGTTAATAAGTCAATGGTTGACTGGTTTGCATAGGTAACAATAAAGTCCCTATCAACCATCATCATTGCAGTCATTGCACCGTCTATAGTGCCTTGCAGGCGAACTCCTGTTGCTTCTCTTTTACGTGCTTCAGTTATATCCATGGCATATTTCACTACCTTAAAAGGTTTGCCATTCAAATCCATAATGGGGTTATACGAAGCACGTAACCACACTTCTTTGCCGCCCTTGCCAATACGCCTAAATACTTTAGATTCGTATTCACCTCTGTTTAACTTTTCCCAGAACTGGGTATATTCAATACTCGTTTTATATTCAGGTTCCACAAATAGACTATGATGCTGACCTTTAATCTCATCTAAACGATAACCCATCGTTGTTAGAAAGTTATCATTCGCATCAATAACAGTCCCGTCCATATTAAACGAGATCACGGCTTGAACCTTTGATATTGCCTCAATCTGTCCTGCATAATCTGCTACCAGTAATTTTTGCGCTTCGCTGTTTTGTGCAGCTCCATTTATATCACTACTATTCTTAGCCATTGTCTTGTCCTCTGTATTCTGTATTTCTACTGATTGATAACCACTGAGCATCACTTCTGAAATTGTATTTAAAGCATGTTCCCATGCCAATTGAATCTGGGTTGTCCACGCATCACCTGCCATCGTTTTCATTACACTGATAAGTGTGGCGGCGACAGCCTGATAATGTTCTGGGGCTGCACCATAACCCTGATGTTTGCTTCCTAACCCTTTTAGGGCATCACCTAAAACATCTGGCTTTCTTAAATTAGCAATTACCAATTTTAGTGCCGCAAGTAATTTTTTTTGCTGATCGGCTGGGTTAGTGTTTTTAAACATGGGAATAACAGCTGGATATTGCTTAAATAATTCAGCGTAAAAATTCTCAACCAACTCCTCTGCCCGAGGAGCTAACAAGTTAAAACTGTCTTCCAGTGTTGTCACATCCAAACCGAGAGGTGAAACATACTCGGATTGAAATTCCTCATTTGGGGTGTTCATTTTTAATCACCTTGTTACTCATCATTGTTGCAATTGTATAAATCAAGATCTTCTTAAAATCATTATCGACATTTCGGGGGGTTTCTTTACACATAATTAACTGTTTATCATTAAAAATTTCAGATTTTATAGCTCCAGCACATCGGTTAAACCTAATAAGTTAGCCGCTTTTTTTAAAGAATCTGATGAAGCCTGCCAACTCACCCGAGTTCCGTATTTTTGTGCTTGTTTAAAAACACAGCTTAAAAGTTGTAACGATGCCGCATCAATTCTTTCGACCTCAGCACCATCAAAAACAATATCGGTGTTATTAATTAAAGTCGTTAGTTGCTGATGCAATTCAGCAACTTGTGATATATCTTGCACATCCCTTAATTTAACGATTGAGTCCATCACGGAATTCTCCTTAATCTCACTTGTTTCAGTTTCTACCGTATTTGAATCGTCTGAAGATTCAACGGAAACATTGATAACTGGCTGTTGCGTACTGACTTCATCAATCACCACCTTATTCTTTCTGGTGTTATGTTTATCAATTTTCTTTTTAGACATTTCTTTCTTGCTAGCTGTTTTTTTCTTACTCACTTTTTTCTTACTAACATTTTTTTTGGCTACAACCTTCTTTTTCACCTTTTTCTTAGCGACTTTCTTTTTAGCTTTCTTCTTTTTAGATGAAGTATTACTAGCATCTGGGGTTAACCAAGCAAGGGGATCCAGTCCTATCATTGTTTTACTCATTGCAACGTTCTACCTTTAGTGAAATCCATTGCCAGTTTTTTATAATCTTCTGCACCATTACTGCCATTGCGATATTCAAATACCGTCATACCAAACCCAGGGCCTTCTGCCAATGCAGATGTTTCCCTTATGGATGTTTTTAATACTTGCCCCGGGAAATGTGATACCAGATTATCAAGTACATCTTTGGCTAATTTTCGCCTCGGATGGTAACGTGTTATGGCTATCCATGTTTTATGTTTTAATTTTAACGATTTTTCAAATTGTGAGAGTGTTCCAATCAAGTGGGACATACCGTGCAAGGCAAGGTAATCACCTGCAACCGGAATAATAATTTCATTGGTTGCATATAAAGCACTTACGACTAAAAAACCAGAGGACGGTGGACAATCGAGTAATACGAAATCCTGATCCTTCATTTTTCGCAAAATTTTTTTTAAACGATTTGCAATTTCCGAGCTACCCTGATGCATTTGTTCTAATTCGGCTAAACGTGGACCACATGAAACCAGTCGCATATTCTTGCGAACTTCATGGGTAACATCTTTTAAGGCATGATCGTCCAGAAGAACTTCACCAATGCCGGGTAAACTGGGATCAGCCTGCCCGAGGCTAATGGTAAGACTACCTTGTGGATCTAAATCTATGGTGGTGACTTTGTTACCTTGCATAGCAAGCATATGCCCAAGGTTAGCAACCGTGGTAGTTTTGCCAACACCTCCTTTCTGATTAACGACTGATACCAAACGCACCAATTTATTCTCCATTATTCATTATGACTTCTTCGTGTTACCCAAGCCACGCAAGACCGGACATTAATTCTTTTAGATAAATCCATTTAGAAATCGTATTCTTCCGACAATGTGAGACTGTTCTTAAAAACGGACAGGCACGTGGATTAAGTTCCAGTTTATCGGCTTTTTTTGCTACACAATGTATCTTTTGAATTAACATGCTCATCACCTACTTCTGTCTACAACAAAACCTTAAAATATCTATTAATCATTACTTAACAAATCGACTGTAGAGAGTTCGTTAGAATTCAACATATGATCAATATCAAGAAGCACCACCATCTTTTCTTTAACCGTTGCCATTCCTTTTACAAAATCAGTATCAACCGCTGTTCCAAAATCAGGAGATTTTTTTACATTTGCAGCTTTTACCTGATAAACGTCTGATACACCATCAACAACAATCCCCATGGTTCTATCCGTATGTCCTTCAGACTGAACACGTAAGACAATAACAACCGTTGTTGGACCGTATTCCAACGGCGCTAAATCAAAACGACGACGCAAATCAATAATGGGAACAATGGTGCCACGTAAATTAATCACACCGCGAATATACTCTGGCATATTGGGTAATGCAGTTACTGCATCCCAGCCTTTAATTTCCAGAACACGTAAGATATCAACACCATATTCTTCACCCGCTAACATAAAGGTAAGAAACTCATTGATCTCTTCATCCGTTATATCAACTTCTGTATGCTCCATTGTTTGTTGTGCCGCCTCTGTCATGTTCTACTCCTTACGCAGCGATAATTTTTTCGTGCTGGTTTGATGTAATCGATATTTTTTGATGATTTTGATATAACCGAATCACTCCATTAATATCCAAAATAAGGGCAACCGTGCCATTACCTAATATTGTTGCACCGGACAAGCCATCGATTTGTTTTAAATTTGTTTCTAAGCTTTTAATAACAACTTGCTGTTGCCCAAGTAATTCGTCCACACAAATTGCAATTTTCTTTCCTTCATTTTCAACTACCACTAATAATCCTTCAGAAATATCAGTTGTATCTGCTTGTATTCCAAAAATATCGTACAGCCTAACAACCGGTATATAGTCATCACGTAATTTATACACATCCGCAGCACCAGTAACGCTATTGATCATTTCAGGGTTAACCTGCAATGATTCAATAATAGAAATTAACGGTACAATGTAGGTTTCTGTTCCTACCCGAATAAGCTGGCCATCCAGTATTGCTAGAGTCAGTGGTAAACGAATCGTAAATACGCTACCCACACCCGCTTCAGACTGCACCTCGACAGTGCCACCTAAAGCACGAATATTTCTGCGTACCACATCCATTCCTACACCACGGCCTGATACGTCACTGACAACCTCGGCCGTTGAAAAGCCGGGGGCAAAAATAAGATCGTTAATCTGTTCGGGAGTTAATTTATCTTCTTTTCGGATAACACCATTTTCGATACCCTTTGCGAGGATACGTTCATGGTTTAAACCTGCACCATCATCTTTAATTTCAATCACAATATTGCCGCCCTGATGAAAGGCGTTCAATTCAATAGTGCCGGTTTCACTCTTACCGTTATCTAGCCGTACCTGAGGTATTTCGATACCATGGTCCAGTGAATTACGAACCAGATGAACCAGTGGATCACCAATTTTTTCCATTACTGTTTTGTCCAGTTCAGTAGACTCACCGGTCAACACTAACTCAATTTTTTTATCTAACTGACTACTTAAATCATGTACCAGACGAGGAAAACGCTGAAAGGCAAAACTAATGGGCATCATGCGGATCCGCATAACACTTTCCTGTAACTCACGGGTATGCTGTTCGAGTTGAGTTAAACCATCATTCAGTCTTTCTAAGGCGGTACTGTCAAATTCTTCACTATCACCAATCTGGCTGAGCATCGACTGAGTGATAACCAGTTCACCCACCATATTAATTAAGTCATCCACTTTATCAATGTTGACACGGATAGAAGTAGATTCCGTTGGTTTTTTACTGGATGATTTTGAAGAAGTGCGTCTATCACCCTGACGACGGTCACTATCCCGGCGTTCTGTTGCCGCCGGTGCAATGGTGGGTTTGGGTGTTATATTTGTTTCAGGCTTGTCTTCCTGCGGTGTGGATTCTAGTTTATCGGCAATAATCGAGAGTTCACATTCACCCTCAACCCATTCAAAACATTCATTAATGTCTTCTTCAGCAACATCGCCAGAGACATTGATAGTCCAGCTTAAATAACTTTGCTCTGGATCAATAAGCTCAAGCTCGGGTAACTGTTCGGTATTAACTTCAACTGAAATATTCCCCAAGGTGCCAAGTTCACGAATAATCCGCACAGGATCATTACCCGTTTGTAGCATATCTGCATTTGGTTTAAAAATAATCGTCCAGCCCGATATTTTATCGGATGGTGTATTTTCGGTATTTAAACTTTCTATCGTTTCTGATGATGGTGGTTTGGTTGCCGTTTGACTTGACTCACCTTTAAGGAGTACGTTTAATTCATCATGTGTTTTAGCAATCGTATCGTGATCAAGTTCTTCATTATCCTTTAATGAAAGCAGCATGGAACGTAGAACATCCACGGAACGCAATAAAACGTCAACTGCATTTTGCGTCACTTCCCGTTGACCCGCACGCATTTCATCCAATAATGTTTCCATCACATGGGTATAATCGGCAACCGCATTTAAACCAAAAGTGCCGCTACCGCCTTTAATCGAATGGGCGGCGCGAAAAATAGTATTAATCACTTCTTCGTCAGCTTCACCCACATCTAGGTTGAGTAGTTCTGACTCCATAATGTCCAGACCTTCAAAACTTTCTTCGTAAAAGGTGTCTAGGAATTGTGATATATCAATTGACATGTGCTTAACCTTGTATGTGGCTTATCCCAATACTTTATTGACTGTCTTTAATAACTGATCAGGATTAAATGGTTTTACTATCCAGCCTGTTGCACCTGCGGCTTTGCCTTCTTTTTTCTTATCCATCGAGCTTTCTGTTGTGAGCAGTAAAATTGGAATAAATTTAAAATCACCTAATTTTCGTAATTCACCCACTAAAGTGAGCCCATCCATATTTGGCATATTCACGTCGGAGATAATAAGGTCAAATTTATTACCTTTTACTTTATTTAATGCTTCAACTCCATCTGACGCCTCAACCACATCAAACCCGGCGCCTTTTAAGGTAAAAGACACCATTTGTCGCATTGAAGCAGAATCATCCACTGCAAGAATTTTTGCCATTCGTTTTCTCCTTAATTAATACCTAAAACAGCCACACTTTGACTCTATTCAAACTATCTTATCGTCAAATAACGACAAAGCTTTAAGGATTAATGAACTATTTTTAGTGTAAATACAGGGAGGATATACCAAGGACATTCCAAGAGGTAAAAGGGGTTATGCAAAAATATCAAGCAGGTTAGTCGAATTTCTTGTCGATAAGTTAGTTGTAGCTAATAAAGTACCGGTGTCAGACGTATCTGAGCCATTTGAATAGGCCATTGGTGATAAGCCACCAGAATCGCTGTTGTTATATTGTGCAAAAGTAGATTGTTGCTGTTGCTGCTGAAAACCTTGTTGAGAAACATCAACATTGCCTAAATTTAGTCCTTGTTGTTCAAACATTTCACGTAATCGCGGAATAGCTGATTCAATCGCCTCTTTTGCGGTCGCATTGCTGACGAAAAAGGTGACTGTTGCCTGATTATCTTTTGCAATGTTTAATCGAATATCTAAATTACCCAACTCGGGTGGGTCAAGACGAATTTCTGCACGTTGCATCTGGCTGTTAATCATCCAGTTAACACGTTCTCCCACTTGATTATTCCAATGTGTGCTATCGGGTGAAACCGTCATCGCCGGTAACATCGATTCTGCTGGCTTTAATAATAAATTATGGCTAAGCATCAAAGTTGAGTGTGCTGACATGGGCAATGTTTGATCGGGACTCGAATCGGGTGTAATTAATGCCTGACTCAGTAATTGCGCATTCAATTGCTTTAAATTAGCCTCTTTGTTTTCTGTAAAATTGGCTATTAATTGACTGGCTAGCCGGTCACCATTCAGAAACAAATCAGTATCCTCGGTAAGACTATTTGTAAGCAATGGGTTGGCTTCGGCATTGGTTTTTGAGGTGTCGGCGTTAACCAGATTTGAAGTTAACAAAGTCTCTCCCGTGTTCGCCACTAAAGCTTGTGCTTGCCGTTGTGCAGGCAATAAATTGCCACCAATGGCGGTTTCACTTAAGTTTGCTATTTGCGGATTGGTTAATATTGTTGTGCTAAATAATGCGTTTAAATCGACCAAATCTGGTGAATCCTGAGGCTGATCCGAGTTGTCACTATCTTCCATCGCCACATCTTGTGGTTGTTGGCTATCATCTTCCTGAATTTTATTATTTTGGTTTTCGTCTAAAATCTCTTTAAATTCAGAGTCTTGAGACTTTGAATCTTCAGATTCTGAAATAGAATTTTTATCCGCAGACGACAATGCCGCACCCGTTTGGCTAGTATTTGCTTCTGCAGAAATTTGTGATGAAATAGCAGTATCAGACACTTTACATTCCCTAATCGCTTAATGGTAATAACTACTAAGCAAGCTCTATGCCAAAAAAGTGTTTATATAATTTTTACAAATTCCATACTCAAACATTGTCTTCATTAAATTAATCCGTATCGGTTTTATGTGTGCGAGGACGATCGTCCATTTCTTTTTGTTCTCGACGATCTTCATGATAGCGTTCTTGTTTCACAAACCGACTCACCGTGGTCTTCATAATTTCAGTTTTAGTGTGGACATGCTGCCATATTTTTTTTGATTGTTGACACTGTTGTTCGGCTTCTGATATTTTTACCTTTTGTTCACGAATAGCCTGATCCAGACCACTTATAAAATTTTTATATGTTTGCATCGCAGCAACACCCATTCCTTGTTGACCATCTTCTGCAAATTTCTTTAAATACTCTTCACGATAATGTTTTAATGATTCTAGCTTTTGGATATTCTCAAAATAGACCCTATTCGAGGTTCCTAATGCAATTGCCGCCGCCTGTTCCTTGCTCTTTGCCAGTTCGGCCAGAGTGGAAAAACGTTGCGATTTTTTCATTTGAATAGCTCTTTAATAAATAGTATGTACTAACTTTAGTAGCAAGATTTACACCATAATAAATAACAGTAAACAACTGCAAATATCATAATTATGGTTTATGGGGGCAAAATTTCTGTCTCCGGCATAGGTTCAAATGGATCAACAGTCTGCAATGCCTGTTCGGCTTCTTCTATCTGAGAAAATAAATCATCGAGTTCATCCCTGCTTTGTTTGTACGTTGAGGGTTCGTGCATATCTTGTTTTAAGAAGGCCATAAAGTGAGGTTGTAATACAATAGACTGATCCACTCGCGTGTCGGAACCCTGTGTATAAGCACCAATAGTAATTAAGTCCTCGTTCTTTTTATAAGTTGAATAGATATGTTTAAACTTCTGCACCGTTTGTAAATGCTCTTTATCAACAATATCAACCATGACTCGACTAATGGATGCCTCAACATCAACCGCAGGGAAATGCCCTGACTCTGCGAGCGCTCTCGAAAGAACGACATGGCCATCAAGAATGGCACGACTTGCATCTGCAATCGGATCCATTTGATCATCACCTTCAGTCAACACGGTATAAAATGCGGTGATAGAACCATTGCCTTTTGCTGCATTACCCGCGCGTTCAACTAGCTGTGGTAATTTACCAAAAACAGAAGGCGGATAGCCCTTGGTTGCAGGTGGTTCACCAATCGCCAACGCAATTTCACGTTGTGCCTGAGCAAAACGGGTTAAAGAATCCATAAGTAATAAAACATTTTTTCCCTGATCACGAAAATATTCAGCAATACTGGTTGCCATAAAAGCACCATGCAATCGCATAACCGGGGTTTGATCAGCCGGTACCGCAACCACTACGGCGCGAGCCATACCTTCTTCACCTAAAATATTATTAATAAAATCTTTAACTTCACGCCCACGTTCACCAATCAAGCCCACCACAATCACATCGGCGGTTGTATAGCGCGTCATCATTCCAAGCAAAACACTTTTACCAACACCACTGCCGGCAAATAAACCCAAACGTTGACCTCGCCCGACACTTAGCAGTGCATTGATCGCACGTACGCCAACATCCAATGGTTCCGTTATTGGCGCTCTATCGAGGGGATTAATGGGTTTGCCGTTTAAAGCAATTGTTTCGGTCGTATTTAAGGGGCCTTTATTATCCAGTGGGCGCCCCGTTCCATCCAGAACTCGACCTAATAAACTATCCCCCACGGCAACTTCGTAAATAGTATTGGCTGGAATAACCCGTGCATTCGGTTGAATACCCTGAATGCTACCCGTTGGCATTAAATAAAGACGGTCCCCATTAAACCCAACCACTTCGGCTTCAATCGATTCTCCATTTTGATTTTCAACCTCACAACGAACTCCAACAGCGGCCTGACAACCCAGTGCCTCCAATGTCATCCCCACCATACGAGTGACCTTACCTTCAACTAACATTGAAGATGTTTCGGGCATTCTAGCCTGATATTCAGACAATTTTTCCAACCATTTATTTTGGTGAATTGCCACAACATCGTCAAAATGTTTCAGGCTAATCATCGCCAGAGTCTTTATTGATATTTAAATCACTATTATCTTCTACGCTTATCTCGTCTATTTGAGCTTCATCATCCAGTGATGTGTCTGCATATACATTTAAGTCTGAATTTCTTTCACCACCTAGCAACGTTGCAATAATTCGGTTCAAACGTGTTTCGATGCTAGCATCAATATAAGATTGACCGGCTTGTAATCGACATCCGCCACGAGACAAAAGTGGATCTTCAATAATCCGCCATGGCTGAGATTCACTATCATGATGTAATGAAAGTGTATCACGAACAATATTTGCATCTTCCGGGTGTAAATAAATATTCACCTTTCGTTCGGCAATCGGTAAAGAAGCCATTGCTTCACGTACTACAGCAACAATTTGCCCCGGATCGGTATGTAGTTCTCGTCGAATTAATTGTCCTGTTACTGTCATCGCTAACTGAAATAATTGATCAGTGACTTTTTCATCCAAATCATCCAATGGACGTTGTAAAAAACTTAAAATTTTATCTAAATGTGTGCAACGCTGACTAATTTCCTGCTGAGATTCTTTTAAGCCTTTTTTAACCCCTGCGTCATAACCTGACTTTAATCCTTCTTCATAAGCAACTGTTTCAATACGTTCGATTTCTTGAGCCGTTGGTAACTGCAACGAACTAACTGAAACATCAGGAAGCTCCCATTTCTCATAGTTATCTTTAGAATGACTTGATATTAGCTTAGACAAATTCTTCTCCACCACTGCCACCTAATGATATTTCACCGGCGTCGGACATACGTCGTGCAATGGAAAGAATTTCTTTTTGTGCAACTTCCACATCACTTAAACGTACCGGCCCTTTAGATTCCAGATCATCACGTAACATTTCACCTGCGCGTTTTGACATATTTTTAAATATCTTCTCTTTAATATCTTCATCGGCACCTTTAAGTGCAACAATTAAATTCTCGGATGAAATTTCACGTAGTAATGACTGTATACCCCGGTCATCGACATCAATTAGATTATCAAAGACAAACATGAGTTCTTGTATACCATCGCCCATTTCAGCATCGTTCTCACGAACACCTTCCATAATTTCACTTTCGACCGAGCTATCCATAAAGTTAAGGATATTCGCTGCTGTTTTTAATCCACCTACTCCCGATGATTTAATGCTGTCAGCATTACCTGAGAATTGATGTTCAAGAACTTCATCCAATTCGTTCATGGCCTTGGGTTGGATCCCATCTAACAAAGCAATACGCATCAGTGCATCGACTCGCATATTTTCTGGGATAGCAGAAAGAATTTCTGCTGCCTGATCGGGTTCTAAATAAGATAAAACAATAGCGATAATTTGCGGGTGTTCCAAACGGATAATATCAGCAATTGCACGGGGTTCCATCCATTTTAAGGTTTCGATACCTTTAGATTTTCGACCTAACAATATACGATCTAGAATACTGCCCGCATTATCTTTACCAAGTGCAGACTCTAAAACATTACGCAGATAATCTTCGTTACCAACCCCTAATGATGTGTTTGCTTCTACCTTGTCTACAAAATTAGCAAGTACGTCACTAACAGTATTTCTATCGATACCTTCGACAGCCGCCATGGCTTCGCCAATTTTTTGCACCTCTTTAGGTGACATGTGCTTTAATACTTCAGCCGCATCCTCCTCTCCTAAGGTAAGAAGAAAAACTGCCGCACGCTCAACACCATTTATTTTTTTTGCTTCTGCCATTTATTTATAACTTATATAAATAATAATATTACTATTCATTCGATATCCAGTCTTTAACGACCTGTGCAACACGTTTCGGTTCCTGCGAGGCCAATGTTTTAGCTGCAACCAAATCATTTTCATAAACAGGAAGTTCATCTAGCAAAGCGGTTCCTTCAGGGCCTGTTAAGGTTAGCTGATCATCATCCAATTCACTTTCTTCTGATTTAGAAACAGGATGATAATTTGCTAAACTTCGAATAGTTGGTTTTAATACACCGAAAATCAAGAACAATACAGCTAAACCAGCAAGACTCTGTTTAACAATACTCCAGAACCAGCTCTTTTTCCACAGAGGAACTTCAGGTAAAATTTCCAATGCAGACTTATCAACAAAACTGGTATTAATCACATTGATACTATCACCACGCAAGCTGTTAAAACCAACCGCTTCACGTACAAGTTGTGTCATTTTAGATATCTCATCTTTGGTATATTTTGTTCGTATCACTTTACCTTTTTTATCGACCGTTACTTTATCATCAATCACAACGGCAACTGAAATCCGACGTAACAGTGTTGGTGATTTTTTAGTATGGTTAATCGTACGATCAAGTTCATAATTTAATGTAGAACGGCGTTCACTCTTACTCGGAGGTTGTTTTTTTGATTGTGAATTCTTCTGTTTTCCATTCGGTCCTGTTTGCCCAGTCTGTTCTGGTGCTGTCCCCGCAGCAGGTGGCTCGTTAGATAATGCGCCAGGAATGCCCCCGTTAATATTACTGCCAACGGACTGTTCTTCAAAACGTTGTTCACTACGTACTGCTTTTGGATCAGGCATAAAAGATTCTGATGTACTTTCTGAGCGAGTAAAATCCACATCAGCAACCACTTGCGCACGTACCTTGTTCTTGCCAACAATCGCCCCCAATATATCTTCAATGCGTTGTATATAATGTTGCTCCAGTTTATGAGTGTATGCAAATTGTGTTTCGCTAATATTCAGGTCATCTAATTCACCATTATTTGTTAGCAGATTACCATTTGAATCAACAACCGTTACATCATCAACCGATAAATCAGAAATACTTGAAGCAACCAAATGTGTAATAGCCATAATTTGTCGTTTGGGCAATGTATACCCGGGGGCTAATTCCAACATAACGGATGCACGTGCTTTTTTCTGGTCTCTAATAAAAACGGTGTCTTTTGGTAAAGCTAAATGAACTCGACTATTTTTAATAGCTGCAATGGTATTGATTGTACGTGCAAGTTCTTCTTCTTTAGCTCGGTGGTATCTTGCATTTTGTAAGAATGTACTTGTGCCAATACTTTCATCCTTTTGCAATAATTCAAACCCAACACCTGATGATTTTGGGTAGCCTTCAGCAGCAAGTTCTATACGTGCTTGCTGTACATGTTCATTATCAACTAATATTGAACCACTGGATAAATCAAGTTTATATTTCACTCCAATACGCTGAAGGATATTGACAACCTCATTACTATCCTTTGCCGATATATTCGAAAACAAAATACTATAATCCGGTGCTTGCGACCAAAATACAATGGCAATGCCAATAGCAATACTGGCAGCAAGCCCAACTAACAACCCAACTTGCCGTACAACAGGCAATTCTGACATCCCGACAAAAGAACTGTTAGCAGTATCTGTTTTTGTTAAATCCATATTATCTCTCTATATATTAAAGAAACTACGATTAGACTGGCATATTCATAATTTCTTGATAAGCCTGAACTATCTTATTCCTTACTTGCACCATTGCCTGAAATGAAACGTTGGATTTCTGCATCGCTATCATAACCTCAGCAACTTGAACTTTCGGGTCACCTTTTTGAAAAGCTTCGGCTAATTTATTGGTTTGCATTTGCGTCTCATTCACTTTATTAATTGAGCTTTTCAACAATGTCGAGAAGGCATTCTCTGTTTCCGTTTTATTCTCGGTTGAAACAGAACTAAAAGCGGGCGTTGAAAAAGTATTCTGTAACCCTTTAGTCTGTTCAGACATTGCCCGCATTTGGGCTAATAAATCATTGACACCAATTGTATTATTACTCATCATTTTTCTCTTTAATATCGGTTATCATAATATCACTGTGCAGATCGAATAAAATGCTGTTCGAACAAAGTATTAGGCACTAGGAACCTCAACACCTTCTTTGCGCATTCTTGCTAATTTATAACGTAATGTACGCTGACTGATTCCCAGTTTATCCGCTGTGTCCTTACGACATCCTTTTGTTTCTTTAATTGCTTGAAGAATTAAATCCCATTCATGATGGCGTAAACCACCATTTAACGAATCAGAAATTTGTTCACTCTTATGCTTATTAAATTCACAAGCATTTCCATTGAAATCACTGTTTTCTGTTATTGTTTCATTTTCTGCAACAGATACCTTATTTATATCTGCAACTGAATTTAGTTGACTATTGAAACTCATATCAGTAAAAGAATGCGGTTCAATATCCACGGGGAAATAAATATCTTCCTTTGTTATTTTTTCATTTTTATGCAAGATCATTGCACGTTGTATTACATTATCTAATTCTCTAACATTACCCGGCCATGGATAGGCTTCCAATTTTTCACATGCCTTTAATGTTAGCTTGGGGATCGCATTTCCCATTGATCGTGCATTCTTTGTAATTATATGTTCAGCTAGGGGAATAATATCTTTGCATCGGTTATTCAACGAATGAATATGTAAAGGGAAAACATTCAGTCTGTAATATAAGTCTTCACGGAAACGACCTCTTTTAACTTCATCCAACATATTGCGGTTTGATGTTGCGAGTACTCTTACATCTAAATCAATAATTTTATTACCCCCTAAACGTTCAACCTCACGTTCCTGTAGTACTCGTAATAATTTTGCTTGCAAACCTAAATCCATCTCTGATATTTCATCAAGAAGTAATGTACCACCCTGTGCTTGTTCAAATTTACCCGGACTGGATTTATAAGCACCCGTATAGGCTCCTTTTTCGTAGCCAAATAACGTTGCCTCTAACATATTTTCAGGGATTGCTGCGCAGTTAATCGCAATAAATGGATTTGCTGACCGGTTAGATTGTTTATGAATATACTGCGCAACCACTTCTTTACCCGTACCACTGTCACCAGTAATCATGACCGTTGCATCATTCGGGGCAACCCGTTTTGCTATTTCAAATACACTTTTGCTATTTTCATCGACAGCAATAATGTCATCTTCACTGATGTCCGCATATCCAACATAACGTTCAACCATATTCACTAATACTTCAGCTTCAAAGGGTTTAACCAGATAATCTACCGCACCATTTCTAATACTTGCAACGGCTTGCTCAATAGAGCCATAAGCGGTCATTAACATAACCGGGAGTTCCGGTTTAGTATTTTTTATTTTTGTTAATAAATTAGTGCCTTCCATATTAGGCATATGAATGTCACTTATAACCAAATCAACGTCTTGCTTATCCAGATAATGCAAAGCTTCTCGTCCGTCATTAACCGAACTTACATTGTAACCGGCACATTCTAATGTGTCGCTCAATGCTTCATTTAAAGAAATATCATCTTCTACCACTAGTACAGTTGCTCTATTCATTATATTGACCTTTAAATCTAAAATTCATTTTATGCACTCTGCTGTATTCTAATTTCTGTATCTTCATCAAAAATGGGTATTTGAATATTAAACACGGTTCCCTGTGGCTCAACTTGTGCCACCGATATTTCACCGCTGTGTGCATGAATAACCGCACGAACAACCGCCAAACCTAATCCTGTGCCATCGGATCTTGTTGTAAAAAAAGGTTCGAATACATTGGCAATATTCTCCTCTTTAATACCTGTCCCATTATCCTGAATTTCTATTATTAAATTATTTCCATTTAAATATGTTTTAAGACGTAATTTCCCATTTTCACCCATGGCTTGAATGGCATTAACAAATAAATTAATAAGTGAACTGATTAACATCTGCCGATTCCCTTTCAGGAACACATCACCCTCAATACTGTTTTTCCATTCAAAATGGGTATATGATGCCTCGATATGTGTTTCGATGGTTTGCATTAACTCAGCAACTAGGTCTGCCAGAGAAAATACCGTATTGGATAAGTTAGAACCTCGCGCATACATCAGCATATCATTCACTAAATGTTCTAAATGACGTAATCGAGCCATTAGCTTTTCACTAAGAATGGTACGATCATCATTGCTCAGGTTTTGACGTTTCAAATTTGACGAATAGAGAATCGCTGAAGATAATGGAGTTCGGATCTGGTGGGCGAGTGATGCAGCCGTTTGCCCCATCGTAACAAGGCGTTGTTGCTGGTTTAGGTTATTTTGCAGTATTTTTTGCTCAGTAACATCATTCAATAAGATGATTTGTCCAGGCTGTTCCCCTAATGGACAAGTTGACAACGTGACCCAACGACCATTTTTTAACGCTATCTCATGTTTGTTGTTCTTAATATCAAAAACACGTGCTGATACGTTATTCCATGATTGTTGTTCTAGTGGTTCACCTAATAGTTCTAAAGCAATCGCATTATAGTTTTGTATAACACCTTCACCATCCAGTACAACGACACCGGCCGGTAAGGCGTGTAAAATAGATTCCAGACGCTTTGCGAGTTGTTCTTTTTCCTGAAGTTCTTTAATACGTTCAGACTTCGTGGTAACCAGTTCTTCGGTTAATAATGCCACCTGTTCTTCTAAAGCAAAGTAGGATGAAGATAACTGGCTCGATAAATCGTTAAATGCCTTAAACGCATCTTGCAGTTCATGGGGATTATTAATTTGTAAAGACTCTGCCTTCACGATGGGCTCCAACAACTCGTAATAATGTAGAATTGTTAGAGCAAAAACTGTGCCTGAATATCAACGCCTGATAAATCAATAGCTTACAATTTATAAATTTTAGAGCGTCAGAATTTTGTCGTTTTCAGTCAGGTTTAAAGCACACCGATTGAATGTTGGCGCTCATTTCTATTAACGATAGTAGAAACATAATCAACCAATGTGATTTTAGCCTGAGTTTAATAGCAATTTAGCTTTCCAGTAAAATCCGAAGCATACGACGCAAAGGTTCAGCCGCCCCCCATAATAATTGGTCACCCACGGTAAAAGCAGATAAATAATCATTTCCCATCGAGAGCTTACGCATCCGCCCCACAGGCACCGTTAATGTACCCGTGACCGCAGCGGGGGTAAGCTCTTTAATAGTAATCGCCGGTTCATTGTCCACAACTTTAACCCAATCATTATGCTGTGCAAGCATATCGCTAATTTCATCAAGTGGCACATTCTGTTTCATCTTGATGGTTAAGGCTTGTGAATGACAACGCATCGCACCAATTCGCACACATAAACCATCAATCGGCACAGGGTTAGTGGAACGACCTAATATTTTATTGGTTTCGACTTGCGCTTTCCATTCTTCTTTAGTTTGGCCGCTTTCTAACGGTACATCAATCCACGGAATTAAACTTGCCGCCAGGGGCGCAGGCCATTGTTCCGTTGGGTAGGTATCGCTGCGTATAAAGTCGGTCACATTTTTATCAATATCTAAAATGGCTGATGCAGGATCGTCATTGAGTGCTTTTACATTGTCGTTAATGGCACCCATCTGGCGAATTAACTCACGCATATTGCGCGCACCTGCACCGGAAGCTGCTTGATATGTCATTGGCGTGATCCATTCAACCAAATCTTTTTCAAATAAACCACCCACGGCCATTAACATTAAACTTACTGTGCAATTACCACCGACAAAGGTCTTAATACCTGATTGGATACCGTTAGTGATGACTGCTTTGTTAACAGGGTCAAGCACAATAATACTTTCATCTACCATACGCAAAGACGATGCTGCATCAATCCAGTAACCGTTCCAACCTGATTGTCGTAATGCAGGATAAACTTCTTTAGTATAATCACCGCCCTGACAAGTGATAATAATATCCATTGCACTAAGTTCATTTATATCTTTAGCATCTTTTAAGCTAGCAACCTCTTTACCCACATTTGGGCCAGCCTGACCCGTTTGTGATGTTGTAAAAAAGATCGGTTCGATATTTGTAAAGTTATTTTCATCTCGCATCCGTTGCATAAGAACAGATCCCACCATACCGCGCCAACCGACAAAACCTACACGCTTCATTTTTTATTCCTCTAACTCTTAAATTTAATTTTAGAAAACTTAACCACGGTGAATATCAAGAAAAACCTATCCCACGTAATGCTTTGAGTACACACAAAAAATATTGTGTTCATTATGGTGAAAAATAAATTATAATTCAGCTAATACTGCATCGCCCATTTCGGACGTACTGACTCTTTTCATGCCGTCACTATAAATATCTTGTGTACGCAATCCATTATCTAATACTTTATTTACTGCTGTTTCAATACGGTTTGCATTTTCAGCATCATTCAATGAATAGCGCAACATCATAGCAACCGATAAAATAGTAGCGAGTGGATTGGCAATATTTTGCCCTGCAATATCCGGCGCTGAACCATGAATGGGTTCATACATGCCTTTGCTGTTAATATCCAGTGATGCTGATGGCAGCATACCGATAGAACCGGTTAGCATAGCAGCACAATCGGATAGTATATCGCCAAACATATTGGTCGTGACCATCACGTCAAATTGTTTAGGTTCACGCACCAGTTGCATTGCCGCGTTATCTACATACATATGACTCAATTCAATCTGACTAAAAGCCTGCGCTTCTTTGATAACCACTTCGCGCCAAAGCTCGGTACATTCCAGCACATTGGCTTTATCCACTGAACAGACACGATTGTTACGTTTAGATGCAATATCAAAAGCTACTTTCGCAATTCGACTGATTTCAGATTCACGATAAACCAATGTGTTATAACCTTCGCGTTCGCCATTATCCAGTGTACGTACTCCGCGTGGCTGTCCAAAATAAATACCACCGGTTAACTCACGCACAATCATAATATCCAGACCAGAAACCACTTCTGGTTTTAATGTGGACGCATCGGCAAGCTGTGGGTATAAAATTGCCGGGCGCAAGTTAGCAAATAATTCAAGTTCGGCACGTAAACCTAATAAACCTTTTTCAGGTCGCACCGCAATATCAAGTGTTTCCCATTTATAGCCACCGACGGCACCAAGTAAAATAGAATCGGATTCTCTCGCTAATTGAAGCGTTTCTTCGGGTAAGGGTGAGCCTGTTTTGTCGTAAGCGGAGCCTCCCACTAAACCTTGTTCGAGTTCCACATCTAAGCCATAGGCATCTTTTAAATGCCCAATCACTTTAACGGCTTCGGCAACGATCTCTTGTCCAATACCATCACCGGGGAGTACTGCTATTTTTTTTGTCATCACTTTTTATTCCTAAATTAACTAAATAACCACGGCGCTTGTTGGGCACGCCGTTGTTCATATGCTTTAATATCGTCCACATGTTCTAATGTCATGTCAATATCATCCAAACCATTGATTAAGCAGTGCTTGCGGAATTCATCCACCTCAAACTGAATCATATCACCACTCGGTTTAGTGATTGTTTGTGAGGCTAAATCCACTTTTAATGAGTAGCCATCTGTTGTGGCTATTTCATTAAAAAAAGTATCCACATCACTTGCAGATAAAATAATTGGTAAAATACCATTCTTAAAACAGTTGTTGAAAAAAATATCAGCATAACTTGGCGCAATCACAACCCTAAAACCATAATCCAGTAAAGCCCAAGGAGCATGTTCCCGACTGGAGCCACAACCAAAGTTTTCGCGTGCAATCAAGATATTGGTTCCCGCATAACGTGGTTGATTCAGGATAAAATCAGGATTTAATGGTCGACCACTGTTATCCATACCCGGTTCACCATGATCAAGATAGCGCCACTCATCAAATAAATTCGGGCCAAAACCACTGCGTTTGATTGATTTTAAAAACTGTTTGGGGATAATTGCATCGGTGTCGACATTCGGTCGATCCATAGGGGTAACAATGCCTTCTACTGTGTTTAATTTTTCCATTGTTTTAATCCTATGCTGTATTCATCATTTTACGTACATCCACAAAGTGACCCTTAACTGCCGCCGCCGCCGCCATTGCTGGACTCACTAAATGGGTTCGTCCACCTTGCCCTTGTCGCCCTTCAAAATTTCGATTAGACGTTGAAGCACAGCGTTCACCCGGTTCTAGTTTGTCAGCATTCATTGCTAAGCACATTGAACAGCCCGGTTCACGCCATTCAAAACCCGCTTCGATAAAAATCTTATCCAACCCTTCCTGTTCGGCTTGTTGCTTAACCAAACCAGAACCTGGCACTACCATGGCTAACTTGATGTTATCGGCAACCTTGCGTCCTTTAGCAACCTCAGCTGCGGCACGCAAATCTTCAATACGTGAATTGGTGCATGAGCCAATAAAAACTTTATCCACGTTAATATCAGCAATGGCGGTATTTTCTTCCAACCCCATATATTTTAATGCTGCTCTCGCGCCTTCCTGTTTTACCGTATCATTAAAGCTTTTTGCGGCTGGCACAATACTGTCAATACTGGTGACCATTTCGGGTGATGTCCCCCATGTAACCATGGGCTGCATTTTCTCAACATCTAATTTAATCACTTTATCAAAGCTAGCATCACTATCGGATACCAGATCCCTCCAATCGGCAACCGCCTGCTCCCACATCGTTTCCGACGGTGCATAAGGACGGCCTTTAACATAGTCGATTGTTTTATCGTCAACCGCAACCATGCCTGCACGCGCACCGGCTTCAATCGCCATATTGCATAAGGTCATCCGACCTTCGATAGACAAATCACGAATCGCTTTGCCTGCAAATTCTATGGCATAGCCCGTACCACCTGCTGTGCCGATTTTTTCAATAATAGCCAGAATAATATCTTTACCCGTAACCGCATCCGGTGTTTCACCCTCAACCTGAACTAACATGGATTTAGATTTTTTCTGTACCAAACATTGAGTTGCTAACACATGTTCCACTTCGGAAGTACCAATACCAAAGGCTAACGCACCCAAGGCACCGTGTGTTGAAGTATGTGAATCACCACAAACCAGTGTCATTCCAGGTAAGGTCGCGCCCTGTTCTGGGCTAATCACATGCACTATACCCTGACGAATATCATCCATGGTAAATTCGGTAATTTTAAAATCTTGACAATTTTTTTCCAATGTCTCAACTTGTAAACGTGCCACCGGATCGCTAATACCTTGTTCACGATCAGTCGTAGGTACATTATGATCCGGTGTCGCCAAATTAGTATCTACCCGCCATGGTGTGCGACCCGCTAAACGCAAACCTTCAAAGGCTTGTGGTGATGTCACTTCATGCACTAAATGACGATCAATATATAACAAGCAGGTGCCATCACCATTGTCGCGAACAACATGGGATTCCCATAATTTATCGTATAATGTCTTTGCCATTGTCATGTCCTCAATATTTAGTTTTATTAGCAACTGGACAAATTATAACGCCAGATCTATTATTACTCAAATTCATTATTTTCATTTATGCCATAACTTATGGTTATACTATATATTTTATTCAAATGGGGAAAAAGAGATGGACATTGCTAACCTGAAAGCCTTTATGAGCATTGCTAAAACAGGGTCATTCTCTGTCGCATCGACAGAATTATTTATTACTCAACCCGCAATTAGTAAAAGGATTGCAGCTTTAGAAGCAGAAATTAATACCCCTTTATTTGATCGAATCGGCAGAAAAGTCCGTTTAACCGAAGCCGGTAAGGCTTTGCAAAAACATGCACAAATCATTTTAAAAGAAATAGACAATGCCAAACAAAGTATTGCTAACCTGTCTGCCACCACACAAGGTGAACTTAAAATTGCAACTAGCCATCACATCGGATTGCACCGACTGCCTTCCGTTCTAACCCATTATGTTGCAACCTACCCCGATGTTGATCTGGCGATTGATTTTATGGATTCAGAAAACGCCTGTAAGTTAATTGAACAAGGTGAAATTGAACTGGCCATCGTCACTTTGCCTTTAACAAAAATACCCAAATTAAAACAGGCATTAATATGGGACGATCCCTTATCTTTTGTAGTAAATAAGAAACACCCATTAAACAAAGAGAAAGTCAGCCTAAATAAATTAACACATTACCCTGCCGTACTCCCTTCACATGGTACTTTCACACGTGAAATTATTCAGGCCCTGTTCGCACAGAAAAATCTAGAACTTAATATTAAAATGTCAACAAATTATTTAGAGACTATAAAAATGTTAATTCAGGTTGGGCTTGGTTGGGGGGTATTACCAACATCAATGGTTGACTCAAAACTACAGGTTTTAAAAACACCAACCATCACATTGACTCGTAAACTGGGTATTATCTGGCATGATAAACATAGCTTATCTAATCCCGCACAAGCTTTAATTGATTATTTACTCACGCAGAAATAGTAATACTTACGGAAGATTTTTAACTATCGGCGGGCCAATAATTTTGGTTAACCAAACCGGCAGCTTCTGCCAGATGCTAATCACTAATTTATACTTGGGATTATCAGGATTTAATTTAGGCACATCCTGTCCATCAGATAGCCAGTAATGCCAGTAGAGTTGCCGGGGTTTAGCTCCCCATTGTTTCTTAAACCGGTAGGTACCCGCATTGATGGTTGAACGTCCAAAATCAAATTGTGTATAGCCTTGCTCAATAGAATACTTAAGCACTTCCCAATACAGCAACATATTCACACTAATGCGATTGAACTCACGCAGTGCCGAGGCCCAAGGAATTTCCATGCGGTTTTTATAACCCAATAAAAAACCTGCCGCAGCGGGTTTATTATGATGATAAACACAGACGATATGTGCATTATCGGGAAAGGTTTCTAAAATAGATTTAAAAAAGACCTTCGAATAAACAGGTGTCCCAAGATCACGCATATTTTGAGCAAAAACCTGATAATAATCATCCAATAAATCCAGACCACCATGCTTAACACTTACCGGCTCTCTTTGTGGACGCTTGATCTGCGCACGCACTTTTGTACCAATGTCTTTCCATAACGTTTCTACTTCTGTAGGTAGATCGAGTAACATCACCACCTTATCTTCACGCAAGCCCCAATTTCCTTCATAGGCTTGAGTATCTCTAAACTCGATATGACTTGCCTGTTTGTCGCTAGCAATCTGCCCTGCTTCAGACATTAAATAAGTTGCAAGTTGAGGTGTATCCGCAAGTACACCACCATAATTAAAGTAAGGCACTGATACCATATAATTACCAAATAAACGGCTTCTTAATTGCACAATCGGTAAAATAGCATTGATATTGCTTTTATTATCAACAGAATAAATATAAGAACTATTATGCCCAAACTGCTTGGATATAATAGATTGCCAAGCGGTTAAATGATAAATGCTACCCTCAGGGTGAGAAGCAACATATTGATCCCAAAGCCTGATTTCGTCAGTAACAGCTATCGCTTGTTTAAAATCAATAAATTTATAGTTCATTTTGCTCTCGCCATTACTGCAAAAGATTCAGTTCCGTTAGTACGGTCTTCATCGTTGTAAAATTAAAATCATCCATTAACTGAGCCAAGCGCGATTCGCATTTTTCTAGATTATTGTAATGGCGGAATTTTGAGAACCAGCTTGCTTCTATGCGAGGTTGTTGTGGGTCGACTTCCCATGGGTGTAAATAAAAAACAAACTGTTCAGCCTGCTTTTTATTTACGGCTTTTAAAAAATGGCGTGTTAAAAAATAAGGATATAAACGGAAATAACCCCCACCGGCAACCGGTATATTTAAATTACCCATTCGGCGAGTTGTTAACGGAAATTCAATTAATTCCCCACCATTCGGCGTTGCTAGTTTATGCGGGATTGTTTTTGCATCTGCAATCCCATAACGATCATGGCGGATAGGAAAAATACTTGAATCGTAAGCAAAACCAGCTTCGTGTAAAATATCCAATGCCCACAAATTTCGCTTAGTAATAGAATAACTGGCAGCCCGATAACCCAGCACTTCTTCGCCAATTAAATCTTCTAATAATTTCTTAGACTTGATGGTTTCTTCTTTAAAAACATCAGGAGTCTGGTTATAAATAAGTTGATGACTATAACCATGACTGGCAACTTCATGCCCCTGATTATGTATTTCTTTAACAAGTTGTGGCTCTCGATCAGCCACCCAGCCTAAAACAAAGAAAGTAGCCTTAATCTCTTTTTCTGCAAACAAATCAAGTAAACGATGAGTATTAGCAACTACTCGGGACTCATGTTGCTCCCATTCATTTGTTGCAACTGATTTTGCAAATGCGGAAACCTGATAATAATCTTCCACATCAACACTCATGACGTTATTCTTATTCATACTAAGAGTCTATTGTGTCTTTTTTGATTGAGTGTCGACTAAAGCATCTAACAGTCTGTCCAGTTTTTCTTCGATCATATCCAATCGACTATTGATATCACTGCCATCTAAGACAACATCAACCTCTTGCACGGCATTTGAATCAGGGACAGTATGCAGAAATTCATTTGTTTTTTCACCACCTAGCTCTTTATTCATGTCAGCAACGACTAACATAATATCTCGCTTGGTTAATTTTGACTTTTCTTCTAAGTAACCATACACAAACAAACGATCACATAACAAATTAACTCGCCGGGGAATACCTTTCGACCAGCGATACAGTTCGTTGTAAACTTCTTTTGATAGACTGGGATTATTCTTCCAACCGACCGACTCTAATCGGTAATTTATATAGTCGACTGTCTCGGCTTCAGTCAATGCATCTAAATGATAGGATGCAATAATCCGTTGTCTTAAATGTTCAAACTCTTTCGATAAGATGGTTGTTCTTAATTCTGCCTGGCCAACCAGGAAAACCTGCATTACCGCACGTCCATCTTTTTCAAGATTGGACAAGATACGTAATTCTTCCAGTGCATCAGCATTCAGTGTTTGTGCTTCATCAACAACCAAAAGTATATTCTGCCCCTGCTCACGGTACTCAAGAAAATGATTCTCAATTGTTTTTAATAAAACAACTTTACTCATATTTTCATGTGGTAAGTTAAACACTGAAGCTATCATTTCCAACACACCAACCGCATCAAGATTGGCTGCCACCATAGTAGCGACAACCACGTTTTTATCTTCTAACTCGGCCAATAACGCCTGAATGAGTGTTGTTTTACCAGCTCCAATTTCACCAGTAACGGTTACAAACCCTTCACCCTGCTCCAGACCATAGTTAAAATAGGATAAAGCCTGCAAATGACCACGACTTGCAAACAAGCAGTTTACATCTGGTATTAGCTGAAAAGGTTTAGCTGTAAAATTGTAATATTCTTGATACATAATTAATTAAACGTTTGGGTTATACCGAGAGACAAAATATTTTCGTTATAATCTGTCAAAGCGGTTGTTGAAGTTCGCAAACTATGAATAATTGCTAGCTCAGCTTGTAATCGAGGTGATAATTGTCGCTGGATGGCAAAATTAATATTGGTTAAAAATGCTTTCGCACCAGTTGATGACGTAGATTGCCCAGTCCAACGCATCCCCAATAAATAGCTTAATACAGAAGATGATTTTAATCTTAGTGAGGCATTCGCATTTTGATACCGGGTCGCATCACCCGAGGCCTGAAATTTACGGCGTTCATTTGAGTAGCTTATCGCAAGGCTTGTTTTAGAGATCGTATACGTCAACCCTAATGTCGATATTGTTCTAACAAAGACCTGTGATGTAATGGAATTCCCGCTTGTATCAACAGGCTGATTCTGCGTGCTTATACTGCTTGTTTGTTGTTGCTGTAGCAAGGTTAAAGCAGAGGTAGAAAGCTCTTCCTGATAGTCTGCATTTAATACTAAACGCCTTGTATTATGTCGCCAACTAAAGCGTCCTGTTTTCCCGAAAAAACGTTCACCTAATTCAAGCTTAACGCTATCTCTTGCACCGGGTTGCCAGTCAGCCCCCACACTCCAGAATGTTTGATCGATATTCTGACCATTACTGACTGTAAAACTATTATTCTCTTTCCCACTAGTAGCATAGATATTAGTTCGACTAGTCAATCGGTAGCCTAACTGTAGGCTTCCCCGACTAAATGTAGAATCACTTCCGCTCACAAAATCGGTTTTCAAATTTGAATAATTTAAACCCCAATTAAAACCAACTACACGCGTCGGACTATTTAATTGAAAATTAAAAGAGGATTGTGCAGAATCAATTAAACCACCACGTCGATAGTCAACATTGGAGTAAGAATAACGTAATGATGCATCTAAAACACCACGAAATGAATGTTTAAAGTAAGGCGAGAGACTATAACTACTCACATTAGTCCGATTACTGGTTACTGCAATATTGTTATTGCTGACTGGTTGATTAGCATTCACAATTTGTTGAGTGTGGTATACATTTGCATCAAAAAACAAATAATCATCCATTAACTCTGCATTACTGTTTGCAGCCAATTGATTGTAAGTCTCATTCCTATTACTGTCTTTTGAATAAAAAAGGTTCTGTAATGTATAATCTATATTCGCAGTAAAATGAGAACTTTTCGATTGTAACTGAAAAGCCGGTGAGATTTCAGAAACTAGGTCACTTTGTTCTTGGCCTTTAGGTGACAATAAAATATTGTCACTATAGGATTCTTTTAACATAACCGAAGGTATAAAACTTACTTCACCAGCAAAAGAAGTATGCACCAGTAACAAACCAAACAACAAGGAACCTGTACGAAAATAAAATTTAACGGGCTGAGATTCAATATGCTCCATATGCTGAATCACCATAATAGTCTGACCCTGAACTCGTTTGAGTCTTATTTAAAACTAGACCTATTGGCTTGGAACTATCAAGCATCGCTACCGCATCTTCAACGTCATGTTTTAAAGTACGGTCGGCCTCAATAACTAAAACAACTTGTCCTGCAAGCCCCGCCAACACTTGTGCCTCTGAGGTAATCAACAGTGGTGGTGTATCAAAAATAATGATACGATCCTGATAACGACTGGCAAGTTCTGTTATTAAATTAAACATTTTGTCACTGGCTAATAATTCAGTACCATGGTGGTGCTTGGAACCGGCTGGAATAATCTTAAAATCGGGTAAGTCCGTACTAACAATCACATCGGCTAAATTCTTTTCACCCACTAGCACATCCGTTAAGCCTGCCTCGCCTTCCAAACTAAATAAACTGGTAGTGTTACGCTTTGGTAAATCCGCATCAACAAGTAATACGGTCTTATCCAGCTCAATCGCAATACTCATAGAAAGATTAATCGCATTAAAAGTTTTACCTTCACCCGACAGGGAGCTACAAACCATCACAATATTACCATTTTCAACCAGTGCAGATTCTTTGCCAAAGGCATTCGCTAATATTGGGCGTTTAATTCGTCGAAAAGCGTTATCAACCGTTAAACTGCCATCAGCCGAAGATATACTCAAACCAGCACTGATTAATTGTTCCCGATCGAGGTGTAATTTACATTCGTTACTCCGCGAATTCGCAATTTTTGCTTTATATTTAGTAGTCTTAATTTGAGGCGTAATGCGTTTAGCAACTGAAGTCGATTTATTATCTTGCAACTTCTTCATTGCCTTATCAATAATACTCATGACAAATCACCCGACTGACCTGATAACACTTCCTGTATATAATAACTACCGCTATCTTTGAAAATAAGTGCCACACCAAAAATAATAATTAAACAAAATGCCGCAGCTAAGAACTTAGTTAACTCAAACTTTAATTTTTCTTTTTGTGCATCCGACCAACGAATCTTGACCGAGCCCAAAACAGGTAAGCCTAGTGTCGTATTTAATTCCTGTGTTGTAATAAAAACAGGCCTTAACATATAGAGTAAAAACATAAGTCCTAGTCCACTCGCAATACCTGCAAATAGCACGGCAAACATAAGTAATGTCCGCAGGGGACTCGCAGGTGCAAGTGGAACAAAAGGAGGATCAATAATTTTAAACTTGACATTATCACGGCCTTTGTCAGCCTCTGCCGATAACTTGGCCGACTCCAAGCGACCTAGCAGTGCTTCATATTGTTTTTTAATCACAGAGTAGTCACGATTTAAGCGGGCAAGTTGAGCTTCAACTTCTGGAATAGTATCCACTAATGCTTCATATTTTTTTATTTTACTATTCTGCTCGCTAAGCTTGGACTGAATCGTTTTAACTTCAACGGCTGCGGCACTTAGTGCTATTTTAGTATCCTGATATACAGGGTTTAATGATAAATCACTTTTTTGTATATCGAGACTCGCTGGATTCGTTAACCTTTCCGTTGCTTCTTTCGCTTTCTTCTTTTGTAATTGTGCAATTATTTCACGCTTTGCGATCACATCAGGATATTGATCTGTGTATTTCAAAAGTAATTCATCCAATGCGGCAGTATGTTTACGTATCTGCTTATCAATATTGCTGTCACCCGCAAAAGCAGGTGCCTCACCTTTTAATTGTTTATCCAGTAAGGCATATTTATTGTTTGCAATACGTAATTCACTTCGAAGTTTATCTCTTGCATCATAGGCTGTTTGTAAGCGTGTATAATAACCTAATCCATCACTCGGCATCATTCCCACATTACGCTTTTTAAATTGAGCCAATTTTTCTTCGGCAACGGTGAGCCGAACTTCCTGTTGCTCAATTTGCTCAAGTATAAATTTTTGTGCACTTCTCTTGTCCGTTAAGCTGTCTAGCACCGCACCATTCACCAACGTCGTTAAAACATTCGCAATCACTTGCTTCGCTATATAGGCTTCCTCATGGCCGTACTTAAATGTAAATAAAGTATCATCTCGTTTTTTTGGTAAACCAATCTGAATATTCATTCTTAAGCTATTAATAAGCGCCTGCTTTGAGGCAGAGTTCTTAACATAATTCTTCAAATCAGTATTATCAATAATGCTCTCAAGATTTTTGCGCCCCATGATGATACGAGTCATTAAGGCTACTTTTGACAACATATCGGTATCAACCGCTAGCCCCTTTAACAAAGGGTCAAGAGCAGATTGGCGTTCAATTTGTACTCGAGCCGACGCTTCATACTTGTCTGGAATGGAATAAACAACGGCCCAACCAATAATTGAAACACACCAGGTTAAAATCAGGCCATACCAGCGATAACGCCACATGCCTCGCGCATAAGTTAAAAGTTGTAAAAGTTGATCACGCATCGAATAAATACTGCTACTGGTAAATTATGAATATACTAAGGCTAAATTCAGACTCAACGACTAAAACCAAGATTCAGGAATAATTAAAATATCTCCTGGGTGCATTACAATATTGGCACTAATATCACCCGATTTAATTAAGTCATTTAGGCGCGCGGGAATAGTTGTATTCACATCATTTATTTTACGAATAATTTTTGCATCATTTCCTGCGGCAAAATCTGTCAAGCCCCCAACCTGAATCATCACATCAAGTAGCGTTAACTGCCTTCGATAGGGTAAAGATTGCGGGCGTGTTGCCTGACCTATCACTCGAATTTGCTGTTTTAAGGAACCCACAAAGTTAGTCACAATCACGGTCACTTGCGGGTTACGAATATATTTTGAAATCCGTTTTTCAATATCACGCGCTAAACGTGTCGGTGTTTTACCAACAGCAACCATATCTTCAACTAACGGTGTTGAAATCCGACCATCTGGACGAACGGGTACCGTAATTGAGATTTCTTTGTTGCGCCAGACAAACACATTCAGCAGGTCACCGGCTCCAATTAAATATTCAGATACACGGTTTGATACGGGTGTATTCAAATCCTTTGAGGTTGATCGAGGCGTACTACTGCAGGCACTCAACATTATTATTAGACCAAGACCGGCCAACCCCATCACAACTTTGTAGCTACTCATATCACAACCCTCTACTCAAAATTTGTAAAAATTATTATTACACTGACTGACCACATCCATTATAAGCCACTGATTTTTATAGTTAAATGATATTCAGATCTTTATAAAAACTATTCGAGCAAATAAACCGACACTATAAACGACTGATAATTATATATAAATGATTATATTAGGATCATAAGGCATTTATACCTTATTTTATATGAATTTTTACCATCGCAAAGTATCTGTAAATTGATTAGATAATCACCCTTTTAGGTATTGACTTAAAACAGCGATATTATCCACCACAAATGCTTTTAATATGTTACGTGTCAAATGCTGAGTTGACCCAAACCGCTTAAACAGCACAATATTTGCTATCGCAGGCTTATTTTTAAGGATACCACGTAAGTTATTCAAGCGTGCATCCATCGAACCATTAAAATACTGTCCATTGGTAAAATACCATTGCCAAACAAGATATTGTTCACCCGACTTCAATCTTACAATGGACTCATTCACTTTGAGTTCTCTCCCATCCGATAACTTAACAATATAGGGTTTATCGGCAATGAGCTTATCATCACGGCTAACCAAACTATTTGAATCATTAATCGCTTCGCGTCCCTGTTCCTGATGAACAAAATAATTAATATATAACGTGATGCTCTGGCCAATCAAACTTTCTAATTTACGCTGATACACTCGATCACCCGGCACAAATGCCGGTGTGAATTGAGATTTTGATGCATTATCTACTTCTTTCCAGTAAAGCTTATCAGTAAGCTGTTCAAAATTAATCAGAGAGTTATTTCTAAACACAGGATAGCTAATACTAAAGAGCGGCCCCACAACTAATATAGCCGCTAATAATATTAATTTACCCGAATTCATTTTACATAAACTATTAATATGAATGTTGGTAGATATAATATTCGGTACATTAGAAATGGCCGGTTTAAGACGCCGGTCGGCAATAAAAAATAAAATAAAGACGCCTATACCATATATAAGCCATGCCAGATATTCATGGCTATCCACAACCAATGGTGATTTCATATGTGTTAATTGTCCTGCAACAAGGACAATGTAGATACGAAGTATATTAAATAATATAGCCAACAGTAATAAGAAAAGGGCAAATTTAAAGCCCGTCACAAAATTTAATTTTCGGGTATAAGAATAAAGTACCGCCAACGGGATAGAAACAATAAACTGGTTAAAGCCACTACAAGCATTCTCAACCAGAAAAGTACCTGCTGGAATATAAATTAAAAATCCATCCTGAACGGCCTTAATTGACGTCGCATTTAAGGCCAACACCACCATTGGGGTTTCAATCGTACGTAAAATTTCTGACAAAAAATCCCATAATGGTAGAGCAAAAACGATTAACAATAACGGCCATAAATGAATCGTATTTTTAAGTTTACCGGATGTTAAAAGCAGATTAAAAAGTATTAGAATTAACCAGAAAGAAAAAAATTCGACAAACTGAATAGTCAATAAATCGGCCACAAACCAAAGAAAAACCAAACCCAATAAACAAATAAGGCTAAAGCCATTAATAAGCGATAGATTTAATTTTGGTGCTTTATACAATTCATAGAAGTAAAGCCCCAATAAAATGGGGAACAAAAGAATACCGTGCGAATAGCCATACGAAGTTGACCAAAATTTAAACAATTGTATTAGGGTATTTGAATATAATGCCAATAAAGCCAGATTCATCAACACCATAAAAATGAGAACCTGCTTGGCTATGTTCGGGCTAGTAGTAGTCATTGCTTATTCACTCATCGGGCAGACTTAAGCTTACGCCCCTTCCTTAAGCTAGAGTAGAACTTTAGATTAACCCATTTTTATCCTTAAGGCACGAAATTTAAAGTTATTGTGAATGAATTCAAAGAATTATCTCCCATTTTCACACTTATTTCATAACAAAACAGTCTACGTTTAACTTTGCCTTTATAGAAGACAGTGTTAAACTTCGTTTTGATACTAACAGGGCGAACAGATAAGAAAATCATTATGGGACGAATCATTTTTAAAGATCTTTTTTTACGCCCGGGTAAAAATAAAAGTAAAGATAAACGCACAAAACAGCGGGAAATTGTTTCCGATCGAACTGTCCTTATCATTGATGATTCACGCACCGTTGTTCATGCACTGAAAACCATCTTAGAACAAGCCGGTTATTCTACCCTTGCAGCGTCTGATGGAAAACGTGGTATTGAGCTTGCGATTGAATACCAACCTGATTTGATTTTAATGGACATTGTAATGCCAGGAATCAACGGTTTTAAAGCAACGCGACTATTGCGCAAGCAACCGCGTACTGAAGATATTCCTATTATTATTATGAGTGGCAATGAACAAGCCACTGAAAAATTCTGGGGAATGCGTTTAGGCGCAAACGAATTTCTTTCCAAACCTATTCAACGCGGTTTATTATTTAAAATATTGGATGATTTTATTTTAAATAATAAAATTCTATCCAAAGATTCAGTAAAAAAAACGACTGAATATGACTTACTCCATGATTAAATATTAAGTTTTACATTTTATACAGCATTAATACTCCGCTTTATTTTTTTTCACTATTTTCATCACTTAAAATATGTTCAACGATACAAAATTTAACTATTCAACATTTATATTCAATTCAGGCAGCACCCTTAATCCAGAGATCCATACAAAGTTTTTAGAACTTAATAAACACACAGATATTAAACGTAGCCATTTTTTTAATAACCGTTACGAAAATATCTATATTGATAAAATTTTAATACCGGAATTAGCATCGGTTCTTCAATTTGCAAACCAGTGCGCCCAAAAAACACTTCAACTATCCATAAATCTGGATATTGGTTTCTGGTTTAACGATATGCCACCCACCAGTGTCACCTTGCCTCATACTCATGATGACGATGATGAAATGTTATCGGGTGTTTATTATGTATCTGTTCCACAAGATTCAGGTAATCTGATTTTACTTAATAACAGTGATAAAAAAATAATTACCCCAAAAGAAGGACAACTTATTTTGTTTAAAGCCGATTGTTTACATGAAGTATCGGTCAATAACAGTCAACACCATCGTCTGTCAATCGGAATGAATTTTGGGCTTAAATCGAAGCAGTGTTAATAAAGGTTAATGTGTAAAAAAAATTAATCCCGGAGTGTTTTATTAAATTCTTTCTCATTAAAAGAACATTTTAAATGCTCGGTAATTATTTTAAGGTCACCTTGCGCGTTACCCAAACAGCTAGTCGCTCCGGGGGAAGGCGTCATGTTAAAGATAACACCTTGCCCGGTGTTAATTTTGGCTTCACCTAAATGTAATTTTCTATTTTTCTTGTCAATCATAACGGGTCGGATACCACCAATTTTTTTAGCAAAACTTAAATCACTTAACTGCATCTGCGGAATAATCTTACGCGCGTCACTTAAAAATAAGCGTGTACGAATTCCAGGGATTTCAAATAACATATTTTTGAACATATAATTACGAATATCAGGAACTTTTAAAAGATCCCAAAGAACGTTTAGTACATCACGATCAAGTTTGATTACCTGCAAAAAGTCTAGAATTGTTTTCATATTATAGCGTTCTAGCATTGGCAAGACTAATGCGGTTGGGCCGAAACGAGTTTTATCTGGCACTAAAATATCGGGGTCGCCATGAATTGCAGCAAAAGGTAACTTCTCATTTTGTACGGTATAAACTTTGCCATTCAACATATTGGGCGTGTAATAAAAACTACCGGCCATCGGTAAACAGGAATATTGCAAACAGAAGCCCATACGGTGTGCAAACAATAAACTATGTCCACCTGCGGAGACCACTACAAACTTTGCGTGCATTTCTCCTTTTGAGGTTTTTACAAGATACCCGTTGTCATCTTTAACAATATCAGCCACTTGAGTTTCAAGCAGTAAGTCGATGGTTTTATCCGTCACTAGCTTCGCTTGTTCGACGAATGAATTAGCTAAGGCACCGTAATTAACCGCCGTATATTCATCGAGTATACCCAGTGCGACAATTTCATCTTTTCGACCATCAACAACAGTTGGCTCAATCTCCGCAATATCCGAACTTTCCATCATTTGCATATTTGGAAAATGGCTAGCAAATTCTTTGTAGCGATCACGTAAAAAATCACATTCATGTCGCCCCACACCCAATACCATTTTGGGATATTGATAGATTAATCGATCTCGATTGCTCTGTTTTTCTGCATAACGAAGTACCATTGCGGCGGTTTCTTTAACTTGAATGGCTTTATCCAACGTATAGTTGGTTTCAATATCGCCACAATGCAGGGTTTGGCTATTATTACGACCATGGGAATTAACATCGGCCAGACGATCGTATTTCTCAACCAATCCAATATGAGAAAGGTCGGTAAATTTTGCGAGTTCATACAAAAGTGCGGTTCCCGAAATACCACCACCAATGATGAGTACATCGTATTGCCCTTTGTCCATGAAAAATCCACTCCGTTGGTTGAGTTATATTAAATCTACTTTATATATCGGTTCTGGTAAACAAATCTGAAGTTATTTATTTTGATATTTATCAATAAGTTGAGTTTATCTGCTTGAACACATCAAAATTACCATTAATATATTAATCATATTGACCATTTTTAGCATGGATCCAGCGTAAAACAACAAAAAAAGCAATCAAAGCCATTATCGCTGATAGAAAAAAACTACTTTGGGGACTCGAGGATTCCCACAAAATGCCACTAAGATAGGTACCAATAGCACCACCCGCACCAAAACTAATACTGCTGTAAATTGCCTGACCTTTCCCTGCATGTTTTCCTGAAAAATGTTGATGAAACAATTGGATTGCCACCGCGTGAAAAACACCAAAACTTGCTGCATGTAGAGTTTGCGAAAAAAGCATAATTGCAAGAGAGTCTGCGTACAGAGCAATCAACAACCAACGCAATGTCGTGAGTAAAAAGGTTATTAGAAATAATTTCCGTAGCCCAAAATAAGAGACTAAACGATGCATAAACAAAAATACCAGTACTTCTGCGACCACACCTAGCGCCCACAACATCCCAATAACACCACGACTATAGCCATAACCTTCCATATATAAGGTATAAAAAGTGTAATACGCACCATGACTTGCCTGAGATAAAAAGCATGCAACAATTAAAGCCAAAACTTCTGGGCGTAAAATAATTTGCTTTAATTTAATGTGTGTTAACGATAAATGAGCTGCAGCCCGTTCGGGTACAAACAGACTCATCAATAAAATTCCCAGCATAAAACTGAAAATAGTAATGGGTAGGAGTGTTATAGAATAAGATTCAAAAATATAACCTAAACTGGCCACCGCTAAAATAAAACCAATTGAACCCCATAAACGAATCGAGCTATAGCGATGTGGTTGTTCACCTAAATGCTGTAAGGTGGTTACTTCAAACTGAGGCAAGGCGGCATTCCAGAAAAAACTAAAGGCCAACATCACCATCGCTATCGACCAGAAACCATTAACAAAGAATATTCCTGCAAAAATAAAGACCGCCAAGAAACTGCTGATACGAACAATGCGCATTCGCTTGCCCGTATGGTCAGCTATCCAGCCCCAAATATTCGGCGCAATAATTTTGGTAATCAGTATCAGCGCCATTAGGTCACTAATTTCACGAATATTAAAGCCAATATCTTTTAAATATAAACTCCAATATGGAATTAACGCGCCAAGACTAGCGAAATAAAAGAAATAAAATCCGGACAGGCGCCAATATAAAAAAGAAGCCTTAACAGATTTCATATATATCGCATGGATATGTTATTTAAACTGGAATTTATATGCTAGCAGGGATGACAGGAGTATCGCATACCACGTCAGCATTTTGACCACGATTCCGCAAGTAATGATCAAGTATTGTAATAGCCATCATCCCTTCGGCAATCGGTGTTGCACGTATTCCAACACAAGGATCATGCCGACCTGTTGTTACCACTTCGCTTGCTTGCCCTTTTGCATTAACACTTTGTCCGGCAAGACGTAAGCTTGACGTCGGCTTTAAAGCAATACTGGCAATAATGTCCTGCCCGCTTGATATACCGCCTAATATGCCACCTGCATGATTACTTAAAAAACCCTGCTCCGTCATTTCATCACGATGCTCAGTTCCTTTTTGTTCAATGCAAGCAAAACCTGCGCCTATCTCCACACCTTTAACCGCATTAATACACATCAAAGAATGCGCAAGTTCGGCATCAAGCCGATCAAAAACAGGTTCACCGAGCCCGGGTGGCATCCCACTTGCAACAACATTTATTCGCGCACCAATCGAATTACCTTCTTTTCGCAAGGCATCCATATAGGCTTCGAGTTCATCAACCATCGACGCATCGGGAAAGAAAAAAGGATTTTGTTCCACTGCGCTCCAGTCAAATGTTTTAGGTTTTATTGGCCCCAGTTGCGCCATATAACCACGAATCACGATACCGGCTTTATCGGCTAAATATTTTTTTGCAATGGCTCCGGCAGCAACTCGCATCGCCGTTTCACGTGCCGAAGAACGGCCACCACCACGATAATCGCGTATCCCATATTTTTGTAAATAAGTGTAATCGGCATGGCCAGGACGAAATTGGTCTTTAATATTACCGTAATCTTTCGAGCGCTGATCCATATTTCGAATCAATAAACCAATCGGTGTACCGGTCGTTTTCCCCTCAAAAACACCGGATAAAATTTCAACTTCATCCGTCTCGCGCCGCTGGGTTGTGTGTCGGGTTTTACCCGGACGGCGGCGTTCTAATTCTTTTTGAATATCGGTCTCACACAACGCAAGTCCCGGTGGACAACCATCAACAATACAACCAATAGCGGCACCATGACTTTCACCAAAACTGGTGACGGTGAACAATTTTCCAATAGTATTACCAGACATATAAACCATTCATTTTTAAAAGGTTAAACGTAATTTCGTACGAAGTGATTGATTCTACACCAATTCTTAAGGCATCTATAGACTAAATCAGCAACAAATCGTATCTACAAATAAAATTTCAGACTATACTTAAAACTCGCTATCAGGCTATTTTCTAACCATTTCTAGCGGTAGGCAGTATTTCAGCAAAACCGCATGTTTTTTGCTAAAAATGAGGTAAAATTAGTCTCTCTGCGATGAGTTCACCCCAGACTCCGTATAACGATAAACAATGGTTTAGGTAGTCTTTTGTTCAATTTGCTGCAAAATAAAAAACAAAATAAACGTTCCCCTCAAATTATTATTTGGGGCTATGTTGTTATTGTGGTGCTGTTTAGTCTTATCCTGATCACCAGTGTTGTACAAAACAAAAAAACCCATCAGCATGTCAGTGAAATTGTACAACAATATGATATGAAATCGGAGTTAATCATTCGCATGTATAATGCTGCACGCGAACGCAGTATCAGCCTGTTCATCATGGTATCAATTCAAGATCCTTTTATTCGTGACGAAAACTTTTTAAGATTTAATGCCTATGCCTCTCAATTTGCAAATGCACGTATTCAATTACTTAAAACCGAACTGACCAATAGCGAGCAGGCACTCCTTCAAAAACAAGCCCGACTCACACGAATTACCGCTCCGCTACAGAATAAAATTGCTGAATTAGTACAACAAGAAGAAATCGATAAAGCAAATGATTTACTTATTACAAAGGCAATACCTTTACAAGAAAGAATACTCAAGCTATTAAAAAAACTACAAGCAATACAACACCAATCATCACGAAGAATTGCACAACAGGCAGAACAAGAACAACAAGATACTTGGAAAATTCTTTTAGGCCTTTCAATTGTGGCCTTATTGGTGGGTATTGTAATAACTTATATCATTGTATACATTACAAAATCACTGCAAGCCAAACTTTATATGGAAAAAGAACTTGCTGAAATTACGTTACACTCCATTGGTGATGCCATTATTACGACTGATATAAACGGTAAAGTGACACAAATTAATCCTATTGCAGAAGAACTAACAGGCTATTCATATCGTCAAGCCATTGGCCAAGATTTTTATAGTGTATTTAATATTGAATTAGAGTACGACACACTCCCTTCAAAACACACAGAACTTGAAAGAGTCATTGCAAATCTCGAAGTGGTGATGAGTGCAGAAATGCCGAGAACTCTTGTTAATAAAAACTTGGGGGAATATGCTATTGAATATACCCTCGCACCAATTGTTACTGAAGACAGAAAAACATCGGGAGCAGTTGTTATTTTTAGGGATGTTACTGAAATAAGAGCCTTGTCGTCACAATTAAAATACTATGCAAGCCATGACAGTTTAACCGGTCTAATTAACCGTAGACAATTTGAACATCATTTAGAAAACACACTCAAATTGATAGAAGCAGAAAACACACAACAGCATGTTGTTTGTTTTATGGATTTAGATAATTTTAAAATTATAAATGACACGGCAGGCCATGAAGCCGGTGACGAATTTTTAAAACAACTTTCATTGCTACTACAATCGTTACTACGACGCAGTGATATTCTTGCGCGACTTGGTGGGGATGAATTTGGTATTTTACTGGAAGATTGTAATATTGAAAATGCATTATCCATTTCAGAAAAAATCAGAAAAGAAATTAAATCTTTTCGTTTTATTTGGGCTAATAACTCCTTTGAGGTTGGCGCCAGTATCGGTTTAGCTAAACTTGACCATACCACAGCCAGTTTGACTGAAATAATGAGAAATGCCGATACTGCATGTTATATTTCAAAAGAAGAAGGTCGCAATAGAATTCATTTATTCGATCCCAATGACGAAGACATACAAAAACGTCAGGGTGAGCTGCAATGGATGCAACATATCAAAAATGCACTTAAAAACAATGACTTTGTTTTACATTGCCAGTCTATTATGGATATCACTAATACTAATAAAAGACATTGCGAAATACTGTTACGATTACGCAACAGTGATGGCGAAATAGTACCGCCTATGTCGTTTATTCCCGCTGCAGAACGCTATGAAATTATGCCTGACATTGATAAATGGGTAATTACTAATACTATTAAGTTTCTTGCTGACAACCAAAAAAATATTCAGAATCATATTTTCACCATCAATTTATCTGGACAGTCTTTAGGTAAAAAAGGGTTTGATAAATTTGTAATCAACATACTGGTTAATAACAAAATCGACCCTAAAATCATTTGTTTTGAAATAACAGAAACAGCCGCTATCAGTAATTTATCTCGCGCAATCGCTTTTATGAAATCATTAAAAGCCATTGGTTGTCGTTTTGCACTCGATGATTTTGGTAGCGGCTTAAGTTCTTTTAGTTATCTTAAAAATATGCCTGTTGATTACATTAAAATAGATGGACACTTTATCGTTGATATTTGTGACGATGAAACTGACCTTGCTTTTGTTGAAGCCATTAATCGTATTGGGCATATTATGGGCATAGAAACCATTGCCGAATTTGTTGAAAACAAGGATACATTAGACGCACTTAAGAACATTGGGGTGAATTTTGCGCAAGGTTATTATATTGATAAACCGAAAGCACTTGAGCTTTACGAGTTGGATAATAATAAATAATCTACTTAAAAAATACAGCAAGATAATATAATCCATTATATATCGTCAACGGAGTATGTACCCCTTTGGAAACCCCATTGGTTTGTGCCAGCCGCAAGCGGACGTGGGAACCAGATTTTACTTATTTTCAAATCCAAGGGTATGGGTATTATTAATTTGTCGTAATAAATGTTTAAATGGTAATAACATATCATTCACACTATTTACTAGAGACATAAAAGGTAAATCTTTTTCAGAAAAAGAATAGCTTCCGTCTTTGAGTGACGTAAGCAATGTATTAAGCTCCTTTTCCAACTCAGCCACAAAACCAGATACACCTTCCATAAATTCCCCATCGTACTCAATGGATGCACGTAAATCCGATGCTTCAAAAACAGCCTGATCGACTAATTCAATATATTCTTCCATTGTCTGCGGACGTTTAATATTCATGATTCACCTATTATATTCGTATTTTGTAGTTGCGCATGATATTGCCTTATTTGCGTAGCATCAAGCACAAAAACACCCTCACCGCCCATTTCAAACTCTAACCAAGTAAAGGGAACTTGCGGGAAAAGAGTTTGTAGAGCTTGAGCGCTATTTCCTACTTCGATAACAATAAGTCCATCATCTGCTAAATAATAAAAAGCTTGTTGTAAAAGTGTTACTGCGAACTGCAAACCCTTGTTTGCAGCATAGAGACCCAGACTTGGTTCTTTGTGATATTCATCGGGTAAATGGTCAATCTCATTCTGGGTAACATAGGGCGGATTACTTACAATAATGTTATATTTTTTTTGAGGTAAACTAACAAACATATCAGACTGGTGTGTTGTAATTCGCTCAGATATATCATGCTTATTAATATTTCGGTTGGCCACGTCTAAGGCCAGTGAGGAGATATCCACCGCATCTACTTGTGCATGTTCAAAAGCCATTGCACATGCAATCGCAATGCAACCACTCCCAGTACACATGTCCAGAATATTTAAAGTATTGTTTTTATTTTTGTTTGACCATTCTGCATAATCAAACCATGGAAAGAATTGTTCGCCAATTAACTCCGCAATGGGTGAACGTGGAATTAACACATTATCATTAACCTCAAACGCTAGACCAAAGAAATAAGCAGTGCCGGTAATATAGGCAGCCGGTATTTTATCAACAATACGTTGCTCAAGCACTTTTTTTGCTTTTTCTCGTTGCTTGCCCGTGAGTACATATGTTAAATCATTATCATTAAAATCAACCGGTTTTTCTGCACAATAAGAGAGCAAGTAAGCCGCTTCATCTAACGCATTATCCGTTCCATGACCAAAATAAAGATTATTTTTTTTAAATAAATCTTCTGCCCAAATAATAACATCTCGTAAGGTGAGCTGTTCATCAGGAATATCAAAGGAACTCATTTTATATTGGGACTAAAGCTGGCTGTCGTTGTTTGCTTTATTTTAGGCTCTTTTATTTTAAGTTCGGGACCTTCCAGTAAACGAATACACGTTGGCACAGCAGGGAAAACAGCACTTAGACAATCTGAAATAGCAGATGGATTACCCGGTAAATTAATAATAAGTGATGAGCCCCGAATAACCGCTGTTTGTCTTGACAAGATAGCCGTTGGCACCACTTTTAAAGAAACACTCCGCATCAGTTCCCCAAAGCCATCCATAACTTTATCGGCAATGGCTAGGGTTGCCTCTGGCGTGATGTCACGTTTAGCGGGCCCGGTTCCACCTGTGGTAACAATCAAACAACAAGCATGTGTGTCAGCTAATTCCGTTAAAACAGCTTCAATTTGATCCTGCTCATCAGGTACTAAACGTTTAACCGGTTCATACTCTGATGCTAAAGTAGTATTTAACCATGCTTCAATAGCAGGCCCACCACGATCGCTATATTCACCACGACTGGCACGATCTGACACCGTAACAATACCAATTTTTGTAATTACCATATTTACCAACGCGTCTCAAATTAGATTTTAAGCATCTATCATAGCGATTAGTGTATTAGAATACTAATTTATATTAGCTTATATTAACTGGTATTTTTATTACATTGGCCAATGGAACCCTGTTGACATTCCTGACCATCAATCCAGATAGCATGACTCAAATCAGCTCCAGTAAAAATAGCATCACCAATACTTGCATTGCTAAAGTCCGTATAACTTAAATTAGCCTTTGTAAAATCAGCTCGTCGTAAATCCGATTTCTTAAAATTGGCACCTTTTAGATTTGCTTCTTTAAATATTGCAAAACTTAAATTACTCCCACTTAAATCACTATAATCCATTCGTGTTTTTGAAAAATTACTGGCAAACAAATTTGCATTGCGAAGAATAACCGAATGTAAATTTGATTCACTCATGTTTGCACGTATCGCAACCAAATCTGCCTTATTACAATTACGCCAGTTCACTCCTTTTCTGGGTTGTGCGGTGCAATCGGGCTCATCAATAATAGTAAGCGGTGAATAATTAAATGAACCCCAAAGTATCGCTACGACAAAACCTGTAAATAGTACCAGTTTGGCAATGGCCATCTTCGGCTTTTCACGAAATTGTTTATATATAGACTCTCGATGCTGACGATATTCAAGCTCCTGATTTAACTCATGGTGACGGCGTCCATCGGATGTCCGACTGGGTGCTTTAGAGCTGTCTTCCCGACGTTCTTCACGGCGTTCATCGGCCCAACGCCGTGCGGCCGCCAGACGTTCGGACTGCTTGCCTTCATCGGTTTCAGCTAATACCTCAGGAATAAGTGCAGGAATAGACTGGATAGTAAACCATTCATCTTTGTCATGACTCACTTCGTCATCAACACTCAATCGCCCTACAATTAATAATTGTGATATTTGCCCAACCGGAAATGGCCCAGTGATCTTACCCTTCTTACGCAAATACCAGACATGGTGGTTTTCTGGTGAAGGTATCTCCTTCACTTCCTGTTGTTGTTCATTTTTTTCAGAATCGTCAGACATTTAGCCTATTTCTCTTATCTATTCCTTATTTATAGTCGGCCAATCCTATAATTTCTTGACTTTTGGACGCTAATTATCAGTAATAACCCCTACGCGGAAATATTATTGGTAGCAATAATGGATATAAAAAAACCTGATTCTCCTTTGTTTAATGGTGGCACGCCTTCCATTACCCGACAAACGGGTACATCGCAAAATCAGACAACCCCACAACCTGATTTAGGTAACTTCAAATTAGCCAATAATGACCCCATTAAAATAGGTCAACAAATTGAGCTATTGGTGATAAAGATAACATCATCAGAAGCTATTCTTGATATTATTGGCAGCGAGCTGCGCGTTCACACAACGGACAAAGAACTATTGCAAATTGGTCAGCAATTAAAAGCTCAAATCACCTCAACCGAGCCCCTGCTACAATTAAAAATACTCAATCAACCAACCGCACCACAATCTGCTATTAACTCAACACTAAGGCAAATAATGCCGCTACAGCAGTCCATAAAAGGTTTATTGGAAAATATACAATTACTCACGACAAATAGTTTTATGGAGAACTCTCCGGCACTGAAGGAGGTCATCCATCGTTTTTCACAGTCCTTGCCACCAATGGAGGCCTATAAAGAAGCACAAATATTGCCTGAAATATTACGAAAATCAGGTCTATTTACTGAACACCTGCTTGCACAACAGTTAAAGCATACAACCCAACAATACACCTTTCCCAATAATGACCTAAAAATTGCATTATTACGTCTAGCTGAACAATTAAGGAATTTACAGGTCGAAAGCCACTCCACTAATAAACTAAGCATACCCAAAGAACATGTAGCTTTAGATAAAAAGCACATAGAACCCGTCATTCATACCCAACAAAAAATACAACCGTCAGCCGTAACAAAGCAAGAGTCATTAAATATAAAAACAACTTTACTCACGCAGAAGCAATTTGTTGATAAATTATTAAACCAGACTGACGGTGTTATTGCCCGCATACAAACCTTACAGCTACAACATGCACAAACGACCGACCAGAATAAACCGGCATGGTTATTTGAATTACCCGTTAGAACCAATACAGCACTTGATCATATGCAAATTTATATTGAACAGGATAATACCAACACTAAAAATAAAAATTACCTCACTCCTTGGAAAGTGATTCTGAAATTCGATATTAAAGAACTGGGGGCCATACAAGCTCATATCACCTTACAGGGTAGTCAAGTTTCAGTGAACTTCTGGACTGAAAACAGGCGAGTATCCACGTTATTTTCTGAACATTTTAACCTGTTAACAAAACAATTTGATAAAGCAGGATTAGAAACAGGTCACTTAAACTGCCGCTGCGACAAAGCACCTGAAAAAATAAACTATCCGGATATACAGCTTATAGATGAAACGACATGAATAAAGATTTAATCCCACCCTCTATCGCCGTCGCATTACATTATGATGGTGACACAGCTCCACAAGTAACCGCAAAAGGTGCAGGTGAGCTGGCAGAACAAATTATCGCTATCGCAAAACAACATGATGTGCCGTTAGAAGAAAATAATGAACTGGTGCAATTATTGTCAACACTGGAATTGGGTGAACAAATTCCACAGGAACTTTACCTAGCCGTTGCAGAGATTATTGCGTTCACTTATATGTTAAAAGGTAAACGCCCCAAAGGATTTGAGCCAAACGGTAATATTTAACCGGCTTTATCAAGGCGATTCATTAAGAAGATAAGTTCGGCCTCAGAATGACTTAAGCCACACTGGTGCATAATAGACTCAACATTTTTCCCCTGTCGTGCCATATGTGCAGCTTCGTCATAAGATTGATTAGCTGGCTCAACATAACTCACTACTTTTTTTGTTTGTATGTTTTCAACAGCATGTCGTTGTCGGTGTTCAAGTTGTAACACTCGTTTGCCCATTCCAATAGCGGCCACTGAAAACGCTTTTAAGTCTTCACGCATCACTTTAACTTGAGAATATTCACGTCTTAATTTTTGTGTCATACGTTGTAATAAAACAGCCGTTACCAGTAAAAACACAATATTCCCGATAAAAACAAAAAGAGGTAATGCACTTTTATCTAAATTATCTGTAATTAATTGTATATTATCCATATTACGCGTACTCATCTATATGTGAATTTATACCACTATCAGGTGGCTTCTTTTTTAGATTTTTCTTTACATCTTCTGACTGATCATGTTTTTGTTGATTATCTTTTTTTTGCTGCCGTTTTGGTGACTGTTTCGCATCCAGTGTTGGATGAACTGCCGATGTTGTCGTCCATGCTGTCATCGATGATGTTAATGTTGTGCTTGTTTCAGCCATCTTATTCGACCCCTCATCTAATTGACAGTATTACAATGCAACCACGTCATCCCATTCATCATCGGTTAATAATTTATTCACGTCTACTAAAATCAATAATTCTTTATCTTTACTCGAAACACCCTGAATATATTTAGAGCTGTCATCGTTACCTACGTTCGGAGCCGCATCAATCTCAGAGGTTTTTAAATCGACAACTTCGGCAACACTGTCAACTAAAATACCCACCACATGTTTATCGGCTTCAATAATAACGATACGCGTCGAATCATCGACTTCGGCCTCAGCTAAACCAAAGCGTTTCCTTGAATCAATCACTGTCACTACATTACCACGTAAATTAATAATACCCAGTACATAATCTGGCGCTCCCGGCACGGGGGCAATTTCGGTCATACGCAGCACTTCTTGCACCTGCATCACTCGAATGCCATATTTTTCATCATCCAGCCGGAAAGTAACCCACTGTATAATTTCGTCGTTATTCTTTTCTGCTGCCTGATTCATTGTTGTTACCCTCTTTTATCCTGAAAGCCGTCAAAATATTGTCTAAATGGACGACTTTAATAAAGTAAAGCATAATTTATGCCAAACTTAGTAAATTACTATTAAGTTCAATGTCTTACGTCAATTTATTTCCGGTTGTGAGAGCCATCGGTCAACATTTCAGCAAAACCCACTGCATCAATAAGTGCACACATATGTTCAATCACCGTACCAGCCATCCACTTGCGTTTAGCTCGATCCTTTCGCCATTTTACCGCTTCACTCACGAGTTCAATCACCTCATCAATCTCATCACAGGCCAACCCCCATTTGCTATCATCAATCAGCACAATGCGTTTTACCCGCTCATAAGGTTTATCGGCAGAAAGTGACACAAGTTTATCGGCTGGAAAGACTAATTTTGCTGTATCGATGATAGGGATACTCTTGCCTAAATACTGCAACAAGCCTAAATAAAAATTAGAGTGGCCAGGCATTTCGGTTATTTTAGTTTCATCCCACTCCACAACACCATTCAATTCAATTAAACGTACAGCAAGACTTAAACCTGCAACTTTAAACAGCAAGACTTGAAATGGTTCTTTTGGAATATCAAAAGTTTCCACCATCTCAGACTCGGAAACATCAGTCGCCATAACCGTATCAAGTGTTTGCGTTGTTTCAACGATTTCATCACTAACAGGAATTATTTTCGGGGTTAATTCCACCTCAGGAACAACAATAACCTCAGGCTGAATTTTGTCTTCAACAACCAGACTCACAACAGGTTCAGCAATAACTTCAACTTGGACTGTTTCCTCAACAACCTCAACCTGAGTAACCGCCTCTGGTAACTCCGTTTCTTTTAATAAGGACTCTAGGAAAACAGACAAGGCTACTTTAGAATCAACGACAGTATTATTATCGTTACTCATTCGTCACCAACTTTAAATCAGGTTGTGTATTGGTATTCAGCAAACTATCGAGTAACTCCGCGTAGGCTTTAGCACCTCGGGAGGATGGTAGCATTGTTGACAAGGGTAAGCCTTTCTGACTGGCTGTTCTAAAAGCCGTATCAACTGGGATAACACCCTGCCATAATTCCTCAACATATTTTTCTCGTAAGCTACGCAGGCTGTCTATTGATGCGCGTGTACGCCGGTCAAACATTACAGGAACGATGGTAAAGGACACATCATGATGGCGCGCCTGTATAATCATATTCAAAGTATGATGCATTCGTTCCAGACCTTTTAAAGCCAGAAACTCGGTTTGCACCGGAACCAGTACATGCGTACAGGCTGCAAGTGCGTTCACCATCAATACACCTAAAACAGGTGGGCAATCAATCAAAATATATTCGTATTCATCACAAAGCAGTTCAACGACTTTTTTAATAACAAGACCTTTACCTTCCCGAGTACCTAATTGCCGGTCTAATGTTGCCATTGAAATAGAGGCTGGAATAAAATCGATACCGTCAATTTCAGAATGTTTTATCAAGTCATTAATTTCATGTTTAATTGAAAACTGATGCATTTGAAACAGGTTATAAACACTTTTTTCGATTGAATCCGGATCTTCCTTAAAATAAGAGGTTAACGACCCATGTGGATCCAGATCAATTAATAAACAACGCATACCACGCTTAACCAGATGCCCGGCAAGCGTTACCACCGTTGTCGTTTTAGCGACACCACCTTTCTGATTTGCGATTGCCCAAACTTTCAAAATATCACCAACACTTTTATTTCTTGCCTTCAATGGCAACCATACGGCGCGCATTTTTGTCTGCTAAAATAACAACTGCAACACGCCTGTTTGTTTGCCTTCCCTTATACGTTTTATTACTTACTTTAGGCCGATATTGGCCATAGCCAATGGCCGTTAAACGTGTAGGTTTAACGCCTCGTCGGCTTAATGCACGAACTAGGCTCGCCGCACGAGCCGCAGATAATTCCCAGTTAGTTGGGTAAATCTCATTGCGAATGGGGATATTGTCAGTATGCCCTTCGACATCAATATGGTTAGGCAAGGGTGCCAATAATTTACCCAACTTATTAATTACATTTCGAGACTCCGATTCTAAATCGGCACTGCCAATATCAAATAAAAGGCTATTATTCAATTCAACTTTTACCCAAAGCTTGTTTTTGTCAATATTAACCAATCCTTTTTTTATTAACGGCTTTAGTGAATCTCTTACTTTATTCGCTATTATCGCCATTTCTTTATTTTCTATATTTATTTTTTTTTCGAGAAGATCGATGGGATTTATCTTTTGCTGCACCTTTTCTTCTTTTATCATTGTTTTAGGTTCTTCACCTATTTGAATAGGATCAGCAGATTTGGGAGGCGTTTTAAATGCGGCCACCATAGTATCGGATAAAACCCGATACTTTCCTTCATTGATAGATGACATTGAATACATAACAACAAAAAAGGCAAACAGCAATGTAATAAAGTCGGCATAAGATACCAACCAGCGATCTAGCTTTTCTTCTTCATATTGTTTTTTTTTACGTCGCATCGCATATATCGCCAATACTTACAAAAGATAACCTAATAATTTAGTTTCAATATTTCGTGGATTATCCCCTTCTGCAATTGAAACCATGCCCTCTACAATCATATCTCTAAACTGTACCTGTTCGGCAACCAGCGATTTTAATTTATTAGCAACGGGTATAAATAACAAATTAGCCGCAGCCACACCATAAATTGTAGCCACAAACGCAACCGCAATACCGCTGCCTAGTTTACTGGGATCAGATAAATTTCCCATCACCTGAATTAAACCTAATACCGCACCAATAATACCAATGGTCGGACTATAGCCGCCCATGCTTTCAAATATTTTTGCAGCCTGCATATCGAAACGTTCTTTTGTATCGATATCAACATCCAGAATAGTACGAATATTTTCAGGTTCACTGCCATCAATAAGTAACTGTAATCCTTTTCTCGCAAATAAATTCTTTTCCTGTTCTTCAATATTTTCCAGCCCTAACAAGCCTTCTTTGCGTGCAATATTGCTCCATGAAACAATTTTATCGATGGTGCTTTCTATTTGATGTTTGGGTGCAACAAAAATCCAAGTCGACATCCGTACCGAGCGCATAAAAACAGCAAAAGGCGATTGCAGCATAACCGCACCTAAGGTACCTCCTAATACAATTAGCATAGCAGGACCATTGACCAAAGTAGAAATAGCGCCACCTTCCAAATATTGGCCAAAAAGAATCGCGCTAATACCAACAATTAATCCAATTATGCTTAAAAAATCCATCTTTATACTCGCTTGGCGATACTGGTACCCACTTTACTAATGTCTATAATTTTTTCTGTAATACCCGCATCCACAACAGCGGCGGGCATACCATAAACAACACAACTATTTTCGTCCTGTGCCCATACAATAGAACCGGATTGATGCAACAGGGTTGCACCTTTACACCCGTCTGCACCCATTCCAGTTAAAATAATGGCTAAAGTATTCGCGGGTACAACTTTATTAATTGATGCGTAGGTCACATCCACAGAAGGCTTGTATGTTTGATTTGGTATTTCATCGACAATTCGTAATGACAATTGACCGGCAATTTTTTCCACAATCATTTGTTTACCACCCGGCGCAATATAAGCAACGCCGGCTTTCAGCTTGTCACCAGATTCAGCTTCTTTTACATGGATTTTGCATTGTTGGTCCAATCGTTCTGAAAAAGCACCTGTAAAACTACCCGGCATATGTTGAATAACAACGGTGGGCACCGGAAACTCTTCAGGTAGTTCGGATAATACTTTTTGTAATGCAACTGGGCCACCTGTAGAAGTACCAATGGCAACCAGATTTATTTTAGTTGTCAGATTTTCTTTTACTTTTAAACGCGGAGAAGCAGCTACCTTTGTCGCCATGCTTGCAACGTTGCTACTCACTGGTGTTGTTTTATTTAACGTAGAAGGTGTCGATAATTTATGACTAATAACAGGGCGACTTCGGCCCAAATCCTTAACACGTTGGCAAAGTAATTTTTTTGCTTCTTCTTTGTCTTTTGAAATATCTTCAAAACGTTTGGGGAGAAAATCAACAGCACCTGCATCTAATGCATCTAATGTTGCTTTTGCACCATCCGTGGTTAAAGAAGAAAACATAATGATCGCCGTTGGAGACGTCTGCATTATTTTACGCGTTGCTGTTATGCCATCCATAATGGGCATTTCAATATCCATTGTTACAACATCAGGTTTTAGATTTTTAACTGCATCAACCGCTTGCTCACCATTTTCAGCAAGACCGATGACTTCAATCATTGGATCAGAGTCCAGTATTTCTTTTACCCGGCGTCTAAAGAAACCAGAATCATCAACGACTAAAACACGAATTGTCACGTAGCATCCTCACCAATTAATTTATCCATAAGCCGAATAAAACGACTGACCTTATTACTCTGAAAAATAAACAGTTCTCATGACGATTGTCTTTTACACATAACGTTTCATTAAACCCGGCACATCAAGTATAATAGCAATACCACCATCACCAGTTATTGTTGCACCGGCTAACCCAGATAGTCCTTGCAATAGAGCCCCTAATGGTTTGATTACAACTTCTTCCTGACCAATTAACTCATCAACTAGAAAGCAAACTTTTTGAGTACCAACAGATACCACAACGACATGACCATCCTTTGGAAGTTCAGCACCCATACCATCTTTAACTAACCAATGTTTTAAATAAAATAAAGGCAAGGTTCTTCCTCGAACAATCGTTACTAGTTGGCCATCCATAATATTTGTTTTTGATAAATCAAGATGGAAAATTTCGTTCACATTGACTAACGGTAAAGCAAACATCTGCTCGTCTAATCGAACCATTAAGGTTGACATAATCGCCAAAGTAAGCGGAACTTTAATTTCGATACGACTACCTTTTCCAAATTTAGAATGGACTTCGACAGTACCATTAAGTTGAGTGATGCTGGTTTTAACAACATCCATCCCCACTCCACGACCGGATATATCGGAAATTTCTTTCTTCGTTGAAAAGCCTGGCTCGAAAATTAAATTATAGGCTTCATGATCATCAATTCGTGTAGCGGCATCTTTATCAAACATGCCGCGCTCAACAGCAATATTACGCAATACATTGGCATCCATTCCTTTGCCATCGTCTTCTATCGACAGTAAAATATGGTCACCTTCCTGCGATGCCGACAAAATAACCGCGCCTTGTCGTTCTTTACCCGCTGCAACCCGATCATCCGGCATTTCAATACCATGATCGACGGAGTTACGAACCAGATGCACCAGTGGATCAGCTAAGGCTTCAACCAAATTTTTATCAAGATCAGTATCTTCACCCATCATTTCTAAACGAATTTCTTTTTTCAGGCTACGCGCTAAATCTCTGACCACGCGAGGGAAACGCCCGAATACTTTTTTAATGGGTTGCATTCTGGTTTTCATGACAGACAATTGCAGATCTGCTGTTACCAAATCCAGATTAGCAACGGCCTTCGACATTTCTTCGCCGCCAATCATCGAACCTAATCGAGTCAAACGATTACGTACAAGTACCAGTTCACCCACCATATTCATAATTTCATCGAGTCGGGCAGTATCGACACGAACCGATGTTTCAACTGGCTGTTTAGCCTCTTTTGCTGCCACAGATTTGGGCTTCTCGGCCGCCTTGGTTTTTGCTACAGGCTTGGGAGTGCCTGTTTCTTTGGATACTTCTTTTTTGGCTACATGTTCTGTTTTAGGTGCAGCGGCCGGTTTTTCAGCGGACTTATCTGCCGAATTTTCTGTTGAATGAGTAGCGACAACTTTAGCGGTATCAATTTTACCCACACCATGTAAATCATCCAGAAGTGATTCAAATTCATCATCGCTAATATCATCATTATTAGGTTTCATTACGTCACTAACAGGATCGCTCACAGAAGCAGTGACTTCAGGTTTATCTTCTTTGGATTTATCTTCTTTGGCCTTGTCAATATTGGAGGTATCGATTGAACCTGCACCATGAATTTGATCTAACATCGCTTCAAATTCGTCTTCGCTAATTTCATCTGAATTAGCACTGCTGGTATCATCATCTAGACCAAATAGATCATCATCGTCTTCATCAACAGAATCTTCTGTTGCAGTTGCTGGCGTATCCTTTCCATCAAGTGCATCGAGTAAAACATTAAATTCATCATCCGTAATATCTTCGCCGCCACCAACGAGAGCATCATCGCTTTGCTCGTCACTCGTCTGGGCACCGGTTTGTTCTGCTGTGGGTTGTTCTGTTGCTTGTTCAGGCTCAGCTGCTGCCTCACCTTTAATAATCCCATCTAATGCTGCCAGTAGGTTGGGATCAACTTTTTCAGTTTCATTACCTGCACGTAATGCATCAAACTGATCATTAAGGACATCAAGTACCGGTAATATGGTATCCATTAAGTGGGCATTAATGGCTCGTTCACCATTACGAACCATATTAAAAACATCTTCAGAACGGTGGCAAACGGCAACCATAGGATCAATCGCTAAAAACCCTGCGCCACCTTTTATTGTATGAAAGCCACGAAAAATAGAATTTAATAATTCCATATCATCGGGTGAATTCTCTAGCTCAACAAGTTCTTCATTTAAGCGCTCGAGAATTTCACCTGCTTCAATTAAAAAATCTTCTAGTAGTTCATCATCCACGATTGTATTCCTTAAAAACCTAAACTCGAAAGTAAATCATCAACTTCATCTTGGCCTGACACAGTACCAGACGCTTCCAGCCCGGGAACAACCGGCCCTTCCAGTTTACCGCTATTGTCTTTTTCAGTTTTCGTACTATTATTCGACCGGGTACCTGCAAGTTGAATAATATTGACCATGCTTATTTCAACTTCTTCGACTAAAGAAATTACTCTCTTTATAATTTGACTCGTTAAATCCTGAAAACCCTGAGCCATTAATACTTTGTTTAAATGTTCGTTAATTTTTGTTGCGCTATTTGAATTTATTTCAAAATAATTTTTTAATTCTGTTGTTAATTTTTTAAATTCATTAATATTAAGTTCTCTATTTGAAAATCGTCGCCACTCATTTTCGATACTGCGTGTAGCACTTAAAACTTGATCACATAATGGCATTGATTCTTCAACGGCCGTCAGTGTATTATTTGCTGCCTCATCCGTCATTGTAATAACATGCGCTAAACGTTGCCGTGCATCTGGGATTTCATCTTCCGCAATGTCCGTCAAACGGTCATCTAATCCAAACGTATTGATTGAATCATGCAACTCACGTGTTAATTTACCAATTTCCTGATACAGCTCGCTTTCACGCATTTCAGCTAATTCATCAAGATAATCCTGTGACTTTTCAAGCTCACCGGCTTCCATACTCGTTAAAAGATCTTTTACTTTTGCAATAGTCTCAGTGGATAGCAAATTATGTTGCTGTTCCATAACAACTCCTACCCATCTATACGTTCAAAAATTTTATCGAGTTTTTCTTTTAGTGTTTGTGCGGTAAACGGTTTTACAATATAACCATTGACACCCGCTTGAGCTGCTTCAACAATTTGCTCACGCTTTTGCTCCGCGGTTACCATTAACACTGGCATTGTTGATAATTTTTCATCTGCACGCACATGTTTTAACAAGTCAATGCCCTGCATACCCGGCATATTCCAATCGGTAACCAGAAAATCGAATTTACCAGTTTGTAACATGGGCAATGCCGTCGTACCGTCATCGGCTTCTTCCGTGTTGGTAAAGCCTAAATCACGGAGTAAATTTTTGATAATACGACGCATTGTTGAAAAATCATCAACAATTAATATCTTCATTTTTGTATCAATAGCCACAGCGTCCCTCCAAATGAGCTATTAGAAAAGGTATTCTTTTCTTTGGCTTATTCACTGAAATTACACGATTAATTTCAGTGATATTCGTTACCTTTATCGGCCGGAATCGAGAAGAACTTAAGTAGAAAATAGGAATAAATTTTAAATTTTCAGTATTATTATTTGATTAGGATATTTTTTGCTGAAAATTGAGTATTTCAGCCGTATTACCACAGACCATGGCAATTAAAGAATTTGAGGAAGGAAAGACTTGGTAACAGCACGCAGTTGACTGTTGACGAAGGATATCGGTGAATTTATATGTTATCGCTAAAAAAAGCAGCTATTTTATGAGTAAGCTGTCTTTTAGCTATAATTTTTCTGCTTCGCTTCGGTTGGACATACGCGCTTGTAAACGAATGACCGCCTGACTGTGGATTTGGCTCACACGCGATTCACTCACACCCATCACCGCACCAATTTCACGTAAGTTAAGCTCTTCGTCATAATAAAGAGCCATTACCAAACGTTCACGTTCGGGCAGTCCAGCGATAGCTGCCGAAACAATACGACGTACATCATCGCGTTGTAAACCATCGAGTATACTTGGGTCGTAGTTACTGACATTATCCAACATGGAGTCTTCGCCCGTTCCCATGTCTTCAAAACTTAATATTTTATGATAGCTGTTATCCTGAAGAATCTTGTAATATTCCGGTAACGTCATGTCCAGTGTTTTGGCAATTTCAGTATCACGCGCATCACGGCCAAACTCATGCTCAATTTCTCGAACAGCAGCAGCCACTTCACGTGCTTTACGATGAACAGAGCGTGGTGCCCAGTCGTTTTTGCGTATTTCGTCTAACATTGAGCCACGGATACGTATACCGGCATAAGTTTCAAAGCTGGCACCTTGACCGGCATCATAATTACGCGAGGCTTCTAATAAACCAATCATACCGGCCTGAATTAAATCTTCTAACTGTACACTCGCTGGCAGCCGATTAATTAAATGGCAACCAATCCTTTTTACCAATGAAGCATGTTGTGTAACAAGATCATTATGCTCAACGGTTGGTTGTGTTGCTGCATACATTGCTAGTCCGTTCATGAATTTATCCCCGCGTTTAATGTATTTCCCTGAATAAGTCGTTCCACAAAAAATTCCAGATGACCATTTGCTGTTTTAGGTATTGGCCAACGTATTGTTTTTTCTGCAATCTGTTTATACGATATTGAAGCCTGACTCCGTGGAAAAGCTTCAACCACCGCACGTTGTTTTCTTATTGCTTTTAATACTGATTCGTCATAAGGCACAGAGCCGCTAAATTCCAAAGCAACATCTAAAAAACGATCGGTTACTTTAACTAAAGTATCGTACACTTCACGACCTTTCTGAACACTCTTAACCATGTTGGCTAAAATTCTAAATCGAAATAGTCCATACTCTTTGTGTAGCAGTTTAATCAATGCGTAAGCATCGGTAATCGATGCAGGTTCATCACAAACGACCACCAGAACTTCTTGTGCAGCACAGGCGAAACTCACCACACTGTCTGCAATACCGGCTGCGGTATCAATAATTAGCACATCGATATCTTGATTAATCTCACTAAAAGCCTGAATAATACCGGCGTGTTGGTTTGAACTGAGTTCAGCCATATTTTTTATACCCGATGCAGCCGGTATAACTTTTAAACCACTGGGCCCATTTACCATGACTTCATCTAATGTATGCTCACCCTGAATAACGCTTTCCAATGTATATTTTGGGTGCAATCCGAGTAATACATCAATATTACCTAGGCCTAAATCCGCATCCATAATTAAGACTTTTTTACCCAGGTTCGATAAGGCAATGGCTAGGTTAGCTGATACATTTGTTTTACCAACACCACCTTTTCCGCTTGTCACCGTAATAACACGTACCGGATGCGTTTTTTGCATTGTCTGGATTCCAGCTGTTTGATAAATATTCTGTGCTTCAGCCGTGAGCATGTGCAACCATCCCATTAACCGTTAATGTCATAGATTGCTCACTGGATAAGCCGGTTGCCAAGTCTTGCTGAGCAGCCATCGTAATTCTTTGCATAATGGCAACACTTTTACTCACAAGATTGTGTGCGCGTGCAATATGTAAATCATCAGGTACTTTCTGTCCATCGCAGAAGTAAGAAATGGCAAGCTCATGTTCTGCTGCAATAGAAATCGCACCACCTAAACTGGTTGTTTCGTCCACTTTAGTCAAAATACAACCATCCAGTTTTGACTGTTTAAAGGTGGTTACAACGTCATTCAAAACACTGCGCTGAGTATTTGCCGCAAGTGCCAAAAACATATGAATTGATTTTGCACCGCTGTTTAATAAATCGAGTTGTTCTCGCAGTTGTGAGTCTTGTAAACTCACGCCAGCGGTATCAATGAGTACCAATTTTTTATGTCGCAAATCATAAAGAGCATCATTTAACTCATCTTTATCAATAGCAACCCGTAATGGCACACCTAAGATACGTGCATAACTTCTTAACTGCTCATGTGCCGCAACCCTAAAATTATCCGTTGTAATTAAACCAACGCTATCCTTGCCATGCTGCAAAACATACCGTGCAGCCAATTTTGCGATGGTTGTTGTTTTACCAACGCCCGTCGGCCCAACCAAGGCCATCACCCCACCTGTTTTTAAAATCCCATTATCTGTAACGGGTAACTTATGAGACAAAATGCCTAACGCATGTCGCCACATAACATCAAATTCTTTTGTTTCATTCACTTCTTCACAAAGCTGTTTGGAAAGTAACGGACTTAATCCTAAAGCGATTAAACGTTGTAATAAGCGTGTACGTGTTGGGTGGTATTTTGATTCTGATTCCCAAGCCATTCCCGACAACTGATTTAACAGTAAACCCCGAAGTGATTTTATTTCGTTTTGAACATCGGACAAATCTTGTCCTGATAAAGTGTTTTTGCCTGAGGTATTTTTGTTTGGGGTTTGTTTTGAATGTACCGCTGAACCCGAATCAGCTAAGCGACCCGTATTAAGCGTTGCTGATGCCGTTTTTTCATAAGATGGTCGTGAGGCGGGAATATTACGGCTATAACGTACATCGTCGGCAGCCTGTTGTCTTAATGACTCTTTTGATGTTCTGGGTACCGTTTGATTAACTTCTTCCCTAGCTGAATCAGGTTGTGCAACCATCCCACCGACTAAAGACTCATCGTAATCAATCGCTGCTACAATTTCGACACCATCGCTAACTCGTTTATTCGATAAGATAATGGCATCAGGGCCTAAAGCGTCTCTTACTTTACGTATTGTTGTACGTACATCTTCAGCATGGAAACGTTTTATTTTCATTTTACTGCTGCCTCCAGATAAAACATTCTATTCTTACTCACTTTTATTTCAGTTTTCAGGTACTTCGTTTGTTTGACCAACCGTTGCAATAATCTTTATTTGCTTATCCGTTGGTATTTCGTTGTAAGACAATACGTTTAAACCTGAAATCGTATGTTTTACAAATCTTGCTAGCATGGTTCGAAGTGCTGCCGAAACTAGCAATATTGCGGGCTGTCCTGCTAATTCCTGCTTTTGTGCTGACTCTTCTAATGCACTGTGCAGGCGTTCCGCCAAGCCGGGTTCAACACCCCCGCCCATTCCATCCGTGGACTGGATAGACTGATGCAACAACTGTTCCAATGTTGGATCCAACGTGATTACCGGTAATTCTCTCTCCATCCCATTGATTTGTTGGACAATTAGGCGGCCTAAGGCGATCCTAACCATACCTGTTAAAATGTCAGCATCTTGACTCTTCGCAGCATGCTCCGCCAATGTCTCGGCAATGGTTCGAATATCACGAATAGGCACATTTTCTTCAAGTAAGTTTTGTAATACACGCACCATGACCCCTAATGTCAAGGTATCGGGGATTAAATTTTCGACCAGTTTAGGTGCTGATTTTGCCAACAAATCGAGTAATTGCTGCACTTCTTCATGGCCTAACAATTCATGGGCATGACTTTGCAATAGCTGGCTTAAGTGAGTAGCAATAACCGTATTAGGGTCGACCACGGTATACCCCAGTGTTTGCGCCTGATCACGTTGATTATTTGCAATCCAGATCGCATCCAGACCAAAAGCAGGATCCGTTGTTTCAATGCCTTGCAAGCTGCCAAAAACTTGCCCCGGATTAATCGCCAGTTCCTTGTCCGGTTGTATTTCGGCTTCACCCACGGTGACACCTAATAAGGTAATCCGATAGCCAGTTGGTGATAATTCCAGATTGTCTCTAATATGTACCGAAGGAATAAGGAATCCCAGTTCCTGTGATAGTTTTTTGCGCACCCCTTTTATGCGACTCATTAATTGACCTCCCTGTGCTTTGTCCACCATTGGAATAAGTCGATAACCCACTTCTAAACCAACCGCATCCAATGGTGTCACATCATCCCAACTCAGTTCTTTTACTTCCTTATTGCTAGAAACCTGTTGTTGCTGTTGTGTTTTGTCTGCAATATTTTTTTTATTCTTACGTGAAATCAAATAAGCCCCGGTTCCGCAAATAATAGCAAGACTTAAAAATGCAAAGTTAGGCATACCGGGAATAATACCCATTAAGCCCAAAATACTGGCCGTTACAGCTAATGAACGTGGATTGGCAAACAGTTGTTTTAAAACCTGCTCACCCATATTCTGAGAACTCGATACCCGGGTTGTAATAATACCGGCAGCAGTGGATAAGAGTAGAGCAGGAATTTGTGCAACCAAACCGTCACCAATCGTTAACGATGTGTAAATTCTTGCTGCATCGGAAAAGGATAAACCATGTTGACCAACACCAATTAATAAGCCACCTAAAATATTAATAAATAAAATAAGGATACCGGCAATCGCATCACCACGAACAAATTTGCTTGCACCGTCCATGGAACCATAAAATTCAGCCTCGTCCGATACTTCCTGCCTGCGAGCGCGGGCTTCATCCTGATCGAGTAAGCCGGCATTCAAGTCCGCATCAATCGCCATTTGTTTACCTGGCATCGCATCCAAAGTAAAACGTGCGCTCACCTCAGATATACGTGTTGCACCTTTTGTAATAACAACAAAGTTGATAATCACTAAAATTGCAAAAACAATAATACCAACAGCATAGTTACCACCAATAACAAACTCACCAAAGGCTTTAATAACCTGTCCGGCAGCACCCGGCCCTGTATGTCCATCCAATAACACGATACGGGTTGAAGCAACATTTAAGGCCAAACGTAATAATGTAGTAATCAATAAAATGGTTGGGAATAAGGCAAAATCGAGTGGCCGAAGTGAATAGATCGTTACCAATAATACAATCAGAGATAATGATATATTAAAACTGAATAAAATATCTAAAGCAAGCGGTGCCAGTGGCACAACGATCATAGCTATCATGACAATAACTAATAATGGAGCTCCCAAGCCCTGATAGTTTATTCTTTTTAATCGCCCTAATAAAAGTGTTTGTTCTGCCATGTTGACACCTTATTTAACTATCGAACTGCAAATCATCAGGAATATCTAAATCCTTTATTTTATGATTTGCATATTGATTGGATTTTGTTTTTCGCAACTTGAATATATATGCTAGAACTTGTGCAACGGCTAAATACAAACCGGCGGGAATAGCCGCGTTAATTTCAGTTGTATGATATAAAGAACGAGCTAATGGTGGTGCTTCTAAAATTGGAACATTATTTTCATTCGCAATACGTCTTATCTGCATAGCAATAATATCGGCGCCTTTTGCAACCAGTAATGGTGCAATCATTGTTTTTGGGTCGTATTTTAGAGCAACTGAATAATGCTCAGGGTTGGTAATAATAACATCGGCATTGGGAACTTCTTCCATCATTCGCCGTTGGGCTATTTCACGCTGTACTCGTTTTATTCGTCCACGAACATCAGGGTTACCTTCAGTATCTTTATTTTCATCTTTAATTTCCTGAAAGGTCATTTTTAATTGTTTGTTGTAATCCCAAATCTGGAATGGCACATCAACTAATGCAATTAATATTAACGACGAAGCAATGGTAATAAAGGCATCAATTAATAAATGTGTGGCATGAGGTAGAGCCAAGCCAATAGGTTCATTTCCTAAATTAAGGTAATGTTCAAATTGCTGATATAAAAATAATATGGCTACCGTACCAATAATTAAAAATTTAACTAATGCTTTTGCTAACTCGACAAAGCCCTTGATAGAAAAAACACGACCTAATCCTTTAATAGGATCAAGCTTATCAAATTTAAACATAATAGCTTCCATGCTAAAATTGAGTCCGCCAATCAGAAATGGGCCAATAAAAGAAGCAACAATCATAACCAGAAAAAAAGGCGCCAAACTTAATAGGGCATGAAGCAAAGACTCTCTTAACAAGGAGTCCATCATGCCTACATCAAATATTTGTTCCCGAGTAACCTTTAAATTCCATACTGCTAATTCTTCTATTCCTTTTACAATACCTGGCCCAAGCAATGCCATCGCACCGGCCGCAGCTAACATCATAATCATCGTATTCAATTCGCGTGACGAAGGAACCTGCCCCTTTTCTCTCGCTTGCTGTTTGCGTCGGGGGGTCGCCTCTTCGGTACGTTCTTGTCCGCTATCTTCAGCCATTGCTAATGAAAACCTCTAACTAACTGGTACACATTTAAAAACAATTCATTTGACTTAGGTGAAACATTTGAAATAGTTAATAATATTAAAGCAAACCCAAAAATCATTGTGATTGGAAAACCAATTGCAAAAATATTTAATTGGGGTGCAGCTCGAGTCATAATGCCAAATGACAAGTTAACAACCAGTAGTGATGCAATAGTTGGTATCGCAATACCTATTGCACCTGAAAATATATAAGAACCCCAGTTTACAATTTGCCACATACTATCCGTTGACAGTCCAGTTAGGGTGATGGGTAAGGTTTCAAAACCATCAATCATTATTTGGACTAACACTAGATGTCCATCTAAACTTAAGTAAATAAGTACCACAAAAATAATATAAAACTGGCTTAAAACAGGTGCCTGAGTACCATTTTGCGGGTCAACCATTAATGAAAAACCCAACCCCATTTGCATCGCAACAATCTGACCAGCCATGATAATGGCACCAAAAACCAGTTGCGTTGTAAAACCAATCGCTATACCAATTAATATCTGGTTTACAGAAATACTTAAACCTTGCAAACTAAAAACATCGACAGCCGGCATCGGTGGTAACAGTGGTACAACAATACTCGTTAACACCAGACTCACCATAAGTTTAATCCGAGTAGGAACTGCTTTTGCACCAAACACGGGAGCCGTCATCACCACCGCACTCACCCTGAATAAAGGCCATAGAAATGAACCAACTAATGCGGTTAATTCTGCGCCTGTAATAACCATGGTTCACCTTATTAAATAGGGAATGCTTTGTATTAAATTAATCGTATATTCAACTAAAAGACGTAACATCCACGGACCTGCCGCCATCAGCACACCAAGCGTAACAATTAATTTTGGAATAAAGCTTAATGTTTGTTCATTAATCTGCGTTGCAGCTTGAAACATACTGACTAATAAACCCACCACCAATGCAGGCACTAATACCACCACGATGAGTAACAACATAAGTTCAAGTGTGTGTTGAAATATTGACAAAACGCTTTCTGGTGTCATACCTAACCTCTATTTATATACAGCGTTGGAAATATTAAATATAAAAACTGGACGCAAGCGTACCCATAATTAAATTCCAACCATCCACTAAAACAAACAACATAATCTTAAACGGCAATGACACGATCATCGGTGACAACATCACCATCCCCATTGACATCAAAACACTGGCAACAACCAAATCAATAATCAGGAAGGGTATAAAAAGCAGAAACCCTATCTGGAAGGCTGTTTTTAATTCACTGGTTACAAAAGCAGGGACTAAAACTGTAAAAGGAATATCTTTGTTTGACGAATAGTCTTTATCACCCGATATTTTCATAAACATACTAATATCAGCTTCACGCGTTTGCCCTAGCATAAATTCACGCAAGGGCTCCTCACCTTTCTCAGCCGCCTTTTGAAAAGAGATAGAATCATTCAGGTAGGGTTGTAATGCACTGGTATTAATCTGATTAAAGACTGGAGCCATAATAAAGAAGGTTAAAAATAATGACAAACCAATCAATATTTGCGAAGAAGGTGCTTGCATAAGCCCTAATGCTTGACGAAGAATGGCAAGCACTATAATAATGCGTGTAAATGATGTCATCATCATAAGTGCGGCTGGCAGCATACTTAACACGGTCATCAGTGCCAGAGTTTGAATACTTACAGAATAAACCTGGTTTCCATTAGCTTGCGTTGCAACCGAGAAAGCATCGAAAGTGCCTCCGGCAAAACTAGCCGTGGGAAGTAGCAACAAAATAAAACATAAAAACACCCAAGTATGTTTCACTTTCGATCACCTGATACTTTATTTTCTGTATTCTTCTTTTTTAAACCGCTAATGGCCGTCTGTAATTTTTCATGAAACCCACCGAAAGATGGAGTGTTATTGCCAGACATGGGGCATTCCAGTTTTGATAATAACTGAATATTTGTTTGTGTCACTCCCACCAATAATTGTTCATCCATTACTTGTACAACAATAATTTTTTCACGATTCCCAACATTTAAACCTGCAATAACTTTTAAGTTAGTTGAATGTGTAGAATTTAATCCGCCCATACGTTTAGCCAACCATGCTATTACCAGAATAAAGACAATCACACCAAACAAACCTAAAATCATTTGTAAATAACTGGACACTCCAACTTGAGAATGAGTTTCTAATGAACCTGTTTTGTTTTTTTCGGTTTTTTCTTTGGGATCTTTAACCGAAAGTGGAGAGTGAATATTATCTTTTTTTACTTTAGAAATACTTTGTTTATTTTCGTTAGAACCTTTGTTTTTAACAACGTCGGCATAAGATAAGTTTGCTAGTAATACAAGACTTATTATGAATATAATTTTATTGCAAACAATACTGCCTCTATTTATGTCCATAGCAATATCAATTAACGCAATTTCTTTACACGTTCGGCCGGACTGACCACATCGGTTAAACGAATGCCAAACTTTTCATTAACAACCACCACCTCGCCATGGGCGATAAGAGTACCATTGACCAGAACATCTAACGGTTCACCCGCCATCCGGTCTAGTTCAATAACCGAGCCTTGATTAAGTTGTAATAAACTACGAATATTGACGCTAGTACGTCCAATTTCCATCGAAAGTTTTACTGGAATGTCTAAAATAACATCCATATTAATATCATCACCACTACCTGATGAATTATCTTCCAGATTATCAAAGCCAGCGGCAGACAGATCTGGACTTGCAGTGGCAGTGGCAGTGGCAGTGGCAGTGGCAGTATCAGTAGAACTGGAATCCGAGCTAGTATCACCCGATTCTTCTAACGCCTCAGCCCATTCGTCCATTACGTCCGATTCATTGTCTGAATCACTCATTACTCTCTCCTTCTAACATCAATATCGAATCAACAACAGGAAGCCCTTTGTTTATCGGGCGTTTAATTTTAACGGCCATCATGCCTTCCGAAAGACCATATTCACAGCGGAATAAGGGTATATCTTCACTCAGCAAAGTGACTTCATCTGGCAAATCAATAGGAATAACATCGCCTTCTTTAAAATTTAAAACATCACGAAGTGACAGGTCTACTTCTGTTAATTCTGAATGCAGCGGTATTTCTGCAAGCTTTATTTCTTCTAAAAGTGAGAGTGTCCAACGATCATCTTTTTCTGATATATCACTTTGTAATCCGGCATCCAGTAATTCACGAATCGGTTCTAGCATTGAATACGGCAGCGTTACCTGAAAGTCACCACCACCACCATCAAGCTCCACATGGAAAGTACTTAAGACAACCACTTCATTGGGACTCACAATGTTGGCAAATTGTGGGTTCACTTCCCGGCTTAAAAATTCAAATTTGACCGGTAATACGGGTTTCCATGCCTCTTGCAAATCTTTAAACGCAAGATCAAGTACTAGGCTAATAACACGTTGTTCAGTTGGGGTAAATTCACGTCCTTCAATTTTTGCATGCCGTCCGATGCCACCAAAAAAGTTATCCACTAAAATAAAAACCAGCTTGGGATCAAACACACATAAAGCTGGGCCGCGTAAAGGGTGGAGTTTTACAATATTTAAACTGGTAGGAACAAACATGCTATGCAAGTATTCAGAGAACTTAAGCATTTGTACGCCATTAACCGAAATTTCTGCAGAACGCCTTAATAAATTAAAGATACTAATTCGAAATTGCCGCGCAAAACGTTCATTAATCATTTCAAGGGTTGGCATTCGACCACGAACAATGCGATCATGTGAGCCAAAGTCAAACTGTCTTGCGACACCATCATTTAAGTCAACATCATCCGTTTCGACATCACCACTATCGACACCATGTAACAGTGCATCAATTTCATCTTGGGATAAAAGTTCATTAACCGACATACATTACCCCCGTTACTGCATAACTAAACTGGTAAAATACACAGCCTGAATATAGCCATGTCCAGCAACGGGCGGTGCAGAGGCATATTCTTTATCTTTGTCTTCGCCTTCAGTTTCATGTTTGGCAGGTGACGCATGACTTTCTTCGGCTACAATTGTTTTGTTAATTGAATTTAATAAATCGGTACGAAGTTTTTGTTTACCCTCTCGGGTATTTAACACTTCATACTTCTGACTGCTTAATATGGTAATAATGTTATTACGAATAACTGGAGAATATTCCTGAACCAAATCAATGGAATGTTGTTGATAAGACATGACCGTTAAATCAATCTGTACATAGCGAGCTTTGCTTGTGTCTTCAAAATTAATCACAAAAGTAGGACGCATTGCAGAATAAATGGGTTCTGTGGGTGCAGCATGTTCGGCTGCTTCACTTTTATGATCTCCTTTTTCGCCATCACCGTCTCCACCCGATAATAAAAACATGGCTGCACCCCCCCCCCCGACGGCCAGAATCACCACAATTAAAATGATAATCAGCATGTTGGTTTTGCTTTTACCTGCTTTGTCTACATCAAGATCGAGATCTTTTTCTTTTTCTTTTTCTTTTTCTTTTTCCGCCATGACTTTTCCTTAAAAGAAAGTATCGTTGTAAAATTCATTAGAATATATAGTCTGCACTTGTGTAGCTAATTTGCAAAACACATGCCATGCTAAAATAAAATTTTATTACAGTAAAATCAATGAATTAGAAGTTGGATAAGTATGCGCGTCAATCCATTGACGCAATATTCAGGGAGACTTGTCGAGTTACTGACTCGAATAAATTCAGGAGAGAATAATTTTAAGTGCTAACTTCTAGGCTAGGTTAATAAAATGTGTACGGTAATAAATTAACTCGTTAATGGAATCTTTCACATCATCCATTGCTAGATGAGAAGACTGCTTCGTTAAACCGCTTGAAATATCAGGTTTCCAACGTTTTACCAGTTCTTTAATACTGCTCACATCCAGATTGCGGTAGTGAAAAAAAGCTTCTAATTCAGGCATACAGCGTGCTAAAAAACGTCGATCTTGGCAAATACTATTACCACACATAGGAGAAGCTTTGGCAGGCACATATTTCCGTAAAAAATCGATGGTTTCCTGCTCGGCCTGCTTTTCATTATATTGGCTTTGCTTCACTCTTCCCGTTAAACCTGAGCCGCCATGTTGTTTGGTATTCCAATCATCCATTCCGGCCATCACTGAATCAGCCTGATGTACCGCAATCATTGGCCCTTCTGCAAGGATGTTCAATTCTGCATCAGTCACAATAGTCGCTATTTCAATAATTAGATCATTTTGGGTATCTAGCCCAGTCATTTCCAAATCAATCCAGATTAGATTATTTGCATTTTGTCCCATGGTTATTCCTTCATATATGTTAGCTATCAGTGAACGAACTCGATATAATTAACAGAGTTTAACAGTTTAAGTGCCTACAGGATAAAATACCAGTAGAGTAAGATCCAGTGCGGTAAAGCCCAACACGAAAAAAACTGACACTAAAAACATACATTTAAAGTGAGCTTCAATGACTGCATCCGACATTCAAACTGGTTTTATTTTTCTTTTAATCGCTTCTTATACGTTACAATTCTGGTTATCACACCGACAGATTAAGCACATTCAGTCTCATCGCGCAGAAATACCCTCTGCTTTTACTGGTAAAATATCATTGGAAGCACATCAAAAAGCAGCCGATTATACAATCACTCGCAGCAAATTTGGCTTATTCGAACTCAGCTTTAGTACTCTTTTACTTGCAGTATGGACACTCGGTGGTGGGCTGCAATTACTGGATGACTCGATTCGCTCATTTGAGTTTAATCCCATTATCACCGGTATCTGCGTTATTGTAGGTTTAAGTGTTATCTCAGGGCTTTTAGACATTCCCTTCACTTTGTACAAAACATTTGTGATTGAAGAAAAATTTGGCTTTAATCGCCTAACACTAAAAATGTTTATCTCCGATATGCTAAAGCAAACAGTCATTATGCTTATTATTGGCCTACCGTTTTTATATTTCATACTTTGGTTAATGGATTTACGCACAGCTAACCCCTATTGGTGGCTTTATGTATGGGGAAGCTGGTTTAGCTTTAGTATGCTCATGATGTGGCTATACCCTGCGGTGATTGCTCCTATTTTTAATAAATTTACACCGCTAGACGAGCCAGAACTTAAATCTAAAATTACTCAATTACTCGAACGTTGTGGCTTTACCAGCAATGGTGTTTTTATTATGGACGGTTCCAAACGCTCTAGTCATGGCAATGCTTATTTTACTGGTTTTGGTAATAACAAACGCATTGTTTTTTTTGACACATTGCTAAATTCGTTGCAGCACGATGAAATTGAAGCGGTGCTTGCACATGAACTGGGGCATTTTAAATGTAACCATATAAAGAAACGTATCTTTACCATGGCACTGATGAGTCTGGGTGGACTCGCATTATTAGCGTGGTTAATTGATCAAGACGTTATTTATCAGGCTTTAGGTGTCTCTCAGGTTTCTTCATACATGGCCTTAATTTTATTTATGCTCGTCACTCCATTAATCAGTTTATTTTTAAATCCACTTTTTTCATTAATGAGCCGCAAACATGAATTTGAGGCTGATGAATTTGCCGCAGAAAATACGGATGCCAATAATTTAATCACCGCACTGGTTAAATTATATAAAGAAAATTCTAACACGCTCACCCCCGACCCGCTTTATTCGGCTTTTTATGACTCACATCCACCGGCACCCGTTAGAATTGCACATTTAGAAAAATTATAAATGAAAACTTTAGTTATAACCATTGTCACATTTTTATTATTAACCCCCATTAATAGTTTTGCAGTGGATATTGAGCGAGGCCTCGACTTGCACGACAGTAACTGCATCAGTTGCCATGCCGCTATCTACGGTGCAAAAGGGAATAAAATATACACTCGAGAAAACCGCAAAATAGAAACACTGGCGGCATTAAATAAACAACTAAAACGCTGTAAAAATAGTTTGGGAACCAACTGGCCTAAAGATCAGATACTTGATGTGCAGTACTACTTAAATTCCAATTTTTACCATTTTAAAGAATAGCACTTTATATATGTCAAAGAGTGATAAGAATACATACTCTGCAACCGTCATTGCCAGTTATGGCAACCAGTGTAAAATTGAAACCGCCCATAAAGAATTACTTACCGCAAAATCACTTAAAAGTATTGGTAAGCCTTTATGTGGCGATAAAATTAAGTATAAAAATGAACAAAACAATGAAATAGTTATTACCGATATTTTACCTCGTTCAAGTATCCTTTCCCGACGCAATAACTTAAATCCCAAGCCTAAACAAATTGCCGCCAATATTGATCAAATGATTATTGTTGTTAGCGCTAATGATTCAATTAAATTTGGTCTTCTTGATCGTTACTTAATCGCAGCAACTTTTTCCAACTTCGCCCCCGTTATTGTTTTAAATAAGATTGATTTAATTTCTAAAGAAGAATTGGAACAACTAAAAGAAAATATGCAAATATATTCTGACATCAACATACCCGTTTTTTACATCAGCACTAAAAATAATCAGGGTATTGATGCTCTCCTTAATAGAATGGCCAATAAAAGTAATATTGTTGTCGGCCAATCCGGTGTAGGCAAGTCATCCATAGTCAACGCCATCTTGCCGGAACAACCTGCATTAACCAAAAAAATATCGGATAGCACCAATAAAGGCAAGCATACAACCACGACCGCTTATTTATACAACATTCCCAATAAAGGTAAATTAATCGACTCACCAGGCATACGCGAATTTGGTTTATGGAATATTAAAAAAAATGAACTTGCTCGAGGTTTTCGTGAAATACAGCACTACAGTGAACACTGTAAATTTAGAGATTGTTTACACCATGCCGAACCGGGGTGTGCGGTTGTCACAGCCGTAAATAAAGGGAGTATAAGTAAACAGCGCTATGAAAGTTACTTGTCTATATTTGAATCTATTGTAGAAAAATAAAACTAACGCAAGCATCTGTTTTCACTAAAAATTGCTACCTCGCAATCTAATTTAACACTTTTTGCTTCACCGTATCCGAGCCTTCGGTTAACTTCATATCAAACTCGGACTTTCTGTTCATAATAACAATAGTAATACGACGATTACTTGGATCCGTTTTGTTCTTTTTGTTATATAAAACAGAGGATGAAAAACCAACTACCCGACCAATCTGTACTGATTTAACCCCACCTTTCAACAAGGTTCGGCGTGCAGCATTGGCTCTGTCTGCCGATAATTCCCAGTTAGTGTACGGTAACTTAACTTCTTCACCATAGTCATTTTCATAAAGAATATAGCCTTTATGGAAACGGGTTGCGTCAGTATGCCCACTAATACTAATACGATTTGGAACGGTACGAATTATTTTTGCAATTTCATAGAGTATTTTCTTTGTATACGGTTTTAATTTTGCACTGCCTAAATCAAACATTGGACGATTCTTTTTATCAAAAATTTGAATACGCAGTCCGTCTGGTGTGATATCCAGATAGAGTTGATCCTTGAATTTTCTTAATGAAGCACTTTCTTCAATTGCTTTCTTTAATATTTTTAGTAAGTTGTCCAGAACTTTCTTGTCTGCCTTACGCTTTGCCTGTTCTTCTTTTGTTGGGGTTGCTTTGTTGCCATCGACCTGTAAATCTTTTTCACCTTTTTTACGTTCTGGTTGTTCTGTTTTTTGACTGACATCCTGATTTCGCGTTCTATCGCCACGCGGCATTTCTTTTGCACCACCGAGTTTAATCATACTGGTACTTGCACCACCAATTCCTTTAATACCGGCCGGATTTTTAAAATAATCCGAAATACCATTACGTTGCGCTTCATCGGTAATACCTAATAACCAGAGCAGTAAGAAAAAGGCCATCATTGCTGTTACAAAATCTGCATAAGCAACCTTCCACGCACCACCATGATGGCCATGCCCACCAGCGACAACTTTCTTGATTACTATCGGTTGTTTTTTATCATCTCCAGCCACGAGTTATTCCTTAACTTAAACCTAACTACCCTTTATAAATTCTTCTAATTCTATAAAACCAGGCCGCATATTACTAAACAATGCTTTACGCCCAAACTCAACCGCAATTTGCGGGGTATAACCATTAAGTGTCGCCATAATACAAACTTTGGTGACCTCAAATAATTTCGAATCTTCTTCTGCTTGTGCCGCCATTGCACTACCCATTGGGCCAACAAATCCATACGCCATTAAAATACCAAGAAAAGTACCCACTAATGCTGCCCCCACATGATGCCCAAGTACTTCAGGGGGTTCACTGATATAGCCCATGGTTATAACCACCCCCATTACTGCTGCAACAATACCAAATGCTGGTAAGCCATCGCCCATACCCGTTACCGCATCGCTTGCTTTGTGTCCTTCGGCATGATGGGTGTCTAATTCAATGTCCATTAAATTTTCTAACTCAAAAGCATTCATATTACCGCCAACCATTAAGCGTAAATAGTCACAAATAAAATCGATTAAATGATGGTTTGAGGCTAACTTGGGGTAGGTTTTAAAAATTTCACTTTGATCCGGCTCATCAATATCAGTTTCCAATGCCATTAACCCTTCCTTACGTGACTTGGAAAACAGTGCATACATTAAACCTAATAAATCCATATACACTTGTTTATTATATTTTGCGCCTTTTAATAAACCAAGAATACCCCCAACAGATTCTTTAACCACTTTGGCTGGATTGGCAATAATAAAGGCACCAATCGCACCCCCTAAAATAATCACTAATTCAAACGGTTGGTATAATGCTAAAAGGTCACCACCGGATGCCAGGTAACCGCCAATAACGGCTCCCATGACCATGATTACGCCAATTAAAAACTTCATTTATTTCGTCCTTTAGTAAATCTTCTTTGTGGCCATTTCTTTTAAAGAATATCGACCCAAGACCCTAAAACTTGAGAAAATATTGTCACTATTGTAAATTTTCTAATATTCCGCATTTTAAACTAAAGTAATTCAAGTTCTGGTCCGATATTTATAGATAATCTATTATTATTAGACATAACAAAATGTTACAGCAAACCCGCACAGCCGATATTTTACAGGATATTCTGACCAAGGTTGGGAATCAGCACTTTCCAGTTATGGAAAGAACGATCACGGCTTTAAAAAAAATATGTGCCAAAGACAATGCCAAGACGGAAGAAATTACCCATATTGTTCACCGTGACCCCGGTCTTACCATTTATTTACTGCGTGTTTGCAGTACAAAATCGAATAGCAGCCTAAGAAGTGAAATCACCTCCATTTCCCAAGCCTTAATGATGCTAGGTATTGAACAGGTAAGCCGACTTCCGGCTAAATTACCAAATTTAGATAAAACACTCAAAGATCCAGCTAAACAACGCTTACTTATGACCTTTAGTCGCGCCTATCATGCGGCAGAGCAAGCCACTGAATGGGCACATTACCGCCGCGATATGAACACCGACGAAATATTTGTCGCAACACAAATACATTTTATCGGTGAAATGGCACTTGCTATGATCTGTCCAGACAAACTTGCAGAAATTGATCGCTTTAGAAGGCGACGACAAATCGCTAGTGAAGAAGCGCAATATCTGGTGTTAGGTTTTGCCATTAACCAACTTAGTTATGAACTCGCAAAAAAATGGGACTTACCTAGCCTTGCACTTGAAGCACTTAAACCTGAAAATGCAAAATATCCTCGTGCTTATAGTATTATGCTCGCTGTGCAACTCGCTCGCAGTGCTGCCGTTGACTGGCATGGGGGAAAAACACAAGTTATCCAGGATCAGATTGCTGATTTTTTAGATATCCCTGTTGCTCAAATAGCCTATGCGAATCATAAGCTTGCCGTAGAGGTGGCACGTCAAACCAATTTTTATGGCGTACGTCCGGCCGCTGCTTTATTACCGATGCTAGACGATCCCCTTGAAGAAGAAACCATTCAGGCAAAAAATCCAAATGAACATGCTGATATTTGCCTAATGCCACAAAAAGAAGTACTGGATAAAACAATAGCGCTGATAAAAAACCCACAAACACCGTACACGCTAAAAGAACTTATTCATCTTGTTCTACAGGGAATGCACGATGGTATCGGTTTAAACCGAGTTATTTTTGCAACAAGAGATCCTGAAACGCAAACAGTGATACCCTATTCCATCAAAGGTGCCGATAACGATCCTATTTTTAACCGCTTTACCATTAAATTACACAAAGAAAATCTATTTGGTCGACTGATGCAAAAAACACAGGCCATTGTTATCAATAATAAAACACGCAGCACCTTCTGGGAATTAATACCCAAAGATTTTAAAAAACTTATCGTGACCAACTCATTCCTAGCAATGTCCATTTTTGTTAACAATAAAGAAGTTGGGATTTTTTACGCCGACCGGCACACTATTGATTGTCAAATAGACGATACCAGTTATCGTTTATTCAAGTCACTCTGCACCCATGCCATTACAGCAATGGAAAAACTGGAATCGTTACAGCTTCGGGAATAATTTTTTAATCAATAGATACCGCACGGCGTCCATCAAGTGCATGTGACAGCGTTGAGCCATTAACATATTCAAGTTCCCCCCCTATCGGCACACCGTGTGCAATACGTGTTGTTTTTATATTACGTTTTTTAGTCATTTCAGAAATATAATGCGCGGTCGCTTCACCTTCAACCGTGGGATTGGTTGCAAGAATAACTTCGGTAATCTCACCTGCATCTAATTGCTGGGCAAAAATATCAAGACCAAGTTCATGCGGGCCAATACCGTCCAGAGGAGACAAATGCCCCATTAAAACAAAATAACGCCCGCTGTAATGTGTCGATTGTTCAAAAGCCTGTACATCAGAAGGAGATTCAACCACACAAACCTGTTGTTGACTGCGTTTAGGATTATTACAAACCTCGCAAAGTTCTGACTCAGATAGCACCCGACATTGTGAACATTCACCCACCAACTCAATTGCAGCGGCTAAAGACTGTGAAATTTGCATCGCACCTTGTTTATCATGTTGTAACAGATAAAACGCCATACGTTGAGCAGATTTTTGTCCAACACCGGGGAGTCTTTTTAATGCACTAATGAGTTGACCAATAAGAGGGCTATACGACATAAATCAACAATACCATTTTTAGAATGGCATTTTAAAGCCATCAGGTAAATTCATTCCGGCAGTTAAACCCGAAAATTTATCCTGTGTTGTTTTTTCAACATTACGTACCGCGTCATTCATTGCTGCCGCCACCAAATCTTCAAGCATATCTTTGTCATCACCGACAAGGCTATCATCAATTTCAATACGCTTAACATCATGTTTGCATGTCATTGTTACTTTTACCAAACCACCACCAGACTGGCCAGTCACTTCGATATTACCCATTTCTTCTTGCGCTTTTTGCATATCAGCTTGCATTTTTTGCGCTTGCTTCATTAAATTTCCAATTCCACCTTTCATTTATTTATTCCTCATTTTTACTAATATGGTTATTAACGGGGTTGTACTGAGTCCGGCTCAATATGCCCACCAAAGGCATCCAGTAAAGACTTTACATCGGCATCCTCGTCTATAATTGACTCAGCAGATGCTATTTTTTCTTTACCCATACGTTGTTCTCTTGAAGACGGTGACTCGCCCGCCACCGCTTCCATCTTAATGCTTAACGATATATCTCCACTTAATAATTTCTGTAGTGACTGCTGTATACGTGCTTCACGACCCTGATTAAAAAACGGCGCACTCGCAGGTGCTAAAGCAAGTTCAAATTTATTATTAATAACTTGTACTAAAACACACTGTTCGGCAACCTGTTTGTCCAGCCCCGCAATATCCAAACTCGCAACAATTTCATGCCAAGGTGAATGTATACTCACAGGGGTAGATGGTTGTGGTGTTTCATTATAAGAGGAGGCCATCGCTTCTTTAATCTCAGCCCCTTGGCTTATACCTGCCTCGGCGTTTGTTGATGCCTGCAACTTTCTTTCTACCACTGTTTCTGTTGCATTGGTGCTTATAACCGTTGTTCCAGCCTTTTGGTTGACGTGTATGTCGGCAGCCGATGTTGGTCTAAAGGCTAACATGCGTAATAGCACCATTTCTAAACCACTACGTATACTCGGTGCCAGTTTTAAATCCCGCTGCCCGGTTAAACCAATTTGATAAAATAATTGAACTTCTTCTGCGCTCACCGTTGCTGCCAATGCTTCAATGGTTGCCAATGTAAGACCTTGTTCTTCTAACATGGCATCACAGGCATCAGGCACTTGTTGGTACAAAGCAATACCATGCAATAAATTTAAAATCGCATCCAATACACCATTTAGATCAGGCACCTGCTCACTTATTTTAGCTAACAAGGTCATCACTGCGGCGGCATCTTGAGCTAATAGTTTTTCAAGTAACTGAATAATAAGCTGGTTGTCAAAGCTACCCAACATAGCGGTCACATCGTCAATTTTAATACTACCGGCACCATAGGCGATGGACTGATCCAATAAACTTAAACCATCACGCATACTGCCATCAGCGGCAATGGCTAATTGTTTACAGGCCCCTTCTTCGTAAGGAATGCTTTCTTTATCGAGTAAGCTTTGCAGATAGTTGTAGATACGCTCAACCGAAAGACGACGTAAATTAAACTGCAAACAACGTGATAAAATCGTTACGGGTAATTTTTGCGGTTCCGTTGTCGCAAATAAAAATTTAACATGCGGTGGTGGCTCTTCAAGCGTTTTCAATAAGGCATTAAAGCTACTCGCTGAAAGCATATGAACTTCATCAATTAAGTAAACTTTATAACGGCCACGGGTGGGTGCATATTGCACGTTATCTAATAAATCACGGGTATCGTCAACTTTGGTGCGTGATGCGGCATCGACTTCAATTAAGTCAACAAAACGGCCTTCATCCACTTCTTTGCAGCTTGAGCATTCGCCACACGGTGTCGAGCTAACGCCCTGCTCACAATTAATCGACTTGGCTAAAATACGCGCAATGGTCGTTTTACCCACACCACGAGTACCGCTAAATAGAAAAGCGTGATGCAGCCTGTCGGCATCGAGCGCATTAATTAGGGCTCGCAGCACATGCTCCTGTCCGACCATTTCACTAAAATTTTTCGGACGCCATTTGCGCGCCAAGGCTAAATAACTCATAAGGACTCAAAAACTCATCAAACGATAGATTAAATGTACCATTCTAGCGGCTTATGAGCCTCGATCCCAGTAATTAATGCCACTACTAAGAATCTGTTATCGCTATATAAGTTATTGTTTTAGAAGATAATTGGGTGGCAGTCTGTACAAGCTACACCTCGGCACCCGAATCCACCACTACCGTTGCTCCCTTCCGGGCCTGGCGGGGTTTGCGGCTTATCGTCGCGAGGGAACCCATACAAACTACCATAAACAGGCTATACCTTTATATAGGCAGGTCAATATCTAAAATTGAGGTTATCACCTAAGCTTTAGCGCGCGTAGGATACCACAAAAAAAAGTATACGGACTATTTTCTATCCCCTTAAATTCGAAATATTGCATACACTAAATAAGGCAGCCCCTACCAAAACTGGATATACTTGTTAGGCTTAAACAAAAACAGTAGAACCTGATGGGTCATGGTGCTAAAACTTTATATTCTTGATGATGATGAGCAATATGCGATGTTGCTTGCAGAAGTCGCCTCCAATATTGGCTGGGAAGTCATTACCGAACAAAACCCCGTTACCTTTCTACAAAATAATATATTACAGGGCAGCGTTTTAGTGCTCGACCTGAATATGCCGGAAATGGACGGTATTGAAGTTATTCGCACACTGGCTGAGAAAAAAATCAACCTACTGCTTATATTAGTGAGTGGTTTTGATGCCCGCGTATTACATTCTGCCCAACAACTGGCAGAAGCCCACCATTTTAAAGTTTTGGCCAGTTTAACAAAACCAATGTCCATTCAGGAATTTGCACAAACATTGACTAATATTAAGCCGCAATCGGAAATCACCTCAAAATCACCGCTCACTGAAAATCCAGTCTCTTTTACTGAGCTGGATCAAGCTATTCACCAGCATCATTTGCTACTCTGTTATCAACCACAAATTAATATGAAAACAGGTGATTTACATGGGGTAGAAGCTCTAGTGCGTTGGCAACATCCTGAACATGGCATGATTTATCCAGATCAGTTTATTGGCCTAGCTGAAAAAAGTGGTTTAATTGAGCCCTTAACAGAGGAAGTGATTCGATTGGCCGTAGAACAATCCCGACAGTGGCAAGAAAAAGGGATTAATATCGCCATTTCAATTAATGTGTCAACAAAAAATATTACCAGCCTGAGTTTGCCTGAACAATTAAAAGAACTCACCGATAAACACGCGATTGATCCAGAAAAAATCACGCTGGAAATTACAGAAAGTGCTGTTATGGGGGATCTCACTTCATCACTGGATGTTCTTAACCGGTTAAGAATGAAAGGCTTTGCATTGTCCATTGATGATTTTGGTACCGGTTATTCATCCCTATCGCATTTATACAAAATGCCCTTTACCGAAATTAAAATTGATCAAAGCTTTATAATGAATATGCTTGAAGACAGTGAAGCCATGATTATTGTAAAAATATGTATTATGCTTGGTCAAATGCTAGGAATGAAACTAGTTGCAGAAGGCGTTGAAACACAGCAAGTATGGGATGAGCTACAAACTCTGGGCTGTGATATTGCGCAAGGTTATTTAATGGCAAAACCGATGTCCGCAGACGCACTTATCCAATGGATAAGAATTAATAAATAATAGAGTCATTAATATGAAACTACTTGAAAACCGTTTTATTTTTATAAATGCTCACGTTAAAGCAATGCTAGCGGTACTCTTATTCTTTTCAAGTATGCCCACCTTTGCTCAACAGACGACCATCATTCTTAACAGCGCATTCAATAACCCTATCAGTAACGAAACACAAACAGGGTTTGGCGATAAAGTATTGAGTGAAGCCTTTAAACGTATGGGTTATAAACTAGAAACCTCTCGTTTACCTGCAGAAAGAGCCTTGATTAATGCCAACAAAGGTATTGATGATGGCGATTTACTTCGAATTAGCGGCTTACAAAAAAAATATCCTAATCTTATTCAGGTTCCTGAAAAAATAATGGATATGGATGTTATGTTATTCACAAAAAATAAGCCCTCCTTTAAAGTAAAGGGTTGGGATAGTATTCGTTCTCATTCAATCTCTATTATTACGGGCTGGAAAGTATTTGAACTAAATTTAGGAGCAAAAGTCGATATCACTAAAACAGATAATATTCAACAAATATTCACAATGTTAAAAAAGAACAGGGCTGATTTTGCAGGTCATGAACGTTGGACAGGTTTAGCCTTTCTAAAAGATAATAAAATTACAGATATAACCATGCTCGAGCCACCATTAATAAGTACGCCACTTTACACTTATCTTCATAAAAAACATAAAAAACTAGTACCTCAATTAAGTGCTCAAATTAAAAAAATGAAACAAGATGGCAGCATAAAAAAAATGTACAACCAAATACTAAAACCACTCATGCCATAATTAAGTTTAACTTAAAAAATAAGCTATGTTAAATTTTCATCTACCCCAATCTCCCCTAGCACGTCGTTTAATTATTTATATTGTGTTGTTTAGCACCTTTATTACCTTATTAATAACAACATTACAACTTTACCACGATTACAATGAAGATATAGATCAAATCCATTCCGAACTTGAACAAATTGAGCAAGTTCATTTAAACAGTATTTCTGCGGCATTATGGGCCTCAAACAGAAAGCTTCTAAAAACAAACATTGATGGCATTATTAAAATACGCGACATGCAATATGTCGAAATACGGGATGGGGAACAACTGTGGGCACAAACAGGTAAACAAACAGGTGGTGATACCATTCAACGTAGCTATCCCATTAATTATCAACACCGAAAGAAGAATATTAACATTGGTCAACTCACCGTTATTGTAAGTCTAAAAGGTGTATACCATCGGCTATACAATAAAATTTGGGTTATTTTAGTATCTAATGCGATTAAAACATCGTTAGTCGCTATCTTTATTTATTTTCTTTTTCATCAATTTGTAACTCGTCATCTCTCAAAAATTTCTAAGTTTTCAGAAACACATAATTTATTATCCAGTAACGAGCCACTTACTCTAGACAGATCCAAAAGAAAACCTGATGAGTTTGACACACTAGTCAATTCTATTAATGATATGCATGGTCGTTTATGCGAGCAAATTGAAAAAATTAACCAACAACGACAATATCTTGCGCAAACACTCAACAGTATTGGTGATGCCGTTATCACGACAGATGAAAAAGGAAACATTACCCGCATGAATCCAGTGGCAGAAAAACTCACTGGTTGGTCAATTGATGAAGCGCAAGGGCAATCCATTAAAACTATTTTTTCTGTCTTTAATGCTACAACACATGAACCCATAGACAACCCTATTGATAAAGTCATGGCTAATGGCGAAACGGTATACCTGAGTAACTACACAACGTTAATAGCCAAAGACGGAACCCAATACCAAATTGTCGATTCAGCAGCACCGATTAAAGATGAAGATCTGATATTAGGCATGGTACTCGTGTTTAATGATGTAACCGAACAATACAAATTACGTAAGGCTATCACCATTAGCGAGCAAAAATATCAGGCTCTAACAACCATTGCGCCAGTTGGTATCTATTACACAGACCAACAAGGACAATGCTTATACGTTAATGAAAAGTGGAGTGAAATTACAGGAATTTCAGCTGAAAATGCTAGCGGGAATGGATGGGTGGATACATTACATCCAGATGATCGAGAACGTATTTTTAACGAGTGGACACAACTAACCACTAAAAACATACCTTTTAAATGTGAATATCGTTTTCAGCACGACGATGACATTCGTTGTGTATTAGGCCAGGCACATGCAAATATCGATGATAGCGGTGAAATTATGGGTTACATTGGCACCATTACCGATATAACAGAACGTAAAGAAGCGGAAGCAGCCGTACTGATTAGTGAACAACGGCTAGCCGAAGCACAAAAAATGACCCATATTGGTAATTGGGAAATGGATCTATCCAACAATAGACTGAAGTGGTCAGATGAAATCTACCGTATCTTTGAAATTGATCCTGGAAAATTTGTCGCATCGTATGACGCGTTTATAACGGTAATACATCCAGATGATCGAAAGAAAGTCAGTGAAGCTTATAACCAGTCTGTAAAAGATAAAAGACCTTATACAATAACACACCGTTTACGTATGCCGGATGGCCGTATCAAGTATGTCGAAGAACGTTGCCAGACATTTTATAATGAGACAGGTGGCCCAATACGATCTACAGGTACAATCCAGGAAATTACCCAACAGGTTCAAATGGAAGAAACGCTACGCCGCACCCAAAAAATGGACGCACTGGGTAAACTCACCGGAGGCATCGCACATGATTACAACAACATGTTAGGAGTTATTCTTGGCTATGCCGCATTACTGGAAGAAAACTTAAGTGAGCAACCAAAACTGGCTAAGTATGCAAACGAAATTCACCATGCCGGTGAACGTGGCAGCAAACTCACCAGAAAATTATTATCTTTTGCACGAAAAAAACCAGCCGATACCAAAGTCATCAACATTAATACTCTGTTAGAAGACGAAATCAATATACTCAAAAAGAGTCTTACCGCACGAATAAAACTTGGATATGATCTTGTTGAAAATTTATGGCCAATTGCAATTGATGAAGATGAATTGGAAGATACTATTCTTAATATTTGTATTAATGCGATGCACGCAATTAAAGGGAGTGGCCATCTCACTATAAAAACACTCAATGAACATATCAAACCCGTCGATGCACAACTATTAAAACTGGAACCCGGTGATTATGTATCCTTAAGTTTTGCAGACACGGGTCAAGGCATGAGTAGTGAAACAAAACAAAAAATATTTGACCCCTTTTACACGACTAAAGGTCAACGAGGGACGGGGCTAGGCCTAAGCCAGGTATACGGATTTATGCAACGCAGTAACGGTGCCATCAATGTCTATTCTGAACCGGGACATGGCAGTCGCTTCGTTCTGTATTTTCCTAGAACTACCCAAGCAACCATACAACCAGAAATACAAAACCATAAAAAACAAGAAGAAATTCACGGCAATGCAACCTTATTAGTTGTCGATGATGAACAAACCATACTCAAACTCGCGCATACCATACTCGACTCTTGTGGCTTTAAAGTATTAACCGCCAGTGATGGAGAAAAGGCCATGGAAGTATTACAACACGAAACAATCGATTTAGTGATAACCGATGTTATTATGCCCAATATGGACGGTTATCAACTTGCTGCTTATGTACAACAAAATTATCCAGAAATTAAAATCCAGATGGTCAGTGGTTTTGCGGATAACCGGCACAACATCAAAATAGTTCAGGAACTCGAACAAAATATACTTTATAAACCTTATACTTCAGACGCATTACTCACTCGAGTACAAAATTTACTGAATAAATTTAATTCACAAGAAGATGAAGAAATACTGAGAAAATCAACAATTCTAATCATGGATGATGAAGAAGATATACGTGAATTATTTAAACTTAATCTTGACAAGTTGGGCTACAAAACGATCACTGCCTGCGATGGTGACGAAGCCATTGCTTTATATCTACGGTCGATTGAGAATAACAATCCTATTGATGTCGTTATTCTAGATTTATCTATCCCCGGCAGTCTAAACGGAAAAGAAGTTGCGAAAAAGATACGAGAAATAGTCCCTAATGCAAAAATTATCATTTCAAGCGGCCACTCAACTAGCCATGAAATGACAAATTATTTGCAGTATGGCTTTAATGGCGCCATTGAAAAAGATTTTAATAGGGAAACAATGAAACGAGTTATCGAGCAAGTACTCGCGGCTAAATAAAACGTATTTGGTCAAAACCAGATAATATTAGTCTGGCGGAGAAGGAGGGATTATTCGGCCAATGGCCTCACCCCTACGGGGCCATCGTTGCAAAGCAACGATGTTCTTCGCGGCAAAGCCGCTCGTCAAACCTGCTGATATATTTTCATCGAGGGTTCGAATACCATTAACATGCTGTCTATTAATTTTATTCAGTATTCTTTAAAAGTAGATGGCGGAGAAGGAGGGATTCGAACCCTCGATAGGGATAAACCTATACACACTTTCCAGGCGTGCTCCTTCAGCCACTCGGACACTTCTCCAGAACAACGCGCAGGGTATACTAAAATGCCCTTATCTTCAACTTCATCATACAATAAACGCAGTTATCAGCGGTTAGATCGCTGTTGTAACATTTGTATCGCCTTTTGCAGGCTCCGGCGCATACGGTTGAACGATGCCGATAAAATGGCGACCTCATCTTTACCGCTTTCATCAAATTCTGGGGTGTCAAATTTACCCATACTGATTTGATTTGCCGCCACCGCCATACGCATAACTGGCTTAATAATAATCTGCTTTAGCATAATATTTAAAACAATAATGATAAACAAAAATACACCTATCAATAACAGCATAAAAGTTACAAAAGCTTCGTTTGCCTTTTGTATAGGAAGCGACATCGGCACAGTAATAATTTGTGCTCCAACGATTTCATTTAATTTCCAACCAAAACCATTTGCATTACCATACTTGGCAACCAGCGTGGCGGGAGCTGCACTAAGTGTACTATGGCAAGTTAAACAACCTTGTTTTTTAATTTGAATAGGTCGTGCAAGATATAACACCGGCCCAGTTGGTGTTTGTCTTACTCCTATTACTTCTTTTCTTTTTTTGTTATTTGAAAATTCCTGAATAATATCTGTTTCCCAGTCGGTAGCTCGATTACGTAAGTTAGTCGGGTTAATCGTTGCTTCTTTATAGGAGTATTGAGGATGCTTTTTTCTTAAACTGTTAAAACTTTGCGTGGCTGCATAGGCAGGCACAGACTGAGGTAAAAAAGTACTTTGCATTTGTTTTGCTAATAGTGGTCGAATTTCTGATACCGTGTATCCACGAATAGCTAATGCTGCCTCCAACATCATACCTGCATGTTTAACAACTTCACGCTTTGCATTTTTTTGCAAAATATTAAATGAAAAATAGGCGCAAACTATAAAACTAATAGATAATACTAGCACCAGAATTAAATTAAATTTTGTTGTAAGCTTCACTCTTTATGTGTCCTTGTATTGGTTTTTATTTACTTCATTCATAAATGTAGTTTTATCTGTTTCATTTTGAATTTCTTTTACTAATTTACCTATAACCTCATCATGACTACACGAGTTGGATATTGCTTCATCAACAATAATACCTGCAAGCGGACCGATAAATTTAGCTAGAATCTGCTCCGTTTTATCTCTGAATTTTATATCGATTTTTTGTTCGCCACCTGAATTTAATAAAGGACTGTTTTGTGTTGTTATTTTTTCTGTCATCATTGAATGATTTGAACTTGAAGCACGCACTGAGAATAATTGCAGAAATTGTTCTCTATGCGAGGGGCTGTCGATGTTAACGGATAAAGACCGATGTAGTTCATCCAGATTTGTTGATTCCTTTAATGCTTTTTTTACCATTACCGTCGCAAGCGGGCCAATATACGCGGCTAATTCTGATTCAATCGCTGTAATAAATTCTGCATCCCAATCAATATCTTTCTGGCTTAGTACTGTTTTTGCTAATTCAGATTGTGAACGTTGCTTACGAATAGTTTTAAAGCGATGAATAATTTCATCTACTGATTGAGGACGATTTTCAATACGAAAACTTAGCATCCAGTCAATACATGAGAGTATTTCAGTACCATAATTATCTGGCTTTTCAATTAATAAAGATTTTAATGGATCTGGCTCATGTGCTTGTATTGATGCCAAACGGTCTAACGCATCAACCGGTGATTTACCCATAATACAACGGTACAATGTTGCACCTAAACTATACAAGTCTGTCCATGGGCCTTGCTCATCATGAGTATTATATTGTTCAAAGGGTGCGTAACCATGGGTAACAAAACCGGTAACTGCTGCCCCACTGTTATCAATAGATTGCCGTGCTGAACCAAAATCAATTAATACCGGCCTGCCGTGTTTGCGTAAATAGATATTAGATGGTTTGATATCACGGTGTAAATATTTACTCTGATGAATCGTACGCAACCCTTCTAAAATAGGCACCACTACCATTGCAATTTCATGTTCAGCTAAACCTTTAGACTTTAGTAAATAACGACTTAAAGGGATGCCATCTTCGTAGTCCATAACAATATAAGCGGTGCCATTCGCTTCGATAAAACGATTAACATGAATGATACTTCTCGATTTAAATTGTGCAAGGGTACGCGCTTCATCAAGAAAACGATGTAAACCTGTCGCGTAAATCTCATTATCATTATCAGACTTTGAATTAACTGTGCAGGTATTCGCAGCACGAATGGCAAAGCTAGCAGGAAAATATTCTTTAATGGCGACATAACAACCCAAGTTTAAGTCTTTGGCCTTGTAGGTAATACCGAAACCACCAACGCCTAAAACATTCTCAATTTCATAACATTCAAGTCGAGTGCCTGAAGGTAATGTATGTGATCGATTCTGTGCGTTCATACTGATAAATTCATTCTGGGTATTTAGTATTTGAATCAACGCATAAACAACCTGCTTTACAACGCTGCAATGCTGTTACAGCATCCGTATTTAATACTATTTATTAATATGTGAAGGGGGGGAATACCACATATTATATATGTTAACTCGCCATGAGTTATTTTATTTTCTAGTATACTATTTTCATAGTATAGCGTTATTTATTAAAAGAAAATATAAATTAGAATTTTATATTAATTCAGCCCAAAGATCGTGTTCATCAGCAGCTGTGATTTTAACATTTGCAAACTCACCAGTAATTAATTGTTGCTGATTTTCAATAATCACCCAACCATCAACTTCGGGGGCTTCGGCTTTTGAACGTGCAAGCGCATGTCCATCGTCAGAAATACCATCAACAATAACTCGCAAATTTTCTCCTACGCGTTGTTGTAATTTATTGGCACTAATGCTCGCCTGTTTTTGCATAAAGATTTCCAAACGTTGCTGTTTAAGCTCCTCATCAATTTGATTGGGCAGTGAATTTGCAGTAGCACCCTCAACAGGTGAATAAGCAAAGCAACCAACACGATCTAATTGTGCTTCATCTAAAAAGTTTAATAACTGTTCAAAATCGTCATCGGTTTCACCGGGAAAACCGACAATAAAAGTGCTTCGCAAAGTAATATCCGGACATACGCTACGCCATTGTTGGATCCGCTTTAAGGTATTTTCTGTATTCGCCGGGCGTTTCATTGCTTTTAAAATAGACTGGCTAGCATGTTGCAATGGAATATCCAGATAAGGCAAAATTTTACCCTCCGCCATCAGGGGGATAACATCGTCCACATGTGGATAAGGATAAACGTAGTGCAGCCGCACCCACGCGCCCAAATCACCTAAAGCAGCGGCTAGATCGAGCATACGCGTATTTAGCGGAGTGCCTTTCCAGAAGTCGGATTTATATTTAACATCAACACCGTAGGCACTGGTGTCCTGCGACACAACCAGTAGCTCTTTTACACCTGCTTGTACGAGGTTTTCGGCTTCTGTCATCACTTCATTAATTGGCCGACTAACCAAATCCCCTCGCAGACTTGGGATAATGCAAAACCTGCAATGATGATTACACCCTTCCGAAATTTTGAGATAGGCATAATGCCGTGGGGTTAATTTAACGCCACCGGATGGTACAAGATCAATAAACGGATCATGTGGCTTGGGTAAATGTGTATGGATGGCCTGCATCACTTCTTCGGTGGCATGGGGCCCGGTCACGGCAAGCACGTTCGGATGAGTCTGTTTAACAATATCACCTTTTGCGCCTAAACAACCGGTGACGATTACTTTGCCATTTTCAACCAATGCTTCACCAATGGTGTCTAGCGACTCAGCCACCGCATCATCAATAAAACCACAGGTGTTCACCACCACCAGATTGGCATCCTGATAACTTGGCACCACCTCATAACCTTCGGCTCGTAGTTGGGTCAAAATACGTTCTGAGTCGACCAATGCCTTGGGACAACCCAGACTGATAAAACCGACTTTAGGCGAACCGTCTTGCATAACTATATGACACCTTCATTAAAAAATTGGATTATTTGCTTCAGAAAATATTGAATAATGTAAGTTGCTGATTTTAAAGTATTTAATAAAAACTGATAAAATACAACAACATAACCGAACTAACCACACGAACACTCTATTCTAATAGTAACATATTGAAAATTAACATAAAAACTATGAACTATTTACTGTATATATAGACTATACCTTATATATAATAGTCCCGGAGGCGAATATTAGTGTGTTATAATATACCATTATGCTGCATTGAATATTAATCTAGAGTTCATTATGTACAAAACCACTTTAGATTTTATCAACATTGCCGCTACAAAGTGTACAGGGTTTGGGAAACATTATGCATAGTCGTATTTTTGCAGGAATTATTGGTCTCGCTATTTTATTTAGCGTTGTTTTAAATGCGTGTACGCCACACAAAAACTTACTCCAACAGGTTCGCTCATCGGGTGAATTACGTGCGGTGACACGTAATGCTGCCACTACCTTTTACGAAGGCCCACACGGCCCTACCGGGATGGAATACGATCTGTTGCAGCGTTTTGCCACCTACCTTAATGTAAAATTAACCTTAATCACTTCTGACGACTTAAAAGACATTCTGGAAAAAGTTGAAGATGGTGACGCACAGGTTGCCGCAGCCGGTTTAACCATAACAGAAGACCGTAAACAGAAAGTATTGTTTGCACCAGCCTACCAGTCCATAACACAACAGCTTATTTACAATCGGAAAAATTCACGTCCACGTAATTTAGTCGACCTAAAAGCGGGCAAAATTGAAGTTATTGCAAATAGCAGCCACGTTGAACGTTTAGCTCAAATTAAACAAACCTGGAAAAACCTGAATTGGGAAGAAAATACCACTGCGGGTGCTAGTGAGCTCATGAATTTGGTTGCTGAAAAGAAAATTGATTATACAGTTGCAGATTCAAATGAATTTTCAATTAACCGCCGCTATTATCCTCAGTTAAGTGTTGCCTTTAATATTTCCCAACCACAACAATTAGCTTGGGCATTTAAAAATGGTAAAGATCGCTCACTGTATAACAAAGCCGTCACTTTTTTTAATAATTTAAAACACAGTGGTGAACTCGCTAGTTTAATCGAACGCCATTACGGCCATATTAATCGTTATGACTACGCTGGTACTTATACTTATATGTATCACGTTAATAACCGTTTACCGAAGTATCAAGTCATGTTAACGGATGCTGCTCAGAAAAATGGAATTGACTGGCGCTTATTAGCCGCAACCGCTTATCAAGAATCACATTGGAACCCACGCGCTAAATCGCCCACGGGTGTACGCGGTATGATGATGCTCACTAAAGCGACCGCTCAACAATTAGGTGTCACGGTGCGCACGGATCCAGAAGAAAGTATTAACGGTGGTGCAGAATACCTGCGTTCATTACTTGATCGATTACCTGCCGAAATTGACGAACCCGATCGTACTTGGCTCGCACTTGCCGCTTACAATGTAGGCTATGGGCATGTTAAAGATGCACAATTGATTACCGAACAACGCGGTGGTAATCCTTATAAATGGGAAGATGTAAAAAAGAGTTTACCCTTACTGAGACGCAGAAAATGGTATAAAACAACACGTCATGGATATGCGCGTGGACTTGAACCGGTCAAATATGTTGAAAACATCCGCAGTTATTATGACATTCTTCGTTGGCAACTTGCTAAAGGCTTAAACAATGACGTGCCAGAATCAATTTTAGCTTATTCGTCACCTGTTTTATAAAAAACAGAACAACCAAAAAAGCCATCTTATATAAAAGATGGCTTTTTTATTTCCGTTTATTTTTAAAGAAATTTGTTAATAGCTCACTACACTCTTGCGCTAATACATTTTGTTGAATATCAATGGTATGATTTAATTTGGTTGTATTTAGAATATTAAACACACTACCCGCCGCACCTGTACGTAAGTCAGTGGCACCAAAAACAACTCGTTTTACCCGCGCATGGATTAAAGCTCCCGCACACATCGAACAGGGTTCCAAGGTGATATATAAGGTTGTATTCACTAATCGGTAATTAGCTAAAGTTTGCGCAGCCGCACGCAAGGCAACCATTTCGGCGTGTGCGGTGGGATCATTCGAAGTAATAGGCTGGTTCCAGCCTTCGGCAATTAATTGATTATCTTTAACTAGCACCGCACCAACCGGTACTTCGTCGATAGATTCGGCGTGCTTTGCAAGTTTAATGGCATGTTGCATCCATTTAATATCTTGCTCTGTTTGAATGCTCATTATTAATTCTTACTTGCGTTACAAAATATAAAAATATAGCCCCGTTATTCCCACTCGATCGTAGCAGGCGGTTTAGATGAAATATCATAAGCCACCCGCGAGATGGCCGTCACTTCGTTAATAATACGGCTCGATACGATTTCTAAAAAATCATACGGCAAATGTGCCCAACGTGCGGTCATAAAGTCGATAGTTTCTACTGCACGCAAAGACACAACGTATTGGTAACGACGACCATCACCGGTTACTCCCACTGATTTTACAGGCAAGAAAACCGTAAAGGCTTGACTGACTTTTTGATACAAATCATGCGCGTGTAGTTCTTCGATAAAAATATTATCTGCAAGGCGCAAAATATCAGCGTATTCTTTTTTAACTTCACCCAGAATACGTACACCTAAACCGGGGCCGGGGAAAGGATGGCGATACACCATGTCATACGGTAAGCCCAGTTCCACACCTAGCTTGCGTACTTCGTCTTTAAATAATTCGCGTAAAGGTTCGCACAATGTTAATTTCATATAGTCGGGTAAACCGCCGACATTATGGTGGGACTTGATTAAATGAGCCTTACCTGTTTTGGCACCGGCCGACTCAATCACGTCGGGGTAAATCGTGCCTTGCGCTAACCATTTTGCATTCTTAAGTTTATTCGATTCTTCTTCAAAAATATCAACAAACAGATTACCGATAATTTTGCGTTTTTTCTCTGGGTCGGCTTCGCCTTTTAAAGCATCTAGAAAACGTTGTTCTGCATCGACACGGATCACTTTTACACCCATGTGTTCTGCAAAGGTGGCCATCACTTGATCGCCTTCATTAAGACGCAGCAAACCATTATCCACAAACACACAGGTTAATTTTGAGCCAATCGCTTTATGTAACAAAGCCGCCACTACCGATGAATCAACGCCGCCGGATAGACCTAAAATAACCTCATCGTCCCCCACCTGTTTACGAATGGTGTCGATACTGTTGTTAACGATATTATCAGCGGTCCATAAATTAGCGCAACCACAAATGTCATGCACAAAGCGATTGATGATGCGCTCACCTTGATGGGTATGAGTAACTTCAGGATGAAATTGCAGGCCATAAAAACGCCGCGCTTCATCGGCCATACCGGCAATGGGTGCGCTGTCAGTTGAAGCCATTAAAATAAAACCGCTAGGCAACTCGACCACTTTATCACCGTGGCTCATCCAGGCATCCAACAAGCCATAGCCTTCTTTGGTTTGATGATCTTCGATGTCTTTTAATAATTCGGTATGGCCACGTGCGCGTACTTGAGCATAGCCATATTCATGTGTATCGGCCGACTCAACCCGCCCACCTAATTGTGCCGCCATGGTTTGCATACCATAACAAATACCTAATACGGGTACGCCCATTTGGAAAACACATTCGGGCGCACGCGGCGATTCCCCAACAGTGACCGTTTCGGGGCCACCGGAAAGAATAATCCCTTTCGGGTTAAAATCGGTAATAGCCGATTCTTCAATATCGTAAGGGTAGATTTCGCTATAAACACCCGCTTCACGCACACGTCGAGCAATCAGTTGGGTGTATTGAGAACCAAAGTCGAGTATAAGAACGCGATCCGCATGGATATTTGCCATCGTCACAGTGGGTTACCTAAATAAAAAAGATTAAACGCGATAATTTGGCGCTTCTTTAGTAATGGACACATCATGCACATGGCTTTCTGCCATGCCTGCATTGGTCACTTTAATAAACTGCGGTTTAGTACGCATTTCATCAATCGAGGCACAGCCGGTATAACCCATGCTGGCACGAATACCGCCAGTTAACTGGTTAATCACAGGAGCTAGTGGCCCTTTATAAGGTACACGACCTTCAATGCCTTCCGGTACGAGTTTTTCTGCTTCGCTGCCTTCCTGAAAATAACGGTCACTGGAACCTGACTGTTGTGTCATCGCACCAAGAGAGCCCATACCGCGATACGATTTATAGGAACGGCCCTGATATAATTCAACTTCGCCCGGTGCTTCTTCCGTGCCGGCAAACATACTGCCCAACATCACCGCATGTGCACCAGCAACCAGTGCTTTACAGATATCGCCGGAATAACGGATACCACCATCAGCAATTAAGGGGATCCCTTTCGATTTTAGCACTTCGGCAACATTAGCAATGGCTGTGATTTGTGGTACACCCACACCCGATACAATTCGGGTAGTACAGATGGAACCCGGCCCAATGCCCACTTTAACCGCATCAGCACCGGCTTTAGCCAATGCGAGTGCAGCTTCGGCGGTGGCAATATTGCCGCCAATCACCTGCACAGCAGGAAAGTTCTTTTTAACCCACTGCACCCGATCGAGTACACCTTGGGAATGCCCATGCGCCGTATCAACAACAATCACATCCACGCCAGCATGTACCAAACCTTCAACACGCTCGTCGGTACCATCGCCCACGCCTACCGCAGCACCAACACGGAGCTGAGCCTGATCATCTTTACAGGCATTCGGGTTTTCGGTGGCTTTCTGGATATCTTTGACCGTGATCAGACCACGTAATTTAAAATCATCATTCACAACCAGTACTTTTTCAATACGGTGTTCATGCAGTAAACCCTGCACTTCCTCTTTACTCGCACCTTCTTTTACTGTTACTAAGCGATCTTTGCGGGTCATGATATTAGACACAGGATCATCAAAACGGGTTTCAAAACGCATATCACGGCTGGTCACAATACCAACTAAATCTTCACCATCAACAACAGGAACACCCGAAATGTTCTTTTGCTGAGTTAAAGATAAGACTTCTCTAATACTGGTAGTTGGCGAAACTGTGAAAGGGTCTTTAATCACCCCACTTTCAAATTTTTTCACCTTACGAATTTCTTTCGCCTGTTCTGCTGCGGTCATATTCTTATGCACAATCCCAATGCCACCTTCTTGAGCGATGGCAATCGCCAAACGGGCCTCGGTGACAGTGTCCATTGCCGCCGCCATCAACGGAATATTCAGTGAAATGGACTGTGTTAGTTGGGTTTTTAAAGAGACATCACGCGGTAATACGTTCGAGTGAGCAGGTAATAATAAAACATCGTCAAAAGTGAGAGCATCTTCAGCTATTCGCAGCATAATTGGGATTCCAAGGCTGAGTAAAACCGTGGATTATAAAGAATTTTCACTATTTAGCCAATATGGATACCCAATATAAATGTAAATTAAGCAAATAATCTCCAAAGATTAGCCAATCAAGTGTTGCCATTCAGTATGTAACCACGCATAATCAAAACAAGTCCGGGTTTACCACACCCCCGAATTTATAGCGTTTCAGTACGCTTAGTCGACTGAAAACATATAAAAATAGTATAACAACAATAGAATTTTGACGACTTTGGAGGAATAAATGAGAAAGTTACTAATAACCTTAATGGCGGCAGCCACATTAGCTCTCGCTGCATGTGCAGCTCCAGCGCCTACCCACACCGCAAACGATGCTAAAGGCGCTATTGCCGCAGCAGAACATCAAGCAAAACGCGCTGCGAAAAAATCCTATGAATGGCGCGACACGGGCAAAATCATCAAAAAAGCGAAAAAAGCACTTAAAGCTGGAAACTTTGACAAAGCCGTTAAACTGGCCAATAAAGCAAAAGCTCAAGGCACAATGGCTTTACAACAATACCAGCAACAAAAAAATGCGACAGGCCCTCGCATGAACTAAATAACATTTTTAATGTTGAGAAAGCCGAGTTTTACTCGGCTTTTTTAGTGCCAGTTTCTTATCCTTACTGGCACTTATGATCTTTTCCAACCAGAATACCCCATAACTAGATGCCAGTTTCTTATCCTTACTGGCACTTATGATCTTTTCCAACCAGAATACCCCATAACTAGATGCCAGTTTCTTATCCTTACTGGCACTTATGATCTTTTCCAACCAGAATACCCCATAACTAGATGCCAGTTTCTTATCCTTACTGGCACTTATG
>CAYYLL010000002.1:0-61934 GCA_964472525.1 uncultured Thioalkalispiraceae bacterium | reverse complement strand
TATCCTTACTGGCACTTATGATCTTTTTCAACCAGAATACCCCATAACTAGATGCTAGTTTCATCCTTACTGGCACTTATGATCTTTTTCAACCAGAATACCCCATAACTAGATGCCAGTTTCTTTACCTTTACTGGCTCTGATATATTATTTCATGTCTAAATTTCTTACCAAACACGATATACTATGACTATGAATTCAAAACCGCAACGCGATATTTATAACGTCACGCGTTTAAACCGTGAAGTACGCACTATTCTTGAAACGGGCTTTCCACTCATTTGGCTCGAGGGGGAGTTGTCTAATCTGGCCTGCCCGACTTCCGGGCATTGGTACTTTTCTTTAAAAGATCAACATGCACAGGTGCGTTGTGCCATGTTTAGAACACGCAATCGACTACTTCGATTTGTGCCGCGTAATGGCTTACAAGTTATCGCGCGGGCAAAAGTTGGGCTATACGAACCACGCGGAGAGTTTCAACTGGTTATCGAACACCTCGAAGAAGCGGGCGAAGGTGCATTACGACAACAATTTGAAATATTAAAAGATAAACTCAATGCGAAAGGTTTATTTGCCAGTGAAATAAAAAAGATACTCCCCAATATTCCCAAACGCATTGGCGTTATCACCTCCCCTACTGGCGCGGCGATACATGATGTACTAACAACTCTTAAACGTCGCTTTGCATCATTAGAAATTATTATTTACCCAGTCAGTGTTCAAGGAAAAAATGCTGCTACCGATATAGCCAAAACAATTCAACTCGCAAATAAAAGAAATGAATGTGATGTATTGATACTCACGCGTGGAGGAGGTTCATTAGAAGACTTATGGTCGTTTAATGAAGAAGTAGTTGCACAAGAAATATTTAATTGTAATATCCCGATTATTTCGGCTATCGGCCATGATATTGATTTTACCATTGCAGATTTTGTGGCTGATGTACGTGCTGCAACACCCACCGCCGCCGCCGAGTTAGTCAGCCCAGATACAAAACACTGGTTAAAGCAATTTAATGGTTTACAAAAAAGACTAATTCAACTTATTAAGAACACGCTTAACCATAAGCAATCTCATATTGAACAACTTGCAAAAAATATTATCCATCCGCAACACTATATCGGAAAAACCAGTCAACGAGTTGATGAATTATTTTATCGATTACAAAATAGAATGAACACACTATTAACAACAGAAAAATTACAATTAAATAATTTACATACACGCTGCCAGGCTCAAAGTCCACAATATAAAATTCAAACTTATAAGCAAAAAATTCTACCCTTATTTCAGAAGCTTACCGCCATACAAATACACCAGATTAATATCTTTAAACAACGTTTTATCCATACCACATCAACGCTGGAAGCCGTTAGCCCATTGGCAACTCTCAATCGTGGTTATGCTTATGCTAAACTAGCTAACACCAATATGATTATTAAAAATATCACACAAATCAAAACGGGTGATGAAATTATAACGACACTATCCAAAGGTCAGTTTTCATCAACCGTTACAAAAAAATGGACAAAAGATTAAATACCATGACTCTTAAAAAAAATATTTTCTTCAATTTTAAAATAAAACTATTTTATAGCTTTATTTTTTCCTTTTACTTAACAAGTTATAATGTTCTTGCCGACTCTTTACCCCGTGAAGATGCTGTACCCGGTGGTATCGCAATTATCAATCTTCACATTGCCAGCAATAAACCCGCTCTCCGCACTACGTTTAAGCAACGACATGTAATGGTAAAAGAAAAAAATAAATCATGGTATGCCGTTGTAGGGATCCCACTTAGCACAAGAGCCGGAAAGTATTTTATTAAAACATCAAATGGGAAAAAATACCCTTTTACAGTAAAACAAAAAAAATATAAAACTCAATACTTAACTATTAAAAATAAACGTAAAGTAAACCCGACTAAAAAAGATATTAAAAGAATAATAAAAGAACAAAAAATCACAAAAAGTATATTTAAAGAATGGCGAAATATACCAGATGTGAGTACCGCATTTATTATTCCGGTTAACGGCCCATTTAGCAGCCCATTCGGGCTAAGACGTTTTTTTAACAAGCAACCACGACGACCACATAGCGGCCTTGATATTGCTGCATCATCAGGTACGCCAGTACATGCCGCAGCGACTGGTATTGTAGCGAACACCGGTAATTACTTTTTTAATGGCAACTCTGTTTTTATCGACCATGGACAGGGATTAATCACCATGTATTTCCACCTGAGTAAAATAAAAGTACACGCTGGAGACAAAGTAAAGCAAGGCGATGTAATTGGTGAAGTCGGTATGACTGGCCGTGTTACTGGGCCACATTTACATTGGAGTGTAAACCTTAATAATACCCGTGTAGAACCCACCTTGTTTTTAAAACATTGAAATACACATGCAGGCCGCACTATTAAATTATCCTGCATGGGTTAACTGGATAGCACAAGATGAAGATGGCCATTGGTGGGGTTTTAGTGTTGAACCTCTAAAATATGAGCATGGCTGGTATGAAAATGAAGTGGGCGACTATATATTGCTTGAAAAAGGAAAAGCTGACAAGGGATGAGCTTTCAGCTTACGAAAAGCTTAACTCTGCCGCCGCAACCCCAATATAATTACCTTGCACATAATCAATACCCATCGTAGTTAATAAATTTAATGTTGCTTCATTCTCTACATATTCCGCAATGGTTTTAATATTTAATGACTTTGCAATATGGTGTATGGATTTCACCATAGCTTGATCAACTTTATCATTAATAATATCACGGATAAATGTACCATCAATTTTAAGATAATCAACGGGTAAATATTTTAAATACGCAAAAGAGCTAAAGCCAGTACCAAAATCATCCAGTGCAAACTGGCATCCTATATCTTTTAAACCCTTAATAAAGAATCTTGCACTTTCAATTTGTGATACAGCCGATGACTCTGTGATTTCAAATACAATATTTTCTGGGTTTACACCTGATGAAATAATTAAATGTTTGATATCTTTCAGTAAATCATGATTGCCGATAGACACTGCGGATAAATTCATTGATAGACTAACATCACCATATTTGCTCGATAAGTATTTTATATTATTGAGTGTTGACTCAATAACACGTCGGTCAATTTTATCCATCATCGAAAACCGTTCGGCTGTTTCAATAAAAGATGAAGATGGACGAATACTGTTATCTTTATCGACAATTCTCAATAAAGTTTCATGTAATAAGACTTGTCCTGAACGTGGTTCAACAATAGGCTGAAAAAACATTTTAAAGCGATCTTCTGAAATAATCGTTTGTAATTCATTAACCAAACATAACTCATCACGCACTAGTACGTCATCATTATCCAAGTCAGAATACAAATGACAACCATTTTGGTTATACTGTTTAGCAACTGTACAGGCAATATCTGCCTGACGGAGTACATCTTCTTTATTGCTTACATGCTTATCAACAAGCGTTATTCCAATGCTAATATTAATATCATAATAATTTCCCTCTCGAATAAAAGTGAGAGACGACATTGCATTTAATAAATCATCGGCAATATGAACAGCACCGAGTGAATCAACGTCGTTTAATAAAATACCAAACTCATCACTACCTAATCTTGCTAATAAATCACATTCTCTAATCCTATGTTGTAATATTGTAGCAACTTCACAGAGCAACTCATCCCCAACGGCATGTCCGGCCGTGTCATTAATAACTTTAAATTGGTTAATATCAATATATAACATGGCATGAGTATGCATACCGCGTTTTGATATACTCACTGCATGATTAAGTTGACGCTTAAAATAATTACGATTGTATAAATTAGTTAACGGATCGTGCTGAATAATATATTCAAGTTGGCGGCGCGCAATATGGTCGTTGGTTTTATCTTGCAGTACTAACACAACAGCTACTAATGTGCTGTTTTCAAAAACTGGGCTAGCGGTATATTCAATTAATATTTGGTTACCATCTGAGTTGAGTAAGCGCGCATCTGATTTTTGTTTGATGACTCTTTTTTCATTTAAACAAACTTGTACAGGGCTTAAATAGCTCGGCATATTGAGTTTATTATAGATGGTAATAACATGATCAAAATTTTGGCCTAAAATATCATTCTTTCTTATCTTTAATAGCTGTTCCGCTTTTTTATTAAGATAGATTATTTGATTATGAATATTACAGATAATAACAATATCCTGAATTGATGCTAATGCACAAAGCATACTCGACATATGTTGACTTTCAGGAAAGGGAGTAGGTAAATCTGAATCAATAGAAGAATGTAAATTTCTGTTTTCATCTCTAATTAAATCAGAGATTACTTCAGGATCACCAAGCGGTTGTTCATCCATAAATAGCACCACACCTTAAGATCAGCTCTGTTCAGATCATTATTATAATAAAGAATGTATTAATAGTAGACACTTAAAGTGGAATAGCAAGGATACATTCCATATGTATCAAATGAATTATTTTGGTACAGCCAATATCATTAATTATCGTTTTACATGCTTCATTAAACGACGTTTTTTATCAATTTGATGTTTAGTGAGTGTATTTTTCTTATTTTTGTAAGGGTTATCACCGCTGCGAAATACAATTTGCAACGGTGTTCCTACTAACTTAAGTCTTTTGCTAAAAGCATTAATTAGATAACGCTTATATTGGAGCGGTACTTCGCTAGTCTGGTTGCCATGCAGAATAAGAAGCGGTGGGTTCTGCCCGCCCTGATGCGCATAACGAAGTTTAATTCGCCGCCCACGTACGAGTGGTGGTGGGTGCGCTTCAACAATATTACTGAGCAGTCGAGTTAACAGCGGTGTGGCAAAACTCTGAGTTGCGCTCTGATATGACTGGTTGATAGACGCATACAATTCACCCACACCGGTTCCATACAATGCAGAAATACGGTGCAATTTAGCAAAAGTAATAAAGGGGAGTTTTAAATCCAGCTCCCGCTGAATCGTTGTTTTATCGTCCTGATCCAGACCATCCCATTTATTAATGGCTAAAACAAGCCCCCGTCCGGCATCCAGTACAAAACCCAGAATACTGGCATCTTGTTCGGTGATCCCTTCATGTGCGTCCAATAACATCACAACGACATGTGCATCTTCAATCGCTTTGAGTGTTTTAATCACGCTGAATTTTTCAATGACTTCTTTCACTCGACTACGACGGCGCACGCCAGCCGTGTCAATTAGGGTATAACGTTGGCCATCGCGTTCAAACGGTAAATAAATGCTGTCACGCGTCGTTCCCGGTAAATCAAAACTCACAACGCGTTCTTCCCCGAGTATTCGGTTTACCAACGTCGATTTGCCAACATTGGGTCGACCTATAATAGCAACCTTTATTCCTTTTTCTTTCTCATCATCATTTTCGTCGATTTCGCTGAACTGATAAGTATCCAGTACGGAGTGCATCATCTTCTCAACACCACGCCCATGACTGGATGAAATAGTGTACAGATGTTCAAAACCTAAAGCATAAAACTCGGCACTGACAATGTCCGGATCTCGTCCATCTATTTTATTGACTACGACAGAAATATTTTTTTGAGTATTACGTAAGCGTCGGGCAATTTCTTCATCCTGCAGTGTCATGCCAGCGGTGGCATCAACAAGAAATAAAATTTCATCGGCTTCTAGTGTTGCTTCCCAAGATTGTTGGGCCATTAGCTCATCAATCCCCTCACCTTCACCACTTAAGCCACCTGTATCAACAATAATATAAGGCAGGCTCCCAACAAGGCCTTCACCATATTGTCGGTCACGCGTCAAACCAGGTTGGTCAGCAACAAGTGCATCGCGCGATTTTGTTAAGCGATTGAATAATGTTGACTTACCGACATTGGGTCGCCCAACTAAAACAAGAACAGGTTTCATCTCAGTTCGTCACCAAAGCTTAATTAGCATGTAAAACAAGACAGGAAATATTTCCATGCCGATCAAAAATATATAATTTATTTTTATATGCTAATGGTGGTATTAAAATACTATTGGATTTTGGAAAAAGAAAATCATTCGCTGTTTCAACGTCAGTCGTATAGTCTCCCTGACGAAAACGTGCGATTAAATGCCCATCTTCATTATCCAGCCAATGCACAAAACCATCAAAGTCGGCAACAATAACGGCCTTTTTATTTAAAAATGGTTTCGTTAAAGCTCGACGCACTAGTTTATCCTGCTTCCATAATGTTGCACCCGTTTTTTTGTCGAGCGCCCAAACATAGCCACCACTATCTGACACATATAATTTTTTACTATCGACAGCTATACCAATATATGCTGAAAAATTACGAGTCCATACTATTTGCCCTGACGGAATATGTACATTTGCAATACGCCCTTGATAAGCAACAACATATAAATTTTCACCAGAAATAACTGGATCAGCATCAATGTCGATCATGCGTTCAATTTCAGTTCGGCCCGTTGATACTGCAATCGTCAGATTCCAGATAACTTGCCCTGTTTCAATAGACAAGGCGACTAACTTACCATTATCAAGCCCACTGATAATTAAATTATCATAAACAATCGAGGTACTATTACCACGCAAGGTCAATGCAGGCACAGCTCGATCGTATACCCATTTTTCATGGCCAGTTTTAATATCGAGAGCAACAATTTTTCCATCAACAGATTTAACAATAACGTAATTACCTGCTTTTATTGGTTTCGCAAAAACTTCACTTGTCACTTTCGCTCGCCATAATTGAGCGCCAGTTTTAATATCAAGCGCAACCACGCTACCTTCGCTAGTTCCAAAAACTAGCATATTATCAATTTTACTTAGGCCAGCAGAAACTGGTAAGTTTAATTGTTTATTCCATAAGGTATCACCAGTAATTGCATCAATCACGGATAAGAAACCAAGATAATCAATGGTATAGATATGTCCTTCATAGATAAGTGGTGCCAATAAATAATAGCGATCACTCACCCCTTCACCCACTTGTTCTTGCCATACCTCGTTAACCATAAACTCTTTTTTAAACGTTGTTAACTTGGTTGGTGGCAATACTGGTGATGGTGACGAACTACATGACGACAACACAACACTCACAATAATGAGTGGAACTAAAAATATATAACGGAACATTAAAACTACTCCTTCGTGATACTTGCCAATGGCATATCAGAAGCTGGAAGATTATTTGATTTCATTTCAATCATTGAACGCCGACGATCACTTTGACTCAGTGTGGACATAGCAATTTGATATTCAGCCTTTGCTTTTGTGAATTTTTTTAGTGCTGCATAAACATCACCACGTAATTCTGAATAAATTGCGTCGAAGCCATTTGCTTTACTATCTTTAATTAAAGCAAGTGCAGCCTTTGCCTTATTCAGTTGCAATAAGACTTTAACCAACCGGATCCTTGCAATCTCTGTAAAACTATCTTCCTTGCTATTTGCAATAATCCATTCTAGTTGCTTTGTTGCGGCTTGATAATCTTTTGCTTCAACCAGTTTTTTCGCAGCAACAAAAGCAGCTAAATCAGCATAACTTGAACCTGAATGTTGCATTTCGATTTCATTTAATTTAGATGAAAATTTATTTTTATCTATTCTGGATAAACCAACCACTTCACCAAATTTCATTGATGCAACTGTTGCTTGTTCATCGACATTACTCTTCCAAAAACGGTAACCACCAATACCACCAATACCTAGGACAAGTCCTAAAATAATAGACTTACCATTTTCTTTCCACCAGCCTTTAATAGCTGCAATCTGCTCTTCTTCTGTTTGATATTCGTCACTCATAACAATTTTTCACTCTAATTTATAAAATTATTTTCAATAAATTGAATCAGCTCATCCTGATTTAATTTTTGTTGCTCTTCATTTTTTCTTAAATTTTTAACACAAACCTTATTTTCAGCCACTTCATCATCACCCACAATTAAAGCATAAGATGCATCACTTTTATCTGCCCGTTTCATTTGGCTTTTAAAACTTCCACCATCACAATTTGCTAAAATAGAAACATCTGGTTGTTTATCACGAATCATTTCTATTATTGGCAACGTATATTGTTGGGCTTTTTCCCCTGCAATAATGACATAAATATCTGGCGCACCGGGTTCAATATTTACACTGGATTGTTCTACCATAGAAACCAAACGTTCAACACCCATCGCAAAACCAATAGCCGTGGTTGCCTTGCCCCCTAATTGTTCAACCAGGCCATCATAGCGCCCACCGGCGCAGACTGTACCTTGCGCACCCAACGTATCGGTTACCCATTCAAATACTGTTTGCGAATAATAGTCCAAACCTCGAACTAATGAGGTATTCACAATATATTTAATATTTAATACGTCGAGTTGCGTGCAAAGTTGATTAAAGTATTGTTTAGAGTCATCATCAAGATGATCAAGTAACTTTGGCGCATTTACTATTATTTCTTTTAATTCTGGATTTTTACTGTCTAACACCCGTAATGGATTAGTCGCTAAACGTCGTAAACTGTCTTCATCTAATTTATCTTTATGTTCGGTTAAATAATCAACCAACAAAGCTTTATAGGCTGTTCGTGATACATTCGTACCTAAAGAATTAATTTCTAGCCGTACATTATTTTCAATACCAATCATTTTCCAAAAACGGGCAATCATTGCAATTAATTCGATATCGATATTTGGGCCAGCCATACCAAAGGTTTCGACACCCATTTGTTGAAACTGACGGTAGCGGCCTTTTTGTGGACGTTCATGTCTGAACATCGGCCCCATATACCATAAACGTTGTTGCTGATTATACAATAAACCATTTTGTAAACATGCACGCACACAACAGGCTGTGCCTTCTGGGCGCAAAGTCAGGCTGTCACCATTACGATCGTCGAAGGTATACATTTCTTTTTCAACGATGTCGGTAACTTCACCGATTGAACGTTTAAATAATTCAGTTTTTTCAACAATAGGCATACGAATTTCAGCATAGGCATATTGATTCATTAATTTTCTAAAGGATGCTTCTATGAATTGCCATGTTGCTACATTTTCCGGCAGTAAATCATTCATTCCTCTGATAGCTTGTAATATTTTTGACACGATTTAGATCTCAACAACAATAATAATTTTTAAACTTAACTTACATCAATATTTTATTTATTGACGAATAAACCACCAGCTTGCTACTAACAACCCAGTTACAATAATAAACAACATAATCCAGCTTATATTCTGCCGGGATGACTCCAATAACAGTTTTCGTTGGTCCATATAATTAGGTACTAAATTCGATTCTTTATCATCTTTTTGCTGACACATTTCCAAAATCTGCTGTTCAGGAATTTTTAACAATCGTGCATAACTGCGAATATAACCATTAACATAAGACATACTTGTTATTTGAGAAAAATCATCTTCTTCAATGGCTGCAATATAACTCACATCCAGATTTAACTTTGATGCAACTTCATCTTGCGTCATATTTAATTTTTTGCGTTGACTTTTAAGCGTTCCACCTACTAAACAATTTGAGACACTTACATTTTCATTTTCTGATTCACTCTCGGATAATTCATTGTCAGTCATTAAAGTGTCCTCGGGATTTCATTTTTTTTAATATCTTCGCTTCTCTGGATTTTGGAAATCGTTTCGACAGCAACCATGCTAAACTTCGTTGTCTTTTAATATCATGTTGTTTTTTTGCAATTAAAATACCCAACCACAAACTCTGTGCCGTATCTCGTCCTACTCTATTATAAAAACCGAGATATTTGGCTGCCGAGTCAAGTCTTTGTGCATCAAAATCTATTTGTGCAAGCGCAAGTAAGGATGTTGTCAATCTTCGATTAAGATTAAATGCCTTAACAAAATTTTCTCGAGCAATTTTAATATTCCCCTGATTTTGAGAGCAAACACCAATATTCTCGAATACCTTGCTTCTCTCGGGGTAAACTGGATTTTTTAAGGCTATATTAAAATACTTAAAAGCTTCCTTATACTTTTTGTCTGCACATAAAAAAGCACCGTAATTATTATTAATAGATGCATCATCATGCGCAACATCTAGTGCTTGCTGGTAAAAACTGTTCGCACTTTCTCTTTGTTCCAGACGACGATATAGCTCAGCCGTATAAAGATAAGCTTTACTGTTATCTGAATTTTGTTTAATTGATTTTCTCAGTTTTTTAAGTGCAAGATCATAACGCCCCTTCATTAAGTAAGCTAAACCTAGCTCTGCATTTAATTTTGATGCGCGATTCAAATCCTGAACTCTGGATGTAGTACAGCTCGTCAACGTTAAAATGCAAATCAGTAAAAAACTTATTCGAAACATTAAAGTATTCTCCCTGAAACCGACTTATTATTATGGATGTTAGTTGTATTCACTTTAATTTCTTCACGACGAAAACGTCGTTTGGTTTTATCCATTACTTTTCCCGCAAGCTGACCACACGCTGCATCAATATCATCACCGCGTGTTTTTCGGGTTGTGGATATCACACCTAATTTCATTAAAATATTACGGAATTTTTCAATTGCAGCTGTTGATGAACATTTATACCCTGAATTAGGGAATGGATTAAATGGAATTAAATTCACTTTGGATGGAATGTCTTTTATTAAAGCAACCAGTTCACGAGCATGTTGTGGTTTGTCATTCACGCCATCTAACATCACGTACTCAAATGTGACCTTACGTTTGTGTTCGCCTTTAACATAATACTTGCAGGCGTTGAGCAGTTGTTTAATCGGGTATTTTTTATTAATCGGCACTAACTCATTACGCAACTCATCATTAGTTGCATGTAATGAAACGGCTAACGCGACATCACTCACCGCTTTTAACCGTTCAAGTGCGGGAACAACACCTGAAGTGCTTATGGTTACTCGCCGTTTAGATAAGCCATAGGCATTATCATCCATCATAATATTCATTGCGGCCACGACATTATTAAAATTAAGTAATGGCTCACCCATTCCCATTAACACTACGTTGCTAATCACCCGCTGATTGCGTGGCATCACTTTCATGGCCTGATTCGCTGCCCAGACCTGACCAATAATTTCGGCAGTACTCAGGTTACGATTAAAGCCCTGTTGTGCCGTTGAGCAGAAACTACATTCAAGTGCGCAGCCAATTTGAGACGACACGCATAAAGTCCCACGATCATTTTCAGGAATAAAAACAGTTTCAATTGCGTTACCGTTTTCCAGACTAAAAAGCCATTTAATGGTACCGTCATCGGATTCCTGTTGTTCGATAATATCCGGCACACTTATTTTAGCCATTGATGTTAATTTTTCACGCATCACTTTGCTAAGATTTGTCATTTGATCAAAATCACTGACTCCAAACTGATAAATCCACTTGAGCATTTGTGTCGCACGAAAAGGTTTCTCGCCTAACTCAGCGAAAAATGCTTCCATCCCTTTACGGTCGAAATTTAATAAATTATCAAGTGAATCAGACAAACAAACTTACCTCAAATCGCCCTATTATATAGGTATGCAGCCAATAGAGCCTTAAAAACCGCCAATGTTCTGCGAAATGGATTATTTTTACTGTTAAATAGACCTTATTTATCTATTTTCTGCATAACTCAAGTAAAAATAGTCTCCACATAAGGCTATGTCGTTGAAAAATATAAATTTTACGACATTAACGCCCCATCAGGAAGCATTCTATAAGGTGCTGGCATAGAAATAGTGTGAGTACGGCACAAATCCAGACAGAATAGCTTGGATTTTAACCTTTTAATGGGGATCTAGCCAATAAAAGCGAGGGTTTATCAGAGTTTTATCATGCCTTTGGGGTTCGTCCACTAGGACGCTGATTGCGGCAAAATTAGTCAAATTTTAGAATAGGAAAAATCTTAATCCTTCTCATCCATCCAAGCCATCTGGATTGCTTCGAGAATTTTTTCACCCGAATGGGCCGGATCATCACCAAAATTGTCTAATTCCAGAACCCAATTATGTAAATCCGTAAAACGAATTGTTTTTGGATCAATGTCCGGATGGGTTTCATCCAGCTCAATGGCAATATCAAGTGTATCAGTCCATTTTAATGACATCGTTCTCTCCAAACTTTGTTAATGCGTTTCACTTACCATATTAATGGTGTATTTAGGTATTTCAATCACAAGATCGGTATCACCAATTACGGTCTGACAACTTAATCGTGAATCTGGCTCTAAACCCCAAGCTTTGTCTAACAAATCATCTTCCAATTCGGTAGATTCTTCTAGTGCGTTAAAGCCTTCACGAATATACACATGGCAGGTTGTGCAGGCACAGGATTTTTCACAGGCATGTTCAATTTCGATGCCATTTGCCAATGCGGCATCGCAAATGGTCACGCCCGGTTCAACTTCAAACATGGCACCTTCGGGACACATTTCTTCATGGGGTAAAAAAATTAATTTAGTCATTATTTAATCCTGTTTTAAATTTCTTACTCGGCTTTAAATTCATCAACATTATGGCCCGCCATGGCTTTACGGATATTGGAATCCATACGCCGTGACACAAACACCTCGGCTACTTTATCCAATGCTTGCATTGCATGTTTAATGGCTCGATCGTCATTACCGGTTTTGAGTTTAGCTAGGTTCTCTGCGGCAGAGTCAATCGCTTGTCTTTCTTCTGCTGATAACATATCGCCATCATCTTCTAGCGCAGAAGTTAAGGCTTCAAGCACCCTGTCGGCTTCCACTTGCTGTTCATGCAACATTCTTGCAGCAATATCTTCTTCGGCATGTTCCATTGAGTCCAACAGCATTTTTTCAATTTCGGTATCGGTTAAACCATAAGAAGGTTTGACTTCGATACCACTTTCAACACCCGTTGTTTCTTCACGGGCAGCAACATGAAGTAGACCATCAGCATCGACCTGAAAGGTCACTCGGATACGCGCTGAACCGGCCACCAATGGTGGAATATCTTTTAACGAAAACCGCCCTAAAGAACGACAGTCTGAAACCAGTTCACGTTCACCTTGCACTACATGGATCGACATGGCCGTTTGGCCATCTTTATAGGTAGTAAAATCCTGTGCGCGCGTAACCGGTATGGTGGTGTTGCGTGGAATAATTTTTTCGACTAAATCACCCATGGTTTCCAAACCGAGTGACAACGGTACAACGTCCAACAATAACAGGTCGCTATCTGTTTTATTACCCACCAGAACATCAGCCTGAATAGCGGCACCAATCGCAACCACAGTATCAGGATTAATATCGACCATAGGCGATTGTTCAAAATAGTCACCAACCTTGTCACGAACACGCAATACGCGAGTCGAACCACCCACCATCACCACGGCCTTTATTTCTTCAAGTTCAACCTGTGCATCACGCAATGCACGACGGCATGGCATGAGCGTTTTCTTGATTAAAGGATCGAGCAAACTATTGAGCTGTTCACGACTCAATTCCAATATGGCTGTTGTAGTACCATTATCAATTTCAATATGGGCTGTTTGTTCGCTAGTTAATGTTTGTTTTGCCTGACAGGCAGCGTGAATAATCTGATTAGTAAAAGACTTATCAATGTCGTTATCTAGTTCAAGTTGTTGTTTAATCCATGTTGCAATCGCGTAATCAAAATCATCACCACCGAGCGCCGTATCACCCGCCGTTGCCAATACTTCAAAGACACCTTGGGTCACTCGTAGAATCGAAATATCAAAGGTACCACCGCCTAAGTCATAAACAGCAATTACTCCGTCCGAAGCTTTATCTAATCCATAAGCCACCGCAGCGGCAGTTGGCTCATTGATTAAGCGTAATACATTCAAACCGGCAAGCGTACCGGCATCTTTTGTTGCTTGGCGTTGAGCATCGTCAAAATACGCGGGGACAGTAATCACCACACCGGTGAGTTCATCACCTAAATTTAACTCAGCCCGCTTTTTTAGAACAGACAAAATTTCGGCAGACACTTCAATGGCACTGACATCACCAGCCTGTGTTTTAATTCTGGGAACGGTTGAATCCGTTTGAATAAAATCATAATGCAACGGTGATTCTTTGGCTTTAATATCGTCTAAACTTCGTCCCATATAGCGCTTAACCGAGCTAATGGTGTTTAATGGTTCGGTGATTTTATGCAGTTTAGCTTCGCTACCAACAAGTTTAGTTTTGTCTTTAGCATAATAAATTACTGAAGGTAATAAATGCTCATCCTTTTCATTGGCAAGCGTTACCGCCTGCCCACTACGAACAGTGGCAACGAGTGAATTGGTTGTACCTAAATCAATACCCACTGCAAGCTTACGCTCGTGCGGTTTGGTGGATTGACCCGGTTCGCTTATTTGGATGAGTGCCATAAAAAATAATATCTGTTACTAAATTTGATGAATATTTTACTACAAACTGTCCATTAACTCTTCTTCAATCACTTCAGATTCGGACTGTAATTTATCTAGAAATTGTAATTCATGCATTAACTGGCTAGATTTTTCTAAATCAGCAGTCTCTGGTTTATTCAGTTGCTCTGTTAACTTTTGAAGAATATCTTTTTTAGCCATTTTTAACGATGACAATATTTTGTCCAGTTCAGATTCAGGATCTGCCTTTGACTTAACATCGGATAACGCTTCGCGTAACTCCATTTGTTGTATTAAAAACATCGGGTCCATCACTGGATTCGTTTGATCATCAAAGACCACACCCTGTAATTCAAGAATATACCGCGCCCGACGTTGAGGAGATTTTAAAACCTGATGTGCTTCATTAATTTGTGCTGCGCGCTGAACAGATAAACGCTTTTCCTGTGCAGAAGCATTAGCAAACCGATCTGGATGTACAGATTGTTGTAAGCTGCGAAAATTTGATGCTAACTTTTTTAGCTCAACATCAAAAGAGACCGGTAAAGAAAATAGCTCAAAATAATTTTGAGTTAACGCTGTACTTCCCACTGATGAGGTCATTTTTGAATACGATTAAAAATAGCTTAAACAGTAAAACTTTCGCCGCAACCACAGCTATCTTTTACATTCGGATTATTAAATTGAAAGCCTTCATTTAAGCCTTCTTTGGCATAATCTAGTTCGGTACCGGCTAAATAGATTAGGCTTTTTTTATCGATAATCACTTTAACACCATTTGACTCGAAGACTTCATCGGTATCTTCAATCGTGTCAGCAAATTCCATTACATAGGCCATACCGGAGCAGCCAGTGGTTTTAACACCCAGGCGTAAAGCAACCCCTTTACCCCGATTAGTAATAAATTCTTTTACACGTTCAGCGGCTTTTTCAGTTAATGTGATACTCATCGTTTGAAATTACTTGGCTTGTTTTGATTTGTAATCTTGTACGGCTGCTTTAATCGCATCTTCAGCTAAAACAGAACAATGGACTTTAACCGGTGGTAGTTCCAGTTCTTCAGCAATTTCAGAATTTTTAATTTCTGATGCTTCATCTAGCGTTTTACCTTTAACCCATTCGGTTAAAAGTGAACTTGAAGCAATCGCAGAACCACAACCATAGGTTTTAAATTTGGCATCTTCAATTACACCATCTTTACCAACTTTAATTTGTAAACGCATAACATCACCACATGCAGGTGCGCCGACCATACCGGTGCCGACATCACTTTCGTCTTTATCCATAACGCCAACATTTCGCGGGTTTTCATAATGGTCAATAACTTTGTCACTGTATGCCATGATTGTTCTCCTAAACTACTCGTTGCTCAAATTTAATGTGCGGCCCACTGGATAGCACTAATATCAATACCATCTTTATACATTTCCCACAAAGGCGACAGTTCACGCAATTTGGTTATGTTGTCTATAATTTGCTTAATGGCAAAATCAATTTCTTCTTCGGTTGTAAAGCGGCCTAAAGTGAAACGGATAGAGCTATGCGCCAATTCATCATTACGACCTATGGCTCGCAAAACATACGACGGCTCTAAACTCGATGATGTACAAGCCGAACCGGACGATACAGCTAAGTCTTTCAATGCCATCATCAGTGACTCACCTTCAACATAATTAAAACTGATATTTACATTATGTGGAACGCGGTGTTCCATATCACCATTAATATAAACTTCTTCAATATCTTTTAAGCCATCAAACAGACGATCACGCAATTTTATAATACGTTCATTGTCCTGTTGCATTTCTTCTTTGGCAATGCGAAAGGCTTCGCCCATGCCCACAAGCTGATGCGTTGCCAAAGTACCAGAGCGCATACCACGCTCATGGCCACCACCGTGCATTTGTGCTTCAATACGAATACGTGGCTTACGGCGAACAAATAATGCCCCGACTCCTTTTGGCCCATAAATTTTATGAGCCGATAAAGACAGCAAGTCCACTTTCATTTTTCCCATATCAATTTCGACCTTGCCAGCACTTTGTGCTGCATCGACATGAAAAATAATACCGTGTTCACGGGTAAGTTCACCAATGGCGGTAATATCGTTAATTACACCAATTTCATTATTTACATGCATGATAGAAACAAGAATTGTATCGTCTCGCATGGCGGCTTTAAGCTGATCTAGATCAACTAAACCATTTGTTTGCGGGTCCAGATACGTCACTTCGTAGCCTTCGCGCTCAAGTTGACGGCAGGTATCTAAAACAGCTTTATGTTCTGTTTTAGAGGTAATGATATGTTTACCCTTCTTATGGTAAAAATGTGCAACGCCTTTAATGGCCAAGTTATCCGACTCGGTAGCACCTGAAGTCCAAACAATTTCTTTTGGGTTAGCATTGATTAATGCAGCAACATCTTTGCGTGCCCGCTCAACCGCCTCGTCTGCTGCCCAGCCAAAAGAATGCGAGCGTGAAGCGGGGTTACCAAAGTTACCTTCGAGTGTTAGACAGCCACACATTTTTTTTGCAACACGCTTATCAACCGGCGTTGTTGCTGAGTAATCAAAATAAATGGGGGTTTTCATATACTGACCTTATACTGGTGTTGAAGCCGCTAAACTGTCGACTTCAGCCGAGACATGTTGTTTATTTTCCTGTATTAATGCAACGTCCTGCACACCTTGTCGTTCAACAAGTTGTCCCAGACTAATACCCATCAAGAAACCATAAATTTGCGCACTTAATTCTGTCCACAATTCATGGGTTAAACATTGGTGATCATCCTGACAATTACCCAAGCCGCCACAACGAGTCGATTCGAGTTTTTCATCAACGGCTGTTATGACTTGAGCCACCGCAATTTCGTCTGCGTTGCGGCTTAAACGATAACCACCACCCGGACCACGGGTACTGTCGACCAAATCATTCTTACGCAACTTGGAGAAAAGTTGTTCTAAATAAGAGAGTGAAATACCCTGCCGTTGCGAAATATCCGCTAACGTAATGGGCCCTTTGCCATAATGAAGTGCTAAGTCTAGCATGGCTGTTACCGCATAACGGCCTTTTGTTGTTAATCTCATGGAATACCTACCTTGTCCTACACCAGACATTGATGTATTATTAGTACTTTCTGATATACGAAGTGTACAAGACCTAGTAAGTTAGTCAAGTATTTTATCTACCTTATTCCACTTGACAACGATTCCAGCCTGATATCTCACTACTTCCAACAAGATTTATCCGTTATTCGACTCTTTAGCCTGTGTTTTTTCTGCTTTTTCTATCTCACACGGCCCTAAATCTGGCAATTTTGCGTAATCAATTTCTGCTCCCAAGGTTTTAATCGCCGTACACATTTGCTGCATATGCTCGTCCATCGCATGAATATGGTCGAGCATCGCATCAATGGCATTAACGACTGGATCTGGCATGTCGTTATGCATCCCATAGGCATCAAAACCAATTTTTTTAGCAAATTCTTTACGCTTGGAGTGATCTTCCGTTTTTTCAGCCGCTTGCGCTATCACCCGCCCCGGGATACCGACCACGGTTAGATTCTTAGCCACATCTTTAACCACCACCGCATTCGAACCCACGCGCACGCCATCACCCAGTTCAATCGGCCCAAGTACTTTTGCACCCGCACCGACCACCACGTTATCGCCCAGAGTTGGATGACGTTTGCCTTTTTTCCACGAGGTGCCGCCCAAAGTAACACCATGATATAACGTACAGTCGTTACCAATCACGGCGGTTTCACCAATAACTACACCCATACCATGGTCAATAAAAAAGCGTTCACCAATCTCGGCGGCCGGATGAATTTCAACCCCGGTTAACCAACGCGCAATATGTGCAAAGAAACGTGCAGGCCATTTTAAGCCCCAAAGCCAGAGCTGATGATTAATACGATGAAACAGCATCGCATGAACACCCGAATAAGAGGTAATCACTTCAAAGATATTGCGTGCTGCCGGATCACGCTCAAAAACACATTGAATGTCTTGTTTGATTAAATTAAACATACACTTTATTCACTTTTAGTCAGGCCTCTTGAGACAGCCGTTAAAATACCACGAAGAATATTTACTTCTATTTTATCTAAACCACTGCGGTTAAATAATTTCCTTAACCGTCGCATGAGTTGCATTGGATTGCCTCGGTTTAAAAACTTGATATCCACTAACGTTTGTTCCAGATGCTCGTAAAAATATTCAATTTCCTGCGAGCTTGCCAGTGGATGTTCATTTTGTGCTTTTGCAATATCACCCTGATAAAGCAAAGCCGTCATATACAGTTCATAGCAAAGCACTTGCACTGCAGCGGCAATATTAAGCGAAGTATATTCTGAATTTGCCGGAATATGGACTAAAAACTGGCATAAGTCCATTTCATCATTGCTTAGGCCGGCATCTTCACGGCCAAATACAATGGCTGTTTTTGCAAAAACAGTCTGTGGTGGACTATCTACTTGCGTTCCAACTGCAAAAATCTTTTCGGCCATTTCACGGGGATTTAATTCAGGCCAGGTTACCGCACGCAAGCGCGCACTGGCTCCAACCACCAGTTCACAATCTGCAATGGCATCGGCTAAGCTATTATATATTGTGGCTCCATAAAGTACATCGGTTGCCCCCGATGCTCGCGCATAGGCTTTACCTTGCCCTCTTCCCTCACCGTCTGATTCGGTATACCGCTTTGGCGAGACTAAAGCTAAATCCGACAAGGTCATATTTTTCATCGCTCGCGCCGTTGCCCCGATGTTACCGGGGTGACTGGTTTCAATCAGCACAATACGCACATTGTCTATTTTAATGGCCATAAACTTCTATATACAAAGGTTAAAAGAAGCATTATACCTTACAAACCATAAAATAGTATTTAGTAAAAAAACAATGGTATAATTCAAACTTGGTACATCTATACTCTTCTTATCATTCTTGAAGTTACTTAAGTAAGGTCTATTATGCAGCACCCCATGCTAAACATTGCCGTCCGCGCCGCACGTAATGCCGGTGATATTATCGCTCGTTCAGTTGATCGTATTGATCGTTTAAAAATAAAGTTAAAAAAAGAAAATGACTTTGTCAGTGAAATTGACCTCCAAGCTGAAGAGGAAATTATTAATACGATTAAAAAGGCTTATCCTGACCATAGTTTTCTGGCCGAAGAAAGTGGCAAGCAGGTAGGCAATGAATACCAATGGATTATCGATCCGCTCGACGGCACCACGAACTTTCTTTATGGCATTCCCCATTTTGCGGTGTCCATCGCGCTTCGGGTTAAAGGCCGATTGGAAGTAGGCGTTGTTTATGACCCACTCAGTCAGGAACTTTACACCGCTGCTCGCGGACAGGGTGCCCAGTTAAATGGTAAACGCATCCGGGTCACTGATCGTCGTGGTCTTGAAGGTGCATTATTGGGAACTGGTATTCCCTATACCGCAGACCAATATCAATATATGGATAGCTATTTCAATATGATGAAAGAGCTTATCCCCGGTACGGCCGGTATTCGCCGCGCAGGCTCAGCAGCACTCGATTTAGCCTACCTTGCTGCTGGTCGCTTTGATGGATTTTGGGAATTTAACCTTAATATATGGGACATAGCAGCCGGTGTACTGTTAATAGAAGAAGCCGGTGGCATGGTTGGGGGTTTACGCGGTGAACCGGACTTTCTCGACAAAGGGCATATCGTTGCTGGTAATCCAAGAATATTCAAATCAATGTTACAAAAAATTAAAAAACACGTTCCACCAGATCTATAATAATTCTAAGTAGTTGTATCTATTCTGTTTTACTCACTTTGTGGGGTTACTTCCTCCACCCATTGCTGTGACAAACATTAAGCCTCAAATCACCTAAATTATTTTTACTTTCCACCCTTCAGAATCCGCACTTGCGTACGCTAATAGCCTTGAAGCAATTAGCAAAATAGTAACGTTCTAACCCTATTGGATGATTGAAGCTGGATTATGCGTAAAAACAAGTTAACCGTTAAACGTGGCTCAAAAGCACTGGAAATGTCGATGCGCGATGTTTTAGACAGCCTCGAAGAAGCTGTAAACTATGTGCAATATCAATCAAAACATAATACTGTGCAGATTTTATCCATCGAGCAGACAAAAATGGATAAAGGCAAAAAGTCACGTCAAATCACTAATATTTATTCGGTTAGCAACCCTCCCTTGCATCGCAGCAAAGATGTCGTTAGTTTCCTTTTCGAGCGCGAAGAAAAAGCAAATTCTCTACTAAGTGCTTGATTTTAGATTTATCTACCCAAAATAACCCTGTCAGCCCCACTAAATTCAACAAATTTATAACTCCATTCACACTCCCTTTAACACTAATATTGACCTACTCGATCAAGCATGATAACAATAGGTCTATAATTGAAAGAGTTGTTAGGGGGAAGTATGCAACGCAAAGTTTTGGCCTTTATCACACCACCTGTCGCAGTTTGTCGTTATGGCTGTGCAAGTTGCTGTGTTGCGCCCATTTTCGTATTTTGGCTAGCCAGTATTGGCAGCGTTATTTATGCATTTTTTGGTGGTCCGGCAGGACTTGATGGCTTTAGTTGGGGAACCTTCGGTTTAGGTATTATTTTATGGGTAATCGCCGCAGCCTGGGCAGAAACCGTTATTAGAGGCATCAACGATGATATCGATAACCCAAAATGCAATGGTAAATCGAGTACCTTATGCAATATTGTTTCTTCAAATAATAACAATGACCCAATGGATGAAATTAACAAATACCTCTGATTATTCTCGTACGTTTAATAATAAAAAAGGCACTTGATTCAAGCGCCTTTTTTATTTGAAAATAATTTACTTTCGCTATTCAAAGCTTTCCTGATCAGCACCTTCTTTTTCAACCTGGATCAAATCTGCATGAGAAACATTTAAAGCAATAACGGCTGAGCTGGCAACATAGATCGATGAGTAAGTACCCACAACAATACCAATTAACAATGCAATTGAGAAACCATGGATCATCTCCCCACCTAACGCAAACATTGCAGCCACAACCAACAAGGTAGTGAACGACGTCATCATGGTACGAGAGAGCGTTTGATTTAATGAAATATTAATCACCTGTATTGGAGTTTCTTTGCGTAACTTACGAAAATTTTCACGAACACGATCAAATACAACGATAGTATCGTTAAGTGAATAACCAATAATCGCTAAAATAGCAGCAAGTACGGTTAAATCAAAGTTAAGTTGGAAAATAGAAAATATACCAAGGGTAATGATAACGTCATGTATTAAAGCGAAAACTGAACCAAAAGCAAAACGCCATTGGAAACGTAACATTACATAAATTAAAATTGCGGCTAAAGCATAAATCATTGCCAGACCACCATCATCACGCAATTCATCCCCTACTTGCGGACCAACAAATTCCTGACGACGCATTTTTACACCACTATCCACTTTCTTTAATATGCGTAAAATATTGTCACCCATCGTTTCATTTGCATGTGTTTTGTTTTTATCTGATGCCTTTTGTTCAGGTGCCGCAATTCGAATCTGTACATCACGGCTAGTACCGTAATGCAATACAGTGGCATCAGGGTAACCAGCCTTGGCCAATGTTGCCCTGACACCTTCCAGATTAACGGACTCAGGATAATTAACTTCGATTAAGGCTCCACCTGTAAAATCCAGACCAAAGTTTAAACCTTTATCAAATAACGAAAACAATGAAATAATGATTAACGATATTGATAACGCCATAGCTAACTTGCGTTTAGCCATAAAGTCAAAAGTACTGAGTGTTTTGAATATTTGCATTTTAAATAAACCTTAAAAAATTGTCTTTAACGTCAACTATATCGAGAGTGTTTTAATTGTTTTACCGCTAACAAATAAATTAATAATTGCGCGCGTGCCCATAACGGCGGTAAACATGGAGGTTAAAATTCCTATCGATAAGGTAATCGCAAAACCTTTAATTGCACCCGTACCAAAAATAAATAAAATAATCGCGGCAATAAGTGTGGTGATATTAGCATCGGCAATGGTTGACATCGCTTTTTCATAACCGGCATGAATACTTGCTTGTGGCGTGTTGCCTGCTCGAATTTCTTCTCTGATACGTTCAAAAATCAATACATTCGCATCCACCGCCATACCAACAGTTAAAACAATACCCGCAATACCCGGCAACGTCAGGGTTGCCTGTAGTAATGATAGAATCGCTATAATAAAGATCAGGTTAATGGATAAAGCAGCATCGGCAACCAGACCAAAGCCTTTATACCAAACAGCCATAAGAATAATCACCAGAGCCATACCAACAATAACGGAAAGTGTTCCTTTGTTAATATTGTCCTGCCCTAAGCTTGGCCCAATGGTGCGTTCCTCAATAATACGAATGGGGGCAACTAATGCACCTGCACGAATAAGCAAAGCTAATTCCTGTGCCTCTTTCGGGCTATCTAAACCAGTAATTTGAAAACGTCGACTGAGTACATCCTGAATGGTCGCAACATTGATTACGTCTTCTGTTTTCTTATACGTAACAATATCTTTTTTGCCATCCACTTTGTGTACAACTGGTTTTTGTTCAATAAAAACAACCGCCATCGGTTTACCAATATTTTTGCGTGTAGCATTTGACAATCGCTTAGCACCAACACCATTCGTATTAATAAAGACGGCGGCTGTGCCTGATTGCGAATCCATACCCGATGCTGCGCTCGAGATATGTTGGCCATTCATGATCACACGTTTTTTCAATAAATAAGGTTGTCCATGTCGATCATAATATAAACGTGAACCAATCGGCACTCGTCCTTTCATGGCATCTTCAACACTGTTCTTCCAGTCAACCAGTCTAAATTCGAGTGAAGCAACCGCGCTAAGCGTTTTCTTAACACAAGAGCTGCATTGCACGCCGGGCAGTTGTAACACGATACGGTCGTCACCTTGTTGCTGAATAACCGGCTCAGAAACACCGTATTCATTCACACGCTTACGCAAGGTTGTAATATTCTTTTTTAATGCTGACTTTTTACGCTCAGCCAATGACGCTTTGGTCATTTTTAATGAAAGGTAAAAAGCACCTTCTCTATCATTTGTTTCAATGCTTAAGTCATCTAACTGTTTACGAATAACGGCTTCAGCTTTATCTCGTGTCGCATTATCTCGAAACTTGATTTCAATACTATTTTTAAGTTGTTTAACGGTTAAATAACGAATTTTTGCCTGTCTCAATGCACGTCGAGTATCACTAGTAAATGTTTCGTAAGCCTGCTTTACTACGGTGTCCATATCCACTTCCATTAAGAAGTGTAAACCACCACGCAAATCCAGCCCTAAATACATGGGTCTTGCTCCAAGATCCAGTAACCATTCAGGTGATGCCGTGATAATATTTTGTGCAACAGAATAAGTATCGCCTAACGACTCTCTCAACATATCATTGGCTTTTAACTGATTTTCTACGCTCTTGAAACGAATAACCAAAATATCATTATTAATTTTTATATTCGAAAATGTTGTGCCCGAACTGTTTAATTCCGTTTTAACTCGCTCCAACAATTTTTTATCGACGGTCGTCGTACGTGTTGCAGTAATTTGAATGGCCGGATTACTACCATAAATATTCGGTAGCGCATACAAAGCACCGATTAAAACCGTCAATAAAAGAAGGACGTTTTTCCAAAGTGCATATTTATTTAACATGAGAGAGCCTACTTAAAAATATAAACCACATTCAATGATGAATAGGGTTTATACATTGATTTATTATTTTGCCAGTTAATTTTAGCGGTTAATCTTTTCAGTTAAGCCTTTCCAGCTTAATCCTTTTTGGCAGCTTTGATAGAGCCTTTAGGCAAAACCGTTCCAACAGATTGTATTTGAATTTTTATTTCAACGTTATCGGCAATTTCAAGTGACACGTATTGTTCACCCACTTGCGTCACTTTACCTAAAACACCACCATTGGTAACCACTTCATCGCCTTTACCAATTTGGGCCACCATTTTTTTATGTTCTTTGGCTCGTTTTTGTTGTGGGCGGATCAGGATAAAATAAAACAACACCACCATACCAATTAATAAAATAAATTGTTCCGTACCCGGCTGTTGGGTAGCGGCTTCGGTGCCTGCGGCGATTGCATCTGAAATGAAAAAACTCATGGTTTCCCCTTAATAATGGATAATTATGCTCCTTGGATCTAGTCATTATCACTAACTAGACCAAAGTACGAAAATGATGCGCTGTATTATGCCATAACCGGCACACTTTTTTCCCTTTTTGAATAAAATTCTGACAAAAAATCAAAAAATGTATCCATTTCGAGCGCCGAACGCAAATCGGCCATTAAATGCACGTAATAATAGAGGTTGTGAATGGTATTAAGACGCGCACCCAGAATTTCGCCGGTTTTATCTAAATGCCGCAAATAGGAACGGCTGTAATTTTGGCAAGTATAACAACCACATTCAGAGTCTAATGGATTGGTATCCATTTGGTATTGTCCATTACGGATCCGCACCATCCCCTTGCTGGTAAACAAGTAGCCATTGCGGGCATTGCGTGTTGGCATAACACAGTCAAACATATCCACACCACGGCGCACAGATTCAACTAAATCTTCAGGCGTACCCACACCCATTAAATAGCGCGGCGCATCTTCAGGCATATGCGGGGTTAAGTGATCGAGGGTTGCCATCATCTCATCTTTTGGCTCACCCACCGACAAACCACCAATGGCATAGCCATCAAAACCTATTTTTTTAAGTCCTTCAATCGATTGCTGGCGCAAATTGGGGTACATCCCCCCTTGCACAATGCCAAATAAAGCCTCGTTGCGAGCAGGACTTTTAAGCCCCATTAAACGTTCAAACTCAATTTTACTGCGCTCAGCCCAACGTAAGGAAAGTTCCATCGAGTCTTTTGCCTGAGACTCAGTAGCAGGGTACGGTGTGCATTCATCAAAAATCATCACAATATCTGAACCCAACGATTGCTGAATTTGCATGGATTCTTCCGGCCCCATAAAAATTTTGCGACCATCTACCGGCGACTGAAAATGAACACCTTGCTCGGTTATTTTTGCAGGCTTTGTCTTTGATTTACTCGGATCAATATTACGTTTTTCACTGCCTGCACCTAAACTCCAAACTTGGAAACCACCTGAATCGGTCAAAATAGGTTGGTCCCAATGCATAAAGTCATGCAAATCACCGTGTGCTTCAATCACTTCTGTTCCGGGGCGCAGCATTAAATGAAAAGTATTACCTAAAATAATCTCTGCACCGATGGATTTAAGTTCATCGGGGGTCATGGCCTTTACCGTGCCGTAGGTTCCCACCGGCATAAACACAGGGGTTTCTATGCTGCCACGCTTAAATTGTAATTGTGCCCGGCGGGCAGCACCGTCGGTATTAAGTAAGTTAAATTTCACTGTTTGGGACTCTTGGGATAAAAAGGTATTATAAACTTAAAAGAAAGATTCACCACAACGAAAAAGATTGCCACGCTATCGCTCAATAAGCCACTTTAATTCTTTTTTCGTCGTGTTCATTGTGGTTAAAAAATCTATAATTTATTAACAATAAACATCGCATCACCATAACTAAAGAACCGATATTGCTGTTCTATCGCATGTTGATAAGCCGCCATGGTATTATCATAACCGGCAAAGGCACTCACTAGCATAATAAGGGTTGATTCTGATAAATGAAAATTAGTCAGTAAAGCATCCACAACATGAAATTGAACGCCGGGAGTAATAAAAATATCTGTTTCACCAGTGTAAGCCTTTAACTCACCCTGTTTGGCAAAAGCCGATTCAAGACAGCGTACTGATGTTGTTCCCACGGCCACCACTCGACCACCGTTCTTTTTAGTCTCGTTAATTTGTTTTACAACTGAATCATCCAGACTAATCCATTCTGAATGCATTTTATGATCCTGCAATTTATCAACCCGTACAGGCTGAAAAGTACCCGCCCCTACGTGCAAGGTCACGGTTGCAACGGTAATCCCTTTCGCTATTATTTTATTTAAAATATCCTGAGTAAAATGTAAGCCTGCTGTAGGCGCAGCGGCCGCACCCGGTTTATTGGCATACACAGTTTGATATCGTTCACGATCATCTAAGTTATCTTGCCGTTCTATATAAGGTGGTAAGGGAATATGGCCGTATTGTTCTAACGCATTTAAAACCGTTTCATCGCCAGATAATTTAAATTTAAGCAAGAATAAATCATCTTCCCGCCCTAATACAGTGGCATAAAGCGATTCTTCTAAAATAAGTTCTGTAGCGGCCTTAGGTGATTTACTAGAGCGAACATGCGCCAATACCTTTTTGTTGCCCAGAATACGTTCAACCAAAACCTCAACCTTACCACCAGTATCTTTAACCCCCCGTAAACGCGCAGGGATCACCCGTGTATCGTTCATAACAAGCAAATCACCGGGGTTGAGATAATCAATAAAATCGACAAACAACTTGTCTTCAAGTGTATTTTTTTCTGGTGAAACCACCAATAATCGGCTCGCCTGACGTTCATCGGTCGGTTGCTGCGCAATAAGCTCGGGGGGCAAATTAAACTGAAAATCTATTCGTTGCCAGCTTCTTTTTAGGGTGCGGTCTTGCGCTAAAACACTCCCACTGCACTTACTTTTAATTTTATTTGGGGCCATAAACGCGAATATTACAGAATTTACTTTTACAAAGCATGTAAAGATTACATATAATGCTCAGCTTGTTGGCTCGGTGGCGGAACTGGTAGACGCGCCGGATTCAAAATCCGGTTCTGGTGACAGAGTGGGGGTTCGATTCCCCCCCGAGCTACAATATTCTACCCAAATAATTAAATGTACCAATCCCGCTAAGTACCAACCATGCTTACTAGTGAGTCTAGGTGTAGTGGTCAAGTTTATTTGGAAAGAATTTAAGCCGCATTTTTTAATTCCATTTTTTTCTGGTCCGGTGTTACATAGCCCAAAGTAGAATGTAATCGTTTGTAATTATAAAAATGAATGTATTGCTCAACAACTTGTACAGCCGATGAATGATTTATAAAACTTAACTGATTCAATCGTTCTGTTTTTAAGCTTCTAAAGAAACGTTCCATTACCGCATTGTCCCAACAATTACCGCGTCGACTCATACTTTGTGTAATGCCAAAGATATTAAGATTTTCGATAAACCTGTTTGCTGAATATTGTACTCCTTGATCGGAATGAAAAAGTAGTTGAGTCGTATCAGGTTGCTGTTTTTGAATTGCCTGTTTCAGAGCGGCGATTGCTAATTCAGTATTGGGTTGTTGTGACAGTGCATAGCCAACGATTTCTCTTGAGCCTAAATCTAATACACTCGCAAGGTAACTCCAGCCTTGATGTGTTCGAATATAGGTAATGTCACCGACCCAGTGCGTGTTAATGGTTCCTGGATTAAATTGCCGTTGAAGCAAATTAGGTGCTTTATCATGGACTTTACCTGAATCAGGATAATGGTGTTTCTTCTTCGGATTTAGTGCGACAACATTGGCTTTTTTCATTAAGCTTGCTATTTTATAAATACCTAATTGATGTCCTTGTTGGCGAAGTACTTTGAGCATACGTCGTTTTCCATAGCTATTGGTGGTTTCAATTGCAGTTGCTTTTAGTGTTGCTATCATTTGACTTTCTTCAACCTTAATCGGTTTTTCCTGTTGCTGATAGTAGTAAGTACTGAGTTTGATATTAAATACTCTGCACAATTCGGTAACGGTATAATCAATAGTGTCCTTGTTCATCGCTGATATCAACTCAATTCGGTGTTGTCGCGAACCAACAAGGCTGTGGCCTTTTTTAATATTTCATTATCCCGTTTGGCTCGCCACAGTTGTTTTTCTAATTCTTGAATTCGCTGTTGGTCTGGTGTAAAAGCTTTTTTATCTTCCGGTGTTTGACCTTTTAACTCCTGTTGATATTGGCTTTTCCAGCGGGAAACTGCTGTGGCTCCTGCTCCCGAAATATCCATTACTTGGCGTGTGCTGTATCCTTCAACTACCATTAGTTTTGCATAATCTAATTTTTGCTCAACTGTAAAACTGATTCGGGGTTTTCGTGTTTTCATTTGGCTCATAATGATTCCTTTGTGTTTTTGTATTATAAGCTATAATTCTTTCCAAGTTTATTAGACCACTACAAGGACTTATCAGAGTTAAGCAGGTTATTCAGCCTCTTATACTCAATTCTTTTGGCTCTTGGCAAATAATCAGCGTTAAAAAGTAATAATTAAACAAATAACTTGCCCCCCTTTCCCTTTGATAATTTCGTGGGGATCACAGTTAGGTTCAGACCCTGATTCATTGCCTCCAATCCGACAAAGTGCCAACCATCTGATTGATTTAAAAATTGTCATCTGATTAAGTTCTTTGTTAAGAGCCTAACTATCACAAACTGGAAGTGATTAAATTTATGATACCTTCTTCATTAGCCAAAAAATTAAAAAAAAGAATTCAACCGTATGAAGGAAATATCCCGCATATGTATCTTGACTCGAAAGGCTATGTCACTGTAGGTATTGGCTCACTTATTTCATCCCTCGCGGTAGCCCAAAAACTCCCCTTTGTGCATGATAAAACTAACAAAAGAGCGACCGCTAATGAAATTCAATCGGATTATAATAGTGTGCTAAAAGCCAATCCACTAAAATTAAATTTTCAAGGTTCCTATTACAAGCGTTTTACTCAACTGATTCTCAGGCAAAACACGATTGACAAACTTTTTATCCTGCAAGTAACTAATTTTTATAAAGAACTAAGAAGACTTTATCACGGGTTTAATCACTATCCAGTAGAAGTAAAATTGGCTCTATTCGATATGATATACAACATGGGATTACCTCAATTAAAACAAGAATTCCTGAAATTTAATAAAGCCATAGGTAATATGAACTGGCACAAAGCTGCCAAAGAATCACATCGCAAGATTCCTATTTCAACTAAACGAAACAACTATGTGAAAAACTTGCTTTTAAAAGCCGCAAAACAGAAGAAGGCTGTTCAAAGCATACCCTAATCATTTTTGAGGTAATCATGAAAATAGCTACTCTATTAATATTGTTTTTCATTTTATTGACTGGCTGCACCAGTGCAGTAACAACAAAAGGAGGTAACACAAAACCTGTTGTATGGTTTAGCAATTTCGCTATGCCTAATATGCTATCAAATAGCTTCGTTATTAAAAAGTTCGACAATATTCAAAAAATGCTCACAATGAAATGGTATGGTGAATTTTCTATCGTTAAAGCTGCAAAACCTGATAACTTAATTCGCATAGCAACCTGTCAGGAGTACTTTCCTTTTAAGGGTGAAGACATATACGCAATTCCGGAAATGAATAATGCTGCTTTAATGTATATAACTGTTTTATGCGAAGCTACCCGTATTATATCAAACGGTAACCCCTCTAAAAAATCGTTTCTTGATACTATTGTCTTTGACAAGCATTTACCTGAACATCTTCCACCGCAAATGGCTCAAATTATTTCCACCGAAGAAAGTAAACGTATTATGGCGAATAAAAAAATCACCTCATGGGCTCAAGTGGATCCTGTTCTGAAAGCTAAAAAACTGAGCCCTTATCATATTAAATATTTTATTGAAGGTGGTTCCGAAGAATTACAACTGGTTGCCAAAGGTGATTTCAATCACGATGGTATTGAAGATATGCTAATACAAATCAACGATGCTGTCGAAGGTGGCTCATACAGTGCCACCCGGCTATTTTTATTAACCAGGCTCACCGAGCACGGCAAAATTAAATTATTGCAAGAATGGCCAAAAGAGTAATATTACCCCCCCGACATTTTCATATAATAATTAATCAAGCCATTGGTTGAAACATCATGATTATCAACTGGTTTTCTTTCACGTAGCTGTTTAAAAATAGTATCGGCAAGTTGCTTACCTAATTCAACACCCCACTGATCAAAAGAATTAATTTCCCATATCACACCTTGTACAAAAATTTTATGTTCATACATGGCAATCAATGAGCCTAATGTTCGTGGCGTTAAGGCGCGAAATAAAATAGTGTTGCTGGGTTTATTGCCTTTAAATACTTTGTACGGTAATAGACGTTCAATTTCATCTTTGCTCAGGCCTTCGGCTTCTAATTCGATTCTGGTTTCTTCTTTGGTACGCCCACGGGTAAGGGCTTGCGTTTGTGCAAAAAAGTTTGAAAGCAGGATAGTATGATGTTGCCCAACTGGATTAAGGCTTTCTATCGGCACAATAAAATCAGTCGGTACTAACTTAGTACCTTGGTGTAACGACTGATAAAACGCATGTTGGCCGGTAATACCTAACTCTCCCCAAAGGATCGGGCCGGTTGAATAGTGAGTAGGTTGACCGGAGCGGGTCACACTCTTGCCATTACTTTCCATGTCCACCTGTTGCAAAAAAGCGGGAAAACGATGTAAGTGTTGATCATACGGTAAAACAGCATAGGTGTCGGCATTGAAGAAATTGTTATACCAAATACCGAGTAAAGCCATCATAACGGGAATGTTTTTTTCGAAAGGGGCACTACGAAAATGTTCATCCATTTCGAACGCACCTTCCAGTAAGGCTTTAAAACGATCCATTCCTATATATATAGCAATGGAAATACCGATGGACGACCAAAGCGAATAACGGCCACCCACCCAGTCCCACATTTCAAGAATATTTTCTTCGGCAATACCAAATTCAACGGCCGCTTCGGTATTCGCAGCGACGGCGATAAAATGTTTTTGTACTGCGTCTTCATCGCGTGCTGTTTCTAATAACCAGTCGCGTGCTGTTTTCGCGTTTGCGATAGTGTCTTGCGTGGTAAAACTTTTGGATGAAACAATAAACAGGGTTGTTTCAGGATTTAAGTGGCGCAAGGTATCACAAATATGGCTTGGATCGACATTGGACACAAAGTGTACCCGTAAACCAGATTTACCATAGGGGTGCAATGCCTCGGTTACCATCACCGGACCTAGATCCGAGCCCCCTACTCCCAAATTAACCACGTCGATAATGTTGCGCCCACTAAAGCCTTGCCATTCTCCATTGCGAACGGTGTCACTGATCAATTGCATTTTATCCAACACCTGCTCAATAGCCGGCATAACATTTTGCCCGTCAACGTTAACCGCATTATTGTTGCGATTACGTAAAGCGGTGTGCAGAGCTGCGCGTTTTTCAGTGTGATTAATTAAATCACCGTTAAACATTTTTTCAATCCATTTCTCTAACTCAGACTCCCGTGCCAGTTCAGCCAATAAACTGACCGTTTTCTGGGTAATCCGATTTTTAGAAAAATCGAATAAAATATCGTTAAATTTAATCGAGAATGTTTCGAAGCGTGTTGCATCAGCATCGAATAAATCGCGCATGTGTATATTACGAACATCATGCCAATGTTCTGACAAAGCCTGCCAAGCCGGTAAGTCTAACAACGCCATTGTGGATCCCTACGATAAAAAAACAGATATAAAATAATAACATGCAAGTCTATGGCATGGAATCTTCCGCAAAAGCTCGATTTTGTAATAAAACGTCAAAAAATCGGCCAAATACACAAGAAATAACCATTTTCGGCCAGTAAATTAACTATTTTTAGTTAATTTAACGATTTTCAGGTTTTAGCCGCGAATCCAACGCTTAAATTTGGGTATAATGCGCGACTGATTTATTTTGCAGAAAAGAGATAATATGAACACAGCAGTAAAAGACAACTCGCTCAACCCGGTAACCGTGGTAAATGATGAAGTTTTACGTTCACGCGTTAAATTATTTGGCAATATCCTGGGTGATGTTTTAAAAGATCATGCAGGCGATAAGGTTTTTTCAGCCGTTGAAGCTTTACGCAAGGGTCATATTAGCTTACGCCATAAAGAGGATTCCAATCAACGTCAGAAATTAGTGGATCTGATTGAGTCTCTTGACGAGCAAACCGTTACCCATGTTGTGCGTGCTTTTAGTCTTTACTTTAGTTTAGTTAATATTGCTGAAGAAGACTTTCAACATAAATACCGTAAAACACTGATGAATAAACAGGGTTTACAATGGCAAGGTTCCTTCGACACCACCATTTGTGAATTAAAAAAACAAAACTTGTCGGCTGAAAAAGTACAGACTTTATTAAATCAACTAACCTACACCCCGGTTTTTACTGCACACCCAACTGAATCAAAACGCCGAACCATTCAGGAAGCCTTGCAACGTATTTTTGCAGTAAGTGAAAAACTGAACAACGACAACCTTGATGAATTTCATACCAGTGAAATAACCCAACAACTAAAACGTGAAATTCAGATTCTTTACAAAACAAACGAAGTTAGAATTAATAAACCGACCGTTATTGATGAAGTAAAAAACGGTTTATTTTATTACCGCGAATGTTTATTTGATGCTATCCCTGAAGTGTATCGCCAATTTGAACATGCACTGGAACGCCAATACGAAAATAATGCCATAAAAGTACCCAGTTTTTTCCAATTTGGTTCATGGATTGGTGGTGACCGTGATGGTAACCCCTTTGTCAAACCCGAAACCACACGTAATGCAATCTATTTACAAAATAGGCAGGTTCTTAAAGAATATTTAAAACGTGTAACTAAATTAACGCGTGTATTAACCCAATCCATTCAACTGTGTAACCCTAGCAGTGACTTTAACAAAAGTCTGATCGAGGATGAAAAAAATTATAGCAATACCTTTACTAAAGGCGCGCAGCGTTATCATCAGGAACCCTATCGTCGTAAGTTATTATTTATATTTTTCCGTTTAACATCTAACTTAAATAAAATTGAAGCCTTTTTAAATAAATCTAATCCAGATAGTTCCAATACTAAAGAAATTTTTTATGGTTACAAAAATGAAACCGAATTTTTAAATGATCTATATCTTATTCATGATTCATTAATTAGCCATGGTGACCATATTGTTGCAAATGGTCGCTTAAAAGATTTAATTCGCCTGGCAGAAACGTTTGGTTTTTATTTAAGCCATTTGGATGTTCGTCAAGAATCCACTATTCATAGTCAAACGGTTACTGAAATTTTAGAACAAACCCGTCATATTGATTATGGATCTCTTAACGAAGAACAACGCATTAGTACCTTGACAGAAATTATTTCAACATCCACACCGCCCGCTGTTGATGTTACAAAGTTAACCGATATGTCGGCAGAAACATTACAAGTTTTCAATGTTATATATGAGATGCGTGAAAAAGTAAGCCCTAACGTATTAGGTAGTTACGTTATTTCAATGACGCATGAGGCTAGCCACATTATTGAAGTAATGTACCTTGCATGGCTAACCGGTTTAAGTGGTTTTGATAATGGTCAGGCATTTTGTAATATTCGGGTTTCTCCCCTGTTTGAAACGATTGAAGATTTAAAACATATTGATCCGGTAATGAACCGTTTACTGGATAACAGCATTTATGCCGACTTATTAAAAGCATCCGGTAACACTCAGGAAGTGATGTTGGGTTATTCTGACTCCTGTAAAGATGGTGGTATTCTCGCATCGGTATGGAACTTATATCAAGCACAACAACAAATCTCGGCTATTACCACCAAACGAAATATTCGTTTACGTTTATTCCACGGTCGAGGTGGCACAATTGGTCGCGGTGGCGGCCCAACGCATGAGTCTATTTTGTCGCAGCCCGATGGCACCGTACACGGTGAAATTAAATTTACCGAACAAGGCGAAGTGCTGTCTTATAAATACAGCCACCCTGAAACCGCCATTTATGAGCTTACAATGGGAATTACCGGCTTATTAAAAGCAAGTAAACATCTGGTAACCAAACCATTAAAAGACAAACCTGAATACGCGCAAATTATGACGCAACTGGCTAGTCAGGGCGAACAACACTACCGTACCTTAACGGATAATACCGAAGGTTTTCTCGATTATTTTTATGAAGCCACACCGGTGTCTGAAATTGGTTTAATGAACATTGGTTCACGACCATCGCATCGTAAAAAAGCAGACCGTTCAAAAACATCCGTACGCGCCATTGGCTGGGTATTTGGTTGGGCACAATCTCGACACACACTGCCCGCATGGTATGGCATTGGTTTAGCTTTAAATACCTGGCTAGGAAAAGATCCTGAAAAGCTGAACACACTACGCGATATGTATCAAAACTGGTCATTCTTTCGAGCCTTGCTGAGCAATACACAAATGGCATTGTTTAAGGGTGATATGAATATTGCTAATGAATATAAGTCATTGTGCTTAAATCAGACAACGGCACAAACTGTTTATGACAAAATCGCAACCGAATACCAACTCACCAGTGAGTGCGTCTTAAAAGTGGCCAATATTGACGAGTTGTTAGCTGAAACGCCGATACTTGCATTATCACTTAAACGCCGCGATCCTTATCTGGATCCACTCAGTTACATTCAATTTAAATTGTTACGTAATTTCCGTAATGAATCATTGGATGAAGACACTCGACAAGCCTGGCTGGATCCATTACTACGATCCATTAATGCGATTGCTGCGGGTATGCGAAATACGGGGTAATTTGTTTTTTATTAAGCACAACAAAAAAAGAATATAACGGAGGTATTGAGAACAATAACCAAATTTATATTTGAAATATTCTTTCGTTGTATTCGTTGTGGTTATAAAGAATTGTATTAATAAAAATTAGGCAACCTGAACCGGAATGGTATTACGCGTATGGGTAATTTCGTTGTTATCGTTCAGGTAAACAAGTTTAGGCTTAAAGTTAGCAAGTTCTTGCTGATTCAAACCCACATAGGCGCAAATAATCACAACGTCTGCAACGTTTGCTTTATGGGCAGCAGCACCGTTAATTGAAATAATACCACTACCCGCTTCTGCACGAATCGCATAGGTGGTAAAACGCTCACCATTGGTCACGTCATAAATTTCAATTTGTTCATACTCACGAATACCCGACGCATCTAATAAATTAGCATCAATCGCGCACGAGCCTTCGTATTCCAGCTCAACATGGGTAACATGCGCGCGGTGTAACTTGGTTTTAAGCATTGTGATTTGCATTAACAAACAGTCCAATTTGTATAATTAGGATTAGCTTCTCATTTTAACATGCTGATAGTAGACAAGCCTAGCCTCTACACGGTAAAAGTCACCCTAAATTGTGGACTAATCCACGCGTAAATTATCCAGTAAACGGGGAATGCCGAGCTTTGCGGCAGCTAGAATTACCCTGTTTTGTGTACTGGGGTAACCTAGCGTAGTGGCATCCCGAATCACAAAATAATCTACTTGAAATTGGTTTCTTTCAATAAATTCAATAGATTGAGATTCTATTTCAGAATAGCTTAACGTACCTGACAATATTTTCTGGCGTGCAGCCAGTAACGATTGATATAAAATGGGTGCCCGTTTTCGTTGCTCAGGGGTTAAATACTGGTTCCGCGAACTTTTTGCCAAGCCATCATTATCTCGCACAATGGGCACAGCATGTATTTGAATATCCAGCGCATATTCTGTCACCATGTTATTAACAACCATGCACTGTTGGAAATCTTTTTCACCAAAAATAGCATGGCTAGGTTGCACCGCATCAAACAATTTTTTAACGACTGTCGCCACACCACGAAAATGCTCCGGGCGAGCTTGCCCTTCCAACTCAGCGGCAAAATCGGGGACAGTTATATAGTCAATGGCTTTATTAGATGGATAGATTTCATCCGAGTTGGGCATAAAAACCACATCAACCTTCTTTTGTTGCAATTTAGCAAGGTCGGTTTGCTCGGTTCGTGGGTATTTGTCAAAGTCTTCATTTTCACCAAACTGAGTTGGATTGACATAAATGCTCACAACAACTTTATCAGCACATTCTTTTGCTTTATCCACTAAAGCCAAATGCCCGGTATGCAGATTTCCCATAGTTGGAACAAAAGACAGACTCTTGCCGTTATCATAACAAGCACGACTCCATGCTTGCATGTCCTTAATGGTGTTAATTATTTTCATAATTTAAATAAAGATAACAAAGTCGGTTATTACGAGCGAGAATAATTAATAACTCTGCTCAGCCGTGGGAAAACGATTTTCTTTTACGGCAACAACAAAATCTTTAATGGCGTTAACAATTAAATTTTCATTCTTATCAACCGTTGCTGTTGTAAGAAAATCTTTTACAAATTTGGGTAACTTGCCGGGGGTAATACCTAATAAATCGTAAAGCACTAATACCTGCCCATCACAATCCACACCCGCACCAATACCGATGGTTGGAATACTGATAGCCTTTGATATTTTTTTGCCTAATGTACTCGGAATACATTCAAGCACAATCATATCCACACCGATGGATTCAAGATGTTTTGCCTCGGCTATCATTTTCTCTGCTGCCGCTTGTTCACGCCCCTGAATTTTATAACCACCAATTTCTTCTACCGACTGAGGCAATAAACCCAAATGCCCACAAATAGGAATACCATTATTGATAATATGTTCGATAGATTCTGAAATAGAACCCGTACCCAGACCAGCCCCTTCAAGCTTGACCATATCTGCGCCTATTTCAATAAAACGTTGAGCATTGGTTAATGCCATCTTTTTATTTTCATAACTGTGATATGGCATATCGCCAATCAATAACGTTTGCTGTCGCGCATGTGCCACATGGCGCAGATGATACAACATATCATCCATAGTGACAGACAACGTGGTTGCTTCACCATGAATGACTCCACCTAATGAATCCCCCACTAAAATAACATCGGTACCCGCCTGCTCAATGCGCGTTGTAAAGCTCGCATCATACGATGTTAAAACCGCAATCTTTTCACCTTGCGGTTTCATGCTGCGAATACGGGCTAATGGGGGTGGTATTGAATGACTGATGGCTATCTCCGCTATAAAAATTTTCGTCATTCCCGCGAAGGCGGAAATCTAGAATATAACAGCCTTTTTTAATTTTGCCTAGATTCCCGCCTTCGCGGGAATGACGGTAATTTTAGCATTTTTTAAGTCGAGAGAAAATTAAAGATTATTTGGTAATGGGTTAAAATACTTCCGGCCACGCTGTGGTCTGGATATTTGTTCTAATAATTGCAGATAATCCTGCTCATTATCAGCAAAGTTGATATCTTCTGCATTTACAATTAACAACGATGAATCGGTATAATCATGAAAAAACCGTGCATAAGCTTCGCCTAATTGCCTCAAGTAACCTGGGTTTATCGTTTTTTCATAGTTACGACCACGATGCGCAATGCGTTTTTGTAAGATGGAAACCGGTGCTTGAAGGTAGATGACTAAATCAGGTACGGGCATATTAACCGTAACATGCTCATATACTTGTAAATATAATTTATATTCTTCCTCATCTAGGGTGAGTTCAGCAAAGAGACGATCTTTTTCAATCAAATAGTCAGCAACACGTACAGGTTGAAACATATCTCCCTGATTAATCTCCTGTAATTGTTTTGCCCGCTGAAACAGAAAAAATAATTGTGTCTGGAAGGCTGCACCTTGAGGGTTACGATAAAAACGTTCTAAAAATGGATTATCTTCCGGTCCTTCAAGAATTAGGTCCGAGCCAAAACTGGCTGCCAACTTCTTTGCTAATGTTGTTTTACCTACACCAATAGGACCATCTATAACAACATATTTAAGGTGATCGAGGTTCACAATATTATTTCCTGTAAATCAAAATGGCCCTCAATAAAAACTAAATTCTCTTTTGATACTGTTTGTAAAATATTCTCAAGTTTACCGTGCATAGGGATATCAAGGTCAGGACTAATATCATTTAAAGGATAAACGACAAAATCACGCTGCGTTAATTCTTTATGTGGGATAGTTAGACGCTCGGACATTAAAATTAAATCGGAATACAATAAAATATCCAGATCCAGACTACGAGGTCCCCAGTGATATTCTTTTACACGTTTATGCTTCCTTTCAAGTTCTTGCAATACATCAAGTAATTTTACTGGAGCTAAGCGTGTATTAATACGTATCACCGCATTAATATAGTCTGGTTGTTCTATTTTTTTAGCCGTTTCTATTTTTAATGGTTTACTTTTATAAATACCAGATACAGCAGCGACACTGATATCATTACTACCATTTAGTTCTTTAATCGCAGATTTTACCTGCTCCAACGGATTATCTAGATTACTGCCCAACCCGATATACGCACTGACTAACATAATATAGCTTTTCGCCTGCTCTTAATTAGCGATTAATGCTGTTTTGTTTTTTTGTGTTTAGGATGAGGGCGTGGCAGTGCATTTAGCATTGATTTTTTTCCTGCTTCCAATTCATTCTGAAACTGAGTCCACCAACCTGCCAACTCAGCTAACTCTATTGCAGATGAATAGTTTATATCTGTTTCGTTAACGGTTACTTGGCTTACCTGACTACGCAATAATAAAAAATCATAACCAGCACGGAATTTTTTCTGTTCCAGTAATTTATAAGCACGTCTACCCACACGATTGGGCAAACGTAGTTGCAGTGCCCAAATATCTCGCATCATATAACGAAAACGTTTGGGTATGGTGATACGAACATTGACCTTTTCAATCACTTCCTGCCCAGCAATATTAATCGCCTGATTAAGGGGTAGCTCCTGTGATTGAAGCTGCTTTGTCAACATTTCCACAGCAGGCCATAATAAAACAGCAAATAAAAATGCAGGGGTAACTGGCTTTTCTTGTTGAATCCGAATATCGGTATTGACCAAACCCTGTTTTACAAATTCAATATAAAAGCTGCTATCAACCGTCTGTTCAAAGGGAATAAGCCGTTGATAAATATTTTCTTTAATCAGAAGTGCATAAACGGCTTCAGCATAACCGCTCATAAATAGCTTAAGTACTTCGTCAAATAAACGTGCAGATGAAACGGCTTCGAGTAAATGAATATTTTCATCCAGTGCTTTTTTTATTGAAACTTCATCATCATGCTGTATTTTAAAATTCAATTTTGCTGCAAAACGAATGGCACGCAACATACGAACAGGGTCTTCTTTAAAGCGAACTTCCGGATCACCTATCATCCGAATAGTTTTGGACTGCAAATCATCCATACCATGGGTATAGTCTACAATCGAAAAATCTTTAACCGTATAATATAAAGCGTTAACAGTAAAATCCCGACGCCAGGCATCTTGCTCTAATGTGCCATACACGTTATCTCGAAGTAACATTCCTTCATCCGATACGTGTTGGGCATTACCATCATGCGGTCCCCTGAATGTGGTCACTTCAATAATTTCTCGTCCGAAACGCACATGTACAATCTGAAAGCGGCGTCCAATAATTCTGCTATTCCGAAATAAGGCTTTTACTTGCTCGGGTGTTGCATTGGTCGCAACATCAAAATCTTTAGGACAAAAACCCAACAATAAGTCACGAACACAACCACCGACAAGATAGCCTTCATAATTCGCATCTTTAAGTGTATACAAAACCTTCAACGCGCTTCTCGATATATCTTTACGCGAGATATTATGATCTGGGCGAGCAATGATGTTAGAGTTTAGTTGAGTAATAACATACGACCTTTTTATAATTTATGCCTATTCTTACATATTTAAGCCATAAATAAAGGGTTGTTCCTAAAAAGAATGAAAATCAAATCAATTATATATCGTCAACGGGGTATGCACCCCTTTGGAAACCCCATTGGTTTTGTGCCCGCCGCAAGCAGATGGGGAAATCAGATTATATATCGTATCGTTTCCCTAGAATACACTCGCAATATTATTTTCATTTCCACTTGGAATATTCAACAAGAATTTATTATTATCTTTTCTCGAGTTTAAATATGGCCGAGTAAGAGGGTGAGCTTGACCAACAACTGAAAGTGCCGGACCAGTCGGTTCAACAACAACATAATCTAGCCCCTTCACATTAATAATCGCATCATCGGGTTTGCGCGGTATATTAAGTGCTAAAAAAGCATGTTTCGGAACCAGTCCCATAATCATACGCACATCGGGTAGCAGGTTTCGAATTAACGCGGCCAAAGCCACAGACTTGGTATCACAATCACCCTTGTTAATATCAAGTAATGTTAAAGGGGCAACAAAACCTATCGCTCCCAGTGCATCTCGGGATTTCAAATTATCATACGGTATCCATTGCAAAAAGCGTAAGGCATAAGCAATAACCTGTCTATCGGACAACCCACGTGTTTTATTTGCGATAGCTTTTGCGACAGGACGGATCCCGACTGTTTCATCAATAACGACTTGTACAAAATCAATTCGTACGTCAAGAATATTTTTATTCGTTTTATTTCTTCTGGCAACGTAACGGTTTTCTTTATAAAGCAATCCCACTGCCTTATTAATTGTTTTGCGACTTTCCTGTTGGTACACATTTCTAGCCACACGACTTAATTGTGCCCAGCGACTATCAGCCCCTTTTCTAAATACCTTAACAATGCCTTGCACTTGCTTTTGCGACATACGGCCTTTATACGAAAGATGCCAACCCGCTTTAGCTTTGTTAATTTCAAGTTTAAATCCGTCGGGTAATTGTTGGCCTTGTTCTGTCAAATATACACTGTAATCATCCCTTAAACGCGTATTGTATTTATCCTGTAATTTTTTAGATATAGAATGCGCCGTATCTTTAGCTTGTGCAAATAACGTTCGACGTTTACTTTCACTAAAACGATCTCTGGATTGCTTAAGATAATAATCATCAATCCTGAATTTTAATACCTCATGCTCTCTGGCGGCATTTTTAAAGGTATATTGGTAGACCGTTTTATGCTGCTGACTAAATTTTTTAAATTGTGGCTGTTGAGCCAAAGTTGTACCCGCAAAAAGCAGGTTCCCGATTAACACGCTCAAAATGATACTACTTTTAACCATTGTCAGATTAATTCCTCAAACTAAAATTATAGAACATCTATTTCGAACTGAAGCAAAAATATATGAATAAATACCATTTAGAGTTAAGATACACTCTTAAATTAAACACTGTTTCAACGATTTGGAAGCTCACAAATGCCTAAAAAAACATCCAAAAAAACATCCAAAAAAACAACTGCTAAAAAATCCAGACCGCTTGATTTTGAAAAAGCATTAAACGAGCTGGAAAATTTAGTCGAAACCATGGAACGAGGCGAACTATCGCTTGAAGACTCATTAAAGCAATTTGAACGTGGTGTAGAACTGACCCGCCAATGTCAAACAGCACTGAAAGAAGCAGAACAAAAGGTACAAATTTTAATCGGTAAGTCCGAACAAGCAGAACTTGAAATATTTGAAGAAGATTAACCTTATGCCCTCTAAAACAGCAACACCGGATCAAGTCATGTCCTTAAAAGAATCCATGTCTCACTGGCAACAACGCGTCAACAACGCACTGGAAAATCGCTTACCCAAAGACAAAGTTCAGCCCACCACCTTACATCAGGCAATGCGCAGCTCCGTTCTATTAGGCGGCAAGCGTATTCGCCCAGTGTTAGTCTATGCCGTTGGCCAATGCCTGGGAGCAGATAAAAACATACTCGACAACCCCGCCTGTGCAGTCGAAATCATTCATGCTTATTCGCTCATACATGACGATTTACCCGCAATGGACGACGATGATTTACGTCGAGGCCAACCTACTTGCCATATTCGCTACGGTGAGGCAATGGCCATTCTGGCAGGTGATGCCCTGCAACCCCTGGCTTTTCAAATACTAACCCGCTCCAGACAAAGCTTACCGGCTGAAAACGTCCTGCAAATGACAGAAATTCTAGCCGCCGCCAGTGGCTCGCACGGAATGGCCGGAGGGCAAGCCATTGATCTTGAATCAGTTGGAAAAAAACTGAACATTGCTGAACTGGAAAATATGCACATCCATAAAACCGGCGCCTTAATCCGTGCCAGTGTACAACTTGGCGCACTTTGCCAACCCAATGTAACCGAAGCACAGTTACAAGCACTGGATCATTATGGCAAGTGCGTTGGGCTAGCCTTTCAAGTACGCGATGATATTTTAGATATTGAAGCTAGCACCGAAACACTCGGCAAACCACAAGGCGCCGATGCCGCACTCAATAAACCCACCTATCCGGCCATATTAGGACTGGATGAATCGAAAGAACTGGCATTAGAGCTACATGAAGATGCGATTGCCCACTTGGAAATATTGGGTGATAAAGCGCAAATTTTACGTGAATTGTCAGCTTATATTGTTGGTCGTAACTATTAAATAGCCTTACCCATCACTCTCCAAAGTTGTTCATTTGTTGCCCTGTCAAGTCCAAGTTCACCTTGCATAAACGCCTCAAACAACGCATGATCGGTTTGTGACACACCCATGACAACCGATAAACACTGGCGATGCATAAATGACTTCAAAAACACCCACTCCGCTGCTTGATACTATCCAGTATCCTCAGGATTTGCGTGCTTTAAAAGCTGATAAACTACGCCAAGTGTCTGATGAACTTAGAGATTGCCTGTTGCAAAGTGTCAGTGAAACTGGTGGCCATTTATCCTCAGGGCTAGGCACGGTTGAACTCACTGTCGCCCTGCATTACGTTTTTGACACTCCGAATGATCGCCTAGTCTGGGACGTTGGTCACCAAAGTTACCCTCATAAAATCCTAACCGGCCGCCGCCAGCAAATGCCCGGTTTGCGTCAAAAAGGTGGCCTAAGCGGTTTCCCTAATCGGGAAGAAAGTGCTTATGATACCTTTGGCGTCGGCCATTCCAGTACCTCTATCAGTGCTGCCCTCGGCATGGCGGTCGCTGCAAAACAAACCGGTGAACAACGTCATGTGGCCGCCATTATCGGTGATGGCGCTCTCACCGCCGGTATGGCTTTTGAAGCCTTGAATCATGCCGGTGATCTCGATGCCAATTTACTGGTTATTTTAAACGACAACGATATGTCGATTTCGCCCAATGTTGGCGCCATGTCGAATTACTTTGCACGTGTGCTGTCGAGCAAGGTCTACGCAAGTATGAAAGAAGGCAGTAAAAAAGTACTCAGTACCATGCCAAGCGTATGGGAATTAGCGCGCCGAACCGAAGAACATGTCAAAGGCATGGTCATACCCGGCACCTTGTTTGAAGAACTCGGTTTTAACTATATTGGCCCTATCGATGGCCACGATATTGATACACTCGTTGGTACATTAAAAAACCTGCGTAAATTAAAAGGCCCACAATTTCTGCATATTGTGACTAAAAAAGGCAAAGGTTACCAACCTGCCGAAGAAAATCCTTGTGCATACCACGGTGTTGGGCAATTCGATATTGAATCCGGGACACTTGCAAGCAAACCCACTAGCGGCCCCAGTTACACCCAAATCTTTAGTGACTGGATTTGTGATATGGCTGAGCAAGACCCCAAACTAGCTGCCATTACACCGGCCATGCGCGAAGGTTCTGGGCTAGTCGATTTTGCCGAACGCTTTCCCGAGCGTTATTTTGACGTAGGCATTGCCGAACAACACGCAATCACCTTTGCCGCCGGATTAGCCTGCGAAGGTGTCCACCCGGTTGTGGCTATTTATTCTACTTTTTTACAGCGTGGCTATGACCAGCTCATCCATGATGTCGCATTGCAAAACCTGCCTATCCTATTTGCAATTGACCGTGCCGGTATCGTGGGGCCCGATGGTGCAACCCATGCCGGCACCTTCGATTTAAGCTATCTGCGCTGCATTCCCAATATGGTTATTATGGCAGCATCCGACGAAAATGAATGTCGGCAAATGCTCTATACTGGCTACCAATACAATGGTCCTTGTGCTGTTCGTTACCCGCGTGGTACCGGCATGGGCATAAAGGTTGAGAAGCAAATGACTACTATTCCTCTGGGTAAAGCCGAGACCGTCCGTAAAGGTGAATCAATCGCTATTTTGTCTTTTGGCGCACTATTGAGTTCAGCAACGGCTGCCGCCGACGTGTTAAATGCCAGTCTCAGCAATATGCGTTTTATTAAACCGCTTGATGAGAAGACTATCCTAAAACTAGCCGATTCCCATCAGTTACTCGTCACTATTGAAGACAATACCGTTATGGGGGGCGCAGGCAGTGCAGTTAATGAGTGTTTACTTGCCCATCACCGTAGTATTCCCGTATTAAATTTAGGGCTACCCGATAAATTTCAGGCGCATGGCACTCGAGATGAAGTATTAAGCGAGGCAAAACTCTCCAGCTCTGGTATAATCGCTCAAATTGAACATTTTTTTAAACACCAGCAATATGAGAAGCATTTAAGCCTTGCCAAATAAAGGCATCGCCGCCGTCAATATTTATTCACCACTATACCCAAGCAAAACACTCAAGTAATTATTATGACTTCCTGTTACACTATGAAAATCTTAACGGATTTTTCCGCAGCCCATTTTCTTCGAGAATATGATGGTCCCTGTAGTCGATTGCACGGCCATAACTGGAAAGTAGAAGTCAATATCAGTTGCAGAGAACTCAATGAAATAGGCATGGGTATCGACTTTAGCGATATTAAAACGGCAACCAAAACACTGATTGAAAAACTGGACCATCGTAATTTAAACGACATTCCACCGTTCGATAAACTCAACCCCACTGCAGAAAATCTGGCGGCCTATTTTTATACACAATTAAGCAATGAACTAAACGACGCACGCGTGGCCGTTAAAAACGTCACTATCTGGGAAACCGAACGCGCCTGCGTCAGTTATACCGAGGAAGATTAATCATGAGTAATACACCCATTGCCGATGTACAAAATACGAAAGACACACGTCATATACCCATTAACAAGGTTGGGATTAAAGATATTCGTCATCCCGTCAAAGTACGTGATCGCAGTGAAGGTGAGCAAAACACCATTGCCAACTTCAATATGTACGTTAACCTGCCGCATGATTTTAAAGGCACACATATGTCTCGCTTTGTCGAGATTTTAAACAATCATGAGCGCGAAATATCGGTTAAGTCCTTTAAAGAAATGCTTATCGAAATGGCTGAACGCTTAGAAGCAAAGTCCGGTCATATTGAAATGTCATTCCCGTATTTTGTCAATAAAACGGCTCCATCTTCCGGTGTGCAAAGTTTATTGGATTATGATGTGACTTTTATTGGTGAAATCCATGACGGTGCGACAGAATTAAAAGTTAAAATTGTTGTGCCCGTAACAAGCCTTTGCCCTTGCTCCAAAAAAATATCAGCATACGGTGCGCATAATCAACGCTCACACGTTACCGTTACCGCAACAATCAAAGAATTTGTCTGGGTAGAAGAACTTATCGACCTTGTTGAAAAAGAAGCCTCCTGTGAACTTTATGGTTTACTCAAACGCCCGGATGAAAAAATTGTTACAGAACGCGCTTACAACAATCCAAAATTTGTCGAAGATATGGTGCGTGATGTAGCTGCCCAACTTAATAGTGAAGATCGAATTTCGGCCTATATTGTTGAATCTGAAAATTTTGAGTCCATTCATAACCATTCGGCTTATGCGTTAATTGAAAAAGTGAAGTAAGCTGAAATATACGGTTCAATAAAAAAGGTGGCCATGCCACCTTTTTTATTGAGTATAATAAATCCTACCCATTATTTTTTCTTTAAAATCATAACCTGTCGGGTGCGAGTCATTTCAGTATACTTTAAAAACGAATTACCCAGTAAAACATGGCCCGATAAGTGTGGTATCACCGCCGCCTCAACATTATATAAAACAATACCTCCAACACGAACACTGTCTAATTTAATTTTATAAATAGTAGTTCGACCAGAGGCCGTACCGGCAATGCCACGTTCACCACGGAAATAATTAATCCCCATACGTTTAGCCAAAGATTCACTCATCGCTATCCACGTTGCACCGGTATCGACCATAAAAGTAACAGAAAATTTATTAATGTAACCATGGGTGACATACATATCACCCTGCGGCCAGATTGTGGCAATGGCATCTTTCTTTGGTTTTTTACCCCGGCCACCTTCTAAACCAAAACTAACGTGGCCACCTAGCTTATGCCGAGTCTTTTTATTTCCTTGCTTTAAAATAATGGTATCAGAGTCGATTCCAGCCAAACTAATTCCTTCTGGTGTTTTATCACCTACTTTTAATTTATGCCGGGTACCATCTACTTTTAAAATAACCGTATCACCAAAAATCGCCATCACAATTACATCCAGTGCCAACGCAGACCGAATAGTTATTGTTAAGCCTGACAATATTAAAAAAAATATAAATATTTTTTTATAATACGGGCTTCGATACATTATAAAATGTTCCTGTTTTATTCATATTCACCAATGCTATAACGTTTACCGGTTGGAAAATCAAAATCAATCTTTACTCTGTCTTTACTCCATCCCGTCACATTGTCATGTGCTTCAACATAAATAATAGCATTTTCTGGCAAATGCACACCTGACAAGCTACGAGTAAAGGGTTGTTCATGTTCATGCGGGTGATATAAAACACGTTTACCCAGTACTTTTCCTGATTCATCAACCACTTGCCACGCATCGGCATAATGCTTCCAGCCGGTATCATTGTGTTTTAATGTCACATGAAAAGTCCAAGTTCTGCCATCATTATTCGATCTTAGCTTAACTTTAACAATTTCAACTTCACTCGCCTGCACAGTTAAGGAGAAAATCATAAAAGCTAGCAGGCTGATTAATTTAATAATACGAAACATATTACCCTCCAAATAAAATTAAACCCCGAAAAACATTAAACCCAGATACAATGTAACCGCCGCAAAAATACCTGCAATCACATCGTCAAACATTACACCAAAACCATTTTTTACATTTTTGTCCACCCAACTTGCTGGCCAAGGTTTAAAAATATCAAAGAAACGGAAGACAAAAAATCCAGCAGTAATCCACATCGTCAATTCAAAAACTGACAACGTCGCATACGGCACCACAAACATGGTTACAAAAAAACCAACGACTTCATCCCAAACAATCGCACCATGATCTGCCACGCCCAATACCTTGCCGGTGTAATGCGCGCAGAAACAGCCGGGGATAAAAAGAACTGCAATTAAAATTAAGAAATTTTGTGGTTGCGTTATCGACCAGTCAAGATAATGAGCAACAATAATATACAACGGTATAGCCGCTAAAGTACCCACCGTGCCCGATGCAAACGGTGATAATCCCGAGCCGAGCCACATACTGATGGCATGAACCGGATTGAGTAACATTTTTGCTGTTGCTTTTTTTGTAGTTGGCATTTTCAAACGACCCTCTTAAATCTTATATACGGAAATGTTCATAGCCATCCCGAGGTAAATCGATTGGCTGATTATTATCTAACAATTGGATCCCTTTTATTGCAACTACTTCACCAATGCAACTTATTTGTAGATCTGTCTGGCTAATCAGGCTTTCCAGAGCAGATTGTCGAGAAGCGGCAACGGTAAAAACAAGTTCATAATCATCACCACCAGTTAACGCATAACGACGCGCTAAATCAATATCAGGTATTGTTGGTAAAGGGATAGCATCTATATTCAGTTTAATCCCACATTGACTGGCTTCTGCAATATGAGCAAGATCCGCCACCAGACCATCTGAAATATCAATACAGGCATTGGCAATATCCAGCAAGCTCAAACCCAGATTAACTCGTGCTGTGGGCTGATTTAAACGTGATACAAAATGTTTTTCGCTATCGTTGAGTAGTTTCGATTGTTTTAAACAAGCCAATCCATAGGCTGCTTCACCTGTGCAACCACTTAAGTAAACTTTATCACCCACTTTTGCCCCTGAGCGCAACAAGCTTTTAAATTGCTCAATATGACCAGCAAGGGTAATTCCGATACTCAGTGACCCACGAGTAGTATCACCACCAATTAAATCTAATTGATACTGTTTAGAAAGCTCACGCAAACCACTTGAAAAATCTGCCAACCAGTTTTTATTAACTTCCGGCAACGATATATTTAAAGTAAACCATTTAGGAGTTGCCCCCATTGCGGCTAAATCACTTAAATTAACCGCCAGTGCTTTATAGGCAATATTGTATGCCGATGTGTCAACGGGAAAATGTACACCTTCATTGAGTGTATCGGTGCAGACAACCAGTCTTTTATTTTCAGGAATAGAAACAATGGCCGCATCATCACCAACACCAAGATGGATATTTGAGCTGTTTTCTTTTGTCGTGATATTAGAAAAATATTTTTTAATAATATCAAATTCTAAAGGCGGCATAAGTAACTTTGGTCTCATATAAAACCGTCATTCCCACGAAAGCGGGAATCCCAGTACTATAAATTAGTTCTTTTAAACGTATATTGGTTTATAGCTTTATTTTACTGTCTGGGTTCCCGCCTCCGTGGGAATGACGGCTATTATTTTTTATTTGCTTTAAATTCCACACTACGACTTTGCTCGGCCACTTTATCCAGTATTCCATTTACAAATTTATGGCTTTGTTCTGCACCAAAGGTTTTAGCAAGCTCGATAGCTTCATTAATAACGACTTTATAAGGAATATCAATTTTTTGTGTTAACTCATACGCACCTAGCTGTAAAATGGCACGCTCAACCGGATCAAGCTCATCAATACCACGGTCTAAAAACGGCACCAATAAACTATTTAAAGTATCTACTGTTGATGAGATTTTATAAATCAGTTCTTCAAAATATTTTTCATCGATATTTTTCCCGCGTTTAGCATCTAAACACTGGCTGATAATATCATCAATAGCATTTGCACTGATTTGCCATTCATACAAACCTTGAACAGCGAGTTGCCTTGCACGGCTACGAGCACTTACTTTCATCTAACCAATTTCTTTTAATAAATTAACCATTTCAATAGCAGACATCGTGGCTTCAGCCCCTTTGTTGCCTGCTTTTGTTCCAGAACGCTCGATAGCCTGCTCAATAGTGTCAACCGTTAACACACCAAATGAAACCGGTATATCCGCTTGTAATGAAACAGATGACATTCCTTTAACACATTCACCGGCAACAAAATCAAAATGCGGTGTACCTCCACGAATCACTGCACCTAAGGCAATAATCGCATCGTATTTTTTATTGTTCGCCATACGTTGAATAGCTAATGGTAATTCAAAAGCACCGGGTACACGTACCACTTCAATATCAGCGTCACTAGCACCATGCCGTTTTAAGGTATCAATCGCACCTTCTAATAAACTTTCCACAACAAAGCTGTTAAATCGTGCGACGGCAATACCAAAACGGGCACCTTTAACCACTAAATCACCTTCTATTATTTTTGTACTCATTCTTTTGTTCCTTAATCATTGTTCCCGGATTACGCTGTGCTTCATCCGGGCTACACTATTTAAAACATTTCATACCTAACAATATAGCCAGTATATTTACGCTAGTCATGAACATACTCAACTACATCCAGACCAAAACCAGATAATGCGTGCATTTTTTTCGGTGCGCTCAGTACGCGCATGTGTCGAACACCCAGCTCAGATAAAATTTGCGCACCAATACCAAAGGTTCGCAAGTCTTCTTTATGATCAGCCAAAGTATGTTCTTCACCCTTATCTTCGTTGCTATAACGTTTTACCTGACTCAATACAGTATCGGCTAAATTACCGGGGCGTAAAATAACAACGATACCCGAACCTTCATCGGCAATACGTTTCATTGCATCATGTAATGGCCAGCCACAATCCGAACGTTTACTTGCAAAAAAATCACAAATACTATTTTCAACATGAACCCGCACTAAAGTAGGACAGTCAGAATCAATCTCTCCTTTAACTAAGGCAAGGTGCGCACTACCATCATGGGCATTACGAAAAGCATGTAATTTAAAATCACCAAATTCAGTTGGCAAATTTGATTCAGCAATATGCTCAACACTTTTTTCATTATGTAAACGATATTCAATTAAATCGGCAATGGTGCCCACTTTGATATTGTGTTCTTTTGCAAACACTTCCAAATCGGCTCGCCGAGCCATGGTGCCGTCTTCGTTAAGAATTTCAACAATAACCGAGGCCGGTTCTTTACCTGCCAGTCTTGCCAAGTCACAACCGGCTTCGGTATGACCCGCACGGGCTAACACCCCACCGGCTTGCGCCATTAACGGAAAGATATGACCGGGTTGAACCAGATCAGCGGGGATTGCATCAGCAGCAACCGCAGCCTGAACGGTAACTGCACGATCAGCAGCAGAAATACCAGTGGTCACGCCTTTGGCAGCTTCAATTGTGACGGTAAAATTAGTTGACTGCGATTCATTATTTTCCTGCACCATTAAGGGTAAGCGGAGTTGTTTGCAACGTGCTTCAGTTAGGGTTAAACAAATTAAACCTCGACCATAACGTGCCATAAAGTTAATGTCATCCGCTTGTACCGCTTCGGCTGCGATAATTAAATCACCTTCGTTTTCGCGATCTTCATCGTCCATCAAAATAATCATTTTACCTTGACGAAAATCTTCAATTAGTTCTTTTGTTGTATTCAATGCCATTGTAATTACTTTATAAACCCATGTTGTGCTAAAAATTCCAGATTAATATTTCCCGTTTTCAGATCTGCGTTGGCAGCCTGCTCACCTAAAACCAATCGTTCTAAATACCGAGCAATTAAATCCACTTCCAGATTCACCTTCGAGCCACTTGCTAATTGCTGCAAGTTGGTTTCATCCAAGGTGTGCGGCACAATATTTAAATCAAACACTGCACCTTGTACTTCGTTAACCGTTAAACTAATGCCTTCAACACAAATCGAGCCTTTTTTAGCAATGTACTTGGCTAAACTGTCTGGCGCCTTAATTTTAAATTGTTCCGAATGACCAACAACGTTGCGTGAAATTATCTCGCCCACACCATCCACATGGCCACTTACTAAGTGTCCACCCAATCGAGTTGTGGGGGTGAGTGCTTTTTCTAAATTCACCACTGTTGCAACGGCCAGTGTTTTAAACGTGGTGTGCGCCAGCGTTTCTGCCGACACATCCGCCCAAAATCCATCACTCGGTAATTCTACTGCGGTTAAGCAAACACCGTTAACGGCGATACTGTCACCCAGCTTTACATCACTTAAATCCAGCTTACCCGTAGCAATACGCACACGCATATCGTTGCCACTTGGCATGATTGCTTCAATATGGCCTTTGGCCTCGATAATTCCGGTAAACATAGCGCGCTATTATATAAGGTATATTAGGCAAGTGTTGCGATAATTCGAATATCTTCGCCAAATTGCCTTATATCTTTGATATTTAGTTGAATTTTATCGCTCATTTGCCGAATAAGCGGCAAATTAAACAGACCACGAGCATTATTCCCCATTAAAACTGGGGCCATATACAGAATCAGCTCGTCAACAAAACCCGCTGCGACAAAACTCCCGGCAAGGTTTGCTCCGGCTTCAACCATCACTTCATTCATTTGCAATGTAGCTAAGTATTTGAGAATGGCCTGTAAGTCCAAACCATCAGCGTTTTTCTCAATATACATCACCTTAACGCCCACTTGTTCCAGAGACGTTATTTTTTGTTCGTCGATACTGTTACTAAAAACTAAAATATCCCCAGCTTGTTGGATAACTTTGGCTGTTGGTGATAATTTCAGGTCGCTGTCTAAAATAACACGTAAAGGTTGCTGACTGCCTGCTTGTAGATCCGAGTGAATACCCGCCTGTTCCAACACCGGATTACCTAAACGTACGGTAAGCGATGGGTCGTCATGTGAAATAGTACCCATGCCGGTTAACATGGCAGAACTGCGCGCTCGCCATTGTTGTACATCGTAACGTGCCGCTTCACCGGTTATCCATTTGCTTTCACCCGAGGCCATCGCCGTACGACCATCAACACTCATGGCCATTTTTACACGCACAAACGGCAAACCTTGTTGCATACGTTTGATAAAACCGGGATTCAGTAAACGTGCCTGCTCCTCCAACAACCCCACCTGCACGTCAATACCGGCTTGCTTTAATTGTTCGAAACCTTTACCGGCAACTTTGTCATGCGGATCCTGCATGGCAACAATCACACGAGCGACACCGGCTTTGATTAAACTGTCGGTGCAAGGCGGGGTTTTACCCGTATGGCAACACGGTTCGAGCGTGACATACGCCGTTGCTCCTTTTGCCTGACCACCGGCTTGCAGCAAGGCATTAATTTCAGCATGTGCTTCGCCCGCTTTTTTATGCCAACCTTCACCCACAATATTATTACTTTGCGTTAACACACAGCCGACTCTTGGATTTGGTTGGGTTGTGTTCATACCTTTTTTTGCCAGACGGATAGCGCGCGACATAAACTCATGGTCATAAGCACTGAATGTGGTCATATCATCACTCGCTATTTTTCATATGGATTACTTTTTTTTTGGATTACTTTCTTCTGATGGCAACAACGATTGCTGTTTACGTTTATGTTCAGGTGATGGTATATTTTTTAATTTATCAATTTCATCCTGAAAGGCACTGACATCTTCAAAGCTGCGATAAACAGAAGCAAAACGCACAAAAGCAACCTGATCCAAATCACGCAGTTCATCCATAATCCAGTTACCGATTAAAGAAGAAGACAATTCTCGCTCGCCGGTTGCACGGATACGCTTTAAAATACGACTCACACTAGCTTCAATTTCATTCGTATCCACTGGCCGTTTTTCTAATGAACGCGAGATACCCGCCACGAGCTTTTCTTCGTTAAACGGTTCGCGGCGGCCACTGTTTTTGATAATGCGTGGCATCACCAACTCGGCTGTTTCAAAGGTTGTAAAACGCTCACTGCAAGTCATACACTCACGACGACGACGCACGCTAGAGCCGTCATTGGTTAAACGTGAGTCAATGACACGGGTATCTTCTGCGTTACAAAATGGACAGTACATTTAAGCCTTTATCAACATCGTTTTGCATTTACCGTCACTCCTGCAAAGAGCCTGTCCCCAGTGAAGGATGGGGTAGGAATCCAGTCATTAAATTCAAGCTGTTCTAAAAACCTCTGGATACCCGCTTTCGCGGGTATGACGAACTCATTATTTTTTAAGTTAAAAGCTGTTAACCATAAACCGGCAACCGCTTACAAATTTTTAATACTTTTTGTTTAACCGAATCGATCACCGATTGGTCTCCTAAATTATCCAGTACATCACAAATCCAACCTGCCAGTTCAGCCGCATCGGCTTCGTTAAAACCACGCGTCGTAATGGCCGGTGTACCAATGCGTAAACCACTGGTTACAAAAGGCGACTGTGGATCATTCGGTACCGAGTTTTTGTTTACTGTAATGTTTGCTGAACCTAATGCAGCATCGGCTTCTTTGCCGGTCATGCCTTTGTTAATCAGGTCGACAAGAAATAAATGGTTGTCCGTTCCTTTGGATACAATATTATAATCACGCTCGATTAAAACTTTTGCCATTGCTTGTGCATTGACTACAACCTGTTTCTGATAAACAGTAAATTCAGGTTCAAGAGCTTCTTTAAAGGCAACTGCTTTAGCCGCAATCACATGCATTAAGGGGCCACCCTGAATACCGGGGAAAATAGCCGAATTGAATTTCTTTTCAATTTCTTCATTGCGCTTGGCTAAAATAATACCACCGCGAGGGCCACGTAATGTTTTGTGCGTGGTTGAGGTGGTGACATCGGCAATACCAACGGGATTCGGGTAAACACCCGCAGCGACTAAACCGGCAACATGCGCCATGTCCACCATTAAGTAAGCACCTACACTATCGGCTATATCGCGGAAGCGTTGCCAGTCGACAATACGTGAATAGGCACTAAAACCGGCCACGATCATTTTCGGCTTGTGTTCTTTGGCAAGTGTTTCAACCTGTTCGTAATCAATTTCACCGGTTTCATTATTTAAACCGTATTGCACTGCATTATAAATTTTGCCAGAAAAACTCACTTTTGAACCGTGGGTTAAGTGGCCGCCATCGGCTAAACTCATACCCAATACGGTGTCACCGGGTTGGCAAAGTGCCATATAAACCGCGGCATTAGCTTGCGAGCCAGAATGGGGTTGCACATTGGCATAATCGGCACCAAATAATTCTTTAACGCGATCTATTGCCAACTGCTCGGCCACATCCACATATTCACAACCACCGTAATAGCGTTTGCCCGGATAACCTTCGGCATATTTGTTAGTCAACACCGATCCCTGAGCCTCCATGACCCTTGGACTAGCGTAATTTTCAGAGGCAATTAACTCGATATGTTCTTCCTGACGTACCCGCTCTTTTTCCATTGATTGCCATAGTTCGTCGTCAAAACTTGCAATTGTCATGTCTTTTGTAAACATTTCAGCCTCATAAAGTCTAAATAAATCAAATAGTTAATAATTTTAACACCGCGCCAAACCAAAAAATGATTGAGAGGTTAAATATCAGCAGAATATTACCTTATTCTGCCAAAAATTGCATCGGCAAAGTAACAGGCAGCTCTATGGCTGCATAAGTGCGTGTAATATTTTAAAATACGCAGCAGAGCTACATAAGTGCCAGTAATATTTTCAATATAACTGGCACTAAAAAAAAGGGGCAACTAAAAAGTTGCCCCTGATAACTACACACACTTGAGATTTATAATTATTATTATTTCTTCAATATTTGTTGATGTAGCTTGTTTCTTTTTTTAGCTTAGAACTTCCAGCCATAGCCAACACCCAATGAATACTGGCTCATAGTAATATTAGCTGCACCAGCAGTACCTGGAGTACTTGTAGTACCTGTTACTGTAACTTCAGGAGCATACATGGCAAATGCTGTTAGTTCAGCTTTATTCTCTAAGGTATAAGTCAAACCGAAGGTATAGTGTTCTTCAATAACAGCAGGTGCAATTAAGTTAAATGCTGTTTGACTGTTTGGAATAGGTTGATCTGTTTTACTATAACCTGCTCGTAAAACAAGGTTACTGTTTAGATCAAACTCAGCACCTAGTTTATAAACAGTCATATCACCCCAACCAAAACCACGGCCATTGCTCGCACCTAATGTTCCAGTACCATTACCGGTACCATTAGCATTTGAAACTGATGCAACATCAGTATAATTAATTCGCTGTACATCGAATAAGAGGTTCATTGATTTAGTTGGTTGAAAAGCCAAACCGACTGTCCAATTTGAAGGGATATCAAAGTCGCCTTGCTCTGCAAATAACTGATTATATTTACTAAAATTCGACATATCAGCTTTCGTTTGATAAGCAGCGCCCATAGAGAAGTTAGGTGCTAATTGTCCCATCCAACCCACTTTTACGCTGTAACCTGTTGAAGTATCAACACCTTGATCTGATAAGCCAGCAAGATCACTTGCTGCTGCACCAGGTGCTGCATTATTAACACACCCTGTCGCTTTAAATCCACAGAAACCACCTAAACCTGTAGCTTCAAATTTTTGGTAAATCAAATTTAGTGAAACACCTATAGAATGTTTAGGTGCAATTTTAAATGTAAACGTAGGAGCAATAAAAAGTTGTTCTAAGTTCATACCCGTGCTTGACGTTGTTGCTCCAGCATACTGTGGAATAGCTTTGTATTTTGTATTCATCCCGCCATTACCATAAACAACCACACCAAAAGTCATTTTTGGATTAAGATCCATATTCCAAGCAAACTCAGGAATTAAAAACGAGCTATCGCCATTACCATCGTAGCTTATATTATCGCTTCGAGTTACCGCTTTACGATCTGGTACGAAATATTCAATACCAAAATCAATTCGGTTGCCAACTTTAGCCAATGCAGCAGGGTTAGTAGCACCGCTCAATCCATTTTGAGACACAGCAACACCCGCACCACCCTGACCTTTACTTGCAACACCATAACCATGTGCAAAATAACCATTAGTAGCCGAAGCCGTTAAGGGCAACAACATACCTGCTGCACATGCCCCGATTAAAATACCTTTAGTTGATTGTTTCATTTGATTCTTGAACTCCCGTTTTGGTTAGTTGTTTCTGTCAACTTAAATAACTGCTTTGATTTTTGTTTTGCTTATATAACAAGAATATCGTTGTGTTGTTTTTATGAGACAGCCCTGTTTTGCAATTCGCACTATAATTGAATAAATCGCTTCATAGTGTCAATCAATATTTTTAGTCGCAACCCTCAAATTAAAGCCTTTATTCGTTAATGTTGGCCTATTATCGGCATTTATGCGGCTAGCTGTCTGTAACCAAACACACATTGCCTTTTTGTGTCGTAAAATTACAACGACTGGTCAATCTAGGCTAATCGTGATAAAAGTGGAGGGGTAAGTGTATCGCAAAAGCAACATGCACTTTGCAAATTATAATAAATATCAGTGGTTCTTAACAATATGGAGTGAGACTCATGGGCACATCAAAAAATATCAAAATTTTTCTTTATACTTTATTGTTATTGGCTTACCAACAAGCCACCTATGCGAATGGCTTCCGGCTGCCAGAATACACAGCGGCCGGGGTGGCAACGGCCAACGCCATTGTTGCAGACAGCAGCCGAATTAGCGCTATTGCCTACAACCCGGCCATTATGAGTGTTTATACTCCCAAAAAAGGCAACACCACGGGTTTATTCAGTGCTAATTACGTACAAATTCAATATGACCATGAAGTTACTAATAATGGTAAAACAACGCAAGGGGTAGGAAAATCCAGCTTTGATGTCCCCAGTCTTTTTGTCAGTACGAAAATATCAAAAAAATTATCTTTTGGAGTATTGGCCAACAGCCCGTTCGGTCTGGAAACGCAGTGGCCGACAGGAACGTTTGCCGGATTCGGTGGCTCGGCTGCACTCGAACCCAAACTGAGCCGAATTAAAATGTACAATGTTAACTTTAATCTTGGCTACCAACTTAATACCGACACAGGGTTTGCGTTTGGTGTTAACCAGTACCGGCTAATTGATTTACAACTTAACTCACAAGCAACCATTATAAAAGGCGGTGGCGTTGGCTATGGTTGGAATGCTGCTTTTATTTCCAAATTAACGAAGGATTTGTCCGTGGGGGTGTCTTACCGCTCGACCGTACGCACGCGAGTTGGTGGGACCGTGGCAGGCGCACTCCCCGTTGAAGTAAGTATCACCTTTCCTGAAATGCTGAGCATTGGCGTTAATTACGCCGCAACCGACGCACTTAACATTGAGTTTGATGTAGAACACACGGGCTGGAGTACTTTTGATAACTTAAATATTCACAAGACATCAGATGGGTCAACCGTAACCAAAAGTACCAATAACTGGAAAAACACTTTAACTTATCGAACCAGTTTGCAGTACAGGAAAAATAAACACCAGTTTTTGTTTGGCTATTCTTATGATGAAACACCACAGGGGGATGCTTATTATTCGGCGCGGATCCCAGACACCGATCGGCAGCTATTCACTATCGGCTATCAATATGACTTTGGCAGCTATCAATTTGAAACTGGACTGATGTTGGTTAAATTTAAAGACCGTACGGTTAGTTCCACTAAAACGTATGTTCCAGCTAATCCCCCAAATGAGCCCAATGGCACCACCGTATATAATGGTACTTATCGTGCCGATGCGGTTGTGTTGAGTGTGGGGATTAATACGACGTTTTAATTATTGAAATAAATGATAGTAAACTTTATACCCGTCATTCCCGCGGAGGCGCAAGCACATGGACGTGCAAAGGTAGGGCAATGCAGGAGCAATTGCCGAGGAATCCAGACAATAAAAAAGGCTGTTTATCTTCTACCGTCCCCGTTTCCACTGGGGATAGGCTCTCTGCGGGAATGACGATAAAAGGCAGTGTTCTCCACCTAATAGTTAAAGCAAAAAAAATGCCCTCATTGCTGAGGGCGTTTTTAATTTAATGGTTAGTCAAATATTGGGTAGTGTGCTTTGTGCCTGTAAATCTTTTAAAATAATTACCTTGGCATTTTGCAGCACGCAGCGCTCCGCTGCTGCATAAGTGTCCGTAAATTCTCCGAATTAACGGACACTAAATATACAATGTAATATCTGACTCACCTGCAAATTCAAAAAATGTTGCTGCACCACCGAAGGTAACACCATCGATAAAATCTGCCGGGTTCATGTCAAACAAGTCAACGGTCATTTGGCATGCCACCATTTTCACTTCTGCCTCTAGGCAAAGATCACGCAGTTCTTCTAGGCTAGCAACCCCTTTAGATTTCATTTTATTTTTCATCATCATGGTCATGATGCTTTGCATACCAGGTATTGCAGTACCAATAACCGGAAACCATTTATCCATTCCCATTGGCATGGGCATACCGGGATTACCCAACGGGCTCACCGCAACTTTCATTTTACGCTTTAATAGCTGTAAGCCATAAAAAGTAAAAAATATTTCAACGTCATAACCTAATGCGGCTGCCGTTGAAGCGAGGATAAACGGGGGATAACCCCAGTCCAATGTTCCTTTGGTTGCAATAATCGCGAGTTTTTTATTCGACATAAACGTAACCCCTAGTCAGCAAAGTTAATATTACGCGTTCGCTTTCCTTAGTACACGTTACTGGAATACATGTTACTGGCATGTTGAATTAAAAAGAGTTAGTTCTTTTTAATTAAGAAAACGAATTTACCGCCTTCTTCTTTTGATTCCATTAATTCATTGCCTGTTTGTTTAGCAAATGCTTCAAAATCTTTTACTGAACCAGGGTCAGTTGCAATAATATGCAGTACTTGTCCTGCGTCCATGCCTGCTAAGCTTTTCTTCGCACGAAGAATAGGTAGTGGGCAGTTTAAGCCTGATGCGTCGAGTTCTTGATCAAAATTAGCCATGATAGCTCCTATGTTAGTTAAAATTTATTATCAGAATCATTCAGATAGGCCATTTATAAGTTATTTAAACAAGAATAACAACCCAATAATGTTCTAATATACGTTTTCATTAATATTCAAGCTGTTAGTAACGCAGCTAGAAATTTAATACGGCAACCATTTTAGATAAAATGATTAAAAATTTGACCCTTTCATGCTTCTGGTACATCGTCTAACAGTTCATGGCACAAACCACTTGCCTGCCAAGCTTTAAATCCACCTCGAAGCATGTAAACATTATCAAAACCTGCATTTTGCAAATACTGGCAGGCTTGCACAGAACGGGCTCCCAGATGGCAAAATAAAATAATAGGTCGTTCGTCTGATAATTCAACCACTTTACTGGGTATAATGTGCAACGGCATATGTTGCGCCCGTGGAATTGACCCTTTATCCACTTCGAGAGAACTTCTTACATCAAAAATATCAACTTGCCTATGTTCATCCTTCAATAATTCATATAGTTCCGAAACTTCTATTTCTCGCACTAGCGGCATCTTATCTCCTATAACGCTATAATCTTAAATCCATATAAGAGGACAATTATATAGTATTTGAACGATAATTCAGTAAAAAAAATTGAAACCACTTCACAATTTACTGTCATAAGTCTCAGTCGGGTTCAAATTACAAAACTTCACTCAGGAATGATAAGATTTATTCATGATACAGATAAAACAATTCAAACTTTTACGGCAGCAAGGGGCTTCTGTCCTTATCTATATGATTATATTGGCCTTTATTCGGCCCGTTCCACTTTATGCCGAAGAACTCAAAATGCCGGATATTGGTGATGCGTCGGCAACTGCGCTGACATTAACCGACGAAAAAAGAATGGGGGCAGCAGTCGTACGTAATATTCGTCGCGCGGGCAAACTGGTTGATGACCCTTTACTAACTGCGTACATCAATAATCTGGGCAATAAGTTGGTTTCTGTCAGTAGCAACAAATATTACCACTTTAACTTTTTTATCATCGACGATAAAACTATCAATGCCTTTGCCCTACCCGGCGGTTATATTGGTGTTCACTACGGCCTAATCATGGCAACTCGAAACGAAAGTGAACTGGCTTCAGTACTAGCACACGAAATTGCGCATGTAACACAACGTCATCATGCTCGCGCTTATAGCAGAGGTCAAAGTTTCCAAGCACCGGTACTCGCCGCATTAATTGCTGCGATTATACTGGGCGCAAAAGGTAGTGACGTGGGTCAGGCTGCACTGGCTAGTATTGCTGGTGGTTCCGCACAAATGCAAATTGATTTTACCCGTGCCAATGAAAAAGAAGCTGATCGTCTGGGGATAGCCATACTCAGTAAAGCCGGTTATAACGCCTATAGCATGGCCAGTTTTTTTGGGCAAATGTATAAAGAGTCGAGACTTTATGGCTCACAAGGCCCCGAATTTTTGCGTACTCACCCAGTCACACAAAACCGTATAGCAGAGGCAAAACAACGTGCTAGCCAAATGCCACTTAAACAACCTCCTTCCTCTGAGTCTTATTTTTTAATGAAACAGCGGATTGAAATACTGAATCAACATGACAATAAATTATTGTTAAGACACTATGCCTTACAGCTTAAAAATAAAACATATACCAACCGCGAAGCAGCATTGTATGGCTACTCGATTGCACTGTTAAAAAATAAAAATTTAAAACAGGCAAGAAAAATTATTCAACAACTACGCAAACACGCACCATCACGTATCGCCTACCTTATTACAGAAGCCCAAATCGCAGAACAGGCACAACAACATACAAAAGCACTCCAACTATATAAGGATGCCCTGAGTGATTACCCTGACAACGGTCCAATAACACTCAGCTATGTTGAGGCACTGATAGAACAACAACAGTACAAGCAAGCAAAATCCATTATTGATACTCAGTTACAGCAAAACGCACCAACACCAAAGCTATATAAACTGTTAGCTCAGGTCGAATCAAAACTAGGCAACCCGGCAGCCACTCATGAAGCCATGGGCAATTATTATTATTACATTGGTCAAACCTATCAGGCACTCAAACAAATTGAACTTGCCTTAAAAATACCCGCACTCGACTTTTATACTGACAGCCGACTCAGCGCACGCAAAAAACAATTACAAGACGAAATAAAAGCACTGACAGAAAAACCTTCTTGACCCAAAGTAAGTTTAAATTAAGCTTGAATTTTGAGAACAGTAGCTTCTAATTTTAATATATACTTATTTAATTAAGTAGAAGTAAACACTTGCCATAAGTCTGGGTTCATGTATGCTTGGTTTCAGGTGTTGTTGCCAAATGTTAACGGCACCAGCCAAGTTATTTGGCAACAAAACAAAAATATTAATTAGTCCTTATCTTTGAAAATATTTGTTTTTAGAGATAAATTAATTAAACATTACCAATACTTGAACGAGGAGGAAAACCATGCGGAAACCCGTCATGATCGTCGCTGCCGCAAGTGCCATCGCAGTAGTATTAGGCTCTATGAGCTATACACCTGTCGCACTCGCTGACTCAGCATTAGTTGCGACCGGTAAGAAAATTGCTGAAAACCGCAAAAAAGGCAACTGCTTTACATGTCATTCTTACAAAGGTTCGTACTTAGCTGGCAACATTGGGCCACCATTAGTTGCAATGAAAGCTCGTTTCCCAGATAAAGCTAAATTAAGAGCTCAGATCTGGGACGCAACCAAAGCCAACCCAAACACAATGATGCCTCCATTTGGCAAGTACTCAATTCTTTCAGGGAAAGAAATTGATGCGGTTGTTGCATGGGTTCTTACTTTATAAGCACCAGTAATCAATACTGGCAAAATTATAATAATTTTTAGGAGATATAGAATATGCAACGCAGAACCTTTCTAAAAGGCAGCTTAGCGGGCAGTACAGTCGCCGTTGCGATGGGTGCCGGTTTGTT
>CAYYLL010000001.1:0-249395 GCA_964472525.1 uncultured Thioalkalispiraceae bacterium | reverse complement strand
AGTTTACGAGAATTTTCTACTTAAAACGCCTGTTATTTTTCGGGGGGATTACAGATACGGATCGTCTTTCGATGTTGGAAAAATAAAACACCTTATGATGAATCGGCTTATTTATTTGCTTTACAAAAAAGAAAAACAATGACTGATTAATATGTAATTTTTGGTATTAAGGGTTGACGAAGGACTCAGAGTATATTGTTAGCAGCAAGTTGCCCCAATGACCTTGTTGTTATTTTATTGTTTTGCACTTTGGAGTCCCTTTGCTCTTGGTATTTTGATTTTACACCTTTTACTACTGCCCGCAATCACAGACTAAAAAGTTTCGTATTTTGTTTGCGCCTTCACGCTGCCGCGATATTAACGAGTGCAACTATCGTTGTATAAACTTGAAGCCAGTCAGGTGTTTTAGCTGCCCCATTGTTTAACCGCTTTTTAAATTCTTTTTGCTACTTTGATTACTGCTAACAGTTAATTAGACAGACATCTATAATTTACCTTAGTTAAACAGATTCTGTATATTTCTTAATAGCAAATACTTCTAATCAAAAAACATCTCTAAATATTTTTTTAATGATTCCAAACACACTGCCCACCACTCGCATTATCCAAATCATTTAAACGCTTTTGATGTCTTTCCAGTTCGTCACTGTTGGCCCGAATTACTTTTAGTGCAGATCGGTCAGATGAAACCTTTTTCTGTTCTATTGTATTCAGGCCATCCGTCGATTCACTTTCACCACCCAGTGACAAACTCCCCTGCCCGCCCGTCATGGCTAAATAAGTATCAGCTAGAATTTCCGCATCGAGTAATGCACCGTGTAAAGTTCGAGATGAATTATCTATATGATAACGTTTACATAATGCATCCAGATTATTTTTTTGCCCCGGGTGCATCTTGCGTGCAAGCGCAAGGGTATCCAATACGGTACATAGTCCTTCTATTTTGTAGGCTTTGGTTTTAGTTTTTGCCGCATGCAGTTCGAACTCTTTATTTAAAAAACCCACATCGAATGGTGCATTATGAATAATAAGTTCAGCACCGCGAATGTAGTTAGCAAAATCTTCAACCACCTCGGCCATCACCGGCTTGTCGTCAAGAAATTCAAGTGTGATCCCATGAACTTCTTGCGCACCTTCATCAATGTCACGTTCAGGCTTGATATATTGATGGAAGTTATTATTGGTTAGGCGACGGTTAACCAGTTCAACACAACCAATTTCAATAATGCGATGCCCTTGTGATGGTTCTAATCCTGTTGTTTCTGTATCTAAAACTATCCTTCTGTTTCCCGTTTTATGTAACCCACTCTTCATGTTAACTACCCGTAAAAAATCATATTAAATTCAAATCAATTATATATTATTAACCGCCCATACACATCGCTGACAACTCAATCAGGCTCGGTGTACGATCACTTGATGTGAGCCACTATGTAAAACATCACAAACACGTTCAACGTCTTGCCGCTCACCTTGAAAAAGTAGTAAAAAATTTTCCGCTCTAATCGCCTCTTCATACTCCTGTATACTGCCCCTAGGCACACCTATAACAAAAAGTGCTGTCCCTAGCAAACTGAAGCCTGCACTAATCTCAATATCCTCAAAGTCGTGTATCATCATACTAACAATGGAGCCTGCAACGGCCAACGAACCAAAATCAGGTTCCCAAAAAAAAGCTGCCCCAGCCAGTTTACTCCAGCAGTCCGGCCAAAAGCTATCTTGTTGCCCTAGAAAAGCTACGCGATCGTCGATACAGTAAAAACCAACTGGATGTTCCTTACCCTGCCAACCTTTACCGATAACCGAGACTTGCTGGAGATCGTAACCGGCAGCTTGCAATTCCCCGAGTGCAAGCTTCACAGCATCTGGATGTGGGTAAATCACAATACAACAGATCTTTGTCATTATATCATTCCCTAAACAAGCCCGCTCCGCCGAGTTAAATATTATGGTTTCAGGCATTGTATAAAGTGTGATGCAAACAAATGAAAATGACTGTCACCCAAGTGACAATACTAAGTTAAGAATTCATGTGAAATGATTGTAAGTCTGCTGAAAACCGCACAATATTCAGAGTCTCTTTGTTTTCTTTTCCACATGATGCTTTGCTTCATCGGCACAGGTTTGCAGAGCCTCAAGTTCAGCAACTTCCATATGAAAGTTCTGCTTGTGTAAGATGCCTTGCTTGCGCCAGTGCTGCAGATGTCGGTTTACGACCTGTCGCACAGAACCGACCATACGAGCCAAACATTCATCGTGAAGATCATGTATCAATTTGAGATGGTACACACCAGTATCGGCATGCGGTACAATGTGGCGCAGTATCAAACGAGCTAGGCGCGTCATTGTATCATGCAAAACTAGATCGGTAGCCAGATCTTCCATTTTACACAGCTGTTCCCCTAAATAAGGCAGAAAATTGCGATTGAATTCAGGATGCATATCAATCCACTTACGTGCCTGCTCTATTGGCACGGATATCAAAGCAACGTCATCCAATGCTACAGAAATAATTTCATGCGGCTTGGTGTTAAGCAGTGTCACTATATCAATACCATCCCCCGAACTCAGTATCGATAAGGTTAGACTTCTACCCGTTTGCGGATTGATTCGCATAATCTCAACACGACCGTCTATCAACAAAAAAAAACGTTCCTGAAAAATATCGGGTGACAAATTTAGATCCCTTCTCCAAGTGTCACGCCTAAATAATAACAACATGTCATCCAGCAAGCTTTCAGAGAGACATTTAAACAACGATGACTTAAGGAGTATTTCTTTGCAGTGATTGAAATAAATTAAATCCCTTTTCATAGTGTATAACTCCCAGTGTTTGCCTTACAAAAAGAACAGTGACAGAATGCCTATTTCCTTTGGAATCATGCCAGATTAAATCAATAAAGTCACAGCTATAATAGCCCTCTAACCATGTTAGAGTAATGTTACAAACCTATGGTTTAATAATATTTTATGAAAAATAAAAGTTCACCCTCGCCTAATGAGAAACTCACACTCAAAGAAGTTATCGCCATGGGCATTGGCGGTATGGTTGGTGGAGGTATTTTTTCAGTACTCGGTCTGGCTATTGCTCAAGCAGGTCATGCTGCGCCCGTTGCCTTTGCCTTGGGCGGTGTGATTGCTCTGTTGACCGGACTGTCCTATGCGCAGCTCGGTCTGCTGTTTCAATCCAGCGGTGGCAGTTTTACCTTTTTAGAGCATGCCTTTACAGACCAGCGTATTGCTGCGATTGGTGGCTGGCTGTTGCTTATCGGCTACGTCGGTACGATGGCGCTGTATGCCTATACCTTTGGTGTTTATGGCAGCGCCTTGCTCGGCTCTGACGGTACGAACGTCGCCATGCATCATTTACTTGAGTCATTAATCATGTTGAGCTTTCTTGGTGTCAATTTGTATGGTGTCAAGGCCAGCGGTGCCAGCGAACTTTTAATTGTTACCATAAAAATGATTATCCTGTTTCTATTTGCAGCTATCGGACTTTTTTTTGTCAAAGCTGATCATGTGTTGCCAGTATTTAATCAAGGTTATAACGGTGTGGTCATGGGTGCCGCATTAATCTTCGTCGCCTATGAAGGATTTGAACTGATCCCCAACGCAATTAACGAAATGGAAAATCCGCAGCGCAACCTGAAACCCGCCATTATCTGGTCTATTGTTATTACGATTGCGATCTACATACTGGTTTCCATCGTCGCGGTGGGGAATCTGTTACCAAAAGAAATCATTCAATATAAAGAGTATGCCTTAGCCGTTGCAGCTAAACCCTTTTTAGGGCACGCAGGCTTTGTACTCATTGGATTAGCTGCACTATTTTCTACTGCATCAGCGATTAACGCAACACTGTTTGGCACTGCTCGCCTCGGGATGATCATGGCATCAGACCGGGCGTTACCTGCAGCGTTCGGTTTCAAAAGCAAACAAAACAATATCCCTTGGGTTAGTTTGGTTTCAATTACCGGGGTAACGCTGGTATTCGTCAATCTTGCTAATCTGGACATCATATCATCATTCGCCAGTTCAACTTTTTTATTAATCTTTGCTCTGATCAATCTATCTGCTTGGCGATTGCGTAAAAAAACCTTGGGGAATGGATTACTGGCACTCACTGGGATGCTGTTATCCTTATCCTCTTGGTTAGCACTTATCTTTTATTTATGGACAACTAATCCTAACAATTTAATCTGGATCGGAACCACCTATATAGCTGTTATTGCAACTGAGATGTTCGTTTCCCGACATTCACAGCAACCTCATTAGCAATATAGACGAGCGACCAACAAGCTTAAATATCAATATAAAAATAACCTGCGCGAGGATCATTTTGTGACTAGATGTTATTTGCATGTCAACCCAGTCATACTAACCCTGCATATCAAATTACATATTAAGACCTGTCACTCAGGTTACAGCGATCCATTACTAACTGACGTAGAGTCTAGCATTCAGTCGTCATGCGGCTTTCAATTTTATAAAAGGATATTATATGCCGATTTCAAATAACTATATCCGTTGGTTTAAAGAACTGACTATCAATGATATTCCCTTGGTTGGCGGCAAAAATGCTTCTCTCGGTGAAATGTACCAACAGTTAATGCCAGAGGTAAAAGTTCCCAACGGCTTTGCCATCACCGCTGATGCCTACCGCTATATGCTTGACAAGGCGGGTGTATGGAATGCGTTGCATGATGCACTGGCAGGGCTGAGTCCCAATGATATGGAAGACCTCGCAAAACGCGGTGCAGATGCACGCGATATTATTTACGGAGCAACGCTACCCGATGATTTACGCAGTCAAATTCTCACCGCCTTTCATGCATTGAAGAAACAATACAGCGGTGACATCAGTGTTGCCGTACGCAGCTCGGCGACAGCGGAAGATTTACCGAACGCCAGTTTTGCCGGGCAGCAAGATACCTACCTGAATATAACCAGTGACGAACAATTACTCGATGCCTGTCGGCGTTGCTTTGCCAGCCTGTTTACAGATCGTGCGATTCATTATCGCATTGATCAAGGTTTCGATCATTTCAAGGTGGCACTATCTATTGGTATCATGAAAATGGTGCGCTCCGATCTATCTGCTAGCGGTGTTATGTTTTCGCTCGATACCGAAACCGGCTTTCGTGATGTCGTCTTTATTACCGGTGCCTATGGTCTCGGCGAGAACATTGTACAAGGTGCGGTTGACCCTGATGAATTTTATGTACATAAACCCACTTTTGAACACGGTCATCGTGCGGTGTTACGTCGTGCCCTCGGTTCGAAAAAAATCAAGATGCAATACACCACCGGCAATACCCGTGAAGCAACCCGCAATATAATGACACCTAAAAAAGACCAACAACGGTTTTGTCTTTCTGATGATGATGTATTAACACTAGCCCAATATGCCATCAAAATCGAAAAGCATTACAGTACTCAGGCTGGTTACAACAAACCCATGGATATGGAGTGGGCGAAAGATGGGATTGATGGTGGCCTGTACATCGTACAGGCACGCCCCGAAACTGTTGAGTCACAAAAACAGGATAATATCCTTAAACAATATCATCTCAAACAGGAAGGTGAAATTCTGGCGCGTGGTTACGCCATTGGTACCAAAATTGCCACCGGACACGCTCGCTACATTCATGATGTGGCTCATCTGCACGAGTTTCTTCCGGGCGAAGTGCTCGTGGCCGATACGACAACCCCCGACTGGGAACCCGTGATGAAAACCGCGGCGGCAATTGTAACCAACCGCGGTGGGCGAACCTGTCATGCCGCTATCATTGCTCGTGAATTGGGTGTCCCTGCCGTGATCGGCTGCGACATAGCGACGGAAGCCATTGCTAACGACGAAACTATTACCGTTTCCTGTGCCGGGGGTGATCAGGGTCGCGTCTATCGTGGCGAACTCGACTATGAAATTATCGAAACAGATCTCTCCGACCTGCCACACCCCAAAACTCAAATCATGATCAACCTGGGTAACCCGGATCTGGCCTTTACCACCTCTTTTTTGCCTAACGACGGGATTGGGCTGGCGCGCCTTGAATTTATCATCAATGAATACATCAGGGCTCATCCCATGGCGCTGTTACATCCAGAGCGGGTCAGCGACTTAAAAACACGCAAAGATCTGGAAACCCTTATCATCGGCTACACAGACGGTGCCGACTACTTCGTGCGTAAACTCTCTGACGGTGTCGGCACCATCGCGGCTGCCTTTTGGCCAAAACCGGTGGTGGTACGCTTATCCGACTTCAAAACTAATGAATACGCAACCTTGCTCGGTGGTACTGACTTTGAACCCCGGGAAGACAACCCCATGATTGGTTTTCGTGGTGCGGCGCGTTACACCCACCCCGCCTATGCCGAAGGCTTTGCCCTAGAATGCGCGGCTATGAAACGCGTACGTGAAGTGATGGGATTAACAAATGTCAAACTCATGATCCCCTTCTGTCGCCGCATCAAAGAAGGTGAAAAGGTACTCAAGGTGATGGCCGAACATGGCCTCAAACGTGGCGAAAACGGCCTTGAGATCTACGTCATGTGCGAGATCCCAAACAATGTAATACTTATCGATGAATTTGCCAAACTTTTTGATGGCTTCTCCATCGGCTCCAACGATCTCACCCAGCTCACTCTGGGCGTTGATCGTGATTCTGAGATTGTCGCCTTCGATTTTGATGAACGGGATGCCGGCGTTAAACAGATGATTCGCCTTGCAGTCGAAGGCGCACACCGAAACCAGCGTCATTCAGGACTGTGCGGGCAGGCACCTTCGGACTACCCAGAAATAGCCGAGTATCTGGTAGAAATAGGTATCGACTCAATCAGTCTTAATCCGGACACGGTGTTGAAAACAATGCGTTATATTGTAGAAAAGGAAAAGCAATTACGCCTAAAAAAATAGCGCAAGGAAATAATCCCACCGAATCTAGCAGGTTAAACTAACAAAGCCCTGCGCTTTAGTTTATATCGGGCGTCGCGATTAAGGGTTAATCATAAACGACCAGACTGTGCTTCGCTGTGTCTATATCAACAATCTGCCCTCTATCATGAGCAAGCTTTCCCAGTTCATTTAACACTGGCAAATCATTATTTTTAGCTAGTGTCGCAAACAAAGCTAGCGACTGACAACCCAGTAATATCTCTGATTTTGTTTCACAACCACAGACCGACTCGTCCACTGTTAAATTAAAATTATCGGGCATGCGTATAATGAGCGGTTCCTGTAAATTTATTGGCTAAACATACACAAAATTTTGATTTGATAGCTGTCACCCAAGTTGCATCACTGACATGATTTTTCAGTTATTTTTTATACCATTAAAATTTCACGATAGAGTCTTTACTATGCCCAAGGATACTGACAGCTTCACTCAACAAGCCGTAGCAGAAACATTAAGGACTTTCCATATTGAACCCGAACAGGGTTTGAACCAAACTGATGTTGGCGAACGTCTAGCACAATATGGCTATAACGAAATAAAGGAAAATGAAGAACCAATCTGGCATCGTGTCTTCCGTAGATTTTGGGGGCCGATCCCCTGGATGATCGAAATTGCCGCACTACTCTCAGTCATGGTGCAAAAGTGGGAGGACTTTATCATCATTCTGGTGATGTTACTGGTGAACGCCGGACTGGATTTTTTTCAAGAACACCGCGCACTGAATGCTCTGAAGGCCTTAAAAACAGGTATGCAACGCCAGGTCACGGTGTTGAGAGACGGCAACTTTAAACTCATCGCCGCTCGCAAACTGGTGCCAGGCGATCTAATACAACTCAAGATCGGCGATATTATTCCAGCTGACGTGCAACTGCTGTCCGGCGATTACTTATCGATCGATCAGGCCGCTCTGACGGGTGAATCTCTACCTGTAAGTCGCAAGGTAAATGAAGTCGTCTATGCCAACACCATCGTCAAACAAGGCGAGATGATGGGGGTGGTCGTTAACACTGGTGTTAATACAAGATTTTCAAATGTTGTGTCACTGGTTGCCAAAGCGCAACTGGAAGAGCGTAGCCACTTCCAGAAAATGGTTATCCATATTGGGAATTTTTTAATCCTAATCACTGTTGCTCTCGTTCTGTTAATCATTATGGTCGCATTATTCCGTCACGAAAATTTTATTGAAATTACCCGTTTTGCACTGGTACTCACCATCGCCGCAATCCCGGTTGCACTGCCTGCGGTATTGTCAGTCACAATGGCGGTAGGTGCCTTGAATCTAGCACGCAAGAAGGCCATCGTCTCTAAACTAACGGCCATTGAGGAACTGGCCGGAGTCGATATATTCTGTTCGGACAAGACTGGAACGCTAACCGAAAACCGGATGCAAGTTGCTGACCCCATTGTCATAGATGGGCACACCCAATCCGAGTTATTCCAGCTTGCCGCACTGGCCTCAAAACGGGAAAACAACGATCCGATTGAACTGCCGATTTTCCACTACATTGATGAGCATCTGCCGGAGATCGATCTGAGTATTTTTCGACAGACACATTTCACACCATTTGATCCGGTAAGTAAACGCACGGAAGCCAAGATCGAAAGTGGAAATAAACACTTTACGGCAATCAAAGGTGCCACACAGGTGTTGATTAAGATGACAGCACTACCGGATGAGCAGATCGTAACAATCAATCAACAAGTAGACCAGCTCGCTGCTAAAGGCTATCGTACACTCGCGGTCGGCAAGAAAACCGGCGATGCGCCCCTGATCCTGATCGGCCTGATCCCCCTCAATGATCCGCCCCGCGTCGACTCCCGTCAGGTCATTGCTGACATGCGCAACTATGGTGTTCGAGTCAAAATGGTCACTGGCGATCACATGGCCATCGCTAAAGAAGTCGGCCAACTACTGGGGTTGGAGGGCGAAACGATCCGCTCCCATCAGCTCACCGGCAGTGGCAGCCAATCACTATTGGCTCTCGCTGAAGCTATGGCGATGGCAATCTACACGCATCTAAACAAAGAAGTGAGTCAAGCACAGGCCAAACACTTTACCGATGAGGTTATGGAAAATGTTGCACAACTTTATGATACCCGACTATTGGATCGCGAATTTATCCACACTCACGAGTCTGCCATTATCGACATGATCGAAGATGTCGACCTGTTTGCCGAGGTCATCCCAGAGGATAAATACCTCATAGTTGATACCCTCCAAAAAGGCGGCCATATCGTTGCGATGACCGGTGATGGTGTTAACGATGCACCCGCACTAAAAAAATCTGACTGCGGTTTTGCCGTTTCCAATGCCACTGATGCTGCACGTGCCGCCGCCGATATAATCCTCACCGCTCCTGGCCTGTCAGTCATTAATGATGCCATCAAACAGGCTCGCATCACCTTCGAACGTATGAAAAGCTACACCATTTACCGTATTGCAGAAACGATTCGTATTATCCTGTTTATGACCCTAGCAATCGTAGTGTTCAATTTCTATCCCATCACCGCGCTGATGATCATTATCCTGGCTCTGCTCAACGACATCCCTATATTAGCGATTGCCTCTGACCGTACCAAAGTGGATACCAAGCCGGTGCGCTGGAACATGTCGGAAATCCTATTTGTTTCCAGTATACTGGGCACTGCCGGCGTCATATCTTCGTTTCTGCTGTTTTACATTCTAATGCAAGCAAAGTTTTCAACCGAGCTAATCCAGTCAATGATTTTTGCCAAACTGATCGTCGCTGGGCATGGCACTATTTACAATACACGCATTGACGACTGGTTCTGGAAAAAACCTTACCCTTCTTGGCTGCTATTTAATGCCACCTTTTTCACCGCCGTGCTGGGTACCCTAATTGCTGTTTACGGGGTGTTTATTACGCCGATTGGCTGGGAATACGCACTCTGGATGTGGGTCTATGCGCTGCTCTGGTTTGTCGTCAACGATGCGATTAAAATCGTAACCTACCGGTACTTTAGAAATCGCGAGCACTTATTCTAAAATATCGAAATGTTGTTAAGCAAAAGTGCTGCGATTGACAGGATTATGGCTCAGCCCCAATGCCGGGCAACAGAAACAGGCCAGCCGCGGCACCCACCAAAAGTCCACCCAGTGAACCCCATAGCGCACCTTCGGCACCCCAAACTTTGTAACGCTCCTTCTCATTGCTGTAGGCGATGCCGAGAAAGTCATCACCCTGCCCTCCAGCCCAGATAAAGGGGATAAGTAATATCGACTATCAGTGAGTCCCCCATTATTTCTATAAAATATATTCTTGGTTCACTATAGGCATTTCTACGCGAGTGTTTTTCAGTTTTTTTGCAAAGGCATTCATACTTTCCTGTTCACCATGAACAAGAAAAGTGGTTGTTGGATTTCCCATCTGCTGATGCCAGTTCAATAGCTCGGCCTGATCGGCATGCGCAGAAAAACCACCTATGGTATAAATATTGGCACGTACCAGTATTTCTTCTTTATAAATATGTACACTTTTTGCACCATCAACAATCTTTCTAGCTAGCGTACCCTGTGCCGCATAACCGACAAACACAATGCTACATTCCTTACGCCAAAGGTTATGCATCAGGTGATGGCGTACACGCCCACCCGTACACATTCCTGAACCCGCAAGGATCACTGCACCACCTCTGATCTGATTAATCGATATGGACTCCGCAGTCTCCCTTGTAAAATGCAGCCCAGGCAAATTAAATGGATCGCTACCATTATGTGAGACAGCCAAAGTTTTGGCATCAAAACATTCAGGGTGGCGTTCAAATATTTGCGTGGCGGAAATAGCCATGGGCGAGTCTAGAAACACATTGATATAATGCTCAAGGTGTTTGTTTTCGACCCCTTCTCGAAGATAATAGAGTATCTCCTGCGCACGTTCCAATGCGAAGGTGGGGATAATAATATTTCCGCCCCGCCCAATCGTTTTATTGATGGCATCATAAAGCTCTTCGATCGAAGGTTGTAATTGTTTATGTAAACGATCGCCGTAAGTCGTTTCCATAACAACACTATCGACTTGTGGCGGTATTGCTGGATTACGCAGTATGGCGCGTCCGCTATAACCCAAGTCACCCGAAAAAAGTAGGCGATGTTGTTGCTTATCTTCCTCAAGCTGCAGAAAAATACTTGCCGAACCTAATATATGTCCTGCATCGATAAAAGTGACACGAATACCCGGTGCCAATTGAATAGCTTGATCATAGCTGGCCTGACGTCCAAAAAATTCAAGACTGTTGAGCGCATCCAACGTGGTGTAAAGTGGCTCAACATTTTTTGCATGTTTACCGCCATAACGCTGAACTTTACGTAATTGATAACGCGCCTCTTCTTCTTGCAGGCCAGCCGAGTCCAACATAACCAGTCTTGCCAGTTCCACCGTAGCGGCTGTCGTGATAACTTCACCTTTAAATCCCTGCTTGGCAAGTAAGGGAATACGCCCACAATGATCGAGATGACCGTGAGTGAGTAACAGGAAATCGATATCAGCCGGATCAAAGCCAAACGGCTCAGCGTTTTCCTCTACCAGTTCACGGCCACCTTGATACAGACCACAATCAATCAGAATTTTCTTATCCGCACATTCGAGTAAATGACAGGATCCGGTCACGCCCTGATCTGCACCGTGAAATGATATTTTCATTGTTTCTCCTCTATTAATGATTCACCGTTTCGCTCATACCAACATAACAAACCGTCCCATATATCATCTGCTGTTTCCGCATACCAAAACAAATCACGATCCTCAATATCAATAACACCTTCATCGACCAGATAGTCAATATCAAAGGCTTTACGCCAATAACTTTCACCAACTAACACTACTGGCAGGGGTTTAATCTTACGAGTTTGAATCAAGGTAAGTGTTTCAAACAATTCATCAAAGGTGCCAAACCCGCCAGGGAAAGCCACCAAGGCCCTAGCGCGTAATAAAAAGTGCATTTTGCGCAAGGCAAAATAATGAAACTGGAAACACAGTTCTGGAGACACATAAGGATTTGGATACTGCTCATGAGGCAAAGTAATATTGAATCCAACCGTTTTGGCACCTGCATCATGCGCTCCACGATTGGCTGCCTCCATCACACCCGGCCCGCCACCTGTCACAACCACAAGACGTGAATCTTTCGGGCCGTTACCCGCATTGCCAACCAAGCGTGTAAACTCGCGGGCAACTTCATAATAATGACTCTTAGCAAGGATACGTTCAGCAACAACAAGTCGCCGTTGTAATTCAGTGTCTTCTGGATATAGCCTCAAGGCATCTCGTAATAGTTCAATTTTAAGTTTTGCAGCGGCGGGCTCAACAATACGGGTACTACCAAACACGACGATACCATGCTCAACACCGTGCGCTTTGAGTAGTCTGTCTGGTTTCAAATAATCCAGTTGTAGGCGTACTCCGCGCGCATCGTCACCGTCGAGAAAATCGACATCCTCGATAGCCGGTCTATATGAAGAACTATTCATGATCGCCTCAAGCTTGGCCGGTCCTTGAAGATCTTCGGCCTTCGGTTTAGGCTTTTGCCAAGGTAGTGGCTCCCTGCGTTGGTGTTCGCATGCTGGTTCAGGTACTTCTGGTCTGCTGTGTTTTGTCTTCAAAGAGCCTTACTCTATACGTCTGGTTAATTAGTTTGAATAATATTAAACCACACCATCTACCCTATGCTGCTACCTAGGTGACAGCATAAGATCAAAAATTACCTGAATATAAGGGAGGTATTCCTTTCTGTTTAGTCGGCATTTTGTATAAATTTAATACTATCATGTCAAAAAAAACAGAAAATATAATTTTGTCGATGATAGTTAACTTCAAACGAGGGTTTTTATGCAACAAAGTCTGGCTCGTCAATTTTTTACCGATATGCTACTGGCGCGTCGCTTCGAAGAAGCCGCAGCTGAACAATATACACAAGGTAATATCGGTGGTTTTTTACATCTTTATCCGGGGGAAGAAGCCGTTGTAGTAATGTGGTGTTATGTTATTTCGGTGATGGTGCAGCTAATCAAGGAACGTTTCATGAATCATTAAACATGGCTGCTTTATGGAAATTGCCGGTGCTTACCGTTCAGTGCTGGAAGTGGCTGAACTTAAAGCACGCGATCCACTACAAACTTTTCGGCAACAAGCCATATAAAGAAAACTGGTTGAATGAAGATGACTGTCAGACGATTGAACAAAGTGTGGATAAACAAATTGAATCGGCGGTATCTTTTGCCGAACAAAGTCCTGAACCAGAAAATATTGCAACGAATGTTTATCACTCTGCGCTGGATCTTTATGGAGTACAGAAATGAAACGACCGCACAATGAAAAATTTGGACAGTTAGCACCGGCTCAGGCGGCGCCTGAATTACAACTTTGGAGAGAAGCCGATTCACAATGGGTAGCCGCTACTGACGTACCGACACCTTATAACCGCACGCTGGAAGCGGCAAGTATCCCTGATACAAAAGGTGTCTGTCACACAATACAGAATATGCTCCGACAGGCAAAATAATTGATTCTGGTTTTCCCATCCACTTAACATGACCACTGTCACTCAAGTTGCATCCATCGCTAATTGATGGGCGCACAATCATGCCTATGAACTTGAGACTGCTAACATGTTAATGGGATCGGTACACCCGCATTTTAGAATGTAATGGATATGGACCAATCCCCATCCCTGCTAACCATTAACAGTGGCTCATCGAGTCTCAAATTTGCACTGTTTACGATTCATCGGCCGGAAGCACTGCACTGCCGGTACCGAGGTGAGTTTATCTCGATTGGCCGTACTGCTCTGTTTCATATCCACGATGCCAATGGCCATCTGTTTCATACTGAAAAAATCAGCATATCCAACCACGAACATGCCCTAAAGATTCTGTTGGATTGGCTGGCAAAAGAAAGCCTTGCGCAGAAACTAGTCGGCGTGGGGCATCGTGTCGTGCATGGTGGATGTCGTTTCCATGCACCTGTCCGAGTAACAGAAGACAACCTCACCTATTTAAGCAGCTTGATTCCGTTAGCACCCAATCACCAGCCTGCCTGTCTACAAGGCATCACAATATTACAAGAGCTTCAACCTCGGTTACCTCAAGTTGCTTGCTTCGATACAGCATTTCATCATGACCGCCCAGAGGTAGAACGCGACTTTGCGTTACCTTCTATGCCTGAACTGGATAATGTTCGTCGTTATGGCTTTCATGGTTTATCCTATGAGTACATCACAAAAATTTTGCCCAATCACTTGGGTGAGTTAGCTGATGGCAAGGTTATCATCGCCCACCTTGGTCATGGTGCTAGTCTGTGTGCTATCAACCAGCGCCGAAGTGTCGCCACCACCATGACCTTTACCCCGCTCGATGGCATCCCCATGGGGACACGCTGTGGCAGCATCGATCCTGCGGTGGTGTTGTACTTGCAGGATCAAGGTATGACGACTGAGGCAATTTCCAATTTACTGTATTTCCAGTCTGGCTTGCTGGGTGTCTCAGGCGAAACGGATAATATGGCTGAATTGCTAACCAACCCATCAATACAAGCACAACGGGCCATTGAACAATTTGTTCACTACACGGTACGCGCCATTGGTTCACTGGCTGCCGCACTCGGCGGTGTCGATGCATTAGTTTTCACTGCCGGTATTGGCGAAAACGCCACGTCGATTCGTGCTGCCATCAGTGAACGTTGTAAATGGCTTGGGCTTAAATTGGACAGCAAGGCCAATACGCAGGGTCGGGCTTGTATCCACGCAGCAGGTAGTCTTGTCCAAGCCTGGGTTATTCCCACGAACGAAGCGCAAGTGGTTGCCGAACAGACCCTTCATCTTATTAACAAATATAATCAAAGAGTCTCGTCATGATAAAAACATATTTAACGATAACCGATACGCCATTATCAAATACCGAACTCAAATTGATCGATGGCTGGTGGAGAGCTGCCAACTACCTGTCTATTGGTCAAATCTATTTGCTCGACAATCCCTTGCTCAAAAAGCCACTGCTACTGGAACATATCAAACCACGACTACTCGGCCATTGGGGTACAACGCCGGGACTGAACATGATTTACACCCACCTCAATCGGGTAATCAAAGCCAGGGATCTGAATATGATTTATGTCACCGGCCCCGGACACGGCGCACCGGGCATTGTTGCTAATACTTATATGGAAGGCAGCTACAGTCATTTTTATCCTAATATCAGCAAAAATGAAGAAGGAATACGTAAACTGTTTCGTCAATTTTCTTTTCCCGGTGGTATTCCCAGCCATACCGCACCGGAAACGCCGGGCTCTATCCATGAAGGTGGTGAGCTGGGCTACTCCCTCAGTCATGCCTATGGTGCAGCCTTTGATAACCCGGATCTTATCGTTGCTTGCGTGGTAGGTGATGGTGAAGCGGAAACTGGACCCGCCGCCACAGCGTGGCATTCGAATAAATTTTTAAACCCGGCGCGTGATGGTGCGGTGTTACCAATCCTGCACCTCAACGGCTACAAAATTGCTAACCCGACCGTGCTGGCACGCATCAGCAGTGAAGAATTACAGGATCTGTTTCGTGGTTATGGTTACACACCGTATTTAATCGAAGGCACCAATCCTCAAATCATACACCAAGCCATGGCCGCAACATTAGACAAGATTCTGGATGACATTCATACCATTCAAACCCTGGCCCGTAATGTCGGCAACATTACTCGCCCACGTTGGCCGATGATTATCCTGCGAACGCCCAAGGGTTGGACTTGCCCAAAAGAAATCGATGGCCTTAAACTTGAAGACTATTGGCGAGCCCATCAGGTACCGTTCGCACAAATGGCGGAGAAACCGGAACACATCCACGTACTTGAGCAGTGGATGAAAAGTTACCAGCCTGAAGAGCTGTTTAATGACAAGGGTCAACTGATAGCGGAACTTGCAACACTTGCACCACAAGGTGAGCGACGCATGGGCAGCAACCCGCACGCAAATGGAGGCCTGCTGTTGCGCGATCTGAAACTACCCGACTATCGTGATTACGCGATGGATGTTCCCACTCCCGGCGATGTGAGCGGCGAGGCTACCCGCAGAATGGGAGACTTTTTGCGCGATGTCATGACGCTGAATGCCGAACGGCAAAATTTTCGCATCATGGGTCCAGACGAAACCGTCTCCAATCGCCTAGGTGCTCTGCTTCAAGTGACCAACCGAACTTGGGAAGCAGAAACTTATGCGTATGACGATCACCTCGCAAGCGATGGCCGGGTGATGGAAATTTTATCTGAGCATACCTGTCAGGGATGGTTGGAAGGCTATCTGCTCACGGGTCGCCACGGCCTGTTTTCCTGTTATGAAGCATTTATTCATATTATCGACTCCATGTTCAACCAACACGCTAAGTGGCTCAAGGTTAGTAAAGAAATTCCCTGGCGGCAACCCATTGCCTCATTAAATATTCTGCTGACCTCGCATGTTTGGCGACAGGATCACAATGGTTTTTCTCATCAAGATCCCGGTTTTATCGACCATGTGGTCAACAAGAAAGCTAATATCGTACGCGTGTTCTTGCCCCCAGATGTTAATACCCTGCTGTGTATTACAGAACAGTGTTTGAACAGCCGAGATCAGGTCAATGTTATCGTCGCCGGCAAACAACCCGAACCCCAATGGTTAGACATGGATACTGCAATCAAACACTGCCACGCGGGTATCGGCATCTGGGAATGGGCCAGTAATGATACGAATGATGAGCCCGATGTGATTATGGCCTGCGCCGGTGATGTGCCGACTCTCGAGACCCTCGCGGCGGTAAAAATCCTCCGCGATCACTTACCCGAACTAAGAATCCGAGTTATCAACGTCGTTGACCTAATGAGCCTGCAACCCAAAGAAGAACATCCAAATGGTTTAAGCGATCATGACTTCGATATCCTGTTCACAACCGATAAGCATATCGTTTTTGCCTTTCATGGCTACCCTTGGTTAATTCACCGTCTGACCTATCGGCGTAACAACCACCATAATCTGCATGTACGTGGCTACAAAGAAGAAGGCACGACAACCACACCTTTTGACATGGCCGTACTCAACGATCTGGATCGTTTTCATCTGGTGATTGATGTTATTGATCGCACCGGAGACCAAGGCTCCAAAGGCGCTCATTTGAAACAGCTAATGCGCGACAAGCTAATTGAACACCAGCAGTACATTATCAAACATGGTGAGGATATGCCGGAAATTCAAAACTGGATCTGGACAACAAACTGAGGAAATAAAAATGAAATTACAAAATACTGAATACCTGATCATCGGTGGCGGCCCCGGCGACACTCCAACGGCCATGGCACTCGTGGCGGCTGGGAAATCAGTCTTACTGGTCGAAAAAGGCGCAGGACTGGGTGGCACCTGTTTGTTCGAAGGCTGCATACCATCAAAAATATTCCATGAGACTGCTCGGCGATTACGCGAAATAAGAGAAGCGGCTGCATTGGAGGGGGTAAAACAGGTTCGAGACGGCAAAGTTAGAGCATTAATTAAGGGCTGGATCCATACCGACATACTAATGGGCCCAGTACTAAAACAATTACGCACAGCGCGCCGTATCAGTCATATTTTTATTACTGAATTATCCAGTTATTCCAAATTGCTGTTTATCACCAATGCGGCCATCAATATCGCACCAGATCTTTCTATTAAATCACAGATCATCCAGAATGCCGTGGATCTGGCCAACGCCCCGATTGCGGGCATTGCAATCGGGGCTCAAGTGCCGATCATGCCGCCCTCACAGACTGATCCACCGACAGCTCGTCTTGCACCCGCAGCCATCGCAGTACTCATGCATCAACATTGGCATGATCCTAAAAACATAAATTCGGAACGCATAATCAATACACTAAAAATGAACTAACCGGAGAATGATGATGCAATATTTAGCAGAATTGGAAGCCACCATCCACGATATGGTGCAAAAAGGTCGTGGCATACTCGCTGCCGATGAAAGCACACCCACAATCACCAAACGCTTTAAGACGATTGATGTTAAAGCCACTGAAGAAACCCGGCGTGTTTGGCGCAATCTACTAGTGACAACAGAAGGTCTGGGGCAGTACATCAGCGGCATCATTTTGTTCGAGGAAACCTTGACACAAAAAACCGACAAGGGCGATACCATTCCTGTTACCGCTTGGTCACAAAACATCGTGCCGGGGATCAAAGTAGACAAGGGCAAGATCCCGCTGGCACTGTCAACAGGAGATATGATCACGCAGGGGCTGGACGGTCTGTCCGAACGCCTACGAATCTATAAAAAACAGGGCGCACGCTTTGCTAAATGGCGTGAAATCTATAGCATTAACAAACATGCCCCCAGTCAACATGGCATCGAGGCTAACGCCGAAATGCTGGCTCGTTATGCTGCCGTCTGCCAAGAAGAAGGTCTGGTGCCAATTGTAGAACCGGAGGTACTAATGGATGGCAAGCACGATATCGATCGACATGCCGAGGTTACCGAGGCCGTTCAACATGCTGTATTCCATGCCTTACATCATCACCATGTGGTACTCGAATTAATGATACTCAAGCCCAATATGGTCTTACCCGGCAAGGACTGCCGTCGAGCAGAGCCAAATGAAGTGGGCGCTGCGACAATCAAAGTATTACGCCGCACAGTTCCTGCAGCTGTACCAAGCATCAACTTTCTATCGGGTGGCCAAAGTCCGGAAGAAGCCACCGCCAATTTGAATGCAATCAATCAACAAGCAGCGGATACACCTACGCCTTGGAAACTGAGTATTTCCTATGGTCGTGCACTCCAACAAACCGTTTTGCAGGCTTGGCATGGCAAGATAGAAAATGGGCTCACAGCGCAACACGCTTTGCTCAAGCGTACACGACTTAATCACTTGGCGATGCTCGGTGAATATCAAACAGCACTAGAAAAAGTATAATCAAGCTAGTACTTTTAACCACAGGGGAAAGCTCGCGGATGACAAGTAATATTTAAATTTTTAATTACTTATTTTCAAAGTGGAACGTACAAATTATTTATATCATAAATTGGCTAGCTTTATAGCTTATCAACACCTTGATTCGCCAGTTCATCAGCAATTTCATTTTCACGGTGACCAGAATGTCCTTTCACCCATTTCCATTCAATAGTATGTTGTTGAATTTCTTTGTCGAGCGATTGCCACAGGTCAACATTTTTAACTGGTTTTTTATTTGCGGTTTTCCAACCACGTTTTTTCCAATTGACTATCCACTCGGTGATACCCTGCATCACATATTTTGAATCGGTTGTCAGTATTATTTTTGTGGGGCGTGTTAAAGCCTGCAAACCTTTAATTGCCGCCATCAGTTCCATTCGGTTATTGGTTGTGTCACGTTCACCACCATGCAATGTTTTTTCTTGATCGCCAAAACGTAACAATACACCCCAACCGCCAGGACCAGGATTACCCCGACAGGCACCATCGGTAAAAATTTCAACTACATCATTCATTATTTTGGTTCTTCTTTATTTTAGTCCGATCATGCGGCACCATTGGTTCAACTAATCCAGCCACTACTTTTTTTGCATGCCAACGTGTTCGTATGGGTGTTAATGTGATTGTCCGTTTACGTGCAACAATAACATAGCTACCACCAAATATTCGTAACAGCTTACTGAATATCACTTCAATAAATTGAAGACGTTGCATCAAACCCTTATGTTGCAGCGGCGGACGATAGCAATAATAGTGCGTCATAACGACATCAAAACCTAACAAAGCCAACCAGTCTTTTAAACGTACAATCGAAAAATAACGACCACACCATGGCACCTTACGTCGGCCAATAAAAAATACGCGCCATAAGGCAAATAGGCTAAACGGATTAAAGCCCAAAATAACCACATGACCTTCTGCAATCAATACACGTTCAATTTCACGGAGTACATCATGGGGGGCCTTGCAAAATTCAAGCACATGCGGCAATACCAACACATCAACGGTGTCGGATGCTAGTGGTAATAAGTCGGGTAAGGTCTTACAACCCGCCCTGTTAAGCGTTTCTTCTGCCTGAAAATCAGTGACAAAATGGTGTGATATTCGACTGGAACGTAATAAGTCCAAATCACCCGTTAAACCAATTTGGCCAATATGATAACCAAACAAATTTGGCAAAATTTCATCTAATTGCTGTTGTTCCAGTCCATCTAAATGCTGCCCAAAAGAAGTTTGGTACCAATCACGCAAACAGCGCCAAGCAAGGGGAAAAGGCGGACAACCTTTAAATAAACTTCTACCCCAAAAAGATCTTGATTTTTCCATTATAAACAATCACTTACATATATTTATTAAAGTTATCTGTTAACCTGCTATCTAGCCAAGCTACACAATACAAATTATCCCATTCAGTATGTGGTGTAAATGCCAAATAAGTGAAATGAATCGCTATCTAACCCTTCTATGATCTGTCATGCTCAAGTAAAATACCCACTAAGTCTATAAACATTAATAAGAAAAATATGCCAAAAATATCATTATTACTCTGTTGCCTTTTAGCAACAGGATGCAGTCTCCCTCAAAAGGCAGATCTCAGCGAAAAAAGTAGCACCGTATCGGTTGCGAGCGTTAAAGCGTTAACAAACGATAATGACTCAGCCGCTGCCCCTCAAACCCCTATCAAGCAAGCCAACGTATCAGGTGATGCCACATTTCCGGCTTATGACTATTATACCAATAACGCAGACACCACTACAGAGGTTGCCGAGCAGCAAAATACGGATGTATTTCCGGTTAATCGCCAGCCGGATGACGTTTGGCAACGACTTCGTAATACCTTTTCTTTGCCCAAACAAACTAACCCCCGTCTAAAGCAACAATTACGTTGGTACGTGAAGCACCCTGAATATATGAAACGTGTATCTGAACGTGCTGCACCTTATTTGCATTATATTGTTGAAACGGCCGAAAAAATGCACATTCCCAGTGAAATTGCATTACTTCCCATCGTTGAAAGTGCCTTTAAACCATTTGCTTACTCACATGGCCGTGCCTCGGGTATCTGGCAATTTATTCCTGCAACCGGTAAACGTTTTGGCTTAAAACAAAACTGGTGGTATGACGGACGCCGTGATGTGTACGCGTCTACTATTGCCGCCTATAAACTACTTAATAAATTGCAAAAACAATTTAAAGGTGACTGGTTATTGGCTCTAGCAGCTTATAATTCTGGCGAACGCAATGTACACCGTGCAATTCGTAAAAACAAACGTCGAGGCAAACCTACCGATTTTTGGCACTTAAAATTGCCTCCCGAAACACGCGCCTATGTTCCAAAATTACTGGCACTAAAACGAATTGTAGCGGATCCGGCTAAGTTTAATATTCAATTAACCAAAATTGAAAATAAACCCTATCTGGAAAAAGTCGATACCCAATCACAAATTGATCTGGCTCGTGTTGCCGACATGGCTGAATTATCTTTAGATGACGTGTATAAACTTAATCCCGGCTTTAATCGTTGGGCAACCTCACCCACTGGACCACATTACATTTTATTGCCGATTAGTCAGGCTGTACTATTTAAAGAAAAGCTAGCGACGCTGCCCAAAACACAACGTATTCGCTGGATGCGTCATAAAATTCGTAATGGTGAAACGATTAGTACCATTGCAAATAAATACCACACCAGTATTTCCAGTATTAAACGTGTTAATCACCTCCGTAGAAATTTTTTACGTGCAGGACATAGCCTAACTATCCCTGTTGCCAGTAAAAATTTACGCAGTTATAAGTTCAGTGCAAACCAACGTTTACGAACACAACAAAATATTCCACGCAGAGGGATTAAAATATCCCATATTGTTCGGCAAGGTGATACATTCTGGAGCCTTTCACGGCAGCATAAGGTGAATATTCGTTCTTTGGCAAAATGGAACTCAATGGCTCCACGCGATACTTTAGTACCCGGCCGAAAATTAATTATCTGGTCACGTACGGGTGCCAAGGTTTCACATAACAACCCGGAACGTATATATATACCTAAACGTCGTAATATTATGCAACGCATAGGTTACCGTGTTCGCAATGGTGACTCACTGGCAAGAATTGCAAATAAGTTTAAAGTAAGTGTCCGTCAATTACTCCGTTGGAATAAGCGTTTACGTAATAAAAAATATTTACACCCCGGTCAGCGCGTTACGCTCTATGTCGACGTCACAAGACAAACCAGTTAACCATAAATATCCAACATTAACGTCTTAAAACATGAATAAAAATATCGCAACGAATGTTATTGCATTGTTGATTTGTATTGCAGGGATCGCCTTAAACTCTAATAGCATATTAACCATTGGTATGTTTGCCTTGTCGGGCGCAATTACCAACTGGCTTGCTATTCATATGTTATTTGAAAAAGTCCCAGGCTTATACGGCTCCGGTGTTATCCCTGCCCGTTTCGAAGATTTTAAACGCGGTATCCGTGAACTTATGATGACGCAATTTTTTACCGAAGAAAATATTGACCGGCTGTTAAGTGGTGCTAACGGTAATACTCCCGATTTACACCTAGCGCCTGTTATAGAAAAGGTTGATCTTAGTGCTTCATTTGACGCTTTAATCAAAGTCATTATGGAATCATCTTTTGGTGGCATGTTAGGTATGTTTGGTGGCCAAGATGCGCTCACACCATTAAAAGAACCCTTTATTAGCAGCATGAAACAATCATTGATAGAGTTAACCCAACAACCCGCTTTTATGACTTTACTAAAAGAAGAAATTGAACAACCTGATGTATTAACCGAGCTACGCGAAAAAGTTGAACATATTGTTGAACAGCGTTTAAATGAGTTAACCCCTCAATTAGTCAAAGAAATAATTCAAAAAATGATAAAAGAACATTTAGGCTGGCTGGTTGTCTGGGGTGGCGTATTCGGTGGTATTATTGGGCTTGTCGCTGCATTATTAAGTAACACAAGCTTCTGATACTAGCATGATTAAAATCGGTCAATACAATAAATTATCTGTTACCAAATTTGTCGATTATGGACTCTATCTTGATGACGGTAATGGTGGCGAAATTCTGCTTCCCAAATGTTACATGCCTAAAAATATTAAAGTAGCTGACAGCATTAATGTTTTTATTTATGCAGACTCTGACGACACACTGATAGCCACCACACAAACCCCTCTCGCTTGTGTTGGGGAAGCTGCTTATTTGCGTGTTGCTGCTGTTAATCAGGTTGGGGCCTTTTTAGATTGGGGCTTAGCCAAAGATATTCTCGCTCCCTTTGGCGAACAACATCGTAAAATGGAAGTTGGCCGCTCCTATATTGTTTATCTTTATCTGGATAAATACGCTGATCGTATTGTTGCATCTTCAAAAATAAATAAATTTATAAAAGATGAAGCGTCATGTTATACAGAAAAGCAATCCGTCAATCTGATGATTGCAGGTAAAACTGATTTAGGCTACAAAGCCATTATCAATAATGCTCATTTCGGTATTTTGTATGAAAGTGATGTATTTCAGAAATTAAGTTTTGGACAGAAAATTAATGGTTTTATCAAGACGGTAAGAGATGATAATAAAATTGATTTAACCTTACAACTCAGTAATCAAAACTCAAGAAATTCTTTAGCCGAAAATATTATAGCTTATCTAGAATCGCATGACGGCCAATCAACCCTGACCGACAAAAGTAAACCTGAAGATATTTATAAACAATACGCCGTTAGTAAATCAAATTATAAAAAGGCATTGGGTGGGCTTTATAAAAAACGTTTAATTACTATCGAAAGTAATTGTATCCGTTTAGCACAGTAATAAATTATTTAAACCAATCCTGTATTTCATCATCTTGATCAAGGATATCATTTTCATCTATTTCAATATATCCCACTTTGTCTTTACTCGATGAATCATTTTTTAAGCCTGTCTGTTTTGAAGTCACTGATTCATTATCAAAAGATTCTTCACGAAACGACTCAAAGAATTCCTTAAAATTATTTTCTGTTAAACAAATAATAATTTTTTCAACTGCGCAAGTACTGCGCGCATCCCAAAAATGAGTAATCGCTTTATAACAGGCTTGAGCACAAACAGGGACTGGAACACGGAAAATGCCAGTGCTGATAGCAGGAAAAGCAATGGATTGCCAATCATTCGTTTCACATAATAATAAACTACGTGAAAAAACCTGCTCTAATTTATGCTGCTCATCGCCCTCGCCCATTATCGGGCCAACTGCATGAATAACCGCATCAAAAATAAGATTGCCAGCCCCAGTATAAACTGCCATACCACTATCGAGTTCACCGTGTTCTTCAATTAGAGCCCGACTTTGCTGCTCTAATTCAAAACCTGCGGCATTCTGAATTTTTAATGCTAAACCACCGCCATGTATTAAAGAACGATTAGCTGGGTTAACAATAACATTGACCGGCGCCGTTAAGATATCTAAAACTTGAAGCTGTAAACGCCTATCACCGTACAAAAATTCCATCTTTTGTTTTGTCATGGGGATAATTACTTAAAGGTTAAATACGGTCATAAAAAATTAAGTATAATGTTTGCGTTCGTCACGTCGGCCTTTGGGCCCTGATTGCTGAACAATGACACCCTCAATTTCTTCAAAAGTAATAATTCGTTTTTCGTGCATATACGCTTCGTTTAGAGGCTGCAAATAATACTTCTCATCTTCCTGAATAAGCTGCCGAAAAATATAACCGTTCTCAATCATAGCAAAAACATAAGCACCATGTCGGGCAACGCCAGTCGGGTCGATGACAATAATACAATCCTTTTTAAACTCTGGCTCCATGCTGTCATCGATAACCTGAAGTGCAAAGGGTTCGGCACTTCCACAACCACCGGACATTTGATCGGCAACATAATCTGATTCTGACATTCTCTCTACCACTGTAAATTTAACGATAAACTGACGCTATTATAGCAGTTCAATATATTATTTATGTACAAAATGACAAGCCCCAAACTCAACTCAACCTGTTATTCTAATTCTGCTAGATGCCTGCCTATGCAGAAATGATAGTTCACCCAAAATTAGATAATATTTTTAACCTTCTGTTTTTACTGGCTTTTCAAGTTGAAGTTTCCAAAGTTTCTGATACAGGCCCTGAGCTCGAATTAATTCAGCATGGTTACCACTTTCAACAATATGGCCATTATCTAAAACAAGAATCTTATCCGCATCAACGATAGTCGATAAACGATGGGCAATCACCAATACCGTATGTCGCTGTGCCACTTCTTGTAATGCTTTTAGAATGGCTTGCTCCGAATGTGAGTCAAGACTGGAAGTGGCTTCATCAAAAACAAGAATTCTGGGGTTCTTTAATACCACCCGCGCAATCGCCACTCGTTGCTTTTCACCACCCGAAAGTTTTAAGCCTCGTTCACCCACAACCGTGTCATACCCTTGGGGTAAGGACTCGATAAAGTCATGGATATAAGCCGTTCTTGCGGCGGCGGCGACCTCAGCTTTGGTTGCGTTTGGGTTCGCATACTGAATATTATAAAAAATAGACTCATTAAATAAAACCGTATCCTGAGGAACTATCCCAATCGCTTCGCGTAAACTTTGTTGAGTGACATCTTTTATATTCTGACCATCAATTAAAATTTGCCCACCATTGACATCATAAAAACGAAACAGCAAACGCGACAAGGTTGACTTACCCGCACCCGACGGCCCCACTACAGCTACTTTTTCACCCGGCTGAATTTTAAAACTGATATCCTGAATAATTTTCCGTTCAACCTGATAAGAAAAATCAACATGATCAAAAACAACACCCGCATTGCTGACAACTAACGGTTTTGCATTGTCTGCATCGTTTACATCACTTTTTTTATCGAGCAATTTAAACATTAAATCCATATCAGCGAGTGAGTATTTTAACTGTCGATAAACAATCCCTAAAAAACCTAAAGGTATAAATAGTTGTAACATCAGTGCATTAACCAATACCAAATCACCTAACGTTAACTGCCCAGCAACAACCCCCTGCCCGGCAAAGATCATAATGGAGGTTACCCCAATGGCAATAATGCTACCTTGCCCAAAGTTAAGCAGTGACATCGAGGTTTGACTTTTAACCGCAGCCTCTTCCCATTTTTGTAACGTTTCGTCATAACGTTTAAGTTCGTGTTGCTCATTGGTAAAATATTTAACCGTTTCATAATTTAACAAGCTGTCAATCGACTGACCATTGGCAGCAGAATCCATGGCATTCATTTCGTGACGAAAATGCATTCGCCATTCGATAACCCACAATGTAAAACTAATATAAATAATAACGGTTGTGAAAATTGCGATAGCAAATTCAATCTTGTATTTTGAGAATAGAATTGCCGCAACCAGCATAAACTCGGCGATAGTGGGAATAATGTTAAAAATCAGATAATTTAAGATGGTGCTGATGCTGCCCGTGCCACGATCCAAATCCCGACTAATGCCACCTGTTTTACGTTCTAGGTGATAACTAAGCGATAAATGATGTAAATGTTTTAACACTCGCGTCGAAATACGCCGCATAGCATGGTAACGTACACGCGCAAAGAGTGCATCGCGTAACTCATTAAACAAATTACCGATTAAACGTAACGCACCATAAGCCAGTAGCAAACTTAACGGTAAGAACAATAATTTCGATTCAAGTTGAACATCAAGCGTATCCACAATATCTTTTAATACAAAAGGCACGCCCACCGTGGCTAATTTTGCACCTATCAGGCTGCCTAATGCGAGTAAAACCCGGCCTTTGTATTCCCAAATAAAGGGAAACATACGTTTTAAGTTTTGCTTGTCTTTACGCCCAGAATGAGGGGTTTGTTCATAGCGGATAAAATGGCTCATTTGCAATAAAATTCTTTAGAAAATCAAATCATTATCGCATAAAATGCAACTTTAACGTAAGCTAACTCATCCTTAAATAATTTAATCATATGGTCAGTACCCTTAATTTATGAATGGTTTCTACTCAATCAAACAGCCTTGGACATTGCTCCTTATTTTACTGGTGTCTCTGGTCAGTCTTTCTTGCTCTGATTCATCTTCACCTAAGAGAAAAGCGCACGGACAATTAGTCAAAGTTAGCCACGTTGCCTTATCCCCTATGCAATCAGAACAAACGCTATCAGGCACATTAAAAGCGATACGTACAGTTGATATTTTTAATCAAGAAGAAGGCATCATTATCGACTTACCCGTTTATCCGGGTGATAAGGTTGAAAAAGATCAACTGATTGTTCAACTAGAAGCTACCTTAATTCAGGCCGAATACAATAAAGCCCAAATTGCATATCGACAAGCCGCACTGGATTTTAAGCGTTTAAAACAACTACGCAAAAAACGCTTAACAACCGATGAAGCATTAACAAGCGCACAAACCACAGTCGAACTTGCGCGCGCGGAAGAAACTGTTCTAAAAATACGCTTACAACGCACACAAATTAAAGCACCTTTTGCGGGTGTGGTCAGCCGTCGCTTAAAAGAACCCGGTGATGTACTCGCTAAATTTAGTTCTATCTTAAGGATTGTTGATATATCAAAACTTAAAGTGCAGGTTAACTTGCCCGAACGACTACTTAGCACGATAAAAGCAGGAGAGAAATTCACCCTCTTTATTGATGCACTGGGAACCCAACCCTATACAGCCAGCGTTTCACGTATTTACCCAACCATTGATGACGTCACTCGACAAGGCACCCTCGAAGCCATTCTTGAGTCACTACCCCCCTTAGCCAAACCCGGCCAACTTGCGCGTTTAACATTAAAAAGACAGCTCAGTCCCCGCTTGCATATTCCGTTCAAATCCATCAAACATAATGCTAGGGGCAGCTATGTCTATAAAATTATCAACAACAAAGCCATTGAAACAAAAGTCACAACCGGCATACAACTTGGCTCCAATATTGAGGTATTAACCGGCCTAAAAGAAAATGACAAGGTCGTGACACAAGGTTTTCTTGGCCTGAATAATAAAAAACTCATTAGCATTATTGCCGAATGAAAAAACGATTTCGTAGCGGCGGTTTAGCCGCATGGTCAATACAGCATCCTATTGGGATCAGTATGCTGGCATTAACCGTGGTTGTTATCGGAGTTTTTTCATTAGAAAAATTAGGGGTTGATCTATTACCCCATATTATTTATCCGGAAATACGCATCAATGTGCGTGACCCCGGAGTTCCTTCCCGAATAATGGAGGATCAAGTTACCCGACAGATAGAAGAACAACTGGCCATTACCGAAAATGCTATTTCAGTGCAATCAACAAGCTCTGAAGGTTCCTCACGCATCGCCTTAAGCTTTCCCTACGGCACTGATATTGACATTGCATTACGTGATGCTAGTACCCGACTGGATCGCGCCAAACGTTTCTTACCCAATAGTATTGAACCCCCTATTATTTATAAGCGCGACCCATCACAAATTCCGGTGCTTGAATTAGCTGTCAGTTCAACCACACTGTCCTCAGTTAAACTACGTGAATGGGTCGACTATAACTTTAGCCGTTGGTTTATTAACTTACCGGGCGTTGCCGCCGCCGAAGTGGGTGGTGGTGATATTCGTGAAATACAAATCATTGTTGATCAGGAACGTCTTGCACATACGGGAATAACCCTAAACCAGTTAAAACAAACCATTCGTGCCAGTAATATGGAATCCCCAGCCGGTAGACTCAATACTGGCACACAGGAAATCAGTACCCGTACGTTTGGGCGTTTCAAAAATATGGATGAGATTAGAAATTTACCCATCGGTAATAATTCAAAAGCCACTATTCGTTTAAAAGACGTTGCACAGGTTATCGACAGCCACGAAGACGAGCGCTTACGAATACGGCTTAATAATAACAGTGCGATTAAACTTTCAATTCAAAAACAGCCTAAAGCCAATACGGTTGAAGTGGTTAATGCGGTTAACAAACAACTGCAATGGTTAGTAACTAAAAAACTGATCCCTGATAATATTAAAATTACTCCCATCAGTGATCAGTCCACTTTTATCCGTTATGCCTTAAAAAACGCATCCATTGCCGTGATCAGTGGTGCAGTTTTGGCTATGCTGGTTGTCTACCTTTTTCTTGGCAACATCAAACGCACCTTAATTATCGGCACAGCTATTCCTTTGGCTATTTTATTTACTTTTATTGTAATGGCCGCAAGTGGCCTAACGCTGAATATAATGACTCTGGGGGCATTAGCTCTGGGCGTGGGTTTGCTAATTGATAGCACCATTATTATGCTCGAAAATATTACCCGTCATCAACGCCTAGGTGAACAGCGTAAAGACGCTTCGCTGCATGCCGCGCAGGAAATAAACAGTGCGATTGTTGCATCGACCAGTACCAATCTGGCAGCAATTCTGCCTTTTCTTTTTATTGGTGGTTTAACCGGTTTACTTTTTAGCGAACTGGTTTTTGTGTTGAGTATCGCAATATTAGCTTCATTGATTGTGGCTATCACCTTAGTTCCTAGCCTAGCATCACAAATTAAATATAATCCTGATGCCACAACAAAAAATAATCTAAATAAAAAATTACAGAATAAAGTTACGCTTAGCCTTTTATTTGTTAATCAGTACTTAAACACCCTCTTAGAAAAAATATTGGCAAAACCTGCCATTGTTTTTTATATTGCTATCCCACTACTGATTGTTTCCATTATGCAGTTATCTTCTGCGAAATATAAATTTTTACCATCAATAGATGAAGGACAGGTTCGCGCCTATATTCAGGCTGACACCGGCACCCCTTTCAATCAATTCGACAAAACAATTAAGAAAGTTGAAACCCTTATTCAACAGCAAACTGACGTTAAAAATGTATTTACAACATCAGGTGGTTTTGTCTTTGGTCGTTCAGAATTTAAATCCAGCAACAGTGGCAGTATTTTTATTCAATTAAAATCAGCAACCGACTCTGCAAAATGGATAGCTAAAATGCGTCGTTCTATTGCAAAGTTGAACCTTGTAGGAACCCGTGTTTATATGCGAACCCGAGGTGTACGCGGTATTCGCACCAGTCAAGGAGATGATGATTTAAGTTTACGAGTACAAGGTTCTAGCATCGAGCAGCTTACCCGCATTGGTAATACTATTGTACAAAAATTAAAAGGCATTAAAGGCTTAAGAAATATTAGCCATACTTATGAAGGTAGCCGCGAAGAAATAACTGTTAACGTTAACCGACAAAGAGCGGCCGAATTAGCATTGAGTGTGGATGACATCAATCAGGCTTTACGCATTGCACTAGAAGGGCAAATTATTTCTGAATATATTGATGGTGACAAGCGTTTTAATATCCGACTACGTTTACCTACTAAACGTATTAGCTCGCCCGATAAAATTAAAAATATTATTGTTGGGCGAGTCAACAACCAAACTATCCGCCTAGGTGATGTCAGTACAATTAAATTAATCCAATCGCCTTCAACTATCAAACGTGACCGACAACGGCGTATTGTTGAAATTAGTGGCTCCTTTGCAAACAATGCCAATTTAAGTGCAATTAATACTGAAATCCATCAGCGTTTAAAAGATTTAAAACTTCCAAAGGGTTATACACTTTACGATGCGGGCTCGACTAAAACACTGCAACAAAACCAACAATCCGATTATCTATTAATTGCACTGGCTTTGTTTCTGGTTTTTGTGGTGATGGCCGTACAATACGAGTCCCTTGTTAATCCTTTGGTGATTATTGTCAGTATGCTGTTTACTGTTATTGGTGTGACCTTTGGTATCTGGTTAACAGAACTATTGGGGTGGATAATACAAATTCCTTTCGATTTTTCAAAACTCACACACTGGTTTTCCAGTATGCCATTTGAAATACAAACATCCATGCCGTTCCGCCTAGGCTTGATTATGCTCATTGGTATTGTAGTTAATAACGCCATTGTACTGATTGAACAAATCGAAATCGAACGAGAAAAAGGTCAATCTATTAATAGTGCAATATTAACCGCTGCACAACTCAGGCTGCGTCCCATATTAATGACAACTCTCACTACGGTGGTTGGTATGTTGCCACTCGCCATCGGATTAGGGAGTGGCTCTGAATTATTGCAGCCCTTAGCCATTGTTATCGTCTGGGGATTACTCTTTTCAAGCTTAGTGAGTTTAGTATTAGTACCAGCGATGTATAAATTAGTGCATCCAGATCATTGATAGGGTTAAGTTGATACCGGATAAGCTAATGGTTTGGCACCCGACGGTTCAAACCATGCTAACTTGTTATGCAGTTTAACCACATCACCTACAATAATCAGTGTCGGTGGCAAAATCTCCTTGCTCTCGACAATCTCCGACAACGTGGCTAAATCACCAATATGTACTTGTTGTTGCGGTGTAGTGCCCTTTTCAATTAACGCTGCGGGCGTTGTACTGTCTAAACCATGCGCAACGAGCTGTTTACAAATTTCTTTTACGCCGTGCAAGCCCATGTAAAAAACAACTGTTTGGCCTTTGTGTGCCAGTGCTGACCAGTTTAAGTTGACCGTGCCGTCTTTTAAATGTCCGGTCACAAACATACAGGACTGTACATAATCCCGATGCGTTAAAGGAATACCCGCATAAGCTGCACAACCGGCTGCGGCGGTAATCCCCGGTACTACTTGAAAGCTCACCCCTTGCTCCATTAAGGTTTCAATTTCTTCTCCACCACGGCCAAAAATAAACGGGTCACCACCTTTCAAACGCAGTACTTTTTTGCCATCTTTGGCAAAACGTACCAGTAATTCGTTAATATTTTCCTGTTTAACCGCGTGTTTATCACGTTCTTTACCCACATACACAAATTCTGCGTCACGGCGTGCCATTTCAAGGATCTCAGCCGAGACTAGCCGATCATAAACCACCACATCCGCTCGTTGCATTAAGCGAAGCGCTCTAAAGGTGAGCAAGTCCGGATCGCCGGGACCAGCACCCACTAAATACACTTCACCAATGTTATCTGGTACTTTTGCTGCATTTACAGCTAATTCAAGTGCATCATGAGCCGCTTTATCTTTACCGGCAATGAGCATCTCGGCTATTGAACCGTCAAGAACATGTTCCCAAAATCCGCGAATATGGTTGCTATTGTGGTTAAATATCTCTTTTACACGATCACGGTATGATTCAACTAATTGCCCTAAACGCCCATACGCAGCAGGAATAAAAGTTTCTAATTTTGAGCGTAATAAGCGTGCTAGCACCGGCGACGAACCACCGGTTGAAATGGCTATTTGTACTGGATCGCGATCAATAATCGACGGGGTAATAAACGTGCATAAATCGGGAGTATCCACCACATTAACTGGGATATTCTTCGCAGCAGCTTCTTCATACACGGCTTGGTTCACGTCACGTACGTCGGTAGCAGCAATCACAACACGATAATCACCTACATCCCCTGCTTTAAACCCTTCCTGTGAATGTGTAATTTCACCATTATCGGCTAATTTTTCAAGCTCAGAACTCAGTTCAGGTGATATTACAGTGACTTTGCCACCAGCACGGATTAGCATAAAAATCTTACGAGCAGCGACCTGACCACCACCAACAACAAGACAGGGTTGATCTTTAATATTCAAAAATATGGGGAGAAATTTCACGATTATTCATTCCAGTTGGTAGGTTGCTATAAGAACTTGTAGAATATTTAGATTTTAAAGGGTCAGTCAGCTTGGCACAAGCAAATAGTATAGATTCAATTAGACATATTCTATATTTACACTCGTTTTAAGCTATGCCAACAAATATTGTAGTATGATAAAAAATAAATTATCAACGGCAATCAAAGACAATATGAGCACCACCTCTCCACCAAAACAACCTTTCATTAAAAAATGTGTAAAGGACTTATTTCCAACTTTTTTACGCCAACTAATACAGCCCAAACGCTTAAACGTACTTTGTGTCGGCACGCCAAAATCAGGTACCACATCAATCGCAAACTTATTTTCGAAAGGTTATCGATATGAACACGAAGGTGAACGCTATGAACATGTTAAATGTATTTTTTCACATTTTTCAGGTGATATATCTGATGATAAATATCAGCAACATCTCGAACAAAGAGCAAAAAGATTATGGTTAGATATCGAGTCAAATTGTTTTTTAGGTTATAGAATTGATCTGGTGTATAAAGCCGCGCCTGATGCTAAATATATTTTAACCATCAGAGAACCTTATTCATGGTTAAAATCTATCTTTGATAATAATATTAACTTTCCTATTAATAAAGGCTTCACTGAAAAATGGTGGCATAACTTCTTTTTTAAACCCGATCAATATACATATTCAGGTAAAGAATCCGTCTTAAAAGAATTTAAACTATACCCTATTGATGCCTATTTAAATTATTGGGTTGATGCAAACAAATCGGTTATTGATACCATCCCTGATTCTCAATTATTAATTTTATATACCGACCAAATAAGTGACGATTTAAATAAAATCTCCAGTTTTTTACAAATAAAAGAAAATTCTATCAATAAAAAACGCACCCGTATGAATGTGACGGATAAGAAACACCATGTTATGAAAAAATTAGATCAACAATATGTCCGAGAACGAATTGATGCTATATGCAACAAATTTATAACATCATATTCACTCGATCATTTATCCAACGAAAAAGCTGGCACAGCGATAGAAAAGCCCCGAGCGCGATTATCTTTAAAACATTGAGTCACTTAAATTCTTATTTTTAATTTTAATTTTTATGCAAATTGAATCTTGAATTTATCAACAAACAGAGCATAGTCGCTGTACGCTAAATGATTAATACCGGCTGCGGCTTTACGCCCACCACCGGTTTCAAACTGTCTGCACAATTCATCAGCACCTTCTCTATTATTTAATGGTGCCCGCACACTCACCACGTAATAATTATCGTCCATTTCACTTAATATCGCATGGGCACGGTCATGATGCTGTTGGGCCAACATATTACCATAGACACCACTAATACGCCTTGCCCAAGGTGCATTGGGTAAAATATATACACCTTGCTTGTCGGTTAGCAAGTCCGCTTTTACTCGCTGTACCTTCTCCAGATCTGATTCATAACCCGCTTTCAACACTGAAAAAGCCGACTCGTTTTTAATAAAATCAAATGGATCCTCATAGACATGAACAAGTTGATACAATTTATCCGGTGAAAAAAACAAATCCTCGACTGTCGAGCCGTAACCATTGTAATTTATCAACGTTCCTAGCTCTTTTAATTGGTTAGTCAGCAACTCATTCAAGTCAGTCTGCTTCGCCAAAGCAATGGCCTGTTTATGCAAATTATCACCAAAAGCAGCCGTAATTGCCCAGAGCGCATACCGCCCTTTTAACTGTTCATTCACTATTAAACTGGTACAAGTGTCTGCTGCCGTATTAATAAAACAGCTTAATCTTTGATTATCGATGAGTTCACCGGCATAATGATGATCATAATATGCAACATTCGCCCCCTGCTTTATAGCCTGCTCAACAGCCGTTCTATTTTTATCAAATGAAATATCCAAAATAACTAGATTATCATTCAATTTAGCCACTACACGTTTAACCAAACTAATATCACGCTTAACTCCGGTAATTAATTTAGATTCACGAGGCGTAGCCAGACGCAATTGATGTAAAGCACAAATGCCATCCGCATCACCATTAAAAATGTCATAATTCACGACTATCTATATCCTATTTTTTGTTTTTTGTACTAACTCAAATATATTAATTCAAATCTGAATTTTTATTGAGATTTTACAGTTTTACGCGTATATTTAAATCAAAATTCTACCTATAAAATTAAGTATATTCCCTCAATGAATGATCACCATCAAAAAAGCAGTAATACTGTCTGGCACCATGCCACCGTTACCCGAGAACGACGTCAAAAATTAAATAAACACAAAAGCACCATTCTCTGGTTTACTGGCTTGTCGGGCGCAGGCAAATCATCTCTCGCTCATGCGCTCGAAGAAAGATTATACCAAATGAAATGCCGCACCTATGTTCTTGATGGTGATAATGTCAGACACGGTTTATGTGGTGACTTAAGTTTTTCCGACAATGACCGACAAGAAAATATTCGTCGTATTGGAAACGTCGCTAAATTATTTCTTGAAAGTGGTGTAATTATACTCACTGCGTTTATATCTCCATTTAAAAACGATAGAGTACTAGTAAGAAATATGGTGCAACATGGTGACTTCATTGAGATCTATTGCAATACTCCCATCGACGTTTGTGAGCAGCGTGACGTAAAAGGCCTGTATCAAAAAGCACGTGAAGGTGAAATTAAAGAATTTACCGGTATAACATCGCCCTACGAAGAACCGCTAAACCCGGATTTAACTCTCTTCACTGGCGTAGATTCAATAGAATACTGTGTCGATAAGATAATAAAATTTCTAAAAAAACGTAACATATTTAACACTGAACAAGAGTAAAAACATGTCAAAACAAAAAATCTTAGTAACGGGTGGAGCTGGGTATATCGGTAGCCATGTTGTCAGACAACTAGGTGAAGCGGGCGAAGAAGTCATTATTCTTGATAATTTATCCACTGGCTTTAAAGAAGCTGTTTTATACGGTGAACTTGTTATTGGCAATACTGGTGATAAAGACTGTGTGAGTAACATTTTTAAAGAACACAACATATCAACCGTCATGCATTTTGCTGCACACACGGTTGTTCCTGAGTCCGTCACAAATCCACTTAAGTACTATGCGAACAACACCTGCAACACACGTAATTTATTAGAGTGTTGCCAGAATGCCGGAGTAAACCAGTTTGTTTTTTCCTCCACCGCTGCGGTTTATGGTATCCCTGATTCAACTGAACCCGTTACTGAACAAGCACCCACCTCGCCTATCAATGCCTACGGTACATCAAAACTCATGTCTGAATGGATGATGCGAGACCTTGCCTTTGCAACAGACTTTAAATATGTCGCACTTCGTTATTTTAATGTGGCAGGCTGTGACTTAGACGGTCGCATTGGGCAATCAACGCCTAATGCAACACTCCTTACAAAAGTAGCATGTGAAGTCGCCGTTGGTAAACGTGATGAAATGTATATCTTTGGAACCGACTACCCGACTAAAGATGGCACTGGCGTGCGCGACTATATACATGTGGAAGATTTAGCGACTGCTCATTTAGATGCTCTTAACTATTTGCGCCAAAGTACATCAAAGTCACAAATCTTAAATTGTGGCTATGGTCATGGCTTTAGCGTGCGAGAAGTTATTGATATGGTCAACAAAGTAAACGGCTCCCCCATTAAAGTGATTGAAAAGCCGCGCCGCGCAGGTGACCCACCAGAACTCATTGCAGATTCAACCAAAGCTCAGGCTATTTTAAACTGGCACCCCAAATATGATGATTTAGAAATAATTGCTAAAACAGCATTAAACTGGGAAAAACATTTAACCACTAAAAAGTAAATACTTATGAAAGAATTATCGAATATTACCCTTGGCATTATCGGCTTAGGCTATGTGGGCTTGCCCCTTGCTGTTGAATTTGGGAAAAAAATCAAAACGATTGGTTTTGATATCAATGCCCCCAGAATTGATGAACTTAAAAATGGTGAGGATTCCACGCTTGAAGTTGAAAAAGAGTTACTTTTAGAAGCTAAAATGCTCAGTTACACCGCCGATGTGAATGAACTTAAAAATTGCGATGTGTATATTGTCACTGTGCCTACACCGGTTGATAAACATAAAACTCCTGACTTAACCCCTTTGGTTAAAGCAAGTGAAATGTTAGGCTCGGTTATATCCAAAGATGACATCGTTATCTACGAATCGACAGTTTATCCCGGTGCAACTGAAGAAATCTGTATACCTGAAATAGAAAAAGTCTCCGGGTTAAAATTTAATACTGATTTTTTTGCAGGCTATAGCCCAGAACGCATTAACCCCGGCGACAAAGAACACCGAGTAACCACTATATTAAAAGTAACCTCGGGTTCAAATGAAAAAGTTGCTGATTTTGTAGACAATCTATATGCATCCATCATTACTGCGGGTACCCATAAAGCCAGCTCAATCAAAGTTGCAGAAGCCTCCAAGGTTATCGAAAACGTACAACGTGATGTGAACATTGCATTGGTTAATGAGTTTGCACTCATTTTCAATCGAGTTGGCATCGACACAGAAGAAGTACTAAAAGCATCTGGCACCAAATGGAATTTTTTACCTTTCCGTCCAGGACTTGTTGGTGGGCATTGTATTGGTGTTGACCCGTACTATCTTACCCATAAAGCACAGGAACTCGGTTATAACCCCGAAATTATACAAGCTAGCCGACGTGTCAATGATGGAATGAGTGAATATATTGTTTCCCAAATAATAAAACTAATGCTCAAAAAACGTATTCACATCAACAATTCCAATATTTTAATTTTAGGTCTGGCTTTTAAAGAAAACTGTCCCGACCTGCGTAACACCCGCGTTATCGACATAATCGAAGATCTCACAGAATATGGCGCTAATCTTGATGTCTACGACCCTTGGGTGGACAAAGCCGAAGCCCACCACGAATACGGTATAAACTTAATTGATCAACTAGAAAACAATAAATACGACAGTATTTTAATCGCCGTTGCACACAGTGAATTTTTAGAACTCGGCGCAGAAAAAATTCACCAAATGGGTAAAAGTGTGCATGTCCTTTATGATGCTAAATATATCTTCTCTGCAAACAAGGTTGATGGACGGTTATAGTTACAGCCACCAACTTAACCTGTGTTTTGGTGAAAAAAGGTTTGTAGACAGTCATTAAGCTCACAAATTTATATCACTAACATTAAACAGGAATAACTCTTAGGTGAGCTGTTTCACACTATAACAATAAATAACACAATTACTTGCAATCACTGCTGTCCCGTTAACTTTTATAGTAATGTCATTTGATTAATATTAGGCAGCCTGTCGGGAATCGGGTCATCTCTGAGTAACGCCATCAACTCGCGTTTTTCAAACAAATTTAATTGTAATAACCGTAATATCTGTTGCATGCTTTTGCTTATTTTTGACTGGAACTTTATAAAAGCTAGAAGCAAATAAATACACAATGCAATCCAGATTTGAGTCATAACAGCATACAACTCAAAAGGCTTCGCTTCATTAATCCGTGATAAGTTTGACCGTGTTAATTTTGCGATACCTAGATGATAAAGGCGGTGAATCTGAGCAGACATGTTTTCAACAATATCACGCAGGCTATTTCTACCGGATAACTGAGCCATGGCCATCGTTACAAACTGCGACCAGCGTGTTGCTGTTCTAAAAGAACGGCCACTATGGTGATGTTTTGCAAGAGTTTCAAATTCATGTCTCGGTATCAATTTAAGCAGTTGTAAAAAAACAGTATTATTATGTGCCATGGCCTGATTATTCCTATTTGTTCAATGACTTGTCGTGATTTCATTGTAACAAAATTATAGGGTTTTCAGGCCTACCTTATTACCTGTTAACGGGACAGTAGTGTGGAGGACTCTAAATTCATTACGTCCCCATACTGCAATACCAAATCCGCCACTGTTTTGGCCTGGAACTTTTTCATCAAACTGGAGCGGTGAACCTCTACTGTTCTTAATGCAATACATAATTCATCAGCAATTTGCTGGTTGCGTTTACCTTTTACAATAAGCTTTAAGATTCCGTTCTCACGTTCAGTCAGGGAATGATAGGCAGCTACTGCTACAAGTTGTATGTCACGCAAAAGAGACTGTTTACACGCTTTGCTAATAGCTACAGAAATTTTTTCACCATCGACAGGTTTTTGAAAAAAGTCGAATGCACCCAGTTTAAGCGCATCAACCGCCATTGGAACATCACTATGCCCAGTTAGAAAAATTACAGAAAGCGGGCTGTTTCGTTGATTTAAGATGGCATGTACTTCCTGTCCACGTAGTTTTGGCATCCGACAGTCAAGTACAACACACCCCGGTTTATCAATGGCGGCATTGTCAATAAAGGCTTGCCCATCCTCGAATGTGGTTACATCAAAATCATAACCTTCCAGAACAAAAGCCAGGGAATCACGGACAGATTCATCATCATCAACAACATAAACTGGTAAAGATTGAGTAAGCATTCGCATTAACCTTATTAGGAACTATCCTGTCTTTTAAATGGAATAGTAACTGTCACCTGGCAGCCGTGTGGCGAGCTGGATTGTAAGCTAAATTTTCCATTATGACTTTCTATTATGTTACGACAAATGGCAAGACCTAATCCAAGGCCATTGGGTTTAGTGCTATGAAAGGCTTCTTTAAACGGTGTGTAATCAGCTGTTAGACCGACACCATTGTCAGTCACACGAAGAATCATTTTGTTCGCAGAATAGTGAGTTTCAATATTAATGTGATGACCATAGAGGTTATCTTCTCGCATTAAACAGGCATCAGCTGCATTGCTCAGTATATTCAATAAAACTTGCTGCAATCCAATCACGTCGGCAAAAAGTGCATGATTGTCACCCTGAACAGAACGTGATAGAGAAATATTTTTTTTATGGAAGTCATATTCAAGTAGCTCTAGCGTGTCGGTAATAATGTGCTCAAAATCGCAGGTTGACTTTTCAATCGAGCGCTTGTTAATTAGCGCTCTCAGTCTTTGCATAATACTATCAGCTCTGATGACCTGATGCTGAATATTCTCTAGAACTGATGCAATTTCCTGGGTCGTTGTTCCTTTTTGAATCCTGAGCAATCCACCCTGACTGTAATTACGAATAGCGGCTAATGGCTGATTGATTTCATGAGCCAGACTACTACCGAGTTCCCCCACAATCGCTAATCGTTGTGAATGTTCCAGCATGATGTTTTTCTCTTTAAGGCGATGCAACATCTCTTCAAGTTTTCGATTGCTGCGATTAAAACGGTATTCGAGTGAGAAATGATAGACATTGAGAATCACAAATAAAATAATAAGAGCCGCACTCCATTGTCGATTGCGTTTTAGCCAGATAATTGCTTCTTGCCACCATGGATTCTGTAATGGATGCATATATAATTTCTGGTAGAGCTTATCTATCGCGAGTTGACTAATTGGTGATGTCCAGCCAACAGAACCGGAGGCGATTGCGGCTGGGCTATCACTGGGCATGGCAAGTAATGCTTTCTCAACCGACTTCGCGAGCTTGTTTGATGGGCGAGATGTTTTAGCAAATGACCAGTTCGGGTATAGTGATGTTGATACCACACAGGAGAAACCCTGTGGCGTGATATTATTTAACACTCGAAAATTTGATAAATTGATAAGACCTTCTTTTGCCATGTGTTCAATTAAACATGCTGGTGCTACAGCAGCTTCAACTAGCCTGTTCTGCAATTGATCAATTACAGTATCAATTGGGAAACCTGAAAAATGTGTGTTGGAAAAAAAGTCGCTTGGCTCAAGTCCAAGTTTATCTACTTCAAACCGCATGGCGAGATAACCACCAAAGGCATTTTGTGCAACAGCTGCAATGCTCTTTCCACTTACATCCTTAATGGTTTGGTAATGAGACTTTGCTCTAACAACTAATGCTGAACCAATCACATGAGTGGTTCCGCCACCTATCATGCTGTTTAGTGTGGCAAGCCAGGAAAGTGAGTATTGCCTGCCAAGGCGTACCGCCTGCCCTGGATTTGTTACCACAAAATCAATATTTTGATTTCGTACTGCGGCTTCCATTTCATCCAGAGTAAATGGGCGCAATACAAATTGAATGCCGGGAATGCTGGATTCTAACCATTCCATAGTTGGTTGCCAGCGATGCCTGGCTTTTTTTACACCTCTTGTTGCGAGCACACCAACATCGACTACTTGAATAATAGAGGTTTTGGATTGTTGGGTTGATGGTGAGCTTCCATTAGCAAATATAGACACTGATATAACAGAACTCACAAGAGTTATCCATACCAAAAGGTTAGTTTTGCTTCGCCACCATTTTTTCTTTAAATGCTGCAATATTTTTACCAACTGATAACGGTGTATTCTGACAAAGTTGAAACCTGTTCTGTTTCAAAATGAACATACATGTTTCTTAATGTATAACGTCAATATGTTTTTATATCGGACGTTCATCTTAGATCAACTCTTTTACAGTGCCAGGATTTTCCGTATCACTTTGTCCTTCAGGTTAATTTAAGTGAAAAGCATTCTGACACATAGAGAAAGAGAATAGACAATAATTGAGAATAAACCTGTTTAATATTTTTATGCATTAATAATTTCAAGAGCTTTTTATTGATTTATATCAAGTGAAATATCGGCATGTGGAAAACCACAATGGTAATAATTTTATGGTTTAACTATGGTTTGACTATATTAAATGAAATTAAGGGAACAACGATGGATCTCAGTAAACGTAAATTGCTGTTGTCATTATCCAGATTAACTGTTGGTGCAGCTCTAATCCCAGTGACTGAAGTTTATGCTACAAATACAACGCCTGACCGTATCTCTAAAAAAGGGATACCGGGTAAACGTTACGGTATGGTTATTGATCTGAGACGTTGTGTTGGTTGTCAATCTTGTACGGTTGCCTGCACTATCGAAAATCAACCACCTCTCGGTCAGTTCAGAACAACTGTAAATCAATACGAAGTTTCTGATGATGATAATTTAGACTCACCAGCGGCATTTTTTATGATGCCTCGATTATGTAACCATTGTAAAACACCTGCGTGTATACCTGTATGCCCTACGGGTGCTACTTTTCAACGTGAAGACGGTATTGTTGTTATTGATAGTGATTGGTGTGTTGGTTGTGGCTACTGTGTTCAGGCCTGTCCCTACGAAGCACGCTTTATCAATAAAGAAACAAATGTTGCAGATAAATGTACATTTTGTGCGCATCGCCTGGAAGCTGGATTATTACCTGCCTGTGTTGAAACCTGTGTAGGTGAAGCACGTGTTATTGGTGACTTAAATGATTCGGATAGCCATATAAGCCAGCTTCTTAAAATAAATAAGAAAGATATTAAAGTACTAAAACCTGGTGCAGGAACATCACCACGTGTTTTTTATATTGGTATGTCAGACGTTTTCCAGGATCAACTGAATACTCAACCCGGGGTTAAAACGTTAATGCTTGATGATGGGGAGATAATTAATAATGATAATTAAAGAGATACTTACACCTGACTTTGTTATTTCCTGGCTTCCCTGGGCAGTACAATACTTTTTTATGATCGGCATAGCCTATGGCGCAGTATGGATAGCTACTTCGTCAATTATTTTTAAGCAACATAACCATCGATTATTAATATTAACGGGTTTATTAATGATTAGTGCCGGAATCGTAGCACCTGTATCTTTACTCGCTGATCTACATCAACCTGCTCGTGCGTGGCATTTTTACATGCAATCAAGAACGGGTTCCTGGATGTGGTTTGGAGCCTATATCTTACCGATATTTAATCTATTATCGATTTTATTTGGCTGGTTATTACTTCGCGATAGCTTAAAAGAGCAAGGTAAGAATAATGATTTATTGGGCAGATTTTGCAAACTATTAGCACTGGGGAAATGGCAGTCGAGTCATCTAATCAAACCAGTGGCTATAGTTACTTTTCTATCAGCAACCAGTGTCGCACTTTATACGGGTATGGAGGTTATGGTGGTTGAAGCTCGCGTACTCTGGCATACACCATGGTTGCCAGTTAACCTGGCTACAACAGCCGTGTTAGCCGCATTAGGCTCATTAATTGTATTAAATCGCTTTATTAAAGGTTACGACCAGAATACCACTAAAATTCTAATTGGCTGGTGTTCATGGGCATTAAGAATATTCATATTAGTTGCAGCTGTTTGGGTATTCTTTGGTGGTAAATCACCAGACGAAGCCTCACGTCTACTAACATTTAGTCCGACCTGGCAAGTTTCAGCTATCTGGATTGTGATTACTGTATTAGTTCTCATTGCCCTGTTAATTAAAAAAAACAGAGTGAATAAAATTCCTGCATTAATGATCGGAATTATCTCGATTCATTTAGCCTGGGGGCTTCGCTGGATTATTTTAATTCAGAGTCAGGTCGTACCGAAATACGGTGCAGGTACATACTTTTACAATATCCCCTGGGGGCCTGAAGGTGTATTAGGAATAGTTGGAACATTTGGGTTATGGATCGCCATCATTTTATTTTTCTCTGAAATAGTACGTGAAAATCAATCACCAATAAATAAGGGTGCGTAATGGATAATAGTAAAAGACGTTTTTTAAAAGGTACAGCAATCACTGGCGGTACTGGTTTGTTTGTTGCTGGTTATAGCAATACTCTTTCACGTTTGGCTCATGGCGTAGAAAATGGTACATCGGGTGAAGCAACTAAACGTGCTATCTATGGTAACTCACTAGATGTTGAATATTTTGTTGATGGAAAAACAGGTGCAATAACACCAAACAAAGAACAACGAGTTGCTAACACCATGTGTTTAGGCTGCTGGACTAAATGTGGAGTACGAGCACGTATCGATAATAAAAACGAAAAGATTCTACGTATTGTCGGAAACCCATATCATCCATTATCATCCATTGAATCTACCACACTTCCTTTTGAAACACCGCTCAAAGATGCCTTTGTTGGCATGAGTGCATTTAAAGATGTGGGTTTATCAGGGCGTTCAACAGCCTGTGCTCGTGGCAATGCTATGCTGGAAAATCTGCACAGTAAACATCGTGTTAAAGAATGTTTAAAACGTGTTGGTCCTCGTGGTAGTGGTCAATGGAAAACCATCAGTTTTGAGCAACTTGTTGAAGAGACGGTTAATGGCGGCGACCTGTTTGGTGAAGGCCATGTTGAAGGACTTAAAGATATTCGAGATCTTAAAACTCGGCTTGATCCAAAAAATCCAGAATACGGTCCTAAAGCAAATCAACTGCTTGTATCAGATGCCAGTGATGATGGCCGACAGGCACTAACTAAACGATTTACCTTTAACTGTTTTGGTTCACGTAACTGGGCAAACCATGGCTCCTATTGTGGTTTTAGTTATCGTGGTGGTAGCGGTGCATTATTAGATGATCTAAAAAAATATGCGCACGTAAAGCCTGATTGGGCAAATAGCAAATATCTATTGTTTATAGGAACTTCACCACAACAATCAGGTAATCCATTTAAACGTTCAGCAAGAGAGTTATCAGCTGCGCGTGTAAATAATGGTAAAGATTTCTCTTATGCGGTTGTTTCACCGATGTTACCTAATACATCGAATATGCCCTGTGCACCTAAAAATACATGGATACCCATCAAACCAGCAACGGATTCAGCATTAGCCATGGGTATGTTACGTTGGATCATTGACAACAACCGTTACAACAGTGAGTTTTTAACTGCGCCTAGCATGGCCGCTGCTAAAAAAGCTGGATTTGGCGGATTTAGTAATGCTTCACATCTTGTATTTAGCGATAAAAACCACCCCGGATTTGGTCAGCTTGTCCATGCAAGTGACATTGATTTACCTTTCAAGGGTAAGGCTTACGGTAATGGCGATGACGTAATTGTTATTGATTCTGAAACAAACAGGCCTGTAACCAGCAAACAGGTATCAAAGGCTAATTTGGTCGTATCACGTACACTTTCAACTAAAAGTGGAAAAATAGCGGTTAAATCCAGTTTCATGCTATTAAAAGAATCAGCTGAGCAGTTAACGTTAGAACAATACAGTGCTGAATGCGGTGTACCCATGGCTGACATTGTTAACCTGGCTCATGAATTTACCAGTCACGGCACTAAGGCTTCGGTTATTTCACACGGTGGCACAATGAGTGCTAACGGTTTCTATACTAGCTGGTCGATCTTAATGCTTAATGCGATGATCGGTAACTTAAACTTAAAAGGTGGTGCGCTAATCGGTGGTGGTAAATTCAAGGCATTTGGAACGGGTCCTCGTTATAACCTGAAAAAATTCCATGGAATGGTAAAACCTAGTGGTGTCTTTTTATCTCGTTCCAAATTTCCTTATGAAAAAACATCAGAATTTAAGCGTAAAAAAGCAGCGGGGGAAAACCCCTACCCATCACGTGAACCGTGGTTCCCAATTTCACCTCCAATTTTAACGGAGCATTTAACTGCTGCACTAAATGGTTATCCATACCGTGTTAAAGCATGGATAAGTCATATGACAAACCCTGTTTATGGTATGCCTGGTTTTAATACAGCTCTAGGCGACAAACTTAAAGATCCTAAACAGTTACCTTTATTTATTAGTATTGATGCATTTATCAACGAAACTAATGCTCTCGCAGATTATATAGTGCCAGATACACTAACCTATGAATCCTGGGGATGGACAAGTGTATGGCACGACGTGCGCACTAAAGTATCAACAGGCCGCTGGCCAGTTGTTGAACCAGGCGTTGCAAAAACAGCTGAAGGTGACACGCTCTGTATGGAAACCTATTTGATTGCGATATCTAAAAAAATGGGACTTCCGGGTTTTGGTGATAATGCAGTTAAAGCTCACGATGGATCCATGCATCCACTTAATAAGTCCTATGAATTCTCTCTTTATGGTGGTGCTAACGTAGCTTATCAAAAAGGTAGAACAGTACCAGCGATTGGTGAAGAAGATATTAAATGGTCTGGTATTGAGCGGATTCTTAGTGTTATCACATCAACATTGACTAAAGAAGAAGCGGATAAAGTTGCTTATTTGTACGCTCGCGGCGGACGCTTCCAGGATGCAGAAGATGGTCGTCATGCTGATGGTAGCCCGACAAAAATTTGGCCTAAGCCATTAATGCTCTGGAATCCAGCGATTGGTACTCGTCGTAACAGCTTAAGCGGTGAGTTTTTCAGTGGTACACCTACCTTCATGAAAACCCGTTTAGTTGATGGAACACCACTTGATGAAGCATTTAAACCAGAACAATGGCCTCTATTACTCACCAGTTATAAGTCACATACCATGAGTTCAATGAGTATTGGTTCTGACCGTTTAAGGCAGGTTCATGCTAATAATCCAGTGAGATTGAATCAACATACTGCTGCCAAACTCGGCATTGAAACAGGTGACAGAATTAAGATATCAACACCAGACGGTCACGTTTATGCATTAGTTGAATGTGTTGAAGGTGTGCAGGAAAACTGTATCGCGATTGAACATGGCTTTGGTCACAAGGAGCTCGGTGCCAGAGACCAAAGCATCGATGGGAAAGTTGTTGATGCTAATCCATTAATTAAAGTTGGTATTAACTTAAATGACTTAAGCGTGTTAGATCCGAGCAGGCATGGTTCATATCCGCTGGTTGACTGGACGTTAGGTTCCGCAGCCAGACAAGGTTTACCTGCCAACATTGAAAAAGCTTAATTCAGCCAGGCTGTGCGGGAACCCCTGAAAAGTAATATTACTGCCGATAACGTTTAGCTATAAAGATCAACATTGGAATACAGGAAATCGGCAAAGCTTTCTAAAGATCATTTATTTCTTTTCAGGAGAGTTTTAAGGAGAAGACCATGCATGCTAGCGTTAAAAATTATTTTATTACATTCAATGAGCCGATCGAACACTGGGGCGAATATCTGTACCTCGACATCCTCCAGAAAAGTGATGTGTACCATGTCTTTAATACGCTCTTGCCTTGTGATTAAGCTCACCGACTTGTATCACTAACACTAAACATGTATAACGGTTAGGTGAACTGTTTCACACTATAACAATAAATAACACAATTACTTGCGAAAACATAAGAATAATAAATAAAAGCTTATATAATCATTATCAAGACCTACGTAAATCTTACCCATAATGAATATTGAACCGTTGGACACGCAGTAATTGGAGTAGTTAAGAATGTTTGAATACACACATAAATTCCTTTTTATAGTTTTTGCCGCACTCATTCTGGCATCATGTGGTGGTGGTTCATCATCCACTAATTTTGGTTCATCCAGCAACTCATCGACTGTTCCAAGCTCATCATCATCAAGCAGCTCTACGAATACAAGTACACCACTGCCAACAGGGAATGCCAGTGTTTTTTTAACTTGGACACCGCCTACCCAAAACACCGACAACACACCCTTAGTCGATTTAACAGGTTATAAAGTTTATTATGGAATAACATCAAATAACTTATCTGCAAGTATTACAATCAGCAACTCAACGGCATCGTCAGCCACCGTAGCTTCACTTGCAAGCAATGTTCAATACTATTTTGCCGTAAAAGTTCTTAACAGCAAAAATGTTGAAAGTGACTTTTCTAATATTGTTCTCAAAACAGCTAGCTGATATCGAGATCCATACCTGAAATAATCACTGTTATCCAAACGAAGTCAATGTAAATTTATCCTATTGCTCTAATTCATATTTACCCTGATAATGTCTATTTATTCATTGATAGATTAAGGGAAAGCAATGCCTTCAGAGAAAATAAAGTCCATTCTAGCTCAACATGGTCGGTTATCGACTTCCGTCAGTGAGTTGGATGCTACTAGCGACCTTTATAATGCCGGCCTCACCTCCCTCGCTACAGTCGGCTTAATGCTTGCCCTTGAAGAAGAATTTGACCTCGAATTTCCCGATTCCATGCTCAGTCGCAAAACATTTAGTAGCATTGAAGCCATCGCCGACTCAATCGAACAATTACAACACTAAATTTTTTCAACATACGCACTATTTCTAGTGCATTTAAAGGGAGAGCCTAGATAGATGTCAGGACAAGAGTCGATAATATCTAATAATTTTAAAGTACTCACATTAGAAATACGTAAAATTGGTAAAGAAATTATCGCCAAACATGCGCATGATGTGGACACAAAGGCTCGTTTTCCATCTGAATCGATCAATGCACTTAAAAAATTAAAATTACTCAGTGCCTATGTACCTGAATCTCAAGGTGGCATGGGATTAAATGTTATCCAAATTGCAAAAATATGCGAAATTTTAGGCCACTACTGTGGTTCTACCGCCATGATTTACTCCATGCATATGATTCAGGTCGCCTGCGTGGTGAACCATTCAGGCGAATCTGCATATTTTAAAGCCTATCTACAAAAACTGGTTGCAGAACAGCGCCTTATGGCCTCAGCAACGACTGAAATAGGCATAGGTGGTGATTTACGCTCCAGTATTTGTGCCGTGGAACTTGATGGCGATACGTTTAAACTAAACAAAAAGGCTCCCGTTATTTCCTATGGTATCGATGCCGATGATCTGATGATAACGGCACGCCGTAACAGTAATGCCGCTAAAAGCGACCAAGTACATGTACTACTGCACAAAGACCAATACACACTTGAACAAATATCCGGTTGGGATACATTAGGCTTTCGCGGTACATGCAGCTCAGGATTTAATGTTGCATCCAGTGGCCACAAAGATCAGATATTACCCGTACCGTTTGCAGACATTCTCAGCCAAACTATGCACCCTTTTGCACACCTCACTTGGGCTTCATTATGGAGTGGCATTGCCGCCGACGCGGTGAATATCGCGCGAGCATCGGTTAAAAAAGCAGCATTGCAAAATATTGAAATGCCTCCAATTTCGGCAATACGCTTGGGAGAGGTCGACAGCGTTTTACAAACCATGCGTAGCAATATTACCGTCGCTCTGAAAGAATACCATCAACTACTGGAACAAAATGATACTAATGCATTTACAAATTTTGGTTTCGGGATTCGAATCAATAACGTAAAAATTGCGAGTTCGCAGCTAATTGTTGATATTGTTGGCCAGGCAATGTTAATTGCAGGTATATCCAGTTATAGGAATGATTCAAAAACAAGTTTAAGTCGCCACATTCGTGATGCCTATGGCACCGCTTTAATGGTAAATAATGACCGCATAATGCTACACAACTCAACCTTACTCTTAATGCACAAAGAGGAAGCCTAGTATGTGCTTATCAGATGATGTGCTTGATGAAGCCTATAATAAATATCAAGCAGAACTGGTCGAAGCTGGTTTATTATTACCTTCGGGTGTACAAGGTGTGTATGGCTTAAGTGGCCGTTTTGAAGGCATTATTGAAGCCTTTGAACGCTATATTACCCTGATGGGAAAAGACCTTAACCCAGAAGTTGTTCGGTTCCCGCCAGTGATTAACCGCGCAACCTATTTATCAACCGACCATATTGAAACCTTCCCTGATTTAATGGGCTCTATCCACAGTTTTCATGGCAAGGAAAAAGACCATATTCGTATGGTACAAAAAAAACAGGACGGTGAAGACTGGACAGCCGACCTCGATGCGACCGACACCATGATGGTGCCCGCTGCCTGCTACCCTCTTTACCCAACGGCGGCCAACACGGTCTTACCGGACAATGGCCGACTGGTCGACTTACGTGCCTTTGTTTTCAGACATGAACCCTCCCCCGATCCAGCACGTATGCAAATTTTTAGACAGCGTGAATACGTCAAACTGGGGACCCCTGAACAAGCACTGAGCCATCGCAATCACTGGCTCAAAAAAGCAGAAGAAATGTTGCTTTCTCTGGGACTTGATGTAAAACCTGTCGTGGCCAATGATCCTTTCTTCGGGCGTGGTGGTCGTGTCATGGCAGCCACCCAAAAAGAGCAGGAACTCAAATACGAACTCGTAGCACCAATCGCCTCAAACGAAAAACTAACTGCGATTACATCTAGCAACTACCATCTGGATCACTTTGGTACGGAATTTAACATCACAACGCCCGATGGAAATAAGGCACATACTGCATGTGTCGGTTTTGGTCTTGAGAGAATCACTCTAGCCTTATTGAAGAAGCATGGTTTTGACCCCGACAAGTGGCCCACCGAAGTCAAACAAATTCTCAATTTATGATGCAACAAATCCTAAAACTCGACCCGGCAAATTATTCTCGACACCGTATCCACTCACAAGAACGAGACTGGGCCGAAACAAACTGCTATGTCGATATTTGGATTGAATTACTGCACTCACTTGGCCACGAACCCATTGCAGCCATGCCCTATACTCTTGCCATCGATTTTGAAGGCGATCAATGGACTTTTTTCAAATTTCCACTCGCCGACATTTATGACCTATACGGTATTGATGTACAAGAACTCGCTGTCTGGCAACCGCTAACTCAACACATTGAAGAACAAGTGAACTTAGGCCGCCCAGTCCTTGTCGAGCTAGACTCCTTCTTCCTGCCCGACACAACCGGCATGGCCTACAAACTGGCACACGTAAAATCAACGGTTGCGGTAGTCGAAATTGATCTAGAAAAACACCATTTAGGCTATTTTCATGGTCAAGGTTATTATCATCTCCCTGCCGATGATTTTCTAGATGTATTTCGTTTACGAGACCAACCCGACCCCGCGGTATTATCACCGTATGTAGAAATAGCTAAATTAAGACGCACCGAAAAATTACCAGCCACTAAAACGCTTGAAATATCCTTAAAATTACTACAAAAACAGCTAAGCTTACTCCCCGAAAAAAATCCATTTAATGCTTTCAAAGTTAAATTTGAAAGTGACGTAAAATGGCTCAGCAAAGCCGATCTGGAAACATTTCATCAATACTCCTTTGCTACTCTGCGTCAATTTGGTGCATGCTATGAGCTAGCAGCCAATTATCTAAACTGGTTGAGTCATCAAGGGGAAACGGGCCTAGAAGAGCCCACAAAACAGATTAAGTCCATTTCTGAAACCGCTAAAGTCTATCAATTTCAACTTGCCAGAGTGATTAGCCGTGGTAAGGCACTTGATTTGGCTCCAATAGATACAATGGCAAAGTCATGGTCATACGCAATGATGACGCTAAAAAATAAATATTTATAGTTTTTAGATTTAAAAATATTCTTGTGTGGATATAGCAGGGTTTCTACAGCTTCACCCCCTTAATAATTGGTGCGCGGTAGCACGTCCGGCGTGTAGAACACGCGAAGTTAATTTTCTTGTTAACCTCAGGTTTGTATAAGGGTTTCAAACATGTAATGACTCTACAATTTAACCAGATTGCCGCGCTATCGCTCGCAACGACCCCATTTTTGTCGTTGCGAGCGATAGCGAAGCAATCTGGTTTCTTATACAAAGCTGAGACTTGTTAGCTGTTTTCTTCTGCTCTGCATTTAAGCTCGGGCATTAAGCAAATATTTTCTAAGCTGTCTTTCACTGCGCATTATATAAAGTATATATATTTTCTTTTTCAATACGACGTTTTTCAAGACAATTGTCGCCTAAAGTTTAAAATTATGTCGCTACGTTCTTCTCATTCTCTGGATTAAGATAAACGTCACCTATCTCATCCCAATTTCGTATGTCACCACTCCAGTTAGTAGCCTGGATGAAATGAAATGTAATCAGGGGAATAATGCATTAATACTCCCGGATTTCGCTACGCTACATCCGGGCTACATAAATAACAAAAATGGGATTGACAGTTTACCAATGTAGATTTCCTTATCCCGACTTCAGGTTATGTACGTTGATACGAATTTCATCACCATCAGGTGTAACCAGCAGCCCATGTCTTTATCTCTTCAATCAGCTTTGCTCGATGCAGCTCCAACGAATAAGTATGGCTTGCGCCAGGCCAATAATACTCGGTGCAATAGTCCTGATAGTCACCTAATTCCAAAACCCTGCCCATTTGCCCCTGATGGTTGTAATAATCCTCTGCGTAGCTAGTGAACAGAGAGAACACCCGGCCCTTTCTCTGCTGTATCAACTGGAATGCCTCTCGCAACTGTTGGTGTGAGGGAAAGTTTCTCATGTCAAGATGGTAAAGTGATTGTTCCGTTTCTACACTCGGCTTTACTAGCTTGCTGAGAATTATTTTCAGCTTCCGTTGATATCGAGAGAACTGGGTATACTTCCTCACAACATCTCTCACCTTAAAGCCATCATCCCGATCGCAAACCGGATCCAGTAACACCATACCCACGACCCGAGGATCCTTAGGTGTCACCCTGATAGCATCATCGGCTCCTGAACAAAGCCCACACACAATGAGCTGTAATTGATTCTGGCGAGCTTCCAGAACCGAAATAATATCCCCGAAATCTTCCATTAGAGATTGTTCATCTGTCAGGTGGTGGCGGGGGAAACTATCGCCTTTGCCAGCTAGGTCAACTCGCAGTGAAGTAAAACCTATTTCAGCGAGTTTTCTGGCAAGACGCACATACAGTCGACGAGGACCAGCCCGATGAGTAATACCAGAACTCAAAAACACGAAGATCGGCAATGCTTGCGCATTATGAGCAGGCTTGTTCGGTTGCGTTAAAATTCCAAACAACCGCCCGCTTTGGCCGAATTGGAGTGGCTCCTCCGTCAGGACTTGGTCAGGCATATGACTAGTTTCTCCAGTACTGGTTGTGCAAATATTAAGTCCTCGCTTTGATTTTCCCAATCGCAGGAAAATTGCACCACATCCCGCGCAACACCATTCACTGGAAAACCAGAATCAGAGGATGTATGAACAACTTGCAATTTGTTCTTTGGAACACTCGAATAGACACGGGAATCGAGCAAACGAAATTCATCAATCATACCTCTGGATAAACGGTAGCCCCCTCCATGATCACACTCGTGCGTCGCCTCGCGCTTTTCGGCACGACTCAGATCAATATTTTGCTTGATCGAGTTTTTCTGAGCACGACGGAGCGTTTGAAGATAATCCGTACCATCAGCAATAGGATCCCATAAAACGATACGCTGAACACCGCTAACAGCGCCAATAGACTTACAGGCGAGCAATGCTCCAGTTCGAACTCCCAAAATCCGCACTGCATTGCAGCCTGAGATCTCACACCCCTCTCGTATAGCCAACTCAATATCCTGTATCCAATCAGAGGCCGTCATTTCTTCCAAGTCACCAAACGAATCCCCTGTACCGCGATAGTCGAATCTAAATACATGATGGCCAAGTTCTGCAACTGAAATAGCCAGTTCCCTAAGCGCACGATGAGTACGGGTAAACTCTGAGAATAGTGGAGGACAAATGATGGTCAGTACTTGACAATCATTACCTGTCGGAGGGTGATAAATTCCAAGGAGTTGTTGCTCACTAGGACCAAAATAAAAAGCTTCGCTATCATGCGCGCTACATTCGCTAGAAAGTTTAACTGCATCCTGCTCGCCTCCATCTGGGAAAACATTCTTTGGCTGACATTGTACAGCTATATCTGCCACGCTCTCCTGAAGAAGCAATCGGATGTTGAGCGTCACACCAAGTTCGTGCTCCATTTGCTGCATCGCCCGCATCGCCAATAGTGAATGCCCGCCCATCTCAAAAAACTTATCATCACGACCAATCGTCCTAACAGGCTGAATAAGAGCGGTCCAGATTTCGGCAATAGTGATTTCAACTGAGTTCGCTGGAGCCTCATGCCGACCGATTGAGCTCTCTGCTGTGCTCGGTGTTGGAAGCTGATTCTGATCTACCTTGCCATTGGGTGTCAGCGGGATCTCATCCATCGGCAGGAAGTATTGTGGAATCATGTACTCGGGCAGACGTGCCCGTAGATGTTTTCGCAGATTGGCTGGTGCCAACGCCCCTGTTTTTGTTGGCACACAACACGCAACGATACGCACATCGTCGGGGCCAACTGACCAAAGATACACGGCCACCTGAAGAATGTTTGGGTACTCAGCAAGAGCAACCTCAATCTCCCCCAGCTCAATCCTAAATCCACGCACCTTGACTTGAAAATCCAACCGCCCTTGGTGTTCTAGCGTGCCATCATTACCCCAACAAACACGATCACCCGTACGATAAAGGGTCGCCCCTGCTGTGGGGCTAAAAGGGTTTTTAATAAATCGTTCAGCCGTCAGTGCGGGCTGGTTCCAGTAGCCTAATGTGACACCATCACCACCAATGTAGAGCTCGCCCGGCACACCAATTGGGCAAAGACGCTGCTGCTCGTCCAGAACATAAACCGTGGTATTCGCTATCGGCTTACCGATGCTGATGCCACTGGCAGTATCCTCTATGCGAGCACAGGTGGACCACACCGTCGTCTCTGTGGGACCGTACATATTCCACAACTCGATGTTGTGTCCAAGCAACTGGTCAGCAAGATCCTTTGGTAGGGCTTCGCCACCCACCAGTGCTTTAAAATTCTTACTCCCTTTCCAGCCTGCCTCCAGAAGCAGTCGCCAGGTGACGGGGGTGGCTTGCATGATGGTGGCTTGATGCTGTTCAAGAAGTTGACTCAGGGCATACCCATCCATCGCTTCCTCTCGACTCGCAATTACCACGGTGGTGCCCTGCATCAACGGCAGGTAAAGTTCTAGCACGGCGATATCAAATGAGAGCGTGGTCACCGCCACAAGGACATCATCAATGGTAAGGCCGGGTTCCCTAGCCATGCTACTGAGAAAGTTAACAACTGCACGGTGGGGGACGACAACGCCTTTCGGTTTACCCGTCGATCCCGAGGTGTATATGATATAAGCAGGATCCTCAGGACGTGCATCCAGTTCAATATCTGGCGTCAGCATTTGATTTGATTCAGACAACAGTTTCGACGCATCAGCATCGAGCAGCAATTGACGCTCACGGGGTAGGTTAAATGAATCAGCTAAGGTGCTTGTAGAGACGAGCAAGGTGAGCTCAGCATCGTCGGCCATAAAACGCAGACGCTCGACAGGAAACCCTGGATCTAAGGGCACATAGGCGGCACCCGTTTTAAGAATACCCAAAACAGCCGCGAGCATATCCACACTTCGCTCGACACAAAGACCGATACGTTGACCGCGGCTCGCACCGGATGTACGTAAGGCATATGCGATACGATTACTACGCGTGCTCAGTTCGTGATAAGACAGGGTTTCATTACCACAACTAACTGCAATACGATCAGAACAAGGAATTACTTGAGACTCAAAAACCTCATGTAATAGCCCGATGGGATAATCCGTCTCTGTCGCGTTCCAATCACTCACAAGAGTGGCCTTTTCGGTATCAGGCAATATACTTAAACTACTGAGCATGGCGTCAGCAGAGTGTTCCAACTTGTTTACGAGTTGTTCAATCGCCGTCAGAAGATAGTTAGCCACTCGCTTAGGGTTAACGGGTTCCTGAACTTGTACTTCCAACCGAAATCGATCACCGAAATCATCGACCGTTAGCTCAAATGGGTAATTAGTACGCTCGATAAAACTAACAAACTCTCGACCAGAAACTTTTTCAAATAGCCAAAGGTCACTTCCTCCTGAGTCATTCAGTCGATTCGTTGCTGATGAATTTTGGGCAGATTCACTATGCCGATAGTTCAATATTGAACTAAACAATTGAGCATCAGCCGAAACTGCACTGCAACGTTGAGCATCGGCTAGAGATGTACTCTCATGCAGCATAATTTCAGCCAACATTGTATGAGTTGAGATAAGGCTTTCTACTACACTTACGTCACTCATCTGCACACGAACTGGAAGAGTATTAATGCATGGCCCCATGATTTGGCCTGCATCACTAATACTTTGTAACCGCCCCATTAGTACGGTGCCGAACACGACGTCATCGTGACCGGAAACTCGACCGAGAACCAAAGCCCAAGCTAGATGAAACAGACTTGCAACCGTCACTCCATGTGCTCTACATAGATCCCGTAACCTATGGGCGAATGCACCCTCAATCAGAGTGTATTCGTGACCAATACTGGACGCGTCATCATACAGATCAACTAATTCAAATGGGTTAGTCGGCTCAACAACATCACCCAAAAGATGCTGAAAAAAAGCTAGGTGTTCTTCTTCATTAGCCGCTAGTTGCGTTTGAGTCACAAAATTACGAAATGGCATAGGAGTAGGAAATACGTCACTACCAATCATAAGTGCATGAACTTCACTTTCTTGCATCTTCATTGTGGCCTGATCTTCTATCAAATGATGGACCACTTGCTGTAGCAACCAACGTGAATTCGGCGCATCGTACGCAACAGATAAACGCATCATCGGGGCAGTACGCACATCCAGTCGAAAGTTAAATAAATTGCAACGTGAATGCATCTGCTCAGATATATCCCCCGCAGCATTATCAAAATCAAGTTCTTCTATGGCCAATGGAGCCTGTCGGAGTACAACCTGAATCGGAGCACTCAGATGTTCCCAAAGCACGGCTGTTCGCAAAATATCGTGACGATTTACGACCACTTGCATCGCAGATAAGTATTCATCTAATTTTTGACGGCTGTTAAAAGAAAACTGATAACTCATCAAGTAAACATCACTGTCTGTATTCATCTGATGATGAAACAGAAAACCCTCCTGCAAAGGGGTGAGGGGGTAAATATCTTGTATATTAGATACGCCACCGGGTACTGACATAACTATCGAGTCAATCTCTTCCTGTTTTAGAGACACTAGAGGAAGCATTTCAGGAATAATTTTATCGCTATCTGGTTTAATACGATTGACCGGAACAACCATTTTCTCAGAAACATCATTCGTTGCGCTAGCAAGCCCAGCAACCGTTGGGTACAAAAATATCGTACGGACGTCAACTTCTAAACCCTTTTTCCGCAAACTCTCAACCATCGATATAGCTAAAAGAGAATGTCCGCCGAGTTCAAAAAAATTGTCATTAATACCAACACGCTCGACCCTTAGAAGCTCGGCCCATATTTCGCAGATTATCTGCTCCTCTTTTGTTTGGGGAGCTATATATGCAGAGCTGGATGCAGCCATACCGGGTAGCGGCAGCTTCTTTCTATCAAGTTTCCCACTGACAGTAAGGGGAAATTCCTCCATAAATACAAAGGAAGTCGGCACCATATGTGACGGAAGCACGCCTGCAAGATAGGTGCTTAATTCGTTTTCTGAAACAGTATCATTTGGTGGTGTTACATATGCAACAAGGCGCTGGTCACCTGGAGTATCCTCACGAGCCATTACAACACACTGGTCAACCTTGTTGTGGGCACTTATAGTTGCCTCGATTTCACCCAGCTCAATTCGTTGCCCACGTATTTTTACCTGAAAGTCCAATCGACCCAGGTACTCAATCGCCCCATCATCCAAGTGTTTCGCGAGATCCCCTGTCTTATATAGTTTTGCATCGGGCCGACTAGAAAATGGGTCTGGAATAAAACGTTCGACTGTGAGGTCATCCCTACCGACATAACCACGAGCTACCTGTACGCCACCAATATGAAGCTCCCCGGCAACACCCATCGGCACAGGTCGCATATTCGAATCGAGTATATAAATTTGTGTGTTAGCGACGGGCCGACCGATGGGAACCGTTCTTCGATCATCGCCTGATTGACAAGCCCAGTAAGTCACATCAACAGCCGCTTCAGTCGGCCCATAAAGATTATGCAAAGACGCGCTAGGCAAGCTTTCGTAAAAGCGTTCTTGTAAGTCATGGGGTAGCGCTTCACCACTACAAAGTACTAGCCTGAGTGAGTCACATTTCTCTATTCCTTTCTCGACCAGAAACACTTGAAGCATCGATGGAACAAAATGCAGGACCGTAATTTTACTATTTTTAATCACATCAGCGATGTATGTAGGGTCTCGATGTCCTTCCGGACGCGCTATTACAAGCCGAGCTCCTGTCATCAGCGGCCAGAAAAATTCCCAGACTGACACATCAAAACTGTATTGAGTTTTTTGAAGAACGATGTCTTCTGTCGTGAGTTGATATTCTTCTTGCATCCAGAGCAGTCGGTTACAGATACTCTGATGTTCTATCATCACACCTTTCGGTCGGCCTGTAGAACCAGAGGTAAAGATGACATATGCCAGATCATCCGGTGCCCCATTATCTTCAAGATTGCTTACGGGTTCCTGAGAAATAAAATCGAGTGAGTCGTCGAGAGAAACCACATTCGGATGTAATGGGAGCCGGTCAAGCAAATGTGGCTGAGCTAACACAATAGGCGCCTGTGTATCTTCCAGCATATTCGCTAGGCGCTCGGCGGGATAAGCGGGATCAAGTGGCACATAGGCACCACCCGCTTTCACAATCGCGAGTAGTGCCAGCACCATTTCAAAGGATCGCTCAGCAAAAACCCCAACAAACACATCCGACCCAACGCCATTTTTTCGCAAATAGTTAGCTAGTTGGTTGGAACGTTGATTCATTTCTTTGTAGGTGAGTGTCTTACCTTCATATTCAAGCGCGACCAAATCGGGGGTACATGCAGCCTGCTCCTCAATCAATCGATGTAGTCTGTTGTGACTGCCATACTCTCGCCCGGTATTATTCCAGTCAATCAAAATTCGTTGTTGCTCGACGTCAGGAACAACTTCAAGATCTTGAATCAATTGAGAGGGGGTGTCCCCAAGAGCTCGAATCATCTCCTTAAGTACCACCTGCAAGTAGTCGCAAATTCGGCGAGGATTTATTGGTGCCTGGGCTTGTGCGACTATCCGAAAAAAATCTTCCGTATCGTCTATGTTCAGTGTCAACGGATAGTTTGTTCTTTCTTCAAAATCCAAAATCTTAATATCGTCATGGCCATTAATTGGCCCAGCGCCCTCTCCCTGTCGATAGTTTAAGAGCGAGCCAAAAAGCGGGGTATTGGGTTCTACTGCACTGCATTGCTGCGCTGCGGCCAAGGAAGCATGTTCATGTCGCACTAATTCTGTCAAAATTTTATGTGTTGATTGGACAGCACGTTGCACCGTGTCTTCACTGGTTTTTAGCCGTATTGGTAACGTATTGATACAGGTCCCTAATACTCGATCAGCTCTGCCCCCAACCTGCATTCGTCCAGACAAAACGGTCCCGAATACCACATCGTCATAACCCGAAATTCGAGATAGAACCTGAGCCCATGCCTGATGAAATACGCTAGCCACTGTTACACCAGTAGCCCTAGCTAGCTCTCTAATTCGTCGAGATGTTTCAGGTTCAATTATGTGCGACGCTTCCGATATATCAAACTCATCGACATGAGTATCCGTTAATCCAAAAGGTACTGTAGGTTCCTCCACATCCCCGAGGAGCTCTTTGAAAAACGCTTTGTGCTCCTCTACCCCAACTTTCGACTGGGCCGCCTTCGATTGGGATAGAAAAATAAACTCACGGAACGGAATAGGTTCAGATAATTCCGACGTTTTGTCTGAAAGATGTAATCCAATTTCATCTCTTACTAAATTCATCGTAATCTGATCATCAATTAAATGATGGACAAGTTGCTGCATCAACCACTGCTTATTTTTTGGATCATATGAAACGCTCATATGAATCAGTGGTGCCTGACGAACATCAAGACGATAGCTACGAGGATCGAATCTTTCCTTAATTTGCTTCGCCACATCCTCTTCACTGTGGGAAAACTCAAGCTCTTCAACAATAAGAGACACTTTACGGAGTATCACCTGAACAGGCTCCGATAAGCCTTCCCAGATGAAACATGTCCGTAAGATATCGTGACGATCGATAACAGCCTGAATGGCCTGCAGAAATGCATCAAGCCGATTACGGTCAGTAAATACAAAGAGGGTTCTGGTCAAATAGCCATCCCCTTCCGTTGCTAGTTGGTGGTGAAAAAGTAACCCGCGCTGAAGTTCTGTTAGAGGATAGATATCTTGAATATTAGCCACTCCACCAGAAACAACTCCGACTACACTCGCAATTTCTTCGTTAGACAAATCAACCAGCGGCAACATCTCCGGGGTAATCTCACTGCTATCATTGGGAATGAGATTAGGTGGCACCTCAACAGTTTGAGGCTCATTATTCGTGACCATTGCTAATTTGGCGACCGTCGGGTTTAAAAAAATATCGCGAGCATATACTTGCATCCCGGCTCGACGCATACTTGCAACAATCTTGATGGCTAAAAGAGAATGCCCACCAATTTCAAAGAAGTTATCATTGATGCCAACACGCTCAAGCCCCAGTATGTCACTCCATATATCGACCAGAACCTGTTCAGTTTCGTTGCGAGACTCCGCATAAGTTTCTAATGCGTGTGAGCGATCGGGCATCGGCAGACTCTTACGGTCGATTTTGCCGTTGGCCGTCAGTGGTAACGCATCAAGTAACACATACGCACTCGGCACCATGTACGGGGGTAAACGTTCGGTCAACCGCTGCTTTAATACAGTATCCGTGAATTCGTCACTACTCGTAACAATGTATGCAACAAGCTTTTGATCGCCAAGAATATCTTCGCGAACAATCACCACCGCTTCTTTAACCCCATCGAAGTTTACAATCTCGCTTTCAATCTCCCCCAACTCAATCCTAAACCCACGAACCTTAACTTGAAAATCCAACCGTCCCTGATGCGCTAGCGTGCCATCATTATTCCAACAAACACGATCACCGGTACGATAAAGGGTCGCCCCTGCTGTCGAGCTAAAAGGGTGTTTAATAAATCGTTCAGCCGTCCGTGCGGGCTGGTTCCAGTAACCCAGTGTGACACCCTCGCCACCAATGTAGAGCTCGCCCGGCACGCCGATTGGGCAAAGACGCTGCTGCTCGTCTAAAACATAAACCGTGGTGTTCGCAATCGGCTTACCGATGTTAATGCCTTGAGCCGTATCCGTTATGTGGGCGCAGGTGGACCAAACGGTTGTCTCCGTCGGGCCATACATATTCCATAATTCAATGTTCTGTTCTAGTAACTGGTCGGCAAGATCCTTGGGCAGGGCTTCGCCACCCACCAGTGCTTTAAAATTCTGATTCCCTTTCCAGCCGGCTTCCAGAAGCAGTCGCCAAGTAACGGGGGTGGCCTGCATGATGGTGGCTTGATGCTGTTCAAGAAGTTGACTTAAGGCTTGTCCATCCATTGCCTCTTCTCGTCTCGCGATCACCACGGTGGCACCCTGCATCAACGGTAGGTAAAGCTCTAGTACGGCGATATCAAATGAAAGCGTGGTCACTGCCACAAGGACATCATCAGCTGTGAGTCCCGGTTCCTGTCCCATGCTATTGAGAAAGTTAACAACGGCTCGGTGGGGAACGACAACGCCTTTCGGTTTACCCGTCGAGCCCGAGGTGTAGATGATATAAGCGGGGTCTTCAGGACGTGCATCGAGTTCAGTATCGGGCGCTAGCGTTTGCGTTGGCTCAGACTGTAGTTTCGATGCATCAGCATCGAGCAGCAATTGACGCTCACGGGGCAAGTTAAATGAATCCGCCAACGCGGTTGTCGACACGAGCAAGGTGAGCTCGGCATCCTCGGCCATAAAACGCAGCCGCTCAACAGGAAACCCGGGATCTAAGGGCACATAGGCGGCACCCGTTTTAAGAATACCTAAAATAGCCGCCAGCATATCCACACTTCGCTCGACACAAAGACCGATACGTTGGCCGCGACTTGCACCGGATAAACGCAAAGCATGGGCGATGCGATTACTACGTGCGTTCAGCTCTTTATAGGTAAGAACGTCACCATGGCAGCTAACCGCAATACGAGCAGAACAAGGCACTACTTGTGATTCAAAAACCTCATGCAGTAACACCATTGGGTATTCCATCTTCGTGGCGTTCCAATCTTCTAGAAGCAATTCGTATTCTCGCTGGCTCTCCATTTTGCTGATATCTATCTCCAATATAACGACGTAACGTTGACGAGATACCTCGAGCGTTCGCTAAAACTATAAGCCTATGGGCTAATATTTGAGAATATTATTATAATTTTAATACTGAAATATTACCAAGAATTACTATGTTACAGACCCATCAATTTAAGGCGTAACTATATCATGCGCAAAGCTATGATCCAATGTAGCAATACAGAATATTGAATTGTTAACAATAAGCCAATTAATTTTTATCAACCTATCCAGTCGAGCGATCGTTGCGCACAAATGGCCTCGATCACTCCATGATAAACTAATGTCTCGAAAATCAATAAAATCCTGAAAAAGCGGAGAGATAATTTTTATTACAGATTCTTTAATACTAAACATAAGAATACTCAGCTCCACATCAAGCCCAACACTTTCTAAAAGTTTTAATTCCTTGTAGCAAGTAATCAGATCAGTATTTTCAATAGAATCCTTTTGAGAAACTAAATCAATACCAATACCTGCAAAAACACTAGCTTGCGCCGCCACTGCAACAGCCACCTTATCATGATGCGTTATGGATCCCGTATAGCCTTCCGGCCAAAGCGGTTCACCAAACTCCCCTTTTAGTAATTCAACCTCCCGCAAGTCATAGTAGGCCAAACATTTTCTTGCACACATTCGTCCAGCTGAAAACTCATAGGCCCTTTTAGCTACCGAATTTTTAATAATTACATTTTCATTAGCATAAAGATCTATGCTTTCAGTGATCTGACACGAATAAACTTTCAAATCACTGTTAAAATTATTAAAAATAAATGTCTTTAATGATTTGTGGAAGGTTTCAAATTCATCGCTGTTCATTATGCTTTCATTTAATTCACTTCGAAATTGTCCTAATTGTTCCATAACTAAAATTCTTAATTATTATTTGAATCTAAATTTGTTTCAGATAATGCTTTCACTAAAGCCTGAGATTTTAATATCATTTCTTCAAGCTCATCCTGTGGATCAGATAAGTCAATAATAGCGCCACCAACACCGACCGTAACATCTTTGTCCGTTTTCACTATTGTACGAATAACGATACTAAGATCGGCACTACCATTCAGACCTAAAAAACCAATTGAACCTGAATAAATACCTCTAGGAGCACCTTCCAGCTTATCAATTATTTCCATCGTTCGTTTTTTAGGGGCCCCGGTCATTGAGCCGCCGGGAAAACTTGCGTGTATGCAATCAATTACAGAAACATCACGTCGCAAGCGTCCTCTAATTGTACTCACCAACTGGTGAACGGTTGCGTAACTCTCGACTGCAAAAATATTACTCACATGAACACTGCCAACATCGGAGACTTGACCTATATCGTTGCGTAAAAGATCTACAATCATTAAGTTTTCCGAACGATCTTTTTCATTTGAACTTAGATCTCGATGTAACACTTTATCTTCTGCCGCCGTTTTACCGCGTTTGCGTGTACCCTTAATAGGTTTCGATTCAACAACGCCATTGGGGTCGACTGTTATAAATTTTTCAGGGGAAGAACTCATTACAGAAACTTCCGGAAAATTCAAATAGGTTGCATAAGGTGCCGGATTAGATCGTCGTAACGCACGATAAGTATTAAGTGCATCTATATTAACATGCTGGGTAATCATGTTTGTTAAACAAACTTCATAGGTTTCACCCTTTTTAATATCTTCTTGAGATTGTTTAATACGCTCCAAATATTCTTCTGAGGTTAATCGAAATGATTGCTTTACCGGCTTTGGATGCAGTGCTCGGCTCCAATTGGGCGCGACAGGAACATCCTGTAGTTTTTTATACATATCATCTAGCCACTGTTCAGCACGATCACTATTTTCGATATCATCCAAACAAACTAAATAAGCTATATTCTCTTCATGATCAATTGCAATAATACGATCGGCAAACACTAACGCAACATCCGGTGTATACGATTCATATGGTGACGCATAGCCACAATCTGCCTTTAATTCATATCCCAAATAACCGGCATAACCTAAATTAAAATCAAAGGGCAAACCATCAACTTGAATATATCGCTCTTTCATCGTTCTATTTAAATAATCAAGAACGGGTTCGTTATATATTTCAGTTATACCATTGTACTCAACACGTACTTCCTGACTACTAACACGATAACTCAAATACTCAGCGTGTGGTCCATTTGCATCCCCCATATATGAAAAACGTGAGAAACCACGCACTAAAGCACTATCTAGCCAAAAGCTTTTATCTGACTCAGCAAAACTTTCGATAAAAACATTTTCTGCATCAATTGCGAAAGGCACTCGACGATAATGAATTTTAAATGGCTTACCATGAATCTTACCACCATCAACACCATACGATATTTTATCTGGCTGATGCATAATATTATACTTAGCATCACTCACATCACTACTGTTTGCATTCACCTCGGTCGTTTTATTCTGTTTAAGCAAACTCGACGTTAATGAACGAAAATTTTCGAATAATTGATGTCCATATTCAGTTTTAATCGATTCAGGATGAAATTGGACACTCCAGATAGGCCGTGTTTTATGTCTGGCTCCCATAATCATGCCATCTTTGGTCCATGCAAGCTTTTCCATGTCATCCGACAGTTTTTTCACATATAACGAATGGTAACGAATCGCTGAATATGGCGTAGGTATATGTTTAAAAATATCAACTTGCTCATGAAATATCTCGCTCGAACGACCATGCATGACCGTCTCGGCATAATCAACATCGCCACCAAACAAATGACAAATACCCTGATGCCCAAGGCAAACCCCCATAATAGGAACATCAGCCTCAAGTATGGCCTGCCGACAAATACCAAAGTCAGCCTCATTTTCAGGACGCCCAGGACCGGGAGAAATAACAATATTATCAAAATTGAGTTTTTTAATTTCGTCCCATGACGCTGCATCATTATGCACCACAATAGGGGGTATTCGATTAACCTCAGCAATCAACTGAAATAAATTAAATGTAAACGAATCATAGTTATCAATTAGAAGCGTTTTCATTTTAGTTATTAGTCCTTAAATTTGAATAATATTGGTACCGACACAGTACGCAAGTGTTCTATCTGCCGCTAAAGGAAAAAAGCAGTAAACTCATCAATTAATATCTGATTTCACTCGAAACACTTTAAAATATGTAATAATATCGAGAGTTTAAAGTAAATAACAAAATTTACTCAGCAGTCTCATTTTATAAAAATAACAATCATAATTTAAGGATCCGTTCACATGTTAAAGTCACATTTATATCTATTGCCTCAATAACTTGAACAGGTACTTCACTTGAATAAAAATATGTTACGTCATCATTACGAATTAAAAAATAATTGGGGATTAGTAAGAACTGAATCTCAGCAATATAACACTCCAACAGACTTGCAACAGATTAATATAAACTGGGTGCCTGCAACCGTTCCCGGCACAGTAGCACAAGCATATGCTCAAGCTAAATTATGGTCAATAAATAAACAGATTGATTTTGACCAGTATGATTGGTGGTACAAAATTCAATTTAGCCACCACACAGAAACCACATCGCCTTACTTACACTTTACCGGGTTAGCTTCCATTTGTGACATTTGGTTAAATAATAAGCATATATTGTCCGCAGAAAATATGTTTATTACTTATCCCCTCAATGTCCAACAAGTTCTACAGGAAGAAAATGAGCTATACATTTGTTTTCGTTCACTCAGCCACTATCTCAAACAAAAACGTAGTCGTCCCCGTTGGAAAACAAAATTAATCAGTCAGCAACCGTTGCGTTGGGTTAGAACAACCTTACTTGGGCGTATTCCAGGATGGACACCCCCGATTGCGGCTGTTGGCCCATGGCAACCTGTTTATTTTACAAATAATTTTATTCCAGCAAATATTCATTTAAAGTTAAAGACAATAGACACATCTGGATTTGTCGAATTTTCCTGCCACTTATACGGCACGACGGCTCAAGAAATAAAAGCCACCTTAACCATCAATAACACCACTACGACTATACAGGTAATTAAGGAAGCCTCAGGTTATACATTAAAAGGACAATTAACACTTAACGATATTGAACACTGGTGGCCTCATACTCATGGCCAAGCCAAACTGTATACCCCTGAATTAATAATCAACATCAATAGCACAACAACAAATTATTTACTCACGCCCATTGGCTTTAAAAATATCCATATAGAGCAAGCCAATAATAATTTTAATGTTGTAGTCAATGGGCAATCCATATTCTGTCGAGGTGCATGTTGGACGATTAATGACATTGTTTCGTTACAAGGTGATAGCCACAACCTTGAACAAACATTAACACTTATGCGTGATGCTGGCGCTAATATGATACGCATCGGTGGCACCATGATTTATGAGCAAGACTTATTTTACCAACTCTGCGACCAACTCGGTATTATGGTCTGGCAGGATTTTATGTTTGCCAATATGGACTACCCCATTGATGATCCTGCCTTCCAGCACAATGTTGACACAGAAATACAGCAAACTTTAAACCGCTTGTGCCAACACGTTTGCATCAGCATCTACTGCGGTAACAGTGAAATAGAACAACAAGCCGCCATGTTAGGCTTGCCAGAAAGTGAATCGCAAAACAGTTTATTTACTGAACAAATTCCCAAACATTGCAATAAATTACACCCTGACATTCCTTATATTACATCCAGCCCGACAGGAGCGATTCAGCCTTTCCATACCAATAAAAAAGTAGCACATTACTATGGTATCGGAGCCTACCAACGCCCTCTTTCCGAACTGCGACAACACGATGTTAAATTTACTTCTGAATGTCTTGGTTTTGCCAACATTCCGGTGACTAAAACACGTAATCAGGTTTTAGATGGGCAACTTCCCGTTAGCCATCATCCAAAATGGAAAGAACGCACTCCCCGTGACACCGGAGCCGGTTGGGATTTTGAAGATGTTCGGGACCACTATACACAATCCATTTTTAATATCGATCCCGTTAAAACCCGATGTTATGACAGCGAACACTATTTTGCTTTAAGTGAAATCACAACAGGTGAAATCATGTCGCAAGTTTTTTCGGAATGGCGTAGTACGCACAGCCAATGTGCAGGGGGACTCGTCTGGTTCTTAAAAGACTTCTGGCCGGGCGCAGGTTGGGGCATTATTGATAGCAAAGGGTTACCTAAAGCCTGTTACTATTATTTAAAACGTTGTTGGCAACCATTAAACATTGTTCTCACTAATGAATCACTCAATGGTATTGATATTCATGTTATCAATGAGTCAACAACAGATTTTAAGGGGCAACTGGAATTATCGTTACTTAACAAACAGAGCCTTGAAATTATAAAAGAATCCATAAACATCACCGTCAATGCAGGCACCACCACCACTTATAATTCAGACAAAATACTACCCCACTTCTGGGACGTTACCTACAGCTACCGATTTGGGCCAGTTAAACACAACATTGTCGCCGCACAACTTATCGACAACAGTGGCGAACTAACAAGCAATGCGTTCTATTTTCCGAATGCAGAATTACCTTATTCAGATCCAAATGCAAAATTAACCGCCATTGCAAAAGAAACTGATAATGGCAATTATGAACTCGAACTAACCTGTAACCGCTTCCTATATGCAGTTACTATTGAAGTTAACGGCTACATCGCATCCAGTAATTTCTTTCATATGCTACCCAATACCACTACACTTATAACAATGACAAAAATAATCTCCACTACCAGCCGTTACAAAGGATATGTCGGGGCATTAAACCTGACGGAAGACGTTAAAATTAAAGTTAGTACTGAATAAGCTCGTATCATGCATGGTAATCATACTTCAAGTAGCCATATAAGAATGCCACTATCCGATTATAATTTTGATACGGTAAAACGGATCCCTTTTTACTTTGGCTCAAAAGACAAAGCCTTACTCGGTTGGCTACACACAACCCAAGATAAACAACAATCAACAACTGGCGTTGTGATTTGCCCCCCACTTGCCGTTGAATACATGAACTCATACCGTTCTTTACGCTATATAGCCGACTACTTTGCACTTGCAGGTATACCCGCATTGCGATTTGATTACCATGGAACCGGAGACGCATCCGGAATCGAAGAAGATGATAATCGAGTAGAAGATTGGTTATGGAGTATTAATCAGGCACATAAACAACTTCAAACCATCACCGGCTGTTCTCGAAGCGGTTTGTTTGGCTTTAGAATGGGAGCCACACTAGCGACACTAGCCACGCAAGAAACACCGGTTGATTTTTTAATTTTATGGGCGACTCTTAATAGTGGCAGAAAGTACATTCGAGAAATAAAACTGATTCAGGCAACCAATAAAATCCAGACTCAAAACGATAATAATACGCTACTCGAAGCCGGAGGCATGGGGTACTGGCCTCAAACCGTTGAAGACATCAGTAAAATAAACTTAACCACTCTCACTCCCCAAGCAAAACGTATTCTTATTATTCCTCGTGATGAGCAAATATCCGATACCGAACTTTTTGACTCATGGCAGAAAAAAGGATTAAAGCTGACCCAAGAAAACGATTTGGGTTCTACCTTAATGCTAGTAGATGCACATCTTACCGTTGTACCACATAAAACAATTCAAAATATTGTTCGGTGGGTACAAGACAAAAATACAACAGAAACCATTACCCCCCCCATAGAAGACAACTTAAAAAAATATTTAGATAGAGCAAGTTTTAATCACAATCAGGCAGGTACGAAAGGTTTTTGTCAAACCGACACCGAGGTCAGCGAAAGTATTCTTTATTATGGGCAAGATAAAACAAATGTTGCCATACTAACAGAAACAAAAAAATCAAAACAAAGCACCTTACCCACTGTTATCATTGCAAACTCCGGCGCCAATCACCGTGTTGGCCCCAGTCGGCTTTACGTCATCATTGCAAGAGAATTAAGTTTAATGGGCTTTCGATGTGTCCGCATTGACGTGCCCGGTATAGGCGACAGTATTGTTTCGAACAAAGACACAGAAAATATTGAATATATCGATTCACCCAGCGACAAACTCCAAGAGGTCATAAAAACACTTAAAAAAGACGATAATAATGAGTTTGTCTTTATGGGTTTATGTTCAGGAGCTTATTTTTCGTTTCATGCTGCCCTGCAACTTACAAACTCAAATATAACTGAATGCATCTTAATTAACCCTCTTACCTTTTACTGGGAAGATGGGATGACAGAACGTAATTCACCCACCAAAGAATTCAGCGTATGGAATTGGTACAAAGAAGCGTTTACAACACCAGAAAGCTGGATAAAACTTATAAAAGGTAACATCGATTTTAAAAGTCTGTTTACAGCAATAAAAAATCGCTTACATATTAAGCTAACATCCAAACTTAAGGTTATTAAATTAGCAAACAGCAATACGAGTAGTAATAAGCATAAGCACCAGCTCACTAAAGACTTAATAAAAATTGCTAATAATAATATTTATATAAATTTTATACTCGCAAGAAGTGATCCTGGTTATGATATATTAATGACCAATGCAGGAACCGCAGTTAAAAAACTTATTAAACGCAAGCAACTTAATATAAGCTTTATTGAAAACGCTGACCATACATTTTCAAAATACCAGCCACGTCAAGATGTTATTAATACTCTGCTACAACATTTTAAAGAAAAACTACCCTGACATAACATGACAACAAACTGTTCAGCAAACTGGTTAAAAACGGATGAGGATAATATTTTCTATTGGCTTCATACCCCGCAACAAAATATTAAAAACACAGCCATTATCATCATCGGCCCAATAGGGCCGGAATACATGCCCTGTCATCGTAGCATTAAACTATTAGCCCAAACATTAACCCAATCTGGCTTTCATAGCATTCGCTACGACCCCATTGCCATGGGAAACTCGTCAGGTCAGTTAAACGATACCAACCTATGGGACAAATGGACTCACACACCAAAACAATTTACTCAATTTTTAAGCGGCACACTCAATATTGATAATGTAATTCTTATTGGGCTCCGTTCAGGTTGTCTGGTGTTATCTGAAGCCCTTAAAGAAGTATCGGCTAATCATGCTGTTTTCTGGCACCCACTGTTGCGTGGCTCTACTTTTATTCGAAGCATACAGCTTCTGGACTCTGTTCTTTACGAAACTAATCCTATACCAACCGATAAAACTCTCGAAGGTGGCGGTTACCCTTTTATCGAAGAATTACAAAATAAAATAAAATCCGTCAACTTAATCAATAAAGACGATACAAAATTAAAAACGGCACTCGTTATTAACGACTCACAATCAAGCAACAATTCAAAACTAGCCGGCAAACTAACAGCAATAGGTGTTAAAACAGACTCTATTTATTTAGACGGGCTAGACAACATGGTCAAGCAAGTGACCTTGTCAAAAATTCCACATTCAAATCTAACCGCCATTCAAAACTGGTTAAATAAATTAAATATTGCAGCCACAGAAAACACCAATAAACACGATACCCCATGCGTAAATTTTACACACTCTCACTTTATAGAAACAACAACGGCAATTAATTCAGAACATAAGCTATTTGGTATTTTAACAACACCCACACATCCTACTGACGATAAAATTATTCTATTTGTAAACACGGGAGCCGCACATCATGCAGGCCCCAACCGAATACATGTTGATGTCGCCCGGATAATGGCTAAAAATGGCATTGCAACACTACGGTTTGACCTTGGCAATCTGGGGGATAGTGCGACAACCTATATCCCGGACCCTCCCCAGGAATACCCAAGAAATGCAGCAACCGATATCAACAGAACCATTCATTATGCCAGTACAATATTACATAAAAAAAATATTGTTCTCTGCGGCATCAGTGCCGGAGCACATAATATTTTTCATGCCGCACTGGAATCTCAATGTAACGATATAAGCCAATTAATACTTATTAACCCCGAAACATTTTACTGGAACCCAAACCAAAGCGTATTTTCATCCGAAAACAGTAATACTGAAATCGATCAGGTTTATTACCAGCAACAAATATATAATTACAAAAAATGGCTAGCCCTTATCACTAACCCTGCAAAACTGTATAACACATCACTTTTTGTTATTATATTTATCTATAAGAAAATAAAATATTATTTTCTCAGGTTCTTAACGTTACTCCATCTTAATTTTAAAAGTAGGTTGGAAAAAGATTTAATTTTATTGGCATCCAGAAAAATTTCAATTGATTTAATCTACTCGGAAAACGATCCAGGACAAAAAATCCTTATGTCTCAAGCAGGCCGCACCATTAAAAATAATATAAAAAATAATCTTTATTCTAGCATCCAAATAAAAAGTGCCGACCATACGTTTTCATCAGTACAATCTCGAAATAAACTTTATAAAGCTCTAATTGATTGCACCTCAAAAAAAATCATTGATATTGCTAGGTAGAGCAAGAATATTATAGATTTAAAAAATAAATAACCTGAAGTCGGGATAAAAAAATCTACATTGGTAAACTGTAAATCCCATCTTTTTATTTATGTAGCCTGGATGTAGCACAGCGAAATCCGGGAGTATTAATGTATTATTCCCCGGATTACATTTCATCCAGGCTACTAACTAAATGCTTAATAAACGACTAATTAGTTTTAGTTTATATTCAATATCCCTATGACTTCGAAAATGCCGTGCAGTGCGAGTATTGGAATTCATCCTCCGTATGACCGCCAAAATAGTCATTTTATTTGACTCAGCACTTGATTTCTGCTAATTTTGACTATAATAGTGGTCATTATATAGCTTAATGACTATTATGTAAGTCATTTTATCAGGTTGTAGCCATGACAAAACAACGAACATATTCAAAATACACTCAGGAAGCGGTTACTTTGCTTGGGGAACAGATCAAACTTGGACGTAAGCAACGCAAATGGAGTGAGAAAAATTTGGCTGAGCGTGCAGGTATTTCTAGAGCGACCTTACAAAAAATCGAAAGCGGTGAGATGAGCTGTGCCATTGGTCTGGTTTTTGAGGTTGCCACACTCGTGGGCGTGAATTTGTTTGAACAGGATCAACTCCCTCTTTCAAGACATATTGAACAAACAAGAGACAAAATAGCCTTGTTACCCAAACGTATTAAGGCAAAAACAAAGGTAGTGTACGATGACTTCTGAAAAACATTATAACGAAGCCTTCGTCTGGATATGGTTGCCAAAAGAGGCAGAGCCTGTTGTAGCTGGTCGATTGGAAGTCGATAACGACAATCTTGTATTCAATTACGGTAAAAGCTATCTTGAGCGTATCGATGGCACAAAACTAGCTATTCCTATTTATGAGCCTGAGCTACCATTAAAAATCGGTACTTTACCCCTACTCGACGGATTGAGCATGCCCGGCTGTATTCGTGACGGCGCACCTGATGCTTGGGGACGGCGGGTGATTATCAATAAAAAATTGGGACTGAAAGGTGTCAGCACGGATACCACTGTTCTTGATGAACTGACCTATTTATTGGAATCTGGTTCTGATCGCATTGGTGCGTTGGATTTTCAGCAATCGCCTTCTGAATACGAATCACGTAGTGCAACCAATGTTCCTCTTGAAGAATTGCTGGATTCTGCTGCACGTGTTGAAAAAGGCATTCCTCTTACACCAGAGCTTGATATAGCCTTGTATCATGGTACGGCTATTGGTGGTGCAAGACCAAAAGCACTCGTTGAGCATAATGACAAAAAATATGTCGCTAAATTTTCTTCCAGCACAGATTTATACAGCGTAGTAAAAGCCGAATTTATTGCCATGCGACTAGCTGCTCTTGTTGGACTTGATGTTGCACCCGTTAAGCTGGAAACAGCAGCTAATAAGGATGTATTACTAATCGAGCGATTTGATCGTGAAAAAGTAAACCAAGGCTGGACACGCAAAGCCATGGTATCCGCACTAACCCTTTTTGGTCTTGATGATATGATGGCACGTTATGCCAGTTATGAAACTTTAGCTGAAATTATCCGCTATCGTTTCACTGAACCCAAGGATACATTGAAAGAATTATTCTCTCGCCTTGTCTTCAATATTCTTTGTGGCAATACCGATGATCATGCACGTAACCATGCCGCTTTTTGGAATGGTAAAGAGTTAACGCTGACACCTGCATATGATATATGTCCACAAAATCGTGCAGGCAACGAAGCTTCTCAAGCTATGTTAATTCATGGAAATGATAATCTTAGCCAGTTAAAAACCTGCCTTGAAACTGCGCACAACTTCCTTATTTCAGAAAAAAATGCACGTATGATTTTTGAAAAACAAAAAGAAATCATTGAAATAAACTGGAATACAGTATGTGACGAAGCACGACTTAGCGTGATTGATAGAAAATTATTCTGGGGAAGACAGTTTCTAAATCCATATTCGATTGAAGAATAAAGGCGTAGGATGGATGCCAACCCATCGTTTGATGTGGCGTGGTGATGGGTTACGCAAGCTCCACCCATCCTACAAAGGATCCTTGCCACGCTATCGCAATGATGAAATAATTAGAGCCGTCATTCCCGCGCAGGCGGGAATCCAGAAAAAGTAAAATAAGACTGTTTATCTATGTCCTAGATTCCCGCCTCCGCGGGAATGACGGGGGGTAAAGTTTATCTCTGGCAGTAGTGCGCCTCCGCAGAAATAACGGGTGTAAATTTTATCCCATACAGCAGTAAATTATTATTTCAAAAATTTCAGTAACCAGTGCTTTGCTTCACTATATAAGTCATAAATTTTATATAAAACGATAGCTTTCTTATTACGAATAATTTGCATACTAACAATTAATTGTGAATGACTGGTTAATCTTTCTTTGTATTGTGTATTTTTACCTTCACCCGCTAAAAAATCATAAATTTTCACATTATTATTAAACGCAGACTCAATTGCATAACCAAAATGTAAATACCCAAGTGAAATTTTACTATTCAGATTCGCATCAAACCCAGCCTGAATATTATATTCGTGATTATCAATTAAATAGTTATATTGAATGGAAACAGGTATTTTATCCAACATAATGATAGAAAACTGTAACTGGCCTTTTTTAGCCAATAATTTTGCGACACCAAGGTTAAATATTAACCAATCCCCATCAAAAGCAGGTTCACCCCAACGTTTAGTATGTAAGGTATTTAATAGTTCAAAGTGAGATTCAATTTGATCGTTTTGTAATACAACATATTCAACCTCACCCATTGTTCCAAGAATTTTTCTGCGATTTAATAATTTAAGACGTGTGTTTTTGCCTAACGATTTACAAAATGTGTCAAAACTATTCTCAACAGGCAGGTAATAAGATTCAAATTCCTCTGCAGTACGATAATAAGCCTGATTTAAGCTTCTACCCTTTATTAATATATTGTACGTTGCGGAGCTTTTACTCAAATCAGACAAAATAAATTCATCCCAATTAGACCGCACATTAATATATTGGAATAAAGCCTGTATCACTTGCTCTGAATATTGTTTATCAACAATAAAATCGAGAAGTTCGGTTCTCATCGTCCCCGGATTACGCCAACAATTACCCATAAATTGCAGCCGCTGAGTTTGAATTACTTTTTTGGATATTGATGACGTTAAAAATAAGGGAGCAAGACCAACTAACATATGCTCAGTATCGTATGCCGCCATAACTTGTAGCGTCATTTTATTTTTATTTGAAAAAGTATCCCACCATGTATAAAGCCATTCCCAGCTCATAAATAGTTTGTCAGAATTTGAACGTTCTAATAAATTCGTCCATTCATACTGGGCATTCTCAAACCGAGCCAACTCCCAAAGCTCTACTTTAATGTCAGTCATGAACACAACACACAATTATTGAGTAATAAACTATTTTATACACTTAAATTTAAACACCAATATATAGCAAAAAAGACTATAATGACGTTATAATAACAAACAATTAAACGATATTTCTTATAAATTTAAAGAACTTTAACATATCCAATACAATTATAAATACAGAACAGGTTAATTATGTTTAAGAAATTATTTAGTCTTGTTTATACTGCTGCATTATCCCTTTCGCTTGTAAGCTGTACTAAAAATTTAGATGAAATGTCTCTCAATAAACAGTCACTTTATCAACCTAACCGATATTCAGAAGACAAAAACAGTGACAAAAACCGAAAACCATTAACCATTCTTGATTTAACCGGTATTAAACCCGGCATGAAAGTACTCGACCTTCTGGGCGGTGGAGGCTATTACACTGAATTATTTAACTATATCGTTGGAGAAAAAGGTAAAGTCTACATTCAGAATAATTCACTTTTTCTGCGTTTTTCAAAAAAAGAACTCGATAAACGTTTAAAAAATAACCGGCTCAAAAATGTTGTTCGTATTGACAGCGAATTTGCCAACATGAAACTACCACAAAATATCGATTTAATATTTATTGGTTTAAGTTATCATGATATTTATGTTCCCAGAGAAGATCCGGTAATCATGACCACACATGATGAATTTTTTCCGCAAATATTCTCAGCACTCAAACCCGGTGGTAAACTTTTAATTATTGACCATGCAGCAAAAATTGGCACCGGCAAAACAATGACTCCAAAATTACATCGAATCGATGAACAATGGGCGATAAAAGACATAGAAAGTGCCGGCTTTAAACTTATCAAAACATCTGACGCATTACGTAACCCAGACGATGATCACACGCTAGACATATGGAAGAAAAAGTTTTATCACAAAACAGACCGATTTATTCAGTTGTATAAAAAACCATCAAATTGAGCGCACGATGAATACACCTAAAAATGTTCTTATTGTCGGTATGCCGCGTTCTGGCACTAGTATGACGGCATCCATCTTTACCCGCAGCAACTACTTTGTAGCTGATGATAAAGACAGTGACTTACGCTCAGGTGATGAGTTCAACCCATCAGGTTACTGGGAAGCCAAACCCTTAATTCAATGCAATGCCGAGATATTGAATAATGCAGGTTTCGCGCATGATAACACTTGGTTATTTGACCCAATAACAAAAAAACAAACAGAAACCATTACGCAGCTCTCCCCTTCCAAGAAACATCAACAGCTTGTAGAAAACTTTAATCAACACAGCCCTTGGATGTGGAAAGATCCACGTTTATGTTACACATTGGGGTACTGGTGGCCATTATTAAACCCCGAAACCACTCGTGTCTTATTATTAAAACGTAATTCAAATGAAATATATCAGAGTTTTTTACGCTTAAAATGGCGTGCAGCAACACCGCAAAGTAAAATCGATGTTATCAATCGGACAAAAGCTCATATATCGACAGCCGAAGAAGCCATTAAACATTATAATATTCCATATATCGAAATAAACTATTCAGATTATAAAAATAACCCGGATGAGACCGCTAAAAAATTAAGTCATTTTTTTAATATTGATATCAGCACACAAGATCTTGGTTATAATCACAAATTAAATAATCAAAGTTTACATGGAACGATACTGCGTATTGCAACCCGGCTGAGTGATATTTTACCCGACAATATAAGAGCAAACATTATCAAACTTATCCCAAAATTTATATTAAAATTTATTCAACCTCATCGTTATACTAAATAAAATTCACAGGCAGTAAATTATCGTGACCATCATTGAATCTCTATTCTTTATTAGCCTAATTGGCGTTACTTTTAGTTATTTTATTTATCCGTTAATTCTGCTAGCTCTACCCAAAAAAAATCGCATTATCAATAATGCAGATAATATAAACGATAATGATCAACCGTTTATTACATTTATAATAACTGCTTACAACGAAGAAAAAAGCATTAAAGAAAAAATACTCAACACACTTGAAATAACTTACCCACAAGATAAACGTGAAATACTTATTGCGTCTGATGGCTCAACAGACAAAACCAATCAATATGTAAAAGAATTTATTGACCAAGGAATTAAACTGGTTCAAGTACAAGAACGAAAAGGCAAAGAAAATGCACAATTCAGTGCCATTCAACAAGCCAAAGGAGAAATAATCGTATTTTCTGATGTTGCCACCCGTATTGACAAAGATGCGTTACAACAAATTGTTGCCAGCTTTAAAAATAACAAAATCGGTGCTGTTTCAAGTGAAGACCGATTTATATCCGACAACGGTGAAATTGCAGGTGAAGGTGCCTACGTTAAATATGAAATGTGGCTTCGTAATCTGGAATGTTCGGTTAACAGCCTTGTCGGGCTAAGTGGCTCATTCTTTGCTGCACGCAAAGATGTGTGCGCAAACTGGAGCATCAATGTACCCAGTGACTTTAATACGGCCTTAAATTGCGTAAAAAAAGGCTATATCGCAATATCCAATCCTGAATTACTCGGCTACTACCCCAATATTAAAGATGAAAGCAAAGAATATTCACGAAAACTACGAACCGTAATACGCGGCATATCAGCCTTATTTAGTACCCCACAAGTTCTTAACCCATTCCAATTTGGCTTTTTTTCATTTCAAGTATTCAGCCATAAAATTATGCGTTGGCTCGTTCCATGGTTTATGGTTTCGCTATTCATTAGCAGTATTTTATTATGGAACACACATATATTTTATAGCTTGATTTTAGCTGGACAACTCGGTTTTTATCTTATTGGTTTTTCGGGGTTAATTTTAAAACCGTTAAGATCAAATAAAATTATTAAGCTTCCCTTCTTTTTTTTACAGGTAAATTTTGCCTTATTTCATGCAAGTCTTTTATACCTATTCGGCAAAAGAATAACAAAATGGGAACCGTCTAAACGATAATGCGTATCTATTTTCTGGTTTAGCCGACACCCAATTATGAAATCATCAATTAATGTATTAATGATTGACCAAGCGGTCACCTTTGGCGGGTCAATCGTTGTAGCTGCAAATATTGTAAATAACCCTGTTCAAAATATTCATTACACCGTGATTTATGAAATACCAAAAAATATTGCAACAACATTATTCAATAAAAATGTGTGCCAATATAGAATCAAAAATATTATTAGTTACAACCTTATCGATTCGATTCATTCATGGATAACAGCCTGTAAGCCTAAATTTATTCAACCCGTACTTTTTAAAACGTTTGCTATTAGTAAAAATATATCCAATATATTACAGGTTATTCGCATTTCCAAAATCATACTGTTAAAACGAATTAACATAGTACATACCAACAACTCAAATGAAGCTATTATTGCAGCCAAAATATGCCGGAGAAAAGTTGTCTTACATTTACATGGTATCCGCAACTATGATAAAGACCCATTAAGAAACCAAGTTGATGGCTATATTTCCATTTCAAAATTTGTCTCAACTCAGGCCAAAAAAAAAGGGTACAACATCAATAAATTAGTACTGATGCCTAACCCTGTCGTTAAAAAAGAAATTGATTTGCAACATTCAAAATTTTACAAACAAAAATTCAAATTATTAGATAATCACAAGATATTTGGTATCGTCGGGCGAGTAATGAGTTGGAAAGGTCATCTAGAATTTTTAGATGCCGCAAATATTGTTTTAAACAAAATGGACGGTGTTAAAGCACTTATTATTGGAGACAACTCTGATGGAGCAGAAGAATATTTTTTAAAAGTAAAAGAAAAAATAAGTGAACTTGGTATAAAAGACAAAGTTATTATAACCGGATATATTAGTGATATTCACAACATCATGGTGCATCTAAATTTATTAGTGCATTGCTCAATACAACCTGAACCTTTTGGACTTGTTATAACCGAAGCCATGAGTTTAGGTATTCCGGTTATCGCATCAAATAAAGGGGCTCCATCAGAAATAGTGAACGATGGAGAAACCGGATATCTCGTTGACCCCACTAATAAAGAAAAAATGGCTGAATATATTATTCAAATATTAAGCGACAATGGTCTGTCTAAAAAAATGGGAGGAGATGCTCGAAATGATGTTTTTAACCGCTATAGTATTTCCAATTACACCCGTAACTTATCTCAATTTTACCAAAATATTATTACTAACCACTCATCAGATTAATTATTTTAGTCTTTCCCAATAACTAAATTATATAAATTTATATACTTATCAGTTAGCGAATAAATAGAATAATCATTTTCAACCCTATTTATCGCTTTCTCAGCAACAATACGATAGTTGTCAACATTATTGATTATCTCTATTATTTTATTGGAAAAAAAATGTATGGTATCGGATTTGCACACATAACCACAATCACCGTCACACAAAACTGATTTAATGGTTGGCAAGTTCCGACTCATAACCGGCACATTCAGAACCATTGCTTCAAGAAGTGTCATTGGCAACCCTTCATGATCTGACATAAACAATAAAAGATTCATTTGTTTAATATATGGTGCGGAGTTATCCACAAACCCAGCTAATGTTACACTATCATCCAAACGTTGTTGTGCAACATAATCCTGTGTTTGTTCCCATAAAGGGCCATCACCAAACATGTGGAATCGTATTTTATACTCAGGGAATCGCTTGTTCACATCCTCGGCAATTTTTACAAATAAGTCAGTACGTTTCACATCAACAAAACGTCCAACAAAAGCAATATTAAACTGTGTCTTATCCACATAATAAGCTATCGGTTTTTTTGACATCATACTGACATATTCAATATCAATACAATTTTCGATAACGTCAAGTTTCGAACTAAAACAATGCCTATTCAGTTTATCTTTTAGCTCACGGGATACGGCAATCACCTTATGCTGAAATACACAAGCCACAAAGTTATCAATAAAATTTGTTACTCTTGTTTTAAAATCAGAAGAAAACTCCGATGCACCATGAACAGTACGAATGCTTTTACATCGGGTTAGCCACGCAACCACCCCGCCAGCAATATTTTCTTTTACCCGATGAGTATGAATAACATCGGGTTTGTATCGACGACATAACTTATAAAATTTAGCAATAATTTTAAATAAAGAATATTTTGACTCGTCAATAATATTCACATCAACTTTTCGGTCACGTAATTCTTGTGCTAACTGGCCATCATTTAACAACACAACAAGTAACTCAACATCATCACGTTTATCAAGACTTAAAGCCAAATGAAATAACTGTACCTCGGCACCAGCCCATAAATCACCCGAAGCTATATGAATAATCCGCATATATATCTCTATAAATTACTTATTTTTGTATTTTGCACTATCTGTAATTACTGCATGATACTATAAACTCTTTTACAAATTCATTAAAACAACCTCGCCCTTCACAAAATAATGCTACTCAAAAACAAGATCCGCCTCTCACAAAAAGCATGGTAAACTTATAAATTTTTAGCAATGGATCTTTCGAATGAAAATCGCACAATTTATTGATAGTGACGATATTGGTGGGGCTGAGTCGATGCTTATTAGCCTTTCAAGAGAGCTAATCGTACAGGGGCATAAAGTTGTCATTTTTCATTTTGGTAACCAATATGTTGATAATGCCTGTCAAAAATATGGGCTTACACAGGTAAGCATCCCCTACAAAAAGCTTTATAGCTCAATTATTACTATTTTTTTCTTTTCAATTCTGTTTTCCCGCTTATTACGACGCTATAGGATAGATGTTCTGCACTCACATCTTTACGGTTCAATAACAGGTGCATTTTTGGGAACCTATCTCTATAGAATCCCCCATATTGGAACACTGCACGACCTGTATATGGTGCAAGAACGTACAGGCAGAGGTGCGATGCTAAGAATGGCACAATTCGCAAATACTCGCCTTATATCCGTTTCTAACGATATGCAGACATTTTATAAAAAATACATCCCCTTCGCTAAAGAACTGCATACCATATATAATGGTTTTGACCTCGAAAATTCAACAACCGCACAAGATAAGCCCTTTACCGACATCGACAAAGCATCGGCTGTACGAATAGTAACCGTAGGCCGTTTAATCGAGCTCAAACAACAATATCAGCAACTCTGTGCGCTCAGCGAGATATTAAAAACGAATGATGTGCAGCTCTTATTTGTAGGTGATGGCCCTGAATTTAAGACCATCCAAGACAAAATTTACCTAGAAGGCCTCGAAGACAAAGTATTTCTTCTTGGTGAGCGAAATGACGTCTATGCCATCTTGAAAACAGCCGACATCTTTATCCTAGCATCGCAAAGTGAAGGGCTTTCATGCAGCATTATCGAAGCCATGGCAACGGGTCTTCCTGCTATTGTAACTGATGTTGGTGGAAACCGAGAGTTAATAATAAATGATGTAAATGGCTACACATTTCCGCTGAATGACACAGACAAATTCAGGTCGCAGGTTGAAGAGCTCATCAACAATCTAGGCAAATGTAAAAAAATGGGCTCTGAAAGTAACAAACTTGCTCAAACAACATTTTCAACAGCAACAATGGCTCAAAAATATATTAATACTTATAAACAAATATAAAAACAAATTTTGGTACATTATCTTGTTTTCAATATATATAATGGCCACCTATTTTAGGCGTCTGAATGACGCATTATCGGACATAGTTAAAAATGAAAATATTGTGGTTATCTCATTTTATTCCCTATCCACCAAAAGGGGGAGTATTGCAGCGTGGTTATCATTTACTAAAGCAAACAGCAAAGTATCATGAGGTACATCTACTTGCTTTTAATCAAAAAGATTTGATTGCCCCACTTTTTAAAGATGTCGAATCCGGCATTACTGAAGCAAACAACCATCTGTCACAATTTTGTAAAACAGTGGAGTTTATGCCCATTCCTTGTGATGAAAGTAAATTTAAAAAAAAATCGCTTGCATTAAAAAGCCTCTTTACAAAATATCCATATACTCTCAATTGGCTTGAGTCGAAACAGTTTGAAGAACGACTAAATAAAATACTAACTGAAACAGAATTTGATTTTATTCACTTTGACACCATTAGCCTAGCTCCTTTTAAGCATTTGTGTGGCTCAACGCCCTGCTCGCTCGACCACCATAATATTGAGTCACATATGCTCTACCGGCGAGCAAGCAAAGAAAGCAACTTACTTAAAAAAGTATACTTTTATCAGGAAGGCAAACGTCTTGAACGCTATGAAAAATCTTTTTGTCCCGAATTTACTTTTAATTTTACCTGCTCAAAAATCGATACACAGCGTTTATTAGAAATATCACCCAATAGCAAAGCACATACTATTCCCAATGGGGTCGACACCGAATATTTTAAACCCGATCCATCTTGTACAAAAAGTAACCGTCTTATTTTTGCCGGTACGTTAAGTTGGTATCCTAATATTGAAGCCGTTAATTTTATTGCCACTGAAATCTGGCCTAAAATAAAAAACCAATTCCCTAATATTTACTTGGATATTATTGGTGCAAATCCACCCGACAGTATTGTTGCTCTCGCCAAAAATGATCCACAATTTAATGTGCATGGCTTTGTGGATGATATTCGACCACTATTAAACGAAGCCAAATGTTATGTTTGCCCCATTAAAGATGGTGGCGGCACAAAGCTTAAAATTGTCGATGCACTCTCAATGGGCATGGCCATTGTAGCGGACGAAATTGCTTGCGAAGGTATTGATGTAAGCGATAAAACAAATGTGTTATTTGCTTCTTCACCACAAGAGTATCTTGTAGCCATTGAAACTGTTTTTAATGATTCCACCAAACAAAAAAATCTTGAACAGGAAGCCCGAAAATTAGCCATTAAAGAATATTCTTATGACATGATAGGTAAACAACTCGCAGATCTTTTCAGCCAATATTCAAAAACGGATAAGCGTTAAATTATGTGTGGTATAGCCGGTATTTTATCCCAGAGTTCAAATGAACAACTCCATCAATATGCACTCGGCATGGCTCAGGCTTTATCACACCGAGGCCCCGATGCACATGACACTTGGCTACACAACAACAAACTCGCCATGGTACACACACGCCTGTCCATTCAGGATTTATCACCCAATGGCAATCAACCCATGGCTTCACATAATGGCCGATATGTCATTGTGTTCAATGGTGAAGTCTACAATTTCCAAACACTCAGAAGTGAGCTGGAAGCATTAGGCCACCCCTTTAAAGGTGGTTCCGACACCGAAGTCATTCTTGCTGCAATAGAAGAATATGGCCTAGAAAAAGCCGTTCTAAAATTTGAAGGCATGTTTGCCTTTGCTTTATGGGATAAAAAAGAAGAAAACCTCTATTTATGCCGAGATCGTCTAGGTGAAAAGCCACTGTATTATGGGTGGATTAATAACCAGTTTGTATGGGCGTCCGAATTAAAAGCACTGCACACGCTACCTTTCTGGAATGCCCAAATACGTGAAAGCTCAATCCCCGCCTACCTAAAATATGGTTACATACCAACACCGTATACGATGTATGAAAACTGCTATAAATTAATTCCCGGTAGTCTATTAAAACTAACAGCCGAACAAATATTTAATAAAAGTACTTGCTTTTCACCTTACTGCACAGGTAATAAAACTGAAATACAACCAGAATATTATTGGAAGTTTTCAAATGTTATTTCTACAAATAAAAATAAACCCACTATTGTCTATGAAGATGCCGTAAATAACCTGGACGAACTACTACAACACGTTATATCCGAACAAATGATAAGCGATGTCCCCTATGGGGCATTTCTTTCAGGCGGCATAGACTCAAGTCTGGTTTCATCCATTATGCAGTCATTAAGTTCTACACCAATAAACACCTTTACCATTGGTTTTAACGAAAAAGATTTTAATGAAGCACGCTTCGCCAAAGAAATATCAAAGCATCTGGGCACCCATCATCACGAACTTTATATATCCTCCAATGACTGCCTGGAACTTGTCCCCAAAATTCCATCTATGATGGATGAACCCTTTGCCGATTCATCCGTATTACCCGCTTATTTTGTCAGTGCCTTAGCACGTAAGCACGTTACAGTCTGCCTGTCGGGGGACGGTGGTGATGAACTATTTTGTGGCTATAACCGCTACACAAAAACAAACCAGATCTGGAATAAAGTAAAACACTACCCTGTCAGCATTCGCAGAATAATGGCAGCACTACTCAATCTTTTTCCAACTACAATGATTGATGCAGTCTATTCACTAATATCCCGGTTCCTAAATAGCAGCGCTAAAAACACCCGTGTAGGACTTAAACTACAAAAACTCTCAAAACTGTTAACACTGAACAATATTGATGAGATTTATGAAATGTTAATTTCGTATTGCACCGACCCAAATATTGTCTTAGGCATTACAAACAACTCACCCTTACTAAGTGATGAGATTATCAATCAGTTCGATAGTAAAACAAATTTTATCCAACAAGCCATGGCAATGGATACCACCACCTATCTACTGGACGATAATTTAGTCAAAGTTGACCGCACTAGCATGGCGTCAAGCCTTGAAACGCGTCTGCCATTACTCAACCATAAAGTACTCGAATATGCTTGGAGCTTACCACTAGAAACCAAATTAAGCCCTAAAGCAACAAAACGTATTCTGAGAGACGTTTTATACAAACGTATACCAAGAGAGCTAATAGAACGCCCTAAAATGGGGTTTTCAGTTCCCATTGCCGAGTGGCTAAAAGGGCCATTAAAAGGTTGGGCAGAGAATTTACTTCTCGATAAGTCAAATTTAGAACACGGTTATCTTAATTCAGAATTAATACAAAAATTATGGCAAAATCATCTTAGTGGCAAGCAGGATAATACGGCTTCATTGTGGAGTATTTTGATGTTTCAGGCATGGTATTCTCGATAATTTATGTTTTATCGATTAAGTAGATATTAATTTATAGAGACTGTACTAAATTCTGTGTAATTGTTTATCATTAGCCCCTCACCGGGAAGGATAAATGATTATGAAAAAAGAAGAACTCCATGCCATCGCAAAAGAAGCTGCAAAAAACATTAAGACTGAGCATGATTTAACCGAACTCACAAAAATGTTGTCTAAAATCACCATTGAAGCCGCACTCAACGCTGAGCTTGACGATCACCTTGGATACGATAAACATGAGGTAAGTGACTCAACTAACAGTCGCAATGGTTACACCAGCAAGACCATCCATACCGATAACGGCGCATTTGAAATCGAATACCCCCCGTGATAGGAACGGTGATTTTGAACCTAAGCTCATAAAGAAGAACCAACGTCGTATGCCCTCGGTTGCGAGTAAAGTTATTCACTTTTATACCAACGGCTTATCAACCCGTGAAATATCCAGTACGTTTAAAGAGCTCTATGATGCCGATGTTTCTCCTGCGCTAATATCAAAAATAACCGATGCGGTGATTGAGCAAGTCATTGAATGGCAATCACGCCCACTCGATGCAATTTACCCGATTGTTTATTTAGATTGTATCGTACTAAAAATACGCCAAGATAAACAAGTGATTAAGAAGTCGGTTTACTTAGCACTGGGCGTAAACTTAGATGGCCACAAAGAACTATTAGGCTTATGGTTAGCAGAAACGGAAGGGGCGAAGTTCTGGTTAAGCGTACTGACCGAACTGCAGAACCGAGGTGTCAAAGATATTCTCATTGCTTGTGTTGACGGACTTAAAGGCTTCCCTGAGGCCATTAATACGGTTTACTCTGATACCCATATTCAGCTATGCATTGTTCATATGGTGCGTAACGCAATGAAGTTTGTACCGTACAAAGATTACAAAGCTATTGCCGCGGACTTAAAGAAAATTTATCAATCGACTACCGAAGATGAAGCCTTACTTTGCCTTGACCAATTTGCCGAATGCTGGGATGAAAAATATCCACAAATCAGTAAATCCTGGCGGACGCATTGGGAAAACTTAAATACCTTGTTTAACTACCCACAAGATATCCGCAGAGCGATTTACACCACCAATGCGATTGAATCTCTAAACAGTGTCATTCGAAAGGCGACAAAAAAGCGCAAGGTCTTTCCAACGGATGACTCGGCTAAGAAAATTATATACCTTGCGACTCAGCAAGCATCAAAGAAATGGACGATGCCGATTCGGAACTGGAAACCAGCTTTGAATCGGTTTATGATTGAATTTGAAGACCGTTTAAGCGATTATGTTTAAATGTTAACTAAAACAGTTACACAGATTTATGTACATCCTCCCAATAAATGCTGATCCAGTTAAATTTGTAACCGCCAAAAGGTTGGCTGACTGCCGTAATTCTCAAAATATTGTATGGCAAGCAGTGAATAAGTATAAAGTTGTTATAATTTCATCTAGTTGGACAAGCTACCAAGCACGCGATAAAAGCTTTCTAGATATTTTCTTTAAAACGACTAAAGCACTATCAGAACAAGGAAAACTAGTCATTTTACTTGGAAAGATCCCCGTCATACCTGGCTACAATCGGCTTTGCAAAGAGAAAGCGCTTAGTTTCCCCTTTATGCTGTGCGACACACAGAGTATTCCGCTTTCGAAGGATGTTGCTAACATTAATTCAAAGTTAAAGAATTTTGCATTAAAGACACACAATGTCAAATACTATGATGTAACGGAATATTTGTGCCCCAATAATAGCTGTTCTGTATATGATAAGAATGGAAAAATAATGTACTACGATACACAGCATCTATCACTATCTGCATCATGGGAAATAGGTCGTAACATACTGAAACGCAGTAGCGTTCCCTTTCCATTTACTCTGATCAATAATTGGTCTAAAAGAAGCATGCTGAATTAACTCGATCTACATTAAATTAACACTAACTAATTAGTCCATTACAAGAGAAAAGACTTATACTAATTTAAATCTCTAAGTAAATTAGTATATTGTAGTACTGAATTTTCCCAAGTATATGTATTTAAAACTTTATGGTGGAAAATCTCCGAATAATTAATCCTTACCTTATCATTATCTATTAAATAAGAAATAGCTGCCACTAATTCATCCTTACTATCAATTTCAACTAACAACCCATCTTTTTCATGTTCAATTAATTCTAAAGATCCAATGGTTTTTGTTGCAACAATTGCTAATTTAAATAACGCAGCTTCAAGTAAAACCAAACCAAAAGATTCAAACCTCGAAGCAGAAACATAAAGAATTGCATTCTTATAAAATGCTCCTATTTCATCCAATGGTATATTCTTATAAATAAAAACATATTCACAAAGACCAAGTTGTTCTACTAACTTATAAACAGATGCCAAGCTACTACCATCTCTACCAACAAGTACTAACTTAATATTTTTTTTGGAATCAATAACATTACTAAATGCTCGGATTAGAGAATTTTGCCCCTTATTGGAATCAAAAGTACCAATCGAAAGAATATACTTGCTACTAACTAGTTCCTCTGGAAGATTTGAAATTACATCAGAAAAATTATGTGCAATACCATTAGGTATTGCAACAACTCTTTCTTTATTGATAATATGCATATTCTTCAATCTATCAGCAAAGCCATTCGAACAACATATCAAATAGTCAGCCTTGCTGACACAGTACGATAACTGTGATCTGAGGAAACCTGTAGATTTTTCAAAATCTAATAAGTCAGTGCCATGAAATGACAAAAAATATTTACACCACCTAAATATAAAACGAAATAATGCAAAATTTATATATTCGGCACCTAAATAATGTGGATTAATAACCTTAATATCATACTTTTTTACAATTTTATGTAATATTAATAAAGTTTTTGGTATAGTTAGAAGAAATGCTATGTTTTCTTTAAATGCAAAAATACTCCTACCAGGTGATCTGACTCGTAATCGAATTTCTATGTATGTTTCATGGTTCAAATATATTGGTTTTTTAGCTTCCCAATCAAGTACTAGCACATAGGTCTTATATAAATCACTTCGATCATATTCAAGCACAAGGTCACTTAATACTCGAGCGACACCACCTATAGCATCTAATGGCCACGGCAAAACAAATAGCCAACCTGGCAACCTATTTCTTTCATGTAGAATCATAAACTAGCCTTTAAAAAATAATGAAATTATATGGAATATATAATAACATCACTAAACCAAGACAATCTAATAATTAACCTTATTAAACAGGAAATAAAATGCACAAAATTGAATTTGAACCATCAGATAAGAACTGTGTAATATGTGGCTCCAAACAATTATTTCAATTTAAAGCAAATGCATTTGATGCACAAACTCATGTCAACATTATCGAATGTACGTCGTGTAATTTTGCATGGCAATTCCCTTTAGGTAGAACACCCCAAGAAAGTGTACAATTTTTTGAAGACGCATACAAAGACAAAGGAAAATCACAATCAGAATATTTTAACCCTCAAAAAAAATATGAAATCGCAAAATCAGAATTTGAATTCCTAAATGAATTAACAACAGAAGGTAAAAACTTATTAGATATTGGTGCAGGGGCTGGAATATTTGCAGAAGTTGCGGCTGACAATGGGTGGAATGTTGTAGCTATAGATCCAGCAATTGATATCGAAAGACTGAAAAATAAATCAATGATTCAAGCAATCAAAGGTAGTATCGATCAAATTCCTGAAAACGAACTATTTGATGTTATAACTTTATGGGATGTTATTGAACATGTTTCAAACCCAACTGAAATAATATTAACTGCTAGCCGCTACCTAAAAGAAGGGGGGTGGCTCGTCATTGAAACTGGAAATTATAAAAGTGCAGATAGAGTCGAATGTGGTAAAAATCATTGGATGTATCAACTAGATCATCGCTGGTATTTCTCACCTGACTCCATGAAAACTATTTTGTCTAGTGTAGGCTTTTCTGAGTTTATATGTTCAAATAAAGTTCATCGGCCTAACTGGAAAGATAGTGCCCATTACGCAGGGCCATCACGAGGCAAGCTACTAAAAAAGTTTCTATTGGATCCTCTTCATATCTTTATTCATATTAAAATATACTTTAATCTACTTAAAGCAAAAAAATGGAGTAGATCAGGTATAGGAATTTTTACAATAGCAGCCAGAAAATAACAATTAAGAGATTAATATAAGGCCACCGCAGGCTTAGCCCTTGTCGTAATCCCAACCACTTCATTCCCTGTTGGATAAGCACCAATATATACACCATTTCGGCCAACGATCGCAGAGCCTGTTTTAATATGATAATCGTGGGTGGCGACATTTACAAAATTAGGGTTTGCACTGGTACTATTCGCATCAAACCCGGAACCCGCTTGCCAAGCAGCAAAACTGTAATAATATTTTTCAAGCCCAGTTATATAAAGATCCGTTGCCCACTGCTTTATATTGAAATATATATTATTGTCAAAATAATTAAATAAAACCCCATCCTGTGTTGCGAAACCGGTATATTTGGTTGGGCCAACAATAATATTATTATAAATCTCTACGTTCTTGGCATTATTAACCCCAATTCCATCATCAGTTGCTACAATCACATTATTCCAGACTTTAAAGCCATCATTCACTCTACCGGCAGTATCGTAAGAGTGCGCAGCCAAGCTAATACCTGATTTCGCATTGTAAATAATATTGCCGGTTACTCGCTGGTTAATATGAGGATCATCTCCACTCCCCTTTACATCATAAAAAAGTCCTCTTGTCACATCGTGGATTAAATTACCTTTAATCAAAGCACCTGTTTTACCTGACGAACTTTTATGGTAAACACCGTTATAAACATTATAAAACTCGTTATTTTCGATCGTGATAAATTCCATATCATAGCTATGAATCGCCGAACCATTTGCCCCATCGTGAAATTTAGTGTTTGTTCCATTTACAAATATGTCGTGAATTGAATTATTACGCACTTGGCAGTACGAACAAGGGGTAAAGTAAATACCACCATTATTGTCCCCGGGTCCAGCATCTATATTATGGATATTGTTATTTTCGATAATAATATTCGAGGCTGTTCCAGATGTAACAATACCACCCCAACCATTTCGCATTTCAAACCCGCTAATTTTTATATAGCTTTTTTCAACATAAAAAATGCCGCCCTTATATTGTTGGTCGATAATGACACTATCGCCGGGGTAAGCCATATAAGTGATATATTTACCCGGTTGACCGGAGTTTTGTGGTTTAATTGCCGGGGTATATGAAGTAGGAAAGCCTGCGTACAACTCCTGATAAATACCGGCCTTTACATAAACCGTATCGCCTGCCACCAGCGTATTGGCCGCTTTCTGGATTGTTTTCCACGGGGTGGTTTCAGTACCACTATTTGAATCACTTGCAGCAGGATTGGACTTAGCCACATAATAAGTTGCCGCCTCAACAGGCAACGATAAGAAAAACATTATTCCCCCTAAAAGCAAGAATAACATCAAATAAGTAGCTCTAAATCTAAAAAAAATTAACATGCTTTACCTACCCTTTAACCTTATCAATAATGAACACGAATATTTAGGTATTTTATATAGTTATGTAGATGATATACTTCAATTTACTATAAATCTGGGTTATAGATACACAATAATATGTACTGATTCACAGTTTAACTAAATTATGCTTTTGCCCTGAAGAACCTGAATCTTTCAAAAATACAACGATGTAAACCGAAAAAGAAAGATATGAAGAAAGTCCTCATTATTGCCTACCATTTTCCACCCGATTCGCAAGTTGGCGGAATTCGCCCTGCAAAATTTGCTAAATATCTTCCTGAATATGGCTGGGAACCCCATATTTTAACCGTTAAGGATAAATTTTATGAATCCACAGATAACAGCCGACTTAACGAGATAGCATCGGTACCCGTAACCCGAACATCTATTTTTGTAACACTTATGGATATTATCTTATATATCAAACGGTTATTTCTACGTTCACCTCAAAAAGAATCACTAAATATCACTGCTAGTCCACAAAATGGTGCTGAATTAAAGCAACGATCCGATTCCTTTATTAAGCGAGTTCTAAACTCCCTGCTAGAGTCCCCAGATAAGCATGTCGGCTGGCTTATACCGGCTGTTTGGGCAGGCCTTAAAATAATACGCAAAGAAGAAATTGATGTTATTTTAACCACTGCCCCACCCGCAACGGTCAGCATGGTTGGCTTGGCCCTTTCATATCTAAGCGGTGTAAAACTGGTTACAGACTTACGAGATCCCCTAACTCTCCACATCGCAAAAGCGAAGTCACACCAAACCCTATTATCGATCAAAATAGAACAATGGCTAGAAAATAAGCTTTATCAAAGATCATCCATAGTCACTTCAGCAACAGATCGTCACACCAACTTCTTTACGAATTGTTATGCCAACCAATATCCTGAAAAATTTCACACAATATGGAATGGTTTTGACTCCAGTGATTTTAAAGATTTAGCTTCCAAAACTAAAACCAACAAAAAATTCACCATCAATTATATCGGCAGCTTCTATGGCACAAGAAACCCAGACTACTTTCTACAGGCGTTGCATCGTCTTATTGTAAATGAAAATATAAAAGAAACTGATATTCAAGTTAATTTTATCGGAGCTGTCGCACACACACAGAACGGCACAACAAAAGATATTGTGGCTAAAAATAAGCTTGAGCATTGTGTCAATATTCAGGGGCAAATCCCTTACAAAGAGGCCCTAAATAAAATGAGGGAAGCAGATGTGTTATTGCTATTAGCCCCGGCAGATATGAACTATTATTCTGTACCCGCTAAAACATTTGAATATATTTATGCCAATAATAATATCCTCTGCCTAACCAGTGACAGTGCAACGGGCGATTTTATAAAAAAAGTAGAATGTGGAAAAATAGCAGACTTCTTTTCGGTTAAAGAAATAGAGCAACGCCTTAAAGAGTTTTATAATGAATGGACGAGTAACAAACTAAAAACGAATAACTCAAAAATTGGTGTCTTTGAAAGAAAACAACAAACCAAGGTGCTTGCTGATTTATTAGCCACATTAGACGAAACAAAAACATAACGATGAGAAAATTACATAAAGCCGCGGCTATTTTTACTGCAACAGGAATGCATACCCTGTTACGCCTGATGCGACCTTATTTCTGTAACGAAGTGCCTATTCTCACTTACCATCGAGTTACTGCAACAGGTAATAATTACCCCTTCGACGGCAACCTGATAAGTGCAAGTCCCAAAACCTTTTACCAGCAGATGAAGTATATAAGCTCAAACTACCACCCTGTTTCCATGGCAGAGTTTATTGAGGCAGTGGATGGCAATAAAACATTACCTAAAAATGCTGTGATGGTGACGTTTGATGATGGCTTTGAAGACAACTATACGAATGCCTACCCAATTCTAAAAGAATTTAATATTCCAGCGACTTTTTTTGTAGCAACTGATTATATCGGCAAGCATGAAACTATCTGGTATGAACGTTTGGCTTATTTTTTTAACCGAGTAAAGGTTAAAGAAGTCAATATCAAAAGCCTTCACTTATCATTTAAAATAAATAAAAAAGATAAGTTATCTCATTACGATGAATTTATTGAACAACTCAAAATAATAAGTAATAGCCAACGGATTAAAATACTCTATGCTTTATATCAGGAATATGGTGACCCATACCTGAACATACCAACAGATGAAGACAAACTTAGTAAATTTATGACGTGGGAACAATTAAAAGAATTATCACAAAACAATATGACTATTGCAGCACACTCACATACCCACCCGATTTTATCGATGTTATCACAGGATAAAATACAATATGAGTTAAGTGAGTCAAAGAAAATGATTGAAAGAAATCTGAATACCCGTGTTGATTGCATTGCCTACCCAGACGGACAGGAAGAATCATTTTCAGAAATTGTTAGAAAAGAAACCATTGCCAACAAATATAAAGTGGGGTTTTCGTTTTTGCCTGGAATATGCGACTTTAATAACATGGATAGATATAATATTAAACGATTGCATGTAAATAATAATGATACATTGTCACTATTTAAAGCAATGCTAAGTTTCCCTAATTTATTTGCCGAATAAACTCTAAATTAAAGAACAATTTAAAAAATACTCTATGAAAACACCACCTTTAGATAAACGCATTCCAGCAGAACCCTGTTTCATGCTAGCAAATTGGTATTCGGGTGCCACATTACTTGCTATTTTATTAAACAACCATAGAAATATTTCGTGTAATGGAGAGGTTCCTCCATTTAAGAATAATAATGTTGATGACCTAGTATGCAGTTGTAATGAGAAGTTAAATGAGTGCCTTCACTATAAAAATGTAGGTGAGGGCTTAATGATACCAAATACGAACACATGGGATCGACGCATATTCCAAACACTACCAGATATATCTCAAGTTAATCTTATTAATAAATATTTAACTCAATTTAGTTATACACCTATAATTAGAGATTCTATTATTAAATACTTCCCTTTGTTTTATTCTCGTGTCAATTATTTTATGGAAAAGCAAAAAATCTTTATCGATAATACCCTTCAATATGATAAAACTAGCATTTATATTGATGGAACAAAATCTATACGCAGAGCTGAAATGTTTATAAAATATTCAGATACAACAAAACTAATACATCTCATTCGTGACGGCAGAGGATTCTGTTCATCTTATATCAAAAATCAACCTAAGCCAGGAAATACTCTAGATATAGCATCACGACAGTGGAATGATTATATTAGATTAGTAGACAAATTATCTCAACGATACCCTAAAATCAATATCCTAACAGTCAAGTATGAGAATCTATGTGCTAATATAGAGGTTACGCTAAATAAAATATGCGATTTTATCGATCTTCCACATGATCAAAATATATTAGATTTTAACCATAAACAATATCATATTCTTGGTAATCGAATGAAAGGGAAATTTGATGGTATAGTAAAAGAAGATTTATCTTGGAAGAGTAAACTAAATGAAGATCAAGTTAATAAAATAACAAGAATGATGTTTAAAAATATGAAACGATTTAATTACATTTAATCTTTGTTTTATTTGATGTTTCTAATTTTTATTTATTGTATGACGTTGTAAGAAATGAAACTAAATCTAATTTCTATCGCAAATAGTTTAATGTAATAGTATTTACGCGAAAGATAACAGTGGCTCACTCACAAAAATAGCCCTATTGAACTTTCATAAAATATGAATTACCCATAAAACCTCTGTGGAAGAAATCGAAGCCTTGATACCGACGAACATTATTGTTTAAAAATTAAATAATCGTGTTCAAGTCTAGTGTTGCTTTTGTGCTTGCATTATATCAGTTCGCGGGGCATGTGGTTACCAGAAAACGAAGACTCAAAATTCTGGTTATCCATTTTAACGGAATTACAAAACCGAGGCGTTAAAGATATTTTCACAGCCTGTGTTGATGGTTTAAAAGGTTTCCCAGAAGCCATTAACACCGCATACCCTGTATCAAGGTACGACTTTGCATTGTACACAATGGTACGTAACTCATTTCACTTTGTGCCCTAGAAAGACAAGAAATCCGCAGCTATTTCTAAATCATGGCGAACCCATTGGGTGAACTTAATTACTTTATTTGATTACCCAGATGAAATTCGCAGGATAATTCGGCTTTGAAGGTGATTTGGTTAGCCATTAAATCGGCTTCAAAAAAATGGACCATACCGATAGATCACTCGAATGTTGCATTGAACCCATTACGTAATTATTTACAGGATCCTCCAAACTCATTTACCCCAAAATTAATATGCCCTTGCCGTATTCTTTAATAACAAAAAATCTAATCATGTTACTAATTTAAATCAGTAATTGGTTTTGACCTTAATCCACTAATTCCTATTACAACCGCGCCCATACCATAGGCACCTATACCATCCTTATAACGACCATTCTGATAAACCGGTGAAGCAGGCGAAGTTGATTTTACGGTAAAGTTATTATTCGCAATATCGGTAAATTGTGGGTTGGCTGAAACTGAATTTGTGTCTGGATTACTACTAAGATCATTTAAACTGCTATTGGAGTATGCTTGTTTCCAAACCGCTAACGATCGAAGAATTTCATTATTAGCAGCATACAGTTCTAATGCCCATTCTTTACCTTCGTTAAAATATAAATTATTATCAATATAATCAAACTTATTAGTAATCGAAGTGAGTGTTCTAATTGACGAAATATTCATCCCCTTTATATTACTAAAAATATTATTGTAAATATTGATACCCTTTTGCCCTGTTAAACTAATCCCGTAATCTAAGTTGTAAAAAGTATTGTTATAAATGTCAATGTTAACCGATTGACCATTCGTTTCAGCCAACCCACTGCTCACACCACCGAATGAATTATATACAATATTTTCATAAAATTTTGCATTCAGAGCAGGGGGAGAACCAGCACCTTGTACTTCAAGCGAGAAGGCAGAGTTGCTATTATTAAAAAATACATTTCTTCTAACTGTAGCAGCGTTTAACCCATCTACATCAGACGCTTTTGCAAAAATACCACGATCAACATTATAAATAACATTATATTCTATTAGTGCATTACCTGGTTGATAGCCATGTATACCCGAGTCCAAGCCATAAGGCTCACTTGTAAAGGGGTTGCTTGTATGTCTGTCACTATAGACATCATGAATGATATTATTTCGCACTATCGCGTAATCGGCGTGATCAAGCCTTATTCCACCTATATTGTCAGTACCATAAGCGTGGTGAATATGATTATTTTCAATTTCAACACCAAGGTTATGTAGAGCAGGATCAAACATAATGCAGGAACCAAAACATTGAGTAATTTCAAAGTTTTTGATTACAATATAATTACCCTTGCGTATATAAAAACCGCTTAATGGTTTAGAGTCATTCACATTATCCAATGTCCCATCTTCAGCCTTTAAGCTCGATGTACCTCGCCGTTGATTAATAACAACACTGTCCCCAGGATAACCTTCAATATATATTTTATTCGTCGGAGTTCCACTTACATCTATTGTAATACCACCAATATCTGTCCCATAAAATCGATATGGTTCAAAATATGGCTGAACTGATTCACGCACATATAAACGTTGCCCCGAGGTTAATTGATTGACGCCATGTTGAATTGATTTCCATGGAAGAGATGCAGAACCCGGATTATTATCATTTGCACTTAGATTGTCCTTATCGACATAGAATGCTGAAGGGTCAATCGATGCCGCATTAGCTATTCCGGTTAAAAGTATAAAAAATAAGCCAAAAAATAAAACTTTAAATTTGCCACTGTACATCACTAATTCTCCAGAATCCTTCGATAATTCTACAAGAGTATCGTTTAAAATTACGTATAAAGCTAGTTGTACACAACAAAAACCTACTGTTTTGTGAAGTAGTGCAAGCTTATTTTCGTAAATGTTCTATATAAATATAGACTTCATCACACGCTTAATCGCCATACAAGAATTTCCCATCCATTCTGCAAGTACAATTGTACTTAGTGCCTTGGCAAGATATTGAGCAACTTTTCCATCTGGGCCTTAAAATACTCTGAGTTCTCGCTTTTGTTGCTAAATAACGGAATTATATCAGCAATATTCAGATAATATACTTTTTCACTAATGTCTAAAAACTCCACTTCAGGTGCATTCACCTTTATTGCTATTGTGCTTTTAGCATTAAAATATCTACTACTTTCACTTAATATTTTAGTTAATTTTTCGGTTGTTCTAATTGCAGAAATATTCTCTAGAGCCCACTTTCTAGCATCATATTTTTGCCAGTTCTCTGAAAAATGAAGCAATGTACGAGCTAGCTCCCTTTCTTTTATCATCACTCCGGTGTTCTCATTGATATAATTTTTATTAACACCAATATTTTTTTTAAGAATAATCGCAGGAACTCCAGAATAAAAACCTTCAAAGATACTCCTGTTACTTCCTTCTTTTAGAGACATTAATAAATTAACCTTAGACTTGTTCAATAACACATTTAGCTCCGTTTGATTAAGCCCAACAAACACATCTAAACAGTCATCTAAACCATAATATTTAATTAAATCATATACCTCATCAATTTGTTCGCCCCATTTTCCACAAACAAGTGCTGATTTTTTGTAACCCGTATTTTTTAATTTATTTAACGCTCTAAAATAAACATGGTGTCTTTTTACAGCATTAAAATTCGCAACATAAATAGACTCATATTCTTTATCTAAGTCTAGTGGGGTAAACAGCCGATGATCAACCCAGTCACTTGCACCAAAAGATACAGCCATCAATGAACTATTTAAGCCTTGAATTAATTCAAAATCTTTGGGTTCTGTGGATTCAACAATAATAAGACCATCATTAAATTTTGACCAAAAAAGAATTTCAGGTAAAGCATAGCCAGCCCAGCTTGGCTCAAGTACTATGTGAAAATATTTTAATAATTCAACAACATTTATATTGTTATAATAATAGGGAAAAACAGTAGTAAATGTAATTAAAAGTAGACCTTTTTCAACCTTACCATTCACAAAATTAGGATTTTGAAGAATAATTGATCTACCCATTGCTGTACGTAAAGTAACATCCAGATCTTGTTTAAGGCTATCTTCAATAAAACTGCGCATACCCTTCAAGTTTTTTGCAATTGTTCGCATTGCAAACTTACTATGACTAAAACGACTTGACATCAATAAAAATTTAAAAGCACGTTTCGGTTGGCGTATAAACTTTAGCAATAGATATCCTAAATATGCAAAATACCCAAAAATTGGAATTAGATATTTATAGATAAAATCTCGACTAAACCATCTAACAATATTCAGATTTATCTTTAAAAGCTTCATCTTAATCCTTACTATATGAATCAATAGTTTCAAAAATCATTTTTTTATATTTATAGAAATATATTGTTTCTGTATAATTCGCCATTACATTTTTACGAGCATTGGCTCCTATTTGCTTAAGCAGTTTTTCATCTATTAGTAATTTCTCAATTTGTTTTGTAAGATCAGCGATGTTTTCGCTTTCGAAAAGGAGCCCCACTTCATTATCAATAATGTACGTTGGTATCCCATCAACATTTGCCCCAATAACAGGTTTACCAAAAGCCATTGACTCTAACAATACTCGCCCCATAGCTTCTGTCCTTGACGGCAGGACTAAAAATATACATTTTTGGATTAAATCCATAGCTTCATTATAATTAACAGGACGATAAAATTTAATATTTGCACACCCCTTTGCTAAAACTTCTAAATGAGACTGCTCTTCCCTTTCTGCCCAACCATAAATTTTTAACTCAACATTGGGGTAATTCACACAGATATTTTTAAATGCAGAAACTAATACATCTACACCTTTCAAATAAAAGGGCCCGCCCAGAAATAATATATATGGATTGCTATTATCATATAATTCAGTGTATTTAAACCCTTCAACTGGAACAAACTCATGAATAAGATATTTTTTTGCCGATTTAGAACGCAACTTGTAATTATCTAATTGATTAGGATATAACAACCTTATAGCTGCAGAATGTTTAGCTACAAAAGGAACAATTAAATAAACTAATCGTTTTTTTATACTCGTAAAAAAACTTTTACCACTCCATACATGCTCACTTATATAGTTACCATTAAACTCTGTTATTAATGGAATCTTATAAATTAATGATGCAACTGCTGCAATCGGCGCAGCAACCAATGCATCACATGCTATAATAACATCATATTGTTCAGCCTGTTTTTTGGAACCAATCAAATACAAAGTCCAAAAGAAAAAATATATATTTAAAATAAAGGTTTTATGAAGAAAAAAAGGAGGAATATAACAGCCCACATAATTGAAGTTATCATTACTTACAAGCTTGTATTTTTTTACATTTACTACTTGTACAACATCTCCATCAAAATCTTTTTTAAATAAATCATATTTAGCTGCATGAATATTGTTTTTAAAATTATAAACAAAACCTCGCGATAAAAATAATATTTTTTTCTTTTTCATTATAATCACTTTAAATTATCTATCTAATAACAAATCCATTTACTCTGTAAATTTACATGTTTTATTATTCAGCAACTACTTTGATTTATGCAATAAAGTTGTTATAGCTTGCTTAATAAGATTTTTCTGGAAAATATACAGAAAGACAACGTAAAACAACAAACCAAATAACAATAAAATACTTAACGATGCAATCTGAGGTAGATTAGTACTAAATTCAGGAATAATAATATACTTTAATAATAGCAACCCACTTCCCATAAACAACGCTGCCTTTCCACCTAACCATACTGATTTTAAATATCGTAAATAAACAGTATTACCAAACTGTTTAATTCCTGAGAATATCCAAATTAAAGTAATTATTGGGTAAATAGCTGCCCAAGCATATATTATATATAAAAAATTATTGATAGCCGCGAAGTAAATGGCACTCATTAAAACTATTAACATTATGCCGTCATACTTTAGAATATTTTTTGCGTGCCCTTGAGATGTAATTAACACCTTATGATAAGACGACAACACTTTAAAAAGCCTTACCCAGCAAAAAAATTGGAAAATAACGATAATAGGTAACCATTTTTGACCTAACACAACGTCTATCAATTCATTTGCCACAATAATACCCCCCACATAAATCGGTGAAATTACCAGCAAATAATACGTTAAAATATTCAGGTAGATATCAAAGCATTTTTTTTTGTCGTCTTTCCAACGTGAGAGCATGGGGAAAATAATCGGGCTAATTAAAGGCGATATTTTATCGACAGGCATATTGGATATATTAATAGCTGTACTATAATACCCTAATTGGCTTACACTATATAATTTACCAATTATTAACTTGTCGATCGTGTCTAACAAGTGAGATAAAGTTGAAGCTATTGATAAGAAAAAACCGAATTTTAAAAACGCATGTACTTCTTTATAATTATAATGCAACGCTGGAAGCCATCTACTTTTAACCATAAAGCCGATAGATGTTACCGTTGACAATATAATGCTACTTAAAATTAACGTATAAACACCATAATCGAGTAAGGCTAAAATAACACTCGCCACACTGGCCACCATTGCAGCCGTTAAATTAATTTTAGCAATGGTTTTAAATTCATAGCGCCTGCTTAAAATATTTTGAGGCACTGTGGCTATGGACGATATAATAAACAAAACAGCACTTAACTGTGTAATAGGGATTAACTCATTGTTCTCAAAAATAAGGGCATTGGGGTAGGCTAAAAAGTACACGGCCACCGACATAATAATACCAATAAAAGATGAAAACCAGAATATACTCGACAAGTCATTTCTTGTAACGTTATGCCGTTGTATAATACCTGCCCCTAACCCCAAGTTACTAAACACCTGTATATACGATGTTAAAAACGATGCCATTGCCATTAAGCCATAGTCACTCGGGTTTAATAAGCGGATAACGATAAAAGTAAAAACCCAGGAAACTATCTGGCTAGCAATACTGACAACTGCATAGCCTTTAGCGCCATCGATTGTTTTTTGTTTAATATCGTCTTCGTTATTAAACATTATTTAGCTTGTGCAGGTTCTAACAACGTTGAACCATTATCGTTTGAGTTTGTGATATATTTTTCTATCACTACTTTATGCGTTACCAACACCATGCCCAATAAATGCCAGATAAAGGGATAATACAAAACAGAAATAAAAGCGCTGCTAACCGAAAAACTGAGTAACGATGCCTGAAAGGCGCTAGTAAGTAATTCTAATTTTTTAGCGGTAATATCAGATGGATATTTTTTAACTATTTTTTTAATTTTTTTACAACGGCTATAGATAACCTTAATCATTGATAAATACAGAATAACACCGATAATGCCCAGTTCAGGTATGACTGTAAAATAAAGTGAATGTGCAGCTCTGCCACCGAGCATTCTCTGCGACTCATTCCACATGGGGCTTAATTCCAGATATTTAAAATTTGCCCAGGGGTAATTACCCGCACCCACACCCCAAACAGGATTATATAAAAACATTTGCCAGCCGACACTCCATGAATACAGGCGTTCTTCGCGGGTACTGTCTTCGGGGTTAGTCATGTTTTCCATATCACTAACGTAAGCGGATGGAAATAACGATACAATTAGCCCGCCAAAAATTACAACAAATAAAACAATTTTAACAGCATTACGGATAGGGTTTTTAGATAGATAGGTTATCATAACAACAGCCGCACCCAAACCCAACATACTACCGCGTGATGCCGTTACTGCTACAGCGATAATTATAATAATACCGGCCAAAAGAAATAAAATTTTATTTCTTTTGGTAATACCGGGAAAAAAGTACATATAAAAAGTATAAGGAATAGCCATAGCCAAGGCGCAAGCAACATCGTTTTCGTCCCCCACAATACCACCAGGGCCCGTTCCACCGTGCTGGATAACCGTTAACGCTACCAATACTTGTGCAAATACCCAATAATTAAAAAAGTTTAATAACTTCTCGGTGTTATTTAAAATAACGACCATAGGAAAAAGAAAAGAAATACCGATCCACGCTAAATCAACACTGGCATTATAGGTTGCACGAGTATTAACCGCATATACAATAGAAAAAGTTACCAGTAACCAGAATGCAATAAATAACTTATAACCTATTTCTTCTTTTAAATATTTTTTACCGTTCTTAAAAAAAATATAGGCCAATAGCACTAAGGTCATAAAGGGGAATTTAAACGGGCTTAAAAAATGCAGGTAGGATTCCTGTGGACGCACATATTCAAAAAACACAAACGCAACCAACACAGTAAAATACCAATTTGGGTTAACATTCGCGAGCTTGTTCTTGATTTTTTTTACAGCGTTCATTTGGCCTAAATATGAGCTAACTCTTTAATTAGCAAGATAAAAATTTAGCTGCATTATAAATATAACGCTAATCAAAGTATAGACTTATTCGCCTTAATAAAAACCCATTCATAACAACCATACTCGCTTTAACAAATAAGACGAAAGTAATAGCACATTTTAAAAACACATGAAATATTTTATTTAAATGCCGCCCTATTGAATGATGGTTTATGACAAATATATTACTGGCTATGGGAAACGTAAGAATAAAGCTATTCAATGCCATTAAAAGTGATTGTTTGCGCTAAATTTATTGAAAATAGCCTATGAAACTATATACTAAGCAAAAATTTTCTAACTTAACTAAACATACAAATAAAATATTGATATGAATGATAAATTTAAAAGCATCTGCGTTATTGGTTTAGGCTATATCGGCTTACCAACAGCTTCTTTACTTGCCACAAAGGGTTACAAAGTACATGGGGTAGATGTAGCCCCTAATGTTGTAGCAACCATTAATGACGGCAAGATACACATTGTTGAACCGGGACTGGATATTCTGGTTAAGTCTGCCGTTGGCTCCGGAAATCTTAAAGCCGGCTTAGAGCCAGTTGAGGCTGATGTGTTTATAATAGCCGTTCCCACCCCCTTTATTGGTGACCACGAGCCGGATTTAAGTTATGTAAAACAGGCTGCCGAGGCTATTTCACCATTTTTAAAATCGGGAAATTTAGTCATTCTTGAATCCACATCCCCGGTTGGCACCACCAATGAACTTGCGGCTATATTGGAAAAAAATGGTCACAAAACAGGCAAAGATATCTTTATCGCTTATTGCCCAGAACGCGTCCTTCCCGGTCAGATTATTGTAGAGCTAGTACAAAATGACCGAATCGTTGGTGGTATTAACGAGGCTTCGACAGAAATCACCGCTGAATTTTACAATACCTTTGTCAGCGGTAACGTACTAGAAACTACGGCTAAAACGGCAGAAATGGTTAAACTAACAGAAAATTCTTACCGTGATGTTAATATTGCGTTTGCTAACGAACTTTCGTTTATTACCGATGCTAATGACATTAATGTATGGGATGTGATACGGCTTGCAAACCGGCACCCACGCGTTAACATTTTACAACCCGGCCCGGGTGTGGGTGGCCATTGTATTGCAGTTGACCCTTGGTTTATTGTTAGCCAAAATCCTGAACTTGCTAATATTATTCGCACTGCACGCGAAGTAAATGACAGTAAACCCGAATGGGTGATGAATAAAGTTCGCACTTACGCTAGCAAGTTTAAAGAGCCCGTTATCGGCTGCTTAGGTTTAGCCTTTAAAGCCAACGTCGATGATTTACGCGAATCGCCTTCACTTAATATTGTTAAAACGATTCAAGCCGAAAAGCTCGGTAAGTTGGTTGTTTGTGAACCTAATTTAAAAACCCATGCAGAATTTGAACTGTCTTCACTAGAAGAAACATTGCAAAAATCCGATGTGCTTCTACTGCTCGTTGACCATAAAGAATTTACCGGCTTGACGGCAGCGATGTTAAAAGAAAAATTAGTGATTGATACCCGTGGCGTAATTTCATGACTTTAAAGGTGATGACCGTGTTTGGTACACGGCCAGAAGCCATCAAAATGGCACCACTGGTATTAGGATTACAGGCACATGCTTCGTTTGAGTCAATCGTTTGTGTTACGGCCCAACATCGGAAAATGCTAGATCAGGTACTGGATATTTTTAAGATTACCCCTGATTACGACCTGAACATTATGAAACACAAGCAAACGCTTGAAGAAATAACATCTAATATACTGCTTCAAATAAGCACCGTTTTAAGTACTGTTAAACCAGACCTTGTTTTAGTCCACGGTGATACCACCACTTGCTTTGCAGCAACACTCGCAGCTTTTTATGCTCGTATTCCCGTTGGCCACGTTGAAGCGGGGTTACGCACCTATGATATGTACGCTCCCTTCCCTGAAGAAGCGAATCGAACATTGGTCGGTAAGTTGGCAAAATATCATTTTGCTCCCACCGAAACATCAAAAACTAATTTACTGAATGACAACGTTGCCGTAGAAAATATTTTGGTTTCAGGTAATACGGTTATTGATGCGCTTTTAAAAGTTAGGCAAAGCGTTGCAGCATTACCAAAAGAAAATTGGGTAGAAAAATTAGGGCTGGATGTTTTTAATAAAGTAACCGATTCAGAACGAAAAATGATACTGATAACCGGCCACCGTAGAGAAAACTTTGGCCAAGGGTTTATTGATATTTGTGAAGCCATTAAAAAACTCGCTCTAAACCACCCCGACTGGGATTTTATTTACCCTGTTCACTTAAACCCGAATGTGCTTGAGCCTGTTAACAAATTATTAAGCGCATTAGACAACGTTATGCTTATCAAACCAACGGATTATTTAACGTTTGTCTGGCTAATGGATAATTGTGATTTAATATTAACCGATTCCGGTGGTGTGCAAGAAGAAGGCCCATCTATCGGTAAGCCTGTGCTAGTAATGCGTGATGTAACCGAGCGACCTGAAGCCGTAAAAGCAGGCACTGTTAAACTGGTTGGTACACATAAAGATAAAATAGTGGGTGGCGTTGAAGATGTTCTTTTGAACAAAGATATTTATGCCAAAATGTCGGAAGCGAGTAACCCTTATGGTGACGGTCATGCTGTAGAACGTATATTGTCTTACTTGGAGAAGACTTTTTAGAATATAAAGTAATCATCTATTACTTCGTCATTGCGAGCGGTAGCGCGGCAATTTTGTTGAGCTTACCTTTTCTCTTTAAGATTGCCACGTCAGCACTAAAAATAAAAATTTTTAGTGCCTCCTCGCAATGACAGCTATTCTTTTAACTACTTTTCCTGTCATTCCCGCGGAGGCGCAAGCACATGGATGTGTGTAGGTAGGGCAATGCAGGAGCAATTGCCGAGGAATCCAGAAAGAATAAAATAAGACTGTTTATCTATGTCCTAGATTCCCGCCTCCGCGGGAATGACGGGTGTAAAATTTATCCCGGACAGTTAGTAGCCCGGATGAAATAAAATGTAATCCGGGGAATAATGCATTAATACTCCCGGATTTCGCTGTGCTACATCCAGGCTACATAAATAAAAAGATGGGGTTTTTAGTTTACCAATGTAGATTTCCTTATCCCGGCTTCAGGTTATTTAGCCACTTTACGTAATATTAGTGCTTATAAAATCAGGGCAAGAGCATATTAAGACTTACCGTCATTGCGAGCGGTAGCGCAACAATCTTGTTCAATGTTAAACTCAAACAGGTTAAGCTTTTTATTTAAACCCGAGATTACTTATGTTTAAAATGTTACGCCCAGTCGGTAATAAAATTTATTTTTGTCATCAAGCCCTTTCGCAAGATTTATTTGCTCCATTTCGTACTCAATATTACCAGTCGGGCACTGCGGCATTGAGCGCTACACTTATAGCCGCACAACAAGCTAGCCCCAAAATTAAAACGCCTAAAGTACTGCTACCGGCTTATGGCTGCCCTGATCTTATCAGTGCAGCCATTTATGCTAACATTGAACCTGTATTAATCAATTTAGAACCTGACTCGCCATGGATGGAGCTTGATACACTCAAACAAAAAATTAAAACCGACTCATCCATTATCGCTATTATTGCGGTTAATTTTTTAGGCATACCAGAAAGGACTAAAGAAATTTCAAACTTAATTGACGATTACAATATAGCCTTAATTGAAGACTCTGCGCAGGACTTCCCTACGTCGATAGACAATTTTCTGCCTTATAGTGACTTTATTATTTCTAGCTTTGGTCGAGGCAAACCATTAAGCCTTTTGGGTGGCGGTATTGTTTTAACAAAAGACGATGTTTTATATAACTATTTACCCGCAACAAAACGTACAAAACCCACGTTAATGGAAAAGCTAAAGTACCGGCTAAAAGTAACTATTTACAATATGCTTATAAAACCGTTCTTTTATTATTTACTCCATTTTTTGCCAATAAAACTGGGAGAAACCATTTACAAACCACTCACGTCCATAAAAGCGTGTCCAGAATATATTCTAGAGTTAATCGCCCATAATTATTCAAACTATTGCAATCGAAAAACACCGAATATTTTTTATACACAAATGTTAAGCCGTATTAACTCAAATCAAGTCATTGACTTACCCCTCACTTGTAATATTAATATGGACAAACCTCTTTTACGCTACCCTATATTAGTTAAAAACTATGAGACACATAAAAATTTAACACAATCTCTTGAAAATGCAGGGTTAGGTATGTCGATAATGTATAAAGCACCTTTACCCAATATTGCCGGAATTACAGAGAGTATGTTTAAAGAAAAAACTGATGTTACAAATGCATCGACCTTAGCGTCTCAACTTTTAACACTACCAACGCATAACGATGTATCAACAAAAAATTTAAAACATATAGAATATATATTTAATACAGTATTAAAAAATGAATATTAAACAACAGATTAAAAAAAGACTCAACCAATTAATTACCCTTGTTGGTCCACACAAATGGACACATAAAGAACCTACATTATTAATTTTAATGTACCACCGTATTTTACCAAAAACGGATCCCCGCTATGCTACCGAACAACCCGGTATGCTGGTTACACCTGAATCGCTTGATTTACATCTTGCCACTTTAAAACAATATTTTGAACCCATACACTTAAATGAATGGCTGACACGTAAAAAAAATGATCTCCCTTTACCTAAAAAATCTGTTGCAATTACATTTGATGATGGCTGGGCCGACAATTACGAATATGCTTTTCCGCTATTAAAGAAACATACTGTTCCTGCAACTATTTTTTTAGTGACTAATCTGATTAATACCGATAAAACATTCTGGCCTGAACGACTTGCATCATTAGTTGACTCAATCGCTAAAAATAATCCTGAATTATTTCTTCATCAAGCTAGCGCATGGTTGCATAAACTGAACGTTCAATACCAATTTAATAGCATACCAACCACCCTTGAACTTGATGATATTATCAACAAGGCAAAGCAGTACACTGACGAAGAAATAAACAATTTAATTGATAAGCTGTCTAGCCAAATCAAAACAGTAAAAAATATTGATATATTAAACTGGCAACAAATTAATGAAATGAAATCATCGTCATTGCTTGAATTTGGCTCTCACACAAAGAACCACATTAGAATGTTACCAGGGCTGGATCAAAAGGTAATAGAAGATGAAGTGGCCGGTTCTCAGGTATTGTTATTTGAAAAGCTCAAATTACCTGTGGCACTTTTTTGTTACCCGAATGGTAATATAACCACGGCAGCAGAAAAAATAGTAGCCGAGAATTATTTTGCGGCCTGCACTACAAGCAAGGGTTGGGTTACTAACAAATCAAACTTTCACCAATTACCACGCATAGGTATTCATGATGATGTCAGTGATACCCGTAGTGCCTTTTTAGCCCGTCTTTCAGGTTGGCTTTAAATTTAACGCGCACCTCGACTAAATAATATTACTTCCACTGTTTGTAATAAAATTAAGAAGTCGAGAAAAAGGCTGTGGTTTTTTACGTAGTATAAATCATATTGTAATTTTTCGAGTGAATCTTTCTCTGAAGAACCATATGGATACGATAGCTGCGCCCAACCGGTTATTCCTGGCTTGATACGGTGTCTCTCACTGAAATACGGGATTTTATCACTCAGCTCACCCACAAACTCAGGACGCTCTGGACGTGGCCCCACAAAGCTCATGTCACCTTTAAATACGTTAAAGATTTGTGGTAGTTCATCAATACGTACTTTTCGAATAAAACCACCAACCTTGGTAATACGTGTATCATTTTTAACCGCCCACTGCGCTTTGCCATCTTTTTCGGCATCGGTACGCATACTTCTAAACTTTAAGACCTGGAAGGGTTTACCGTCTTCACCAACTCTCACCTGCCGATATAAGATCGGTTGGCCAAAACCACTTTCTAGCATTATACATAACGCTGTTAGTGCCATAATCGGCCAAGTTAGTAATAAAAAGATACCACTGATCGCAACATCAAATAGCCTTTTACTGTTTTGACGCCCAATTCCTTGCTGAAAGCCGTCAGAATACAATAAATAACTGGGGTGCAAATGTTCTAGCTTGATTTTACTGGTTTCTCTTTCAAAAAATTGTAAAATATCCACCATATCCACACCGCTCATTTTGCAGTCTAGCAATTCAGCGATGGGTAAGGTTTTACGGCGGTCGTTAATGGCTAATACCATTTCGTCAATGTTATTATCAACACAAAAGTCCAGTAACGATGAGTTTAAGCGTATCACTTTTGCATCATCAACCACGTCCTTTTCACCGCGAACATGCACAAAACCCACAATAGTAAAACCCACTTGATCACTTTTACGCCGTAACTCGGTAATAGATGCGGCACGATCGCCTGCCCCTAATACTAAAATACGTTTTTTAAAAATAGATGAACCGCTAAAATAAATAATATTTCTAATTAAAGAGATACCAACAAAAGAGATCACTTCAGCTAGCAGCAATACGCCTCGCCCGAGGAACAACGATGGAAAAATATAAAAAATCAAAGACAATAATACGGTGCCTAAAAATAAGGCGGCGGATAAGCGTAATAAAAACCCAAGAATTCCTTCGCGTAATCGTGCTTGGTATAAACCAATCGAAACCATCGACAAGGTCATTACCAAAGCATAAATTAGGGCGCTGATTAACGAAGAATCAAAATAACTGGAGAAGTGGTACTGGTCCTGCTGAAAAATAAGGTACGCTGACGCTGAAACCGATAAGCACATTACGATAAATTCGCCAATACCCAACAAGATAAAAGGTATTCGCACGTAGTGCTTAAATATACGAATTGAATCCATAAACTTCCCTAATTGTTACTCATCAATATTTAGACGTAATAAACATGATACCGAAGTAATCATTAATTATAACTCTATCCATCGAACGGAGTAATAAAACGCATAATATTCCTGTGGTAATAAAAAACAATATTTTAATTGGTCGGGGCGAGAGGATTTGAACCTCCGACCACCGGCACCCCATGCCGGTGCGCTACCAGGCTGCGCTACGCCCCGTTTTAAAGTGGGTTTTCAATTTTTGAAGGGGGAACCAACAAAGGTGGTGAATCTTACCCTAGAAGGGTGTAAATATAAACCGTAACCTTTCGATTAATCTTGGAGAATATCCATTACTTCTTCAAGTTCCATTCTTAAGTGTTTTATCACTTGAGGATCGAAGGATTTACCGCCCTTCGACTGTTCTTCGGACAGCTGTAAACGTGCCCCGCCGATGGTATAGCCTTGCTCATAAAGTAAGCTACGAATTTCACGGATCATCAACACGTCTTGGCGTTGATAATAACGACGATTGCCGCGACGTTTAACCGGTTTTAACTGAGGAAATTCCTGTTCCCAATAACGTAATACATGCGGTTTTACGTTACAAAGTTCGCTGACTTCGCCAATGGTAAAATAACGCTTGCCCGGTATTACCGGTAGTTCATTGTTGTGACTGGGTTCCAGCATATGCTTCTACGCGTGCCTTTAGTTTTTGGCCAGGTCGGAATGTTACCACTCGACGGGCTGTAATTGGAATTTCTTCTCCGGTTTTAGGGTTTCGACCCGGACGCTGTTTTTTATCGCGCAGGTCAAAGTTACCAAAACCCGAAAGTTTCACTTGTTGTCCGTTTTCGAGTGCCGCTCGGACTTGCTCAAAAAACATTTCGACGATTTCTTTTGCCTCACGTTTGTTTAACCCAAGTTCTTCAAACAAACGTTCTGCCATGTCGGCTTTCGTTAGCGCCATGGTATTTAATCTCTCAGTGTTGCCCCAAGTTTGTCGTTTAACGCACTGATGACGTTCTGTATTTCCGAATCCACATCAGTGTCTGTAAGAGTGCGGGAAAGATGCTGCAAGGTCAAGCCTAAACCGAGACTTTTTCTTCCAGAATCAATACCTTCGCCTTCATACACGTCAAATAACTCTAAGTCCTGAACAATATCCGTACAGGCTGCATGAATGGTATCCATGACTTTTTGTGCAGAAATTTCTTTATCAACAATAATAGCCAAATCGCGGCGAATTGCAGGATATTTTGAAACAGCCGCGTAAGCGGGAATGCTGCCCTGTTCAAAAATACTGGCATCTAACTCAAATACATAGGTTGAGGATGGCACACCGAGCTTCTTATTCAACTCGGGATGTAACGCTCCAACCCAACCGATAGGTTGTTGATTTTCACCACCTTTAGTCAAATATATTGCCGCAGATTGACCCGGGTGGAGTGCTAGATGAGAATCGACTTTAAAAGTAAATTCTAGCTCTTTTCCGGTTAATCCTAACAATGCTTCAACGTGTCCTTTGGTATCAAAAAAATCAACTTTATGATTTGAAACTGCCCACTGTTCTGGGTAGACATCGCCACTCAAAACACCTGCAACAACTAATTTTTGTTTAATTTCATTGTCTTGTCTTAAAAACTTAAGACCGCACTCGAATAAGCATAACCGATTTTGTTGGCGATTCAAGTTATATCGCAAAGAATCTAGCAATCCGGCCCATAAATTTGTCCTCATTACGCTCATATCAGCCGAAATGGGGTTGGCAAGGGCAATAGCTTCGCTTTCGGGGTCGACAATGGCTTGTAGCGACGGGTCAATAAAGCTGTAAGTAATGGCTTCATAAAAGCCTCGGTCAACCAATGTTTGGCGTACCAGCGCCATCCCAACCTGTGATTCGGCAACTGGGCTCATTTTAATAATGGAAGCCGGTCTTGTTCGCGGAATATTGTCGTAACCGTAGATTCGCCCTATTTCTTCGATTAAATCTTCTTCTATTTCAATGTCAAAACGCGCAGCTGGTGGTGTCACATCCCAACCATCACGGGTAGTTTTAAAATTCATACCTAAATTTAGTAAGCAAGTTTCAACAAAAACAGGCTCAAAGGAAACTCCCAATACTCTAGACAGTCTTTCTAAACGAAGTTTTACTGCGGCTCGAACTGGTAGATACTTTTGAGATGTCAGCTCGGTTAATGGCCCTGCTTCACCGCCGACTATTTCAAGCAAAAGTGCCGTTGCGCGTTCAATGGCATCCACTTGCAGCTCAAACGAAACACCACGTTCAAAACGGTGTGAGGAATCGGTATGCAAACCATAACCACGCGCCTGACCGGCAAGCTTAATCGGGGTAAAGAAAGCACTTTCTAAAAAGATGTTTTGGGTATCGTCCGACACAGCCGTGCTTGCTCCGCCCATAATACCGGCAATGGCTATCGACCCACTGGTATCGGTAATCAGCAAGCTGCCTTCTATCAGTTTTACCTGTTGGCCATCGAGTAATTCGATTTTTTCTTTTGGCCCGGCTTCTCGAATAATAATTTCTTCGCTGAGTTTATCCAAATCAAAGGCATGCATTGGTTGCCCTAGTTCGAGCAACACATAATTAGTGACATCCACCAAAGGACCTAAACTACGATGGCCACTGCGGCGTAATTTTTCTTGCATCCATAACGGTGTTGTTGCCGTTGGGTTAACATTTTTAATGACTCGCCCAACATAATGCGGACAAGCTTGCTCGGCTTTAACCGTTACTTTGAAAGTATCTTTGATACTGGTTTTTACAGGGTCTATTTTAAGCTCATTAACATTTGCGTCATTTAAAACGCCCACTTCTCGTGCAATACCGGCAATACTCAAACAATCACCACGGTTAGGGGTTAAGTCTAGTTCGATGCTCACGTCGTTTAATTTTAAATAATCTTCAATCGGTGTGCCAATGGGCGCCTCATTGGGAAGCTCCATTAAGCCATCAGCCTGATCTTCTAAACCCAGCTCTTTGGTAGAACACAACATGCCATGCGAAGGCTCACCACGTAATTTTGATTTTTTAATTTTAAAATCACCGGGAAGTTTTGCCCCCACCAAAGCCGCAGGCACTTTTAAGCCCACGCGTACATTGGCTGCACCACAAACGATTTGCAGCGGTTCGGTATTGCCCACATTCACACGACAAACATTGAGTTTGTCCGCGTCAGGGTGCTTAGTAACCTCTAACACTTCAGCCACAACGACTTTAGTAAAAGTACCGGCCACCGGTTCACAACCGTCTACTTCCAGACCTGCCATGGTGAGTTGTTCTTGTAATGTTGCCGTATCAATGTCGGGGTTAACCCATTCACGCAACCATTGTTCACTAAATTTCATTTTTAAAACCTTTTTTAACCACCACGGACACAACGGACACGAAGGATGAAAGATAAAACTGAATTATTTGTCATTGCGAGCGATAGCGCGGCAATCTTGATTAGCAAGGGGTAGATTCAACAAGATTGCCACGCTATCGCTCGCAATGACCGTTATTTATTTAAACTGCTTTAAAAACCGCACATCATTTTCATAAAACAAACGTAAATCATTCACGCCATAGCGCATCATAGCTAAACGTTCGATTCCCATTCCAAAAGCCAAACCGGTATATTTTTCGGTATCGTATTTAACCGATTTAAAGACATTCGGATGTACCATGCCGCAGCCTAATACTTCTATCCAACCGGTATGACTACAAACACGACAGCCATCCCCACTACACATAACACATTGAATGTCGGCCTCAGCAGATGGCTCGGTAAATGGAAAGTAAGATGGCCGAAAACGCACTTTTAAATCTTCATGTTCAAAAAATAATTGCAAAAAGTCGATAAGGAGTGCCTTTAAGTCTGAAAAAGTGACTTTTTCATCCACAACCAAACCTTCGACCTGATGAAACATCGGCGTATGGGTAATATCCGAATCACAACGATAAACACGCCCTGGCGCAATAACCCGAATAGGCGGTTCAGTTTGTTCCATTACCCGAATTTGTACGGGGGAAGTATGGGTACGCAGTACAGTATTATCATTAAAATAAAACGTATCGTGCATCGCCCTTGCCGGATGCGATTCGGGAATGTTGAGCGCTTCGAAATTGTGGTAATCGTCTTCAATTTCAGGACCAACAGCTGAACTAAAACCCATTTGGGAAAATAATTTTTCAATACGCTGCATGGTGCGTGTTACTGGGTGTAACCCACCGGCAGGCATAGAACGCCCGGGCAAGGTCACATCTACTTTCTCAGAGGAAAGCTTTTTATTTAACAGCGCTGTTTCTAATTCTGTTTTTTTAGCTTCAAGCGCTTGCTGTACCTGTTGCTTGGCCTGATTAATCACCTGCCCGGCTTTGGGTCGTTCTTCGGCTGACAACGAGCCGAGTTGTTTCATGCGTGAAGTGATTTCACCTTTTTTGCCTAAATATTGCACTCGGATATCATCGAGTGCTTTTACATCGGTCACGGATGCAATGGCGTCTGTTGCATTGCTAATCAGTTTATCGAGTTCTGCTTGCACGTTTGACTTCTTTTATTAATTTTTAAAAACAAAAAGGGAGGCTTTAGCAAAGCCTCCCTTTTAGAGTCTGCTTACCAATCTTAATCAATGATTAAGGTGGTTGCAGTAGTTACAGATTGGCTTTAGCTTGTTCTGCAATGGCTGCAAAAGCGGCTGCGTCAAAGACAGCAATATCGGCCAGTACTTTACGGTCGATTTCAATCGCGCCTTTCTTTAAACCATTAATGAAACGGCTATAGGTTAAACCATTGATGCGTGCTGCCGCATTGATACGCGCAATCCATAAAGCACGGAATTGACGCTTACGTTGACGACGATCACGATACGCATATTGACCGGCTTTAGTAACTGCCTGTGTCGCTACACGAAATACATTTTTACGACGGCCTTTATAGCCCTTCGCTTGATCAAGAATTTTTTTATGACGCGCATGAGCGGTCACACCACGTTTTACTCTAGGCATATTCGCTTAACTCCCTTAACTATAAGGTAACATTTGACGTACTGAGGCTGCATCGGCTGCATTTACTTGCAGGATACTACGTAGCTGACGCTTACGCTTAGTACTCTTTTTGGTAAGGATATGTCTTTTGTGAGACTGGGCACGCTTGAATCCGCCAGAAGCTGTTCGCTTAAAACGTTTTGCCGCGCCACTATTACTTTTAATCTTTGGCATCGTTAGATACTCCGCATTCTTAAGTTTAAATTATGTAACTAAAATTATTTTTAGTTACTTCTTCTTCGGAGAAAGAACCATCACCATTTGCCGACCTTCCATTCTTGGAAATTGTTCGACAGTGCCGAGTTCTTCCAGGTCTGCCTGAACACGTTTTAATAACTTCATGCCCAAGTCCTGGTGAGCCATTTCGCGACCACGAAAACGTAAAGTCACTTTGGCTCGATCTCCATTACCAAGGAAACGTATCAGGTTGCGTAGTTTTACCTGATAATCCCCTTCTTCGGTTCCGGGACGGAATTTAACTTCCTTCACCTGAACCTGTTTTTGCTTCTTCTTTGCCGCATGTTTGCGCTTATTTTCTTCAAATAAGAACTTACCATGGTCCATAACGCGGCAAACCGGTGGTTTGGCATCGGGAGAAACTTCGACTAAATCTAGCTCTTTACTTTCCGCCAGCTTCAGTGCTTCGGCAATAGTTAAAATACCGGCCTGTTCTCCTTCATCATCAATAACCCGTACCTCAGGTACTCGAATATCCTCATTGATGCGTGTTGTCTTTGTTGCGATACCTTATTCCTCCAAATGACTACGGCCGTGTGACACGATTTTTGTTCAATAAATCGCGTACGCACGGCCACAGTTTGATTCTGCATTCCCTTCATCAGCACCCAGTGTGCTAATAAAAGAACTTTGATGTAACGTAGTGCGCGGATTTTAAAGCTTATTTTCTTATTTCTCAAGCCTGAATTCGCTTGTAATGCCTGTTTTTCAGTCGATACCTGTTATTTGAGCCGTAAATCAAGGATTTTATCCCTTTTATCGATTCTAAACTTCCAATGGAGCCTTCAGATACCTAATTGAAACAACGCATTTTAAGCTAAATCTTATCTAAATATACCCTAAATTTAAGTATTCACTTGATGAAGATCAATACATTTCAAAGAGCATTATCCCACAATAAAAGTAGTGTCTTTACCCGAATAGTTTCGGTGTTATGTAGCTAAGAGCTCACCATATTAAACTCGGTACTTACTGAATGATGTATTTAACAAAAATTACTAAACTCAATCAATTTCATGAGTTCCAAAACCAATGGGATAATCTTTTATCTTCTAAGAAGCCTGCGCCATTACCTCTAACCCATGGATGGGTAACGGCATGGTGGAAAGAATTTAATCATAATAAAACTTTACGTATTTTTTGTATCTACGATGCAGAAAAATTAATTGTCATTGCACCATTTTATGAAGAAAAATCAACTTACCGAGGTATTCCAGTTCAACAACTGCATTTATTGTCAGATGGACATTCTCCATACAGTGATCTTATTTATGATAGTGCGCTAACCGTTGAAAAAATAATTCAAGCCCTCAAACTAATTTTTAAGGAAAGCAAAAATGATCTAATTATTTTTTCGAAACTGCCCAAAACCAGTCTAACTTACGCTTGTCTTGTTAGCCCTGCAATCAACAAAAATTACAATACCGTTATAAAAGATAATTTAATAACACCTTCAATTAATATATCAGGTGAATGGGAAACCTTTTTTAAACAGAGATCACGTAAATTTCATAAAAGCATTCATAATAAATTGAATCGATTTAAGAAGGAACCAGACTTTAGTATTAAATGTGAAAACATTACCTCTGTTGATAATCCTGTATTAAACGAGATTATTGAGATTTCTAAGAAGAGCTGGAAGGCAAGTATAAAAAGTGATTTAGGTTCTGACACAAAGGGAAAGAAATTTTTATTTGATCTTGTTGAAACATTTGGTGTAAATAAACAGATACAGGTATGGATTCTTAGAAAAAAAGCGTTCCCGGTTGCATACGAATTTCATGTCACCTTTAATAATATTGTTTATCCAATTAGAGCCGATTACGATGATAAATATAAAAAGTACTCCCCTGGCTCAATTCTTGAGTATACCGTACTCAAACATTTGTTTGATGAACAACAGGCAACCGAATATTACACTTGTGCAGATAACTACTGGTATCTGAATAATTGGTCCAATGTTCATAAAGAACATTACACCATTGAAGTTTTTTCACATACTATAAAAGCAAATTCATTGCATTTTATTGAAAACCATATGGTACCCATCGCCAGGTATATAAAGGTTAAGCTGCTAAACAATCACGAAAAGATAGATACTAAGCAAGCATCTTTTAAAAAAATAAGTCCTATCCACTAATGCATAATTAAAATTCGAGACTCAACATGTTTGAATATACGATTAGTACTTTAAAACGCGGAATTCAGAAGTCTTATTATTCCTACACATATACCCCAACCGATGCAATTATTTTTCTTACTTACCGTTGCACTAGCCGTTGCAAAGCATGCAATATATGGCAAAGATCTGTAAAAATCGAAGACGAACTTACCTGGGAAGACTGGCAACCTATACTCGAAAGTCTGGCAAAAAATAAAGTTGAGAGTATTGAAATGTTTGGCGGCGATGCCTTATTGCGAAAAGATTTACTGATTAAGATGATTCAATTTTGTAGTGACAATGGAATGGATAGCTATTTCCCGACAAACTCTAGCAGCTTAAAAGATGTAACAGTAAAAGAACTGGTTGATGCAGGTTTGAGTACTATTTATTTTTCACTGGATGAAGTACCAGAAATTGGTGAATCGGTGCGAGGCATAAAAAGGCACTTTGATCGTACCACCAAAAGTATTCAACAATTTAAAAACGCCAGAGGCAACACTGGCAAACTAAACATATCCTGTATAACAACGGTATCTTCTTTAAACTATAAACATTTAGAAACACTGGCCGATTATGCACATGAAGCAGGTGCAGATGAATACTTAATAAGAGGCATAAGTGAATTTACAACCGATGCAGTTGCGACCTCAGCCGTTAATACCATCAAACCTGAACCCTATTTTATGCCAACCGATAATAAATCACATGCATATACTACCGAGCAAGCACAAGAACTACTTGATACATTGAAACGTATTCGAAAAAACAAAGAACATTATAAAGGTATGAATGTCAGCATGGAAAACATGGAAAATCTGACAATTCAAAACCTGACAACATTAACTTATCCAAAACAAACCTGTGTATTTGCAACCACACAAGTTGTTATTTCACCATATGGCAACGTGTTACCCTGCCTTTATTATAAAGACTACCACTTAGGTAATGTTAAGGATCGGGATTTGGCAGATATATGGGGTAATATAAAGCATCGTCAGTTCGGTAAAGCGCAACAGAATAACAAGATCCCTTTATGCGATCATTGCAGTATCAAATTTTATCATAAACCTTTTTTACCTACTCTGCGCGATTTAACACATAATGCTTTCAGTAAAATTGCAGGTATGTGATTTAATTTTACAGGATGTACATAGTGAAAGATTTACGTATTGTTCTATTGGTGAGTTCAGATAAATCTGATTTATACTTTGCCAACCAGTTAATCCAGCGGTTAAACATATTAAGTGTTGTTATTGAACACCAACAAGACACCCCACTCCCCGTTTCAAAAACTAAAAAATTACTGAATTTTTTTATTAAACCTCATCAACTTTTCCAACGGGTTATCGAAAAAATAGAAGAACTACTCGAAGAAAAATATGCAGTTTATAATCAACCAAAAAATCAACTAGATTTTGGTATCGAAGGTGAAAAGATTATACCAGTAGATGATGTTTTAATTTTTGAAAGTTATGGGAAAAACAGTATCAACAATACTGCTGTTATTAACCACTTAAAAGAAATAAAACCGGATATTATTGCCGTTTGTGGTACGTCACTGCTTAATAAAGAAATATTATCTCTCCCTGAAAAAGGTGCATTAAACCTGCATGGCGGCTTAGCACAGCATTATCGTGGTTTATGGACAACGGATTGGGCTGTTTATAATGAAGAACCCGAATATATTGGTGCAACTGTTCATTTTATTTCACCCGGCATTGACGATGGTGAAATTTTATATCAGGGCCGCCCTGTTATTGAACTAAATGATAATCCTCACACCCTTTATGAGAAAGTAGTCAAACTGGGAGTTAACATGATGGAACAGGCCATACTGGATATACAAAATAATTCTCAAAAATCGGCGCAACTCAAACAAAAAGGGAAATTATATCTAGATTATATGACAACACCTGAAATACGACGACTTACTTGGAATAAGCTATCAACAGGTATAATGAATAATTATTTAAACCATAAAGAAGAAAGAGATAAAAAGGTTATTGATTTGTTAGTCAATGTTTATCAAGTAGATGAATCACTTCCATCAAGTTAATCTGTTTTATTTTCTTGCACAGATAATATACGAGCATAGCCCAAATAAATAATAACCCCTAAAACAACAGCCGCTACATTTGACAATAAATCATAACCGGATGAATAACGACCAGGTATACAGCAATATTGTAAATATTCAATTAAGGTACTTACTAGTGCTGCCGGTATGATTGTTAGAATAACGGCTCTGCCGACCTTAATTGATATTGAAAGTGCCGCCATCAATAAGAAACCAAAGGGTGCAAAGCCGATAATATTGACGTAAAAATCCTGAAGATTAAAACGTTTAAAATCAAGAAAAACATTATAATCCAAAATCAGCTCAGGATTAGGTTGCAACCCAGCAAAAAGCAGACCAGATAAGTAGATAGCAACCAACAACCAATCCCATTTATTTTGCTCAGGAATAACGAAACGCCGTAAACCAAATGCAGAAATAATACCACTAATCACAAACATGGACTCTTGCAAGAACCCAAAACCTGGCGTTGATAAGCCAGTAAAATCAACAAATAGTGCAAATAGTGCAAAAAAAACGCCGCACAATACAATCAAATAATTAATATTTAACATATCTGTGTAAATGACTTTGAATATATATACTATTTCAAAAATTAAAAAGATTCGAGGATCTTTCTTTTCCTCACACTGAAGAAGTCATACGTCCTATACTATGGTAGATAATGCCATACTCAAGCATAGAATTTAAATTATATTGGTTACGCCCATCGAAAATAACAGGATTTTTTAATAGTTCTATCATTTTCCTAAAATCTGGTGATTTAAACTGTTGCCACTCGGTAACAAGCACCATTGCATCTGCACCTTTTAAAGCTTCCTCTTTCGTTCCCATCAGTTTCAGATCATTTCTCTGACCATAGATTCTTTGACACTCATCCATTGATTCAGGATCAAAAGCTTGTACCATAGCACCAGCATTCCAAAGAGATTCCATAAGTACTTGGCTAGGTGCCTCACGCATATCATCTGTTTTTGGTTTAAAGCTTAGCCCCCAAATGGCAAATGTTTTTCCTCTTAAATCACCATCAAAATATTGACTAATTTTATTAAAAAGTACGCCCTTTTGCCGAAAATTTACAGCCTCAACAGCTTTAAGAATTTCAGAGTTAACCCCGATTGAGTCTGTAGTACGTATCAATGCTTGAACATCTTTGGGGAAACAGGAACCGCCGTAACCACACCCTGGATAAATAAAACTGTAACCAATCCGGTTATCTGAACCAATGCCGTTTCTTACCGCTTCAATATCTGCACCCACGCATTCGGCAATATTCGACATTTCATTCATAAAACTGATTTTAGTAGCCAACATGCAATTCGCAGCATATTTTGTTAGCTCAGCACTTTTAATATCCATCATTATTATACGTTCGTGATTACGATTAAATGGGGCATACAACTCTCGCATTTTGTCTTCAACTTCATCGCTATCGGTTCCAACAATAATACGATCTGGCTTTATGCAATCAGCTACGGCAGAACCTTCTTTTAAAAATTCAGGATTGGAAACAACATGGAACTTGATATTTCCACCACGCTTTTCTAATACTTCCGTTACACACGCTTTAACTTTGTCAGCCGTACCAACAGGCACAGTGCTTTTGTTAATAATAATTTTAGGTTCCAGCATATGAGTTCCAATACTGTTAGCGACTTCAAGCACATATTTTAAATCGGCTGAGCCATCTTCATCGGGTGGTGTGCCCACTGCTATAAACTGGAAATCACCATGCTTAACGCCCTTTTCAATAGAGGTTGTAAAATGCAGCCTGCCTTCTTTGTAGTTTTGCTCCACAAGGGGTGTGAGCCCTGGTTCATAAATTGGGATAATCCCTTTTTTTAAATTTTCAATCTTTGCTTCATCAACATCCACACAAACAACATCGTGACCACTGTCTGCAAGCACAGCAGCCTGCACTAAACCCACATACCCAATTCCAAAAAATGTAACATGCATACTTTTATTAACCTAAAATATTAAATAATGATTGTTAATGTCTATCTTATGACATAATAAGGCATTGTTATAAATTATTTTTTCGCCATTATGAATATTATGCTTCTAAATGGTTACAACCATGTGACGTAATCTCACTGGTTAATTTTTGAGCAAGTTCATCAACCGTCATCTCGCCTAAATCTTTACCTGCACGAGTCCGCACCGCAACGGTGCCATTTTCCATTTCCTTGTCACCAATAACAAGTTGGTAAGGCACCTTTTGCAAAGTGTGTTCACGAATTTTAAAACCGATTTTTTCATTACGTAAATCCGTATTAACTCGTAAGCCTTGTTCTTTGAGCTTATTGGCAACCTGAATAATATAATCATGTTGCCGGTCGGTAATACCCATGACGACAGCATGAACGGGCGCGAGCCAAAGCGGGAAATCACCTGCATGTTCTTCGATTAAAATACCGATAAAACGTTCCAATGACCCTAAAATTGCTCGGTGTAACATCACTGGGGTGTGCTTGGCGCCGTCTTCAGCAACGTATTCGGCTTCTAAACGCCCCGGCATAGAGAAATCGACCTGAATGGTGCCACATTGCCAGACTCGGCCAATACAATCCTTAAGCGAGAATTCGATTTTGGGGCCATAGAAAGCACCTTCACCGGGTTGAAGTTCCCACTCTAAGCTTTTGGAATCTAGGGCGATTTCGAGTGCTTTTTCAGCTTTATCCCACACTTCGTCGCTACCAACACGTTGCTCAGGACGGGTGGATAATTTAACAATTACCTCGTTAAAGCCGAAATCGGCGTATACCTTATATAATAGGTCAATAAACTCGATAACCTCATCTTGGATCTGGTCTTCGGTACAGAAGATATGGGCATCATCCTGCGTAAAGTTTCGAACTCGCATTAAACCATGCAAGGTGCCTGATGGTTCGTTCCGATGACAAGAGCCAAACTCAGCCATACGCAACGGCAAGTCACGGTAGCTTTTTAAGCCCTGATTAAAAATTTGCACATGACAGGGACAGTTCATTGGCTTGATCGCATAATCCCGATTCTCGGAATGGGTAGTAAACATCATGTCACCAAACTTGTCCCAGTGACCGGATTTTTCCCAAAGGGATCGGTCTACCACCTGTGGTGTTTTTACTTCTTGATAGTTATTCAAGCGTAACTGCTCGCGGATATATTTTTCTACTTCCTGATAGATTGACCAACCTTTTTCATGCCAAAAGATCATTCCGGGTGATTCTTCTTGCGAGTGAAACAAGTTAAGTTTTTTACCTAGCTTTCGATGGTCGCGTTTTTCGGCTTCTTCTAAACGATGTAAGTAGGCTTTTAAATCTTTTTTATTAGCCCAAGCAGTACCGTAAATACGGGTGAGCATTTCATTGTTGGAATCCCCTCGCCAATACGCACCGGCCATTTTCATTAATTTAAAAGCTTTTAACTTACCGGTAGATGGCACATGCGGGCCACGACACAAGTCAATAAAGTTGCCTTGTCGATAGAGTGACAAATCTTCATCAGCCGGAATAGAAGCGATAATTTCTGCTTTATATTCTTCACCCATATCTTTAAAAAACTGTACCGCTTCATCACGCGTTTTAACACTGCGCTCAACCGTATCGTTTTGCTTAACCAGCTCTTCCATTTTTTTCTGGATTTTGGCAATGTCTGATTCAGTAAAACCTTCTTTATATGCAAAATCGTAATAAAAACCATCATCAATGACCGGGCCAATTGTCACTTGTGCATCGGGAAATAACGATTTTACCGCCTGCGCCAACAAGTGTGCCGTTGAGTGGCGGATCACTTCCAACCCTTCATCATCACGGTCGGTAATAATGGCAAGCTCGGTATCGCTATTAACAACAAAACTGGTATCGACAAGCTGACCGTCAATTTTGCCTGCAAGTGCTGCTTTAGCAAGCCCTGCCCCAATATCGGCAGCGACTTCCATTACAGTCAAAGGATTAGAATATTCACGACGTGAACCGTCGGGTAAAGTAATAATTGGCATGGTATCCCCTAAATCTTCAGTGGCGTTCTATACAAAAGAACGCATGTTTAATTCCATCGGCCGCTACGAGTGGTCGATATGATGGTATTTACAAAAACAGATGTAATACTATGAGGGTATTCTACTATTAAATGGGGGTTATCGGTAGTTTAACTTATTCAATCTCTATAGGCGGAAGTAAAGCGAGTAAGACTTCATATCTCCCCCTGTATTCTTACTTTTTCTTAACTCCCCCTCGAACAGGCCCCGGTACCAGCCTATTTTTTTCGCCATTCCTTTGCCATTCTTTTTGCTTGCTTAACATCTTCAGGCGTTAAATTATAGTTCCTGAATGATTATTATATAAGCATTTTGTGCCAAATTTTTATTCTTTGAAGATATCTTATTTAATACAGGTTACACAACTTGCTATAATTTTTCGGCCTGAATGTTCATTTCGTTGTGGCCGTTTAATGGCATCTTGTTTACTCATGCTGGCATACAATTCTCTTTCTTCCTTTATAATGGCATATTCATGTTGATAAGGATATCGCAGCGTACTCATTCCACCTTGGCGTATAAATTCGTCTGTTTTAATTAACATGCTATGAGTATGCAATAATTCATGTAACAAGGCATCAGCAGGCGATGCAATGCACACTGGGTTATCTTTGCAACTGTTTTGTAATTTAAGTTTGGCTGCCGAGCGAGTGTTAAAATGTATTGTTGCTTTGTCTACTTGTAACACACTGCCACTCGCAATGGTTGACCAAATATTTTCGTCATAATTTAACGTCCAATCTTTTTGTTTTAAACTACTGATTAAACTGACGACATCAGGAAACCGGCTATAATAGCTTGCCATTTCTTTTAAATCATTTTGTATATATTCAGGATCACCTGCTTGCTTTACGTAATGATCATGGAGTATTTTATACAGCGTGATTGCAGTATGTGATTTTAATGACTGTGTTTTTGGGCTACGATCCTTGTTAAATATTAATTGCTGATGGTCATTAAGAATATGAGTATCAGGAATAAATCTAAGTTCTACCTGATGAGGAGTAATGTCTCTCTGTTCTTTGTCCGAATTTGTTATTGTAGTAGCCGATACACAATTTTCAAATAACATACTTGCGGTAAACAATAACATTGGCATCCAACGCCGCCGATCATGTATATGGACTTTTCTGGCTTCCTCTGTACGTTGATCTTCTTTTAGTGCAAAGCCCCTTTCTGTGAAATATTTTTTAAGTTCTTTATAAATACTTGGAGATTGTTGTTCTAGCCCAATAGGATAAATAATACAGGGCTTTTTATTAATAACACAGGGATGGACATAAATATGCTGATAATTTAACGGTAGCCCCCGTATATATTTGTTTATTTTTTTATTTAACTCACTTCGCATGACTTAACAACCTATTCTAATACTTCAAAAATACTGTTTAAGGATGCAAGAGCAGCTTCGGATGCCTCGGTTAAATCTATGCCTTTGTTAGTATGCATATCATTGCGCTGTCTAAAACTTTCGATAATGCCTTCTAATTGTTCTTCTTGATAATTTAGCAAGTCCATCGATTCAATTGTTTGATGCACGTCTTTAATCATACTTTCCATAATTTCTGTTGCCCCCCGAGAACGCAACATATATTGATAGTTAATACTTTTAAATGTTTCCTGTATTAGTGCGATAACTTGTTCACGATTACTCACCATTGATTTTTCTAATATAATTGTATACAACCGTTCTTCAGCACCATTACCGAGTGCGCCTAGTATATCTTTAATGACTCCGTAGCGGTTTTCATCATCAACCGGCATATTTCTTACTAATATAGAACTATGCTCATAATTCATAATCGTTCGTGAATTAAAATCGAAAAAACGCCCTTTATTTTTTGCCATATCAAGTACGCTGACTTCCATTGGGGAAATAGTACCACTTGATGATTGATTAAATACCTTGTTACCATCTCTTATTTGCATGCTGCAATTTAATTCCAGACTATTGGTTGCAATAAAAACAGCATGAAATAATTCGTCATAATCTTTACATTGTGCACTTTCTTCATAAAACTTAACCACTGTTCCTAAGTCACTGGTGTAACGCATCGCCTCCATTGCAACAGAACGTGAATTTTGTAGTTCTTTAAGTAACTCTTCGTTTTCCCTGTCATCATTTTGTTTGTCCGGTGTTGGGACAGCCACTGGTACACGGTCATTTTCGTGGAGTAGTTTTTCAATTTTATTGACTAAATCATCATGATCAAAAGGTTTGGGTATATAGTCGTCTGCACCAACTTCATAGCCTTTTAATTTTTCCTCTGTGGAAGATAACGCAGAAAGAAATATAACGGGAATTGTGCGCGTTTCATTGTCTTGCTTTAACTGGGTGCAAGTATCATAACCATCGATACCGGGCATATTCACATCAAGCAAGATTAAATCAGGAGAATATTTTTTGACCGTTTCAAGACATTTCTCCCCCGAAGAAACCAGTTTCACTTTATAATCATCTTCTAATATTTCATTAATAACTAATTGATTTGTTGGTTCATCATCAACCGATAAAATTTTATATTTTGACATTGAAACATCCTTATTTTAGGTGTAATCAGAAGAGGCTTGTTATAGTTATCGACCTTATGACCAAAAACCTTAATTTGTTTTAGATAAAAAATGATTCAATTAAGTTAATGTTTTTACAGGTTTTTTTAATTAAAGAAATTTAATATTTTGTCGATATAGCGATATAGACAAATAGGCAGCTAGCCTGCCAACAAGGAAGACAACAAACGTGAGTAAGCAGCAGAAAAAATCGATTGGTTTAGGCCTGAAATTCGTATTACTCATTGTTTTAGTTTTTACGATAACATTGAGTATCAATACTTATATAAAAATCAATATAGAGAGCACAGCCTATTCAACAAGCTTAATAAATAAAGGTAAGTTACTAAGTAAAGTTACTGCACTAATTGCACCAGAGGCAATATTTTCATTTGATTTTACCGGCTTAAATGACCATGTAAAAGATATTAGCACACAGGATGAAGTGGTCTATTGTGCGATTAAAAATCAAGATAATGAGTTTTTAACATCCTATTTTGACCCATCTAAACCTGAAATAAAGAAAATTGTTAAATCAATACCGGGTATAAAACTATCTGCGTTGATCAGCAAACTTGAAAGTAAAGATGACATCATTACTTTAAATACACCTATTGAATATGAAGACCGGAGTTTAGGTTCTGTTGTTATTGGTATTTCAAAAAATAAATTTAAGCAGGCGATTAAATCAACCCTTTACAGGGAACTGAGTATTAATATTGCAATGCTTCTTTTTTTAAGTATAGTCATATTCTATATTTTTAAGCACAGCACATTGAAACGCATACAAGAACTAAGAAATTGCTCCGAGGAAGTTTCGCAAGGAAATTTTTCACACAGAGCAAACATTGGCAGCCTTGATGAAATTGGTATTTTAGCTACTTCTTTTAATTCAATGGTTAACAACCTTGAACACAATATAAACCAAAAAGAAGAAGCTTTAACTCAAATTAAATATTTAAATGCTTCACTCGAGCAAAAAGTCCATGAACGTACTTTAAGTTTTGAAGACGCTAATATTGAACTTGAAAAGCAAAAAGATGAACTCAAGTGTCATAAAGATAATCTAGAAAATATTATTCACGAAAAAACTAAGGATTTAGTGCTTGCAAAAGAAGCCGCTGAAATGGCTAATAAATCAAAATCTGATTTTCTCGCTAATATGTCACATGAATTACGTACTCCAATGCATGCCATATTAAGCTTTTCAAAATTTGGTTTAATGAAATACAAAAAAGTCGAACGTGAGAAGTTAAAAACATATTTTGACAATATAGATCAAAGTGGGGTTCGTTTACTTACTCTGCTTGATGCTTTGCTTGACCTTGCAAAACTGGAAGCAGGGAAAGAAGAACTCGATTTTACAAAAACAGATATTAACTTAATATCAAAATTTGTAATTAATGAACTTGGAACTTTAGCTGATGACAAAGGTTTAAATATTAAGTCTGTTTTTGGATCAACCGAGCTATGGGCTGAATGTGACTCTGAAAAGATAGGTCAGGTAATACGAAATTTATTAAGTAATGCTTTAAAATTTACTCCAAAGGGAAAAACAATTACAGTTAATATTGAATCATCTGAAATGATTGTAGGGAAAAGAACAACCGATCTTGTCTATTATAAATCGGTTAAAGTTAAAGTTAGTGATGAAGGCATAGGTATACCTGAAAATGAACTAGATCTTGTATTCGACAAATTTGTACAAAGTAGTAAGACTGCTACTGGTGCAGGTGGTACGGGATTAGGCTTGGCAATATGCAGTGAAATTATAAACAAACACCACGGTAAAATATGGGCAGAAAATAATTCTATCGCTGGTGCTACTTTTATTTTTGAGTTCCCAACAGAAATAAAGAGTTTTATTTAAGTCAGAATTATTCAGCAATCGACAAACTGCGGGCTTCTTCCTCTAGCATAACGGGGATATCATCACGTATAGGGTAAGCCAGTTTATCAAAACGACAAACGAGTTCTGAGTCTTGATTATTGTATTCAAGCTTCCCCTTACAGAGTGGGCAAACCAGTATATCCAGTAATTTTTTATCCATCTCGATCACCTATTTTATTTAACAGCCTTAAGCCAAATTCTTTTTTCATTTCAACATTAATGGGCAAATACCAGTAATTATTCACGGGATAACGTTGACATTTCACTGCATCTTTCTCTGTCATGATAACAGCTAAATCATCATCAAACTCAATATCATTCTGAGAATACATGTAATGATCTGGAAATGTATGTTCGATAATATTTAAGCCCTGACTTCGAAGATAATCAAAAAATCGTTGCGGATTCCCTATTGCAGAAACAGCATGTACACTTATATCCTTGAATTCCGATAACATTAACTTAGACTGAGTATCTAATAAATTCACCAAAACTTTGCCCGAATAACGCATTGCAAATTCGCCTTGTTTAGCAATACCATTTGTCACTATAAAATCGACTTTATCTAAACGATTGGTTGCCTCACGAAGTGGCCCGGCAGGTAAACAGTACTCATTTCCAAACCGTCTAATACCATCAACGACAATGACTTCTAATGTTCGTTGCAAGGCATAATGTTGCAGGCCATCGTCTGAAATAATAATATCACAATCAGAATATTTTAATAATGCCTGACCAGCAGCAACCCTGTCAGGGCCAACTGCCATTGGACAACCTGATTGTCTAGAAATTAAAATAGCTTCATCACCCACAATAACCGGGTCGCTATCAGGCCGAACTTGTTGCGGCCACGATTTTGCTTTACCTGAATAACCACGACTTACAATACCCGGGGTAAAACCGCTTTCTTTTAAAAATGTTGCTATCCAGATAACCAGTGGTGTTTTCCCAGTTCCACCCACCGATATATTACCAACAACAATAACCGGCACAGCTAACCTTGTGGATTTTAATATTTTTAAGGAATAAAGTGTTCTACGTATTGCAACAATGCCGCAAAACAACCATGACAGCGGTTTTAATAGCTGCGTCAACACATTCCGTGAATACCATGTTTCATTGATAAGCGTATGGAGTTTTGAATTTTTCATAAGGCTTCTTAATTTTATTTAGAAAACTGTAACTTATGTAATTCGGTATAAATTCCTTTTTGTTTTAATAAGTCATCATGACTTCCCATTTCAATTATTTTACCTTTATCTAATACTACAATAAGATCGACATTCTCAATCGTTGATAGCCGATGGGCAATAATAAACGTTGTTCTGTTTTTTAATAGTTCTGCCATTGCGTCTTGAATATAACGTTCAGATTCTGTGTCTAGTGCCGAGGTAGCTTCATCGAGTATTAATATGGGTGCATCTTTTAAGAACGCACGCGCTATTGCAAGCCGTTGACGTTGCCCACCGGATAGTAGTAAACCATTATCACCAACAATGGTATTAAATTTATCAGGTAATTTTTCGATAAACTCATAAGCATGGGCGGCTTTTGCAGCGTTAATAATACTTTCTTCAGTTGCAGCATCCATTCGTCCATAAGAAATATTATGTGCGATGGTGTCATTAAATAAAGTAACGTGTTGACTGACTAGTGCAATATGATTTCGTAATTCTACAAGACTTAAATCCCTTGTCTCTATACCATCAATATAAATACCGCCCTCGGTCACATTGTAGAAGCGTGGTAATAAGCTAATGAGTGATGTTTTACCTGCACCCGAGCGACCAATAAAGGCAACACTTTGACCTGCCTTAATGTCTAGGTTAATATTTTTTAGAACTGTTTCATGGTATTGAGAATACCGAAAGGATACATTTTCGAACCGCACATTACCTTTTATATTTTCAATTTTCTGGGTACCATGATCGGGTTCAATATCAAGATCCAGAAATTGGAAAACGCTTTGTGCGGCAGCAATACCTCTTTGCAAAGCAGAATTCACCGTTGTTAACCTTTTTGCATGTTGCATTAACAGAATCATAGATAAAAGGAATGACGCAAATTGCCCCACTTTTAATGAATTCGTCACATCATCATTAGCGGCAAGATACACAATAAGTGCAAAGGCGGATGCAACAATTTGTTGAATAATCGGTGTGCTTAAAGCATTTGTGGCTGCAAATTTTAAATATTGTTTTCGATTGTGCTTGTTAATATCGTGAAATTTTTTCGATTCATAATTTTGCCCACCAAATATTTTTATTTCGCGGTTTGCCTCAACGGATTCTTCAGACACATCCGAAACAGTTCCCATTGATGATTGAATACGCCGACTATAACGTCTGAATTTTTTTGAAACAAAAGCAACAACAATGGCAGCAACAGGAATAGTCGCTAATAAAATTAAGGTTAAATTAACGCTTAATGCTAACATCACACCGAGTAGCCAAATAATGGTAATTGAATCCTGTACTAAAATGCGTATAACACCGGATGAAGCTTCTGCAAGCTGCTCCACATCATAAATCATTTTTGACTGTAATTTACCGGAAGTTGTATTTTCATAATAGCTAACCGGTAAGACCATAAACTTGGCAAACATTTCATTCCGAAGATTAAATATAACGGTACGTGAAACCCACGCCATTCCAAATTCAGATAAAAAGGTACCCACCGTTCGTAGAGTAAAAATAAGGAGCAAGGTAATCGAAACCATCGTAATAACAGCTTTATCTTTATCTACAAAACCACCTTGCATCAGTGGATCCATAATTTTTGCGAAACGTACTTCCGAATAAGATACAGCCACCATACCTATCACAGCAATTAAAAAAACTTTCCATAATGAACGTACATACGAAAGTAAACGTTTATAAGCGTAAACGCCGCTATTTTTATCGATTGCTTTCTTCATTTATTCGCTAGAACGTTTGGTCGCTAAATTAACATGTTCCAAACCAAGCTGCCTTGCTGCATCCATTGCAGTAATAAATGCCTGATAAGGTGTATTTTTGTCGGAACTAATAACTACCTGAAGTTTTTTATGGTCTGCTTTTGTAATAGTAATGGCACGTTTTAATGTTTTCAGGTTATCTTCCTTGAGGCGTCGCTGATTAACAAAATAATGTCCTTGGCCATCAATAGCAATATCGACTTTAAACATTTTTTCTACCTTAACGGGCTTACCATCCGCCGTAGGTAGGTCAATACTTAATTCTGATTGCTTATCGAAAGTGGTTGATACCATAAAAAATATTAACAATAAAAACACCACATCGATCAGTGGTGTTAAATTTAATTGCGGTTCTTCTTCTTTTGTAATTCTAAAATTCATTTTAAACCTTGATTACGATTCTCTATCGCCATGCATCACATCAATAATTTTTAACGACTCTTCTTCCATTTTAAGGATAAGAATATTGACCTGACCGCGAAAATGTCGATAAAAATACAAACTTGGGATAGCAATAACCAGTCCCGTTGCCGTTGTAATAAGTGCTTCGGAAATACCCCCAGCTAATACCCCAGGGTTGCCAACACCTTGTATGGTAATGGCGGCAAACACTTTAATCATACCTAGCACAGTGCCGAGCAAACCTAACAAGGGTGTGATTTGAGCAATAGTGCCAAGCGTGGTTAAATATTTTTCCAGACCCAGCATCACCTGCCGACCCGACTCTTCAACACTTTCTTTCATGATTGCACGAGGATGATGGCGGTTAATCAAACCTGCTGCAAGTACCTGACCTAATGGCGAGCTTTTACTTAAAGCATCGATGTGATTGTCGTCCAGTGAGTCACTCTTATACCATTGCCAGACCTGGCCAACGAGATGTTTGGGCGTGATCCGTTTTTCCTGAAGCGACCAAAACCGTTCCCCAATAATCGCAACGGCAAAGACAGAACTTAATAACAGTGGCACCATTAACCAGCCACCCGATTCGATCATTTCGAACACAATTAATACCTTTAAAATTCATGTTATTGATAATAGTTAAACTTTACACAGAATACAGATTAAAATCAATAGCTTACACAATAATCGTATTCACGGGCAATCACCTATAGATTGCGCCCTACTTTAGCAAAGAGCCATTAAAACAGGAAGTAATAGCGGCGCAATGCCGCCTTATTTCTGGAATAAATCCACCGTTTGCCAATAACGTTTATGGAGCAAACGATAGGCTGTTGGCCGGAGATTGCGCCCTTGTTGCAAGTGAAAGGTTAATGCTCCGGTCATATCGCTTTTAAGTAATCGAGCCTGACTATTTTGTTGATACCGCCACACGACCTTTTTACTCGGTAAACGATAACGATTTTTATAACCAACCGTAAAAACAGCGTATTCAGGTGACACGGCTTTGATAAAACCGGCCAAGGATGACGTATTACTCCCATGATGCGGCACCACCAGTACATCCGCAGCCAATTGTTTTTTGATCGTATGGTAGAGATAAGATTCTGTCTCACGCTCTATATCACCGGTTATCAACACGGCACCAAAACCAGTACTTATTTTTAATACGCAAGACTGATTATTTTCATCGTGCCCCGTTTCGGAGTCACTTATTTCGAATGGGCTCAAGATATTAAACTCAACACCATCATATTGCCATTGCTGCCCCTGCTTACAAGCAACCACAGCCACCGTTTTATCGGCCAACTCTCCTTTAACAGCATGGGGAATACTGGTTAAAACACGTTTAACCGTTAACATTGAAGTAATTGATTGAAGTCCACCAATATGATCGTTATCGCCGTGGCTAATAACCAGTGTATCGATAGTGGTTCGCCGCATTTGCCGTAAATAAGGGACGACAACAGCTCGACCCGTGTCAAAACTGGGGCTATAACGCGGCCCAGTGTCAAAAACTAGGATATGTGATTTAGTTTGTACCACCACCGATAAGCCCTGCCCAACATCCAGCACGGTTACCTGTGCTTCCTGTTGTTTTAGTTTAGGCCCTGAATGGAATAACACCGGTAAAAATATTATCAGTGCAAGCCATCGCATCGGTGTACCTTTAACACTTAATATTAGCAATATCGCTAAAAAACACGATAGCAGCAACCATGCTGACGTAATTGAAAAGTCCAGTGTTGAAAATTGCCAATGAGCCAACGTCTCTAATAACGTCCATAACAGACTATAAATAAAATCGACTAACTGAAAAAGAAAATGGGCAACCGTGGTATTTAAAAATAAAAAGATGGTTGCGATAAACATTAACGGTACAACCGCTAAACTCATCACAGGAATAGCAACAAAGTTCGCAAAGGGGGAAACCAGTGACGATGACTGATAAAAATACAAAACGAGTGGAAACATTGCGAGAGTTAAGGCCCATTGTATTCGCCCAAACTGGATCACGCTTGCATAAGTTCTTTGAAAAAATCCTTGCATCGCCGTTGGTATAGTCAAATTTTTCTGTAACTGGCCTAATGGCTCTGGCTCATCGGCAGGTTTTTGTACTAAAAAAATAATAAGTCCTACAGCCAAAAACGATAGCCAAAAACCTTGAGCCAGTACGGCTAAAGGATCTATTAACAACACCACAATAAGAGACAGCGCAATAATTTTACTTGCCGGTAACGGGGTACGTTTAAAAACAATCGGCAACATGGCGACCGTTAACATCACCAAAGCGCGTTGAGTTGGAATGGTAAAACCGGCTAACATGGCATACACAGCAGCAGCGAACAGTGCAGCAACGGCAGCTACTTGGGGTGCGGGCAAAATTAAACAGCCTCGTCCCGTTAAGCGCCATAAAAACCCGACAAAAAGATAAACCAGACCCGCAACCAACCCAATATGCAATCCTGAAATAGCCATTAAATGGATCGTGCCAGTACGTTGAAATATTTGCCATTGATGCGAGGTTAAGCCACTGCGATACCCCAATATCAACGCCTCGGTTAAATGCCTGATAAATTCAGTATTGCGGCCAACCTCTACATTATTGGATATTTTATTTAATATTGACTGTCTAAATTGAACCAACCACCTTGATAAGAACAGATTTGAGGGCAGCATTTCAAGTTGCTGATTAAATGAATTGCGGCGAATATAACCACGCGCTTGTATCCGCTGCTGAAACAGCCAGTTTTCGTAGTTAAAACCACCCGGGTTACTCAAACCATATGGTCTTTTCAATCGCACTGTAAAATGCCAAAACTCCCCTGCTTGTATTTTTAACGGTGGCCGATACCAGCTTAAACGCAGTCGTTTTGGAAAATTTGCAAATGCTATATTATTTGGGCTAATGATTTTTGTTAACGTAAAATCAAAACGGACACGTTGTGAGTTTAAATGTTGATGCGAAATAGTTTTATTGGGAGCAACCGCAGGAGATACAGGCAAAGATGACACCATCCCTTCAACAACTAAATCAACACCTTCATATTGTGGCAATAAACGTTGCCCCATCATCCACTGTGCATAACCTAAACCCCAAGCAAAACCAAAAGCCAGACCGCTCACCAATAACAATAAGCCACGGGATTTTTTATTTAAGGGAGGCCAGTGAAACGGTTTAGCAACAACAAAGAGTAAAAGTGCCGCAACAAAGGAAATAATAAACAGCTCGGCTTTATCTGGTAAAGTTGAAAGCTGCTGAATACTGAGTATTCCAAGCAAGAATGCGATAGCCCAAAGACGCACAACCAAAATCCTTTTAGTTTGATGACTCTTTCTTTCATTTTAATGACTTAAGCGTAGCAAATAATACTCAACAGAAGAACCCTGCTAGCGTATAATAATGGGTACGTTATTTTTATTAATTTCCAAAATAAACCGGTATGCCAAAAAAATTCCTAAAACGTTATCTGCCCGATCATGAAAAAATCCGTAGTAATAAGACTTTAAACCGTTTGTTTGGTACTTTGCTACACGACCCTAACTTACTCCATATCAATCGACGTTCCATTTCCGGTGCTTTTTTTGTTGGTTTATCAATGGCTTTTGTACCCGTTCCGTTTCAAATGGTATTAGCCGCTGGGCTGGCTATCTACTTTCGGGTAAATTTACCTATTTCGGTTGGACTAGTCTGGATAACCAATCCATTTACCATGCCGCCTATCTACTACTTTTGCTATGAATTGGGGCAATATATATTAGGTGGGACCATTGAAAATATTGTTTTTGAAACATCACTCCATTGGTTACTGTCTGTGCTATCTGAAATCTGGAAACCGTTTTTATTAGGCAGTTTTGTTGCAGGCATCGTAAGCGCTACCGCTGGAATGCTGCTCGTTCGGCTACTTTGGCGTTTGCAAGTTGTACGACATTGGCAAAAAAGAAAAGATAAACGTTTGCAATCGAGTTAATTAACTAACGTGCCATTATCCAGTTGATAGGTTCTATCCATTCTTTTCGATAAACGCTCATCGTGTGTAACGATAATAAAACTGGTATTAAGTTCTTTATTTAACTCCAGCATTTGGGCATAAACAGTTTCTGCTGTTTTAGAGTCCAAATTACCGGTTGGTTCATCGGCTAAAACACATTTAGGTGATGTGACCAATGCTCGCGCAATCGCAACACGCTGCCGCTCACCACCTGATAATTCCCCCGGTTTATGTAACTTTCGCTGTTCTAAACCCATTCGGCGTAGCATGTCTGCCGCCAAGTCAGACGCTTGGGCAACACTCAGCCCACCAATTAATAATGGCATCGCCACATTTTCGAGTGCTGTAAACTCAGGTAATAAATGATGGAACTGATAAATAAAACCAATGGATTGATTTCTTAATTGGCCTCGTTGTGCTTCTGATAATTTCGTTAAGCGTTCGCCTTCTAAAATAACGTCTCCGGAGGTGGGTAAATCTAAGCCACCTAATAACTGTAACAGAGTACTTTTACCCGAACCAGACGCACCTAGGATAGCCACTTGTTCGCCCTGTGCCACAGAAAAGTTAATGTCATTTAATACATTCACCTCTGCCGGTCCTTCGGTAAATGTTTTTCCAAGTTTAATGCACTCAACCACCACCTTACTCATAACGTAATGCCTCAGCAGGTTGAGTTTTACTGGCTCGATAGGCCGGATATAAAGTTGCAAGCAATGAAATACCTAATGATACGATTGAAATCACACCGACATCATTCCAATGTAAGTCGGATGGAAACTCGCTAATCACATACACTGTTGGGTCGAGAACATGCACTCCAAATAAATTCTCGAAGAAACCAACAATACTCCCCACATTAAGCGATAACACTACACCACAAACCACACCTAACAAGGTTCCGAAAACACCAATAACACAACCTTGTACAAAAAATATTTTCATAATGCTAAAAGGTGAAGCACCGAAGGTTCGCAATATTGCAATATCACTCTGCTTATCGGTTACTAACATAATCAGTGTTGATATAATATTGAATGCAGCAACGGCTATAATTAATACCAATAAAATAAAGATCATTCGTTTTTCAATTTCAACTGCACGAAACCAATTACGATGTGTATAAGTCCAGTCACGTACCCAATAACCCGCTAACACCCCTTTTTGCAGTTGGTCCGTCACCGCTTGCGAGTTTAGAACGTTGTCTATTTTTAAACGAACCCCGGTTACGTTGTCATATTTTTTAAATAAACGCGCAGCATCTTTAATATTAATGATGGCCATGGTGGCATCATAGGGGTACATGTCGACATGGAAGGTGCCAACCACTTTAAAGCGTTTTAATCGGGGCAAGACACCCGCGGGCGTTACGTTTACGCTAGGAGTAACCATAGTCACTTTGTCCCCTATCGTTACGCCTAATGTTTGAGCTAAATCTCGACCCAGAACAATACCAAATTTACCAGCAACTAAATTATCCAGTTTGCCGGTTTCCATTTTTTTCGCAACTTTAGAAACACCTTCCTCTTGCTTCGGGTCGATACCTCGAATCATCACGCCATTCACATTACTGCCATAAATCAACATGCCTTGCCCATCAATATAAGGCGCAGCAGCGAGAACATGCGAGTTCTTTTTAGATTGTTTTACGACAACATCAGGGGTGTACAACTTGCCATCAAAGTTTGTTACGGTAATATGTGCAACCATATCGAGGATTCGGTTGCTCACTTCCTGATGAAAGCCATTCATAACAGACATAACGGTAATAAGTGCCGTCACACCTAGCGCAATACCGGCAACTGAAAAGAAGGTGATAAAAGAAATAAAGTGGTTACGTCGTTTTGCCCGTGTATAACGAAGACCAATAAATAATTCAAAAGGTTTATACATGCACGCATTAAACCACAAATACGCCTGTCTTTACTATGAAATTTTATGCAAAGTAATCTTCAAAGATAAAACGACTTAAAAATAACACAAGTATGAACTTATTCCCCAATTAGTTGCCGCATATCATTCCAGTCTTTATTTTTTGCCGCGACAAAAGGATTTATCTGCAAATCTTTAAAAAAAGTGGCTCCTTCAGGTGTATCCTTGAAACTAAGAATGGCATCAACCATTCGTTGCTTTACCACTGTGTTAACTCGTGGGTTTATAACAAAGGCATAAGGCGTAACACCTTGCGACACCCAGAGTATTCTTAGTTTATTTTTTATTTCTGGTGATATGCTGTCAAATGTTTGCTGCACAGCACCCACTGCATCAGCCGACCCCGCCATGAGATCGGCGTAAGTCTGAGCCGATGTTTTAACCAGACTATTTACAAAATCAACACCTTGTGCATATAAATTCAGCCGTGTGACCACACTTGCCGCAAAGTTATTCTCGGGTGAAACAAAGCGTAAACCTTTTAAATCTTTTAGTGTTTTATACATGCTGTCTTTTGTAACAACAATAATACCTTGTAGTTTTTTTTGCCCTTCTTTCACTACGGGTTGATAACCCACGTAACGATTTGCCTCAATATATAATTTAGGGTTGATATAGGCTAAATCAAACTTGCCGCTAAATAATCTATTTTCAAACACAGGAATGCTTGAAGATGCCTCCAGATGCAACGGGTAATTCGTTTGTTTTTCAATATATCGAAGCAAAGGTTGCCATAATGCTTGTTGTTCTTTGCTAAAATGTGGCGAAATACCGAATAAAAGCGAATCATGACCATCCGCATCGGCTCCAAGCATTTGCCCAGATAAAATTCCCATCAGCAAGATGGCCAGTATCTGTATTCGTTTTAAATGCATGATTCTTTCATTATGTCCTAATTATTGCCGTAGCCACCAAGATACAGGGTAACATTATTCAAGTGGTTACGCGTCTAACATCCATCACATTCTGAAGCTGCAATAATCGATTTAAAACCCGGCTGAGTTGGTTAAGATCTTTAATTTCTAATGTGAAGTGCATTTTTGCCGTATTTTTGTTTTTATCCGAATGGGTATTTGTGGCGATCACGTTAATTTTTTCATGGGTAAAGACAGCAAAAATATCCCGCAATAAATTAACCCGATCAATTGCATACACGCTAATTTCAACCACGTAATGTGTTTCACTTTGTGTTGCCCACTCAACAGCAATTAAACGCATTCGCCTAACGTCATCCATTTTTAATATGTTACGGCAATCTTTTTTGTGGATAGTAACGCCCCGCCCCTGGGTAATAAAACCAATAATAGAATCACCCAAAACGGGTTTACAGCATTGGCCGATATGCGTAAGTAAATTACCCACGCCTTGAATGGTGACATCACCGCCCGTTTCCTTCTGTCGGACACGAGTCACTGGCGTAATTTGCTTTGCTTGTTGTTCTTTATGCGTTAAATGGTTGACCGCATTTGCAAGTTGGATTGAATTGATATCTCCGCGCCCAATTGCAGATAAAAAGTCGTCTGTTTTTTCATAGTGAAAATGTTTTGCAATGCTCTGATGGTTTAAATTCCGCACACCCAAACGGTTTAATTCTTTTTCAAGTACCACATGCCCATTTGCGCTGTTCTCATCAAAGTCCTGTAACTTAAACCAGTGTCTCGCCTTCGATAATGCGCGAGAAGAATTCAAATAGCCTAACTGCGGGTTTAACCAATCACGGCTTGGCTTACCATTTTTAGTTGTTAAAATTTCAACCTGTTCACCGCTTTTTAACTCATAGGTTAATGGCACCATTCGCCCATTCACTTTAGCCCCCCGACAATGGTTACCCACTTCGGTATGTACATGGTAAGCAAAATCCAGTGGTGTTGAGGCCTGTGGTAAATCCATCACATCGCCGGTAGGTGTTAACACATACACACGGTCCTGAAAAACTTCAGACTTGAAGCGGTCAATAAAATCGTCAGCGTCATTGGTTTCTTCTTTCCATTCGAGTAACTGCCGTAACCATGCAATCTTCTGATCGTAATCGGCATTATTTTTACTCTGCTCTTTGTAACGCCAATGTGCCGCCACACCCCACTCAGCATGGTCATGCATGGCTTCAGAACGAATTTGTATTTCGATACTTTTACCGCGCGGCCCTATCACGGCGGTATGAATCGATTGATACATATTTTCTTTGGGGGTTGCAATATAGTCATCAAATTCATTGGGAATGTGTCGCCATAAAGTATGTACCACTCCTAATGCGGCATAACATTGCTGAACATTTTCCACAATAATTCGAATAGCGCGTACATCATAAAGATTATGAAAGCCCACAGCTTTCTTTTTCATCTTTCGCCAGATACTGTAAATATGTTTGGGGCGACCCGTGACGAACGCGTGAATACCCACATTATTTAACTCATTGCTCACCACTTTTACAATATTTTCGATATAACGTTCTCGGTCAACTCGCCGCTCATCCAAACTTGAGGCAATTTGTTTATAGTCAAACGGTTCCAGATAACGCAATGATAAATCTTCCAGCTCCCACTTTATCTGCCAAATACCTAAACGATTCGCTAGGGGTGCATAAATGTCTAGGGTTTCCTGAGCAATACGGCGTTGTTTATAGGTAGGTAAAAACTTTAAAGTACGCATATTATGCAAGCGATCGGCCAGTTTAATCAGCACCACACGGACATCTTTTGCCATGGCCAACAGCAATTTTCTTAAGCTTTCAGCCTGAACCTGATCATGTTGATGTCGGTATTGATCGACCTGCATATCAATCGCGTGCATTTTGGTCACACCGTCCACCAACTCTGCAATAGAGTCCCCAAATTGTTGACGGATGGTGTCGAGCGTAATATCTGAATCTTCTACAACGTCGTGTAGAAAAGCAGCGGCAACTGACTCATAGTCCAGATGTAAATTGACCAGAATATCCGCAACCGCCACCACATGATGGACATAGGGCTCGCCGGATGCACGCACTTGTCCCTTGTGCGCTGTTTCAGCCATCACAAAGGCATTTCGAACCAATTCAACATCGCCCGGATTCATGTCTGCACCAATCTGTTCCAACCATTGATGCACCCCTTCACTGGTTGCAAGCTTTTCGGTTACCAATTGTGATTCAACATAAACCATCGTGACCCTTTTCGTTTAAACCCTGTATTAAGACTGGATTTTCATCCGATAACAGGCAATAATTAATTTAGATAGTGGCTGTAACATATTGAAAGGCCATATCTTTCAATCTATTACACATTTAATTAATAACAGTGAATTCTGGTATAATATACTTGTCATATTTTAAAGATAGCAGACAGATAAGAATAGTTCTTTCTATTTAAGTACCCATTTTAAGGGTACTTGTGTAAACATAACGTGGAGTACAACATGCCCGGCAAATATAAGCAGCAAGCTAAAGAAGGCTTCAATTCACGGCCCCTCAAATTTTCTATTCCCATGGCTATCAGTCTTGGTATTCTAGCTATGGGTTTAAATATCGTTCCGACGCTCAGCTATGCGGAAACCCTGCAAATCCCCACCGCCCCCAAGTCTTATTCGGTGACCTTGCCAGGGCGCGGAATGACGATGACGGATGTGCTAGAAAAATTTGGTGAGCCACAAACCAAAGAACCCGAAGTGGGTGAACCCCCTATTACACGTTGGGATTATCCCGGTTATGTTGTTGTTTTTGAATACCAATATGTTATTCAGTCTTTAACAACGAATAAACCCATGGGATTTATGCCACCAGAAGCACCTGCAACATCAGAAAAAACACCACCAACAACCGACAAAACGCTTGAAGTGGAACAACCTGCTCCACAACCAAAGCCATTAGAAAATGAAAATAATACGAGTGGGAAATAAACCCCAAAAGACATTAATACAGCAGGAAATTAATGCAATTTAAAGTCGGGGAAAGGTGACTCAAGGCGCCAACGATCATGCTGTTTGTCATAAACCCACGTCTGCCTGTCGGTTAAAACTCGTTCAACGGCCGACCGATCGTAGTAGTAACGAATATCAACCAACAGCTCGGCTTTTGAATAGTCGGGGGCAATCACTTTTTCGATAGTGTGGTAACTGGTTATTCGTAAGCCTTTTAAACGTTGACGTTTAAAGTCTGAAATTTTCATCGGGGTAAGTTGCAATGCGCGTGCACCATTATAATTACGCCAACGAATAGCACGTTCATAGACAACAAGCGTCTTATCCAAGGAGTTCTCCGCTTCGGGGGGAAACGCACAGGACGTTAAGTTGAGTACAGAAAAGGTAGCTACGAGTAAAAGAAGAAGTTTAATACTATTTTTTTTTATCATCGTAATAAATCGCAATTTGTCATTATAGTTTCATAAATATAACAAATCGGTGATTTATTTCATATCATTTAAAAAATATTTTGATTAATCAAACGTTAAAACTTTATATTTCAGTTGAAAATAAAACAAACTCACTGTTTTTGGTGTAACTTGCGGGATATAAGTCACATTCAACATAAGGTTGCCAGTACCTACAGATAAAAAGGGTAAAGCACCAATAAAGGGAGAGTTATTTCGATAGTCTTTACGTGTCATCGCAAAAAGAATAAGCCCTAAATCAACACGCCAACCTTGTTTATCTTTTTCCAGAGGAATACGATATTTATAACCACCACCGGCATAATTGGACGTTTGTTTATTACTGTCTTTAAACGTACTGGCCGCAATAAAAGGGAACCACTTTTCTTTTGGGTGAAAGTCGTATTCAAAACCGATACCCCAGTTATTCTCATTGTAGTTGCCGCCCTGATGGATTGCTTTACCATTAAAGACAACGGATAATTCATCGGCCATCACACTAAAGGCGCTTAAAGCCAGTACAATCATTAAACTAATTTTAAACATACTCATTACCACCATATTCAACTAAAATAACATCTTCAAAGTCGAATATCGGCAGCAAAAACAATGACTTAAATATATTTTTGCCAATTAAATGACATCTTTAAGTACAATAAGTTAGGCTGACCAAATATTAGCGCGACAATAATTTGACGTGAAAATAACGCTAAATGAACGTCAAAAGCTTGTCGAAAAAGGCGAAAAATGTGACCGAGTCGTGTATTTTTAGCCTATTGATTAAAAAGTGAGCTACAGTGTCAATAAATCCGAAGCAAAATGAACAAGAAGTAACCAGTATTGGTAAATTTATGTTATTTGGAATGTGGATTGGCCTATTGGTACTCCTCACCCTGTTTTTTTATAACTGGGAGCAAAATGAATTTAATCCAAACCAGTCCATCGACTCTAAAATAAATACACGCGGTCAAGCTGAACTGGTATTAACCGCAAACCGTCAACACCAATACATTGCCAATGGATTTATTAACAACACCGCTGTAGTTTTTTTATTAGACACAGGTGCAAATGATGTTTCTATTCCAGCACATATCGCAAAAAAGATTGGCTTAAAGCGTGGCCCGCAAATGTATTATGAAACAGCGAATGGCACCGCTATCGGTTACCAAACCATGGTTAAAAAAATCAAATTAGGAGGGATTGAACTTGAAAATGTACCCGCTTCCATTAACCCCAATGTAAAGTTTGATGAAGTTTTGCTTGGAATGAGCTTTTTAAAACATTTGGAATTGGTGCAAAAGAATAAAACACTGACATTGCGTTACTAATATTCATTTTTGGTTAATTTTTTGGCATAGTTTTAGCATATAGTTTGACTTAAAATAGAAAGGCAGTGAACAAATTTATAAAAAATAGTGACTCCTTTACCACATTATCCATTAAAACCTTGTTTTTAATCGAAAAAGATTAATACTTAACTGACCAATTCAGGAAAAACATAATATGAAGGCAAAAACCATGAAACTAAAACTTATTTCCCTTGTAACCGCTCTGCTCCTTATCCCCGGCTTAGCCAGTGCCGAGCTTGTTATTATTAATGGCAGCTCATGGGACTATGGAATATCAGGGGATATCCGTAACAGTGCTTCTGCTTCCGACCAGATCGATTTGAAAAACGATCTTTTCCTGCAAGACAATAAAGAAACTTTTCTCCTTGCTTATATCGAACACCCTATTCCACTGTTACCCAATATTCGTATTGGCAGCACCTCGTTAAGCACGACTGGTTCAGGTACCGCAACAAAAAGCTTTACCTATAATGGACAACCCTTTACTACAAGTTCACCAGTTACCTCAGAACTCAATCTGAATCATACTGAGGTCGCTCTTTACTGGAATGTTCTCGATAACGTGGTGGGTCTTGATTTGGGCTTAAACGTTAAATTCTTTGATGGTCGCGTTAAGTTGGATTCAACGGCAGGCAATGTGAATAAATCATTCAACGAAACGGTTCCTATGCTTTATGCCGGGCTGCAATTTGAATTACCGTATGGCTTACAACTCGCCGGTGATATTAGTTATTTATCTTTTAGTGGCAGTACTTTTACAGATAGCTTAATCCGAATTCGTTACACTTCGGATTACCTGCTAGGTGTTGAGCTTGGCTATCGTAGTTTTGTTATTAACTATGAAGATACCTCCGCTAACCGATATTTAAATATTGATATTAGTGGTCCTTATTTAGGTATCAATCTCGCGTTCTGATAATATCAGCTTAAAGTAAAACAAGCGTTTTAAAACCAGCTACTATTTTAGTGGCTGGTTTTTTATTTTTACTACAATTTTATTAAATATAAATTTATCCCTATTCCTTGCATACAAATCAATATAAAATACGAGCAATTCACTTAACTTGAACTGCCCATAGTCTAAATAATTCCCATGTCACATAATCACGATGCCAGCGGCATACTTCAGTCTATTTTTACGCCAGTTTACCCACTTAATAATCGACAGACTCAATATTGGGGTAAATTATATGGCCATTCACTCGCACTTGCGCTTGTCGAAACGGCCAAAAAAGCGCAGCAGCCCGTCGTTGTTATTACCGGTTCCGCAACAGAAGCACAGTTACTCGAAAGTGCCATTGACTTTTTTGCACCTGCTGAGGTGCCTTTACTGCATTTCCCCGATTGGGAAACATTAAGTTACGATATTTTTTCGCCACATCAGGATATTATTTCTGAACGCTTAAACAGCTTATCAAAGTTGCCTGAACTGCAAACCGGCATTATCGTATTGCCCATCCAAACTCTGGCACAGCGCATTGCACCGCGTTCATATATTGCGGCACACAGTTTAATCATGGATGTTGGCGACACATTGTCACTTGATGCCATCAGGGTACGCTTTGAACAAAGTGGTTACCAATGCGTTTCATCGGTGATGGAACACGGTGAATTTGCCGTGCGCGGCAGTATTTTAGATGTATTCCCAATGGGCAGTCAAAATCCGTTTAGAATCGAATTGTTCGATGATGAAATTGAAAACATCCGAAGCTTTGACCCTGAAACACAACGTACCATTACAAAACTGGACAATATACGCCTACTACCTGCGCGTGAGTTTCCACTCGACAAAAAGGGCATTAAACAATTTCGTCAGGCTTTTCGTGCCCATTTTGAAGGCGAGCCACAAAATTGTAATATTTACCGGGATATTAGTAATGGTCTGGCCTCACCCGGTATCGAATACTATCTACCACTTTTTTTTGAACAAACAGAAACATTGTTTGACTACCTTCCTGATAATTGCATTCTTGTCACAGACAAAACCATGCAAGATCAGAATGAGATATTCTGGCAGGAACTGAATGAACGCTATGAGGCGCGTCGCCACGATATTGAACGCCCTATATTAAGCCCCAATGAATTATATTTACCGATTAACGAAATTAACGCACAAATAAAATCATACCCGCATGTTCAATATCAACATTTTGAATATGAAAATGCAGCGGCAATCAATTTTGATACTCAAGTTCCCCCCGGTTTATTAATTGATATAAAACTTGAGGCTCCTTCGTCACGGTTACAAAATTTTATTCAACAATATACCGGGCGAACACTATTTTCATCTGAATCAACTGGCCGCCGTGAAGCATTACTGGAACTCTTGCATGGTATTGATGTTTACCCCGATAAGTTTGATAACTGGCAACAGTTCGCCTGTAGCGATTCAAAATACGGAATCACTGTTTACCCGTTAACCGAAGGCTTGCAAATTAACCAGCCAGAAATTTCGGTTATTACTGAATCTCAACTCTATGGCAAACAGGTATTACAACGTCGTCGTCGCAAGAAAGAACAACGTGACAGTGACATTATTATTCGCAATCTTGCTGAGCTCACTTTAAATGCACCCGTGGTACATGAAGACCATGGTGTCGGACGTTATTTAGGTTTAACCAATATTGTCGTCGGCAACATCGAAGCTGAGTTCTTAATGCTGGAATATGCCGGTGGCGATAAGCTCTATGTGCCGGTTAACTCACTGCATTTAATTGGCCGTTATACGGGTGCTTCTCCCGATTCTGCGCCATTGCATAAACTAGGTAGCAAGCAATGGGAAAAAGCAAAACGTAAAGCGGCTGAACAGGTGCGTGATGTGGCTGCCGAGTTACTGGATATTTATGCCAAACGTGAAGCAAAAAAAGGCTACGCTTATCATATTGATGATGCCCAATACCATGCCTTTGCAGGCAGCTTCCCGTTTGAAGAAACCCCCGACCAACAAACAGCGATTGATCAAGTCATAAAAAATATGCGAAGCGACAAGCCCATGGACCATTTAATCTGTGGTGATGTTGGCTTTGGCAAAACCGAAGTTGCCATGCGTGCCGCTTTTATTGCAGTTCAGGACGGGAAACAGGTTGCAGTACTTTGCCCCACTACCTTACTTACCCAACAGCACCTCGAAAACTTCCGCGACCGCTTTGCCGACTGGCCCATTAAAGTTGAGTCACTCTCGCGTTTTAAAACGGCCAAAGAAACTAAAGTCACACTGAATGAATTAGCCAAAGGCCAAATTGATATTATTATCGGTACGCACAAACTGATTCAAAAAGATATTAAATACCAACAACTCGGTCTTGTGGTTATTGATGAGGAACATCGTTTTGGGGTACGGCAAAAAGATCAATTTAAAGCACTACGCGCGGAAGTGGATATATTAACATTAACCGCCACACCTATTCCGCGCACATTAAATATGGCAATGTCGGGAATACGAGATTTATCCATTATTGCTAGCCCACCTGCAAAACGCTTGGCCATTAAAACCTTTGTTAGCCAGTGGGATGACAACCTGATTAAAGAAGCCTGCTTACGAGAAATTAAACGTGGTGGTCAGGTTTTCTTTTTACATAATGATGTTGCAACAATTGAAAAGCAGACGCAAAAAATTACCGAACTGATCCCTGAAGCCTCCGTTGAATTTGCCCACGGTCAGATGCGTGAAAAGCAACTTGAAACCACCATGAGCGACTTCTATCATCAACGCTTTAATATTCTTGTTTGCACAACTATTATTGAAACCGGCATTGATATACCCACTGCGAATACCATTATTATTAATAAAGCAGACAGATTGGGACTAGCGCAACTCTATCAACTGCGTGGACGTGTCGGACGTTCACATCATGGTGCTTATGCCTATTTAATTACCCCGCCTAAAAAACTGTTAACTGCCGATGCAAAAAAACGCCTGGAAGCCATTGAGTCTATTCAAACACTGGGAACAGGCTTTACTTTGGCCACCCATGACCTTGAAATACGTGGTGCAGGTGAATTACTGGGAGATGAACAAAGTGGTCAGATGATGGAAATTGGTTACACCATGTATACCGAATTATTAGAACGAGCCGTTGAATCATTAAAAGCGGGTATTGAACCTGACCTGAATAAACCTTTATCACAAGGCACAGAAATTGATTTACATATTCCTGCACTTATCCCCGACGACTACCTGAACAACATTCATGAGCGCTTAATTTTATATAAGCGTATTGCCAACTCAAAGTCAAAAAATGAATTAAAAGAATTACAGGTTGAAATGATTGATCGTTTTGGTTTACTGGTACAACCCACCAAAAATTTATTTCATATTACCCAATTAAAACTGTTGTTTACCCGATTAGGTGTTAAGAAAATTGATCTTAATGCACAAGGAGGTCGAATTATTTTTAACGAAAAACCAGACATTGACCCAATGCGAATTATTAAATTAATACAAACAGAAGCAAAAATATACAAACTCGATGGCAATGATAAATTACGCATTAGCCATGACTTAGAGGACATTGATAAGCGCTTCAAATTTTTAGAAGATTTATATTACACTCTTGCTAAATAACATTAAGGAAACAACTCCTGTTCAAAACCTAATTGTGACATATCGTCCATGCGTTGCGGATAAAGAATACCGTCTAAATGATCAACTTCATGCAGCACCACGCGGGCATGAAAATCATCGGCTATCCGTTCAACCACATTGCCAAATTGATCAAATCCACTGTATTTTATCTTTTGGCAGCGAGCGACTAAACCCCGCAAACCCGGCACACTTAAGCAGCCTTCCCAGTCCGCCACATATTCATCAGAAAGAAGAGTGATTTCGGGGTTAATTAAAATGGTGTCAGGAACAGGCTCAATATCAGGGTAGCGAGGATTATCCTCTACACAAAAAATAACAATTCGCTGTTGGATCCCGATTTGTGGTGCAGCAAGACCAGCACCGTCCAGAGCGGCCATGGTGTCATACATAGCTTGTATTATATCGTCCAAAGTAGCCGTATTAAATGCTGTGACGGGCTCGGCGACTTGTTGTAGAATGGGATGCCCCATTTTTAATACGTTCTTAACTGACATATAGATCTCGGGCTTATTTGACTGAGATAACAGAAATAGTTTAAATTTTATTAGATACTCTTTGTTTCATCCTGTTAAAGGCTTACCAAGGGCATCCATCAGAATTATATAGGACTTAGTAACCATTATGCGATATTTTAGTATTATCTTTACACTGCTTTTTTTAAGCAATACAAATGCAGCGGTTTATCAAGATGAAGTACGCTATTACGATGTTGAAATATTACTTTTTGAGAATCTAAAACCCAACCCGGCCAGTACCGAAACCTGGCCATCCAGTTTAGAGTTCGAAGTCCCCGAAAATTCACTTTTTATTGGCTCGCCCTACCCTGGGCCAATACCAAAAGAATATAATCCCCGTTACACCTTTAAGCCGATTAAGGCATCGACATACCAGTTGCAAGAAGAAGCTAATTTATTAACCAAGAATAAAAATTATCGTGTCTTATACCACCGCTCATGGCGTCAACCCGGTATGGATAAAGAAAAAGCGATTAGTGTGAGAATTCAACAGGACATTCCGCGTTTAAGCCTCCCAGTGTCGGTAACTGACGATAACCCGTCTATCACTGAAGAACAGAGCGACTATAATAAAATACTAAACGAACGCTTACCCAAAATAAATAATCTTCAAGGTCTTGTTAAAATAACACTCTCGCGTTATTTGCACATAAAAACGGATATTCAATATACGCGATATATTATTGTAGACAACCAGAATGATCATGATGCGTCTTTCGCAGAAATAAAACCACAGGTTTACCAACTAAAACAAACCCGAAAAATGCGTAGTAAAGAATTACATTATCTGGATAACCCGCGAATTGGTTTACTGGTTTATATTACCCCCGTTAAAACTAAAAAGAAGTAATATTTTCTACCACAATTTTAAATAACGGAAATAACCCCAGACAACACTTTGCAAACGGTCTTAATGCCTACATTCAGATTTTTAGTAATCATGTCCATGGTAATAGCTTCCTCACCACGACCGGCGGCATGATTAGCAACAACAGTAATACAGGCATAACAAATATCGAGTTCGCGAGCTAATGCGGCTTCAGGCATACCGGTCATACCCACAATATTGCAACCGTCACGCTCTAAACGATTAACTTCTTGTGCAGACTCAAGCCGTGGGCCTTCCGTTGCTGCGTAAGTACCATTATCTTTAAAATTAATTGATTGTTCTTTACAGATTGCAATAATTCTTTCTCTTAAATCATTGCAATATGGTTCTGTAAAATCTATATGGACGACTTCTTTTAAACCTTCTTCGAAAAAAGTATTGGTACGCGATGTTGTATAATCAATAACTTGATCAGGAATAACCAGTTGCCCCGCTTTCAAATCTGAGTCAATCCCTCCTACTGCATTCACGGCAATGATGGTGTCCACTCCGGCTTGCTTAAGTACCCACAAATTAGCACGATAATTTATTTTATGCGGGGGAATCGTATGAGAAACACCATGACGAGGTAAGAAGAAGACTTCCGTACCATACAACTCACCCGTTTGTAATATGCCAGAAGGCGCGCCAAAGGGGCTTTGCACAACTTCTCTTTTAGTAATTTTTAAATCGTCAATGGAGGTCAATCCTGTACCACCAATAATTGCAAGTTTTGTCATGTTATAAGCCTTTTACCGCATAAATACCATTTACATTACGTAAAAATCCCTTATAGTCCATCCCGTAGCCAAATACATAACGGTCAGGCACTTTAAGGCCAATATAATCGACAGCAACAGAAACACCTCGTTGATGTTCTTTTTCTACCAATACTGCCGACTTAACCACAGAGGCTCCTTTAGAATAGCAATATTTTATAATAGCTTCCAATGTATAACCTTCATCCAGAATATCATCCACTATAACGACCGTACGATTTTTTAATGAATAACGGGGTTCCACAACCCATTTTAGATCCGTTCCTTTAATATCGCCGTCATAACGTGTGGCATGAATATAATCAATTTCAAGTGGAAAATTTAAACGCGTTAATAAATGACCAACAGGAATAACCGCACCACTCATCACAGCAATAAAAAGTGGATTCGAATTTTCCAAATCACTGGATATTGACTCAGCCATTTTATCAAGTGCAAGTTGTACCTGTTTATGATTATATAAACAATCTGCATCTTTTAAAATAGTATTGACATCTTCAGTTGTGGGTTTCATTTTGCTTAGGCTATTCCTAATATTTTAATTTTGACGAGTAAATTCTGGCAAACCATTTTGAATATTAATTGTTGATGTTGGAAATGCAATATCCGCTCCATGTTTTGAAATTATCTCACTCACCTTAAATAATACATCCTGTTTTATATGATGATATTCCTGCCAGTCAGTCGTTTTAGTAAATGTGTAAATAAAGAAATCAAGTGATGATTCGGAAAATTTATTAAAATTGACCATTAACGTATTATTTGTATCGATTTCTTCATGGGATAACAACATAGCGCGTACGTCATCGACAATCATTGGAAGTAATTTTGCATCTTTATAGCGTAATCCAATCGTTTCATAAATTCTGCGGTTTGTCATACGTGATGGATTTTCGACTGCAATATTGGCAAAAACTGAATTGGGAACATACAAAGGACGTTTATCGAATGTGCGAATAACGGTTAAACGCCAGCCAATTTTTTCAACCGTTCCTTCAATTTCCTTATCCGATGACCGTATCCAATCACCAATGGAGAAGGGTCGATCAAGATAAATCATCATTCCACCAAAAAAATTTGATAATAAATCTTTTGCCGCAAAACCAATAGCAATACCACCGATACCACCAAAAGCAAGAATGGCCGAGATATTAAAGCCCATCGTTTGCAGCGCAACTAAAAATGAAGTAATAATAACCGCACTACGCAATAACTGACTGACAGCACTCGCAGTTGACTTATCAATGGGTTTACCCTTAATTTTTTGTTGATGAAGAATATTTTCTTCTGCAAAGCGAATAAAACGAACTGCTATCCAAGCGACACTGACAATAAGGCCGACTTCACGAATAGCTTGTGTTTTAGGAATATTCATCACATCTAATGCAAAACTTAAACCATAAACCCAGATTAAAAGTGATAATGGTTTCCTGATAGCGTGAATTAAAGCATCATCCCAAGCTGTTTTTGTTTCTTCCAACTTTATTTGTACTTTATTCAAAATACGCTTTTGAGTGAAGTCAACAATTAATACGGCAAAGACAATAAGGAAAACATGTAACATCCATAATTGTTCTTGCGAAATATATTTATCTAATTCATTTAAAATATTCATATAACAACCTTACTTAAACTGTCAACTTATAGTTAGCTACAACGTCACTGGCTTGTTTCCATTGTTCTGTTTTAATTAAATCATCCCAAGTCATTACTGCCTTCCCTCGCATTTTTAGAAGATGCTGACTACTTTCATCCGTTACATTATAAACGAGATTTTCTAACACATCAGTCGCAGCATCACGATTATTGCAAACTAACACCATATCACAACCGGCTTCAAGAGCTGTTGTTGCCCGCACGGTATAGTTATCACTGATACAACTGGCACCTTGCATATCTAAATCATCACTAAAAATAATGCCTTTAAAATTTAATTCTGTTCTTAGTATATCCTTTAACCAGTATGATGAAAAACCCGCTGGCTTATCCTTGATCTGTTTATAAATAACATGTGCAGGCATAATTGCATCTAAATAATCAGGAATTAAATACTTAAATGGAATAATATCCTGTTTGAGCAAAGTATCAAGATCGCGTTTATCAACCGGTATATCGGTATGCGAATCAGCTGTCACACCACCATGACCTGGAAAATGTTTACCTGTTGAAGACATACCGGCTTTATGTAAGCCCTGAATATAAGCAGCCGCCAACTTAGCAATAATTTGGGGGGACGAGTGAAAAGCACGATCACCGATTACCTGACTTACACCATAATCAATATCCAGAACAGGTGTAAAGCTAAAATCAATTCCGAATGTAAGTAGCTCGATTGCGGTTAACCAGCCAAAAGTTTCAGCATCCTGTAAAGCAGTATCGGTATTTTTATCATATTGTTGCCCCAAAACATTGAGCGCAGGGATAACTGTAAAGGGTTCTTTGAAGCGTTGTACTCGCCCACCTTCATGATCCACTGCAATTAATAACGCGGGATCACGCAATGCCTTTATTTCTTTAATTAACTCAGCAAGCTGTGCAGTCGATTCGAAATTACGCGTAAACAATATAACACCACCCGCTAATGGATGTGTGAGCAAGCTTCTGTCTTCTTCAGTTAGATAGCCAGCTTTAATGTCGAGCATAACAGGACCCAGTAAATTCATATTATTTTTCTTTAATTATAACCTTTGTTCCAATATTCACCTTATCAAATAATTCAATAAGATCATGATTTCGCATTTTGATACAGCCATGAGATGAATTTATCCCTATTGCATCACTGTTCGGGCAGCCGTGAATATAAATATAGCGGCGCATGGTATCAACCTTACCCAAACGATTTTCACCTACTTCTAAACCACTTAACCACAAAATTCGAGTTAATATCCAGTCTCGTTCAGGATAACGGGCCTTTAAATTTTCAGAAAAAATTTCTCCCGTTAAACGTCGCCCAACAAACACACTGTTCTCTTTTGCCTGTGCGCCAATTTTTGCACGGATAATGTGTTGACCTCGGGGCGTACATTCACTGCCCCATTGTTCACCTACTCCGTTTTTAGCTGTCGACACTGGATATTCTTGCACAATCTTATTATCCATCAGGCAATACAGTGTGTGTTTCTCTACATTAATAACAATTTGCAATGCTATCAACTCCAGCTTGAAAAAGGGTACTTAATCAGATTGACGTTATAATATTTAAGCTGCTCTGAAACTTCATCACCTATCCATTCGGGTATTGCAAATATTTCATTCTCATCCTGTAATTCAATTTCAGCTACGATTAAACCATTATTATCCCCCGCAAACACATCAATCTCCCACTTGTGATCCTCATGCTCCACAATATAACGTGTTTTTTCAATTTGGGGTTGTTCACATAAGTCCTGTAATAATTTTTCTGCATCAGCCATTGGAATCGAATATTCATATTCCTGACGAGTAATCGCCAATGTCATGCTTTTAATATTGATATTGGCCTTATCACCTTCGATGCGGATGCGCACCGATGACTTGTCTGAACCCGCTAGATACCCCTGTTTTATCCTTGCGCTAGACGATACAGCTTGCTTCCAGTTTTCGTTCTTTAACAGGAATTTTCGTTCAATTTCTATACCCATTTGATCACTCGCACTTTGACTGAAATTTATCGTGTAAACAAGGCAATGGATTCCACATGTGCTGTATGTGGGAACATATCAATCACACCAACTTGAACCAATTTATACTGATGGGTATTTACCAGTACATCAGTATCTCTTGCTAGCGTTGCAGGATTGCAGGACACATAAACAATTTTTTCCGGTTCTAATTTAGCCATCATATCAATAATTTCTTTTGCACCACTTCTCGGTGGATCCAGTAATATTTTATTATACTGTTTGCCACGCAACCAAGGTAAACCTTGTGTGTCTTCCATTAAATTGGCGACATGGTATTCTACATTTGAAATTGAATTTCTTTGTGCATTGTCGTTAGCACGTTCAACCAATGACTTTTCACCTTCAATGGCCACAATCGACTTTACTGAACGAGCAATGGGTAATGTGAAATTACCAATACCACTGAACAACTCCAATACATTATCATTTTTATTCAGATCCAGTAAATGCAGAGCTTGCTTGATCATTAAGGGATTAATAAAAGGATTAACCTGAGTAAAATCCGTTGCCAGATGAACTAATTTTAGATCATAGTCAGCTAAACTGTAGCTTAATTCGGAAAACTCAGGGTATAACAAAGTAACCGTCTTCGGCCCTTTGGGTTGCAGATAAATATGGTAGTCATTGTCTTTCGCCAGTTGTGTTAAAATACTTTTATCTTCATCGGTTAATTCAACTAAATTACGAAATACTAGCGCACAACCCGTTTCAGAAAAAGCCACTTCAATTTGTGCAATTTTGTTATAACAAGTTAACTTTCCAATCGCATCTGCAATCACTTCCAGTTTTTTTCCAATGCGTGCATCTAATACTTCGCATTCGCTCATATTCGCTAAATAACGGCTGTGTTTTTCACGAAAACCAATATAAACTTTTTTCTTTGCCTTTACATACTTTACACCTAAACGCGCTTTATAGCGGTATTCCCATGCAGGGCTTTTAATAGGTTCCAAAATTGCATCAGGCACAACACCTGCCATTTTCTTAAAATTATCCAGTAATGATTGTTGTTTATATGAAATTTGTTTGTCATGTTGTAAATGCTGCAAACTACAACCACCACAAATACCAAATACTGCACACTTTGGTTCAACCCGCTCTGATGATGCTTCCAGAATTTCATCTACAATGGCATCATCGTATTGCCGGGTTTGTTTGAGCGCACTTATTTTAACTAGTTCATTCGGCAATGCACCCTCGACAAAAATGGCTTTGCCATCAATATGAGTAACCCCTCTGCCATCATGAGATAGGCTTTCGATTTTGACGGGATTCGGGTAAATATCTTTGGTTTTAAAATGACGTTGTTGCATTTAATTTTTACTCTTATTCTAAATATAATTTTTTACTACACTAAAAACAATACTCTTAGCCTTTCCACGTCACTAAAAATTTATCAATATGCGTTTTATTTTCTTTTTCAAGTATCTGTCTCATAAATTCAATTTCCTGTTGATATTCCTGCTTAAGTAAATGCCCTGTCATCAGCCGAAAACGTAAATAAACTAAATACATATTAAGCACATTAATTTCACAATCATTCCGAATAGCGGCTAAATTACCAGCTTGATAGTTATCCCCAATCTTTGCAGTATTCATAGTTATTTCACCGGGGAAACCTAGCATGGTTGTAATTTCATCCAAGGGTGCATAAGCACTCGATTCATAACCGGCGAGCAAATCCATTAAATCAGTATGCCGCTGATGATAGCGACTCGTATAGTTGTTCTGCTTAAAGCTTGGGTCATTATCACCCTGATCCCAATAACGCTGACAATTAACAGCGTGTTTTAATGCACGATAATGCAATATCGGTAAATCAAAATTTTTGCCATTCCATGAAACGATGGTGGGTACATATTTATCAATTCCATTAAAGAAACGTTCTATTATTTCTTTTTCATCTGATTTTGTATTACCTAGCGACCAAACCCTGAATTGTTCAGCCGTGCGTAGCACAACTGAAATGGCGACTATCTTATGTAAGTGCAACTTTAAAACTTCAGTTCCGGCCTGTTGTCGTCTTTTGTGAAACATAATATTGGCAACATTGCTGTCATCGATATTGTCGAGTTCATAAATTTTACGAGCGGTATCTACGTCTGGAATCGTTTTAATATTAAAAACAAATATATTCATCGGCTTTTATCCAAGCTGATTACAGTCAAGCAGGAAAAATATCTGTTGATAGATACCGATCACCTCGGTCACAAATAATGCTAACTATCACTGCATCTGAAACCGTTTTAGATAATTGTAATGCTGCGGCAACCGCTCCCCCTGATGACACACCGCAAAAAATTCCTTCTTGTGACGCCAAAGCCCGGGTTGTATTTTCTGCATCGACTTGTGCGACATCAATACTCATATCCACGCGTGCAGCATCAAAAATAGACGGTAAATATTCTTTCGGCCAACGTCGAATACCCGGAATACTGGCTCCTTCTTCCGGTTGCACACCCACAATCTGAATATTATTATTTTGTTCTTTTAAATAACGAGAACAACCCATAATCGTACCCGTGGTGCCCATCGCACTGACAAAGTGGGTTATTTTTCCGTGCGTATCATGCCATATTTCAGGGCCGGTTGTTTCATAATGGGCGAGAGGATTGTCTGGGTTGGAAAACTGATCAAGCTCTCGGCCTTTACCCTCTTTTTGCATTTTTGCCGCTAAGTCACGCGCACCTTCCATGCTTTGTTCTTTTGTCACTAATATAATCTCTGCACCATAGGCTTTCATTACCGCAATACGTTCAATACTCATATTGTCCGGCATAATAAGAATCATTTTATAGCCACGAATGGCCGCCGCCATGGCAAGTGCAATCCCGGTGTTGCCACTAGTTGCTTCAATTAATGTGTCCCCCGGTTTAATTTCGCCGCGCTGCTCGGCATGTTTAATCATACTCAGAGCAGGACGATCTTTAACCGAACCGGCCGGATTGTTACCTTCTAGCTTGACCAAAATCTGGTTGTTATTATTATCGATCAGACGTTGTAATCGAACCAGTGGCGTATTACCAATAAAAGACTCAATTGTTGGAAACATAAGGCTTTACGACCCTTTATTCATCTAAAAAATATGTGATAATCTTACACTAAATTTAACTAAAATTGATGTGATTCTAATGAGTTTATTTGATAAAGAACTGGCTCTCAGCCAAGCAGGTGGTAATGCAGAGTTAGCGAAAGAACTCTTCGAAATGCTGCTAAAAGAATTACCTAACCAACAAAAAATAATGAATAAGGCACACGCTGAGAAAGACAAACAGGCATTCTGGGATGCCACTCATAAAATTCATGGTGGAACCACATATTGTGGTGTACCTGACCTGAAAAATGCCTGTAAGTTACTTGAAGACGAAATAAAAGCCGTTTATCCCAGTGACTCTATCGATAAGCCACTTCAGAATCTGAATAATAAGATCAGTCGATTATTAGACAGTGGAACTGAACTGACTGAATCATTATGAATATTCTTTAACAAGGGTAACATACGCCACTGCATATTCCTGCTCGTCTGAAATGCTGACATGGCTTTCTCGCACACCCTGCTCATTTAAAAAATCTTTTGCCTTTCCAGAAAAATTCAATAACGGCTTTCCTAATTCGTCATGCGTAATAAAAATTTGTTTAAAACTGATCCCATTACGAAATCCGGTTCCCATCGCTTTACTTGCCGCTTCTTTTGCTGCAAAACGTTTAGCAAGCAAGCGTGAAGGTTCTGAATAATCATGGTATTCATTTAATTCTTCTTCTGACAGAATACGTTCTGCAAATTTGTCGCCAAATTTTTCTATATTTTCTTTCATTCGAGTAATACGAACTATATCCGTGCCAATACCGAAGATCATTTGCGTACTTCAAGCATCAACCGTTTCATTTCTGTTACAGCCGATCCTAGTCCCATAAATATAGATTGTGCAATAATCGCATGCCCAATATTTAATTCTTTAATATCGGCAATAGCCGCTATCTGTTGTACATTATGATAGTGCAAACCATGTCCGGCATTCACTTGTAAACCAAGTTGAGCTGCATAGTCAACGGCTTCTGTAATTTTATTAAACTCATTTTTCTTCGTGTCGTTATCCGTTGCATCAGCAAAATGGCCGGTATGAATTTCTATAATCGGTGCGCCAACAGCATGTGCCGCATCAATTTGTTTTTTATCGGCATCAATGAACAATGACACACGCACACCGACTTTTGCCAGGCGTATACAAGCATCTTCCATTTTTGGAATTTGGCCTGCAACATCTAGCCCACCTTCTGTTGTTAACTCTTCTCTTTTTTCCGGAACCAGACAACAATCAGATGGTTTGTATTTTTCTGCTATCGCAATCATTTCATCTGTTACCGCCATTTCGAGATTCATTCTTGTTTGTAACGTTTGTGATAACAAGGCAACATCACGCTCCTGAATATGGCGACGGTCCTCTCTTAGATGAATAGTAATGGCATCCGCGCCAGCTTGTTCTGCAACGGCGGCAGCCTGCACCACTTCTGGATAAATCGTACCACGCGATTGCCTTAAGGTGGCTACATGATCAATATTCACACCTAATAACATTTATCGATCCTCTATAATATTGTCGATTGAAATAACGCTCTTGTTTTTAGCGGTTTGTACCCTAAATGCATCGCAATAATAGCCCGCATCAGTCTTTTTGCCTGTAGCAAGGTTTTTTTACTATTAAAACAACCATTATCTAACTCTAACAGCGTTTGTCCTGTGAGTGAAATACCATCATATTCTGCCTTTAAATGACTCGCAATATCACGTTGAGGTCCTTTTTCTAAAATATAATAATATTCGTTGCTGGCTATAATTTTTTCACCCGTTTCAGTATCACAGTCCAGTATTAAACTATACCCAGCCTCTTGTAATAATCGTTTTTCAAAAATACGTAAAACGGATTCTATATTTTTCTTAAGGGATAAATTTCCAATTGTTTCAGCATAATAGTAAAACAATTCAGGATGAGGATCTTCCAATAAAATAAAACGTAAAATTAATTCATTAACATAATAGGCACTGATTAAAATAGAACCGCGCAAAGGCATTTGACCATTCACATACGATATTTGTTCAGAAGTTGCGAAGTCGGCATCCGTTAAGGTGTAAAGCTCACCTTTTCCTGACCAAGACAAGAGCAAAGGCGTAAATACCTGCAACTTACCTGCAAAAGAAGACTTTAAACGTTTAGCCCCTTTGGCGACAAATCTTATTCGACCAAAATTTACGCTAAAGGCATCAACAATTAAACTGGTATTTTGATAAGCCTGCGTATGTAATATATAGGCAGGTTGGGAATGAACACGCTGATAGTTTGATGAGCTTGTGCTAATGCTCATCCGTATAACCAAGTGACTTCAACATTAACTCATCGTCTGCCCAACCAGATTTTACTTTAACCCAAATTTCGATAAAGACTTTACAATCGAACATTTTTTCCATATCAATTCGAGCCTGTGTTCCAACCTTTTTAAGACGTTGCCCCTGATTGCCTATAATAATCAATTTTTGATTTTTTCGTTCAACCAGAATAACCGCATTAATATTTATCTTATCATCCACTTCTTCAAATTTTTCGATCATAACAGTGAGATCATACGGCAGTTCTTGCCCTAACTGTCGCATTAACTTTTCTCGAATAATTTCCGCCGCAAAAAACTTCATACTGCGATCGGTAAACTGGTCTTCTGGAAAGATGGGTTCAGAAACATCTAATAATGATTCAACCTCGGTTTCCAAATCCTCAATATATTTACCTTTTAAAGCGGAAACCGGAATAATGCTTTTAAAGGTATGTAGTTGACTCAGCTTTTGCATAAAAGGAAGCAACTTGGCTTTATCGTCTAACTGATCCACTTTATTAATCACTAGAATAACTGGATTCTTTGTTGTTTTTACTTTTTCAAGCACCCACTCGTCTTTGTCTGACCAAACACCCGCTTCAACAATAAATAAAACAACGCTCACATCATCAATAATGCTGTGTGCGGTACGATTCATATAACGATTCATTGCACGCGGGCTGTCTTTATGCACTCCGGGCGTGTCAACATAAATGGCTTGTGCGGTTGGTGTTGTTTTAATCCCTAATATTTGGTGTCGTGTTGTTTGTGGTTTACGTGAAGTAATACACAGCTTTTGCCCTAAAATATAATTGAGCAATGTTGATTTACCCACATTTGGGCGACCGATAATGGCAACATAACCACAACGAAAGTCACTAGTATTAGTCATTGGTTAACAATTCCAGAATTTTTTGTGCAACCTGTTGTTCTGCAAAACGTCGACTTTTGCCACTACCTTTAATCTCATGATCAATCACTTCGACCTGTCCTTTCACTGTGAATGTTTGCTGATGTGACTCACCGTCAATCGATATAACCGTATAAACAGGTAACGGTAGGCTGCGTGCTTGTAGATATTCCTGCAAGCGTGTTTTAGGATCTTTACTGACTTCTTTGGGATTAACCTTGTTTAAACGAGTTGCATATTGAGTATGGATAAATTTTGTTGCCGCCTGAATACCACCATCAAGATAAATAGCCCCAATAACAGCTTCGAAAGCATCTGCTAAAATAGAAGCTCGACGAAAGCCCCCACTTTTCAATTCACCGCTACCCAATTGAATAAATTCACCTAAATTTATTTCTTTGGCAAGTTCTGCCAGTGTTTCACCCTTGACTAGACTCGCGCGCAAACGGCTTAAAACACCTTCATCAATATCCGAAAAACGTTGATACAATTCAGTTGAAATAACCAAGCCCAGAACAGAGTCCCCTAGGAACTCTAGGCGTTCGTTATTATTTGCAGCGGCACTGCGATGTGTTAAAGCCGAGTCAAGAAGCGCTGCATTGTTAAAAATATAATCAATTACTTTTAAAAATTTAGTTCTACTTACCATATGCTATTATTGAACAGTAATTTCTTTATCAAACCTAACCACAAAATCAAGATTGCCTACAATTTTTTCACGCACTTCATAATCAACTTCGATGATAGTTTTACCTGATTTTTTAGTGACGTAAATATCATCACCCGTCACCGAATAAACTGAATTAATATTTAATCGTTTTAGTAAGTTCTTTTTAATTGTACGCGTTTGATAACTCGCAATTTTTGGATTGCTTTTCATTCCCTCAAGTGAATCATAAACGCTATAACCTTCAATATAAATCGGAATTAATCGAAGCAATAAGGTAATAAACACAAGTGCAACGGCAATAATTAAAAGCCAACTGATTGCCGTCAATCCACGCTGTTTTGAAATTAATTTCATCGCATTTCCCTCACTATATTAATTATATGAACATACTCATTTTATAAAACTAACTCGTGACCACTTAGGCCAATGGTTCCAACCTTGCCAATTCATCCAGATAGCAAAAGCTCGTCCTTTTAAATTTGCATCCGGTACAAAACCCCATACACGGCCGTCGTTACTGTTATCCCGATTATCCCCCATCATGAAATAATGCCCTTTTGGTACCGTTGTCACTAAATCAAAATGTGGTGGATTAGAACTTAAACGCATTTCATGCGAATAGCCTTTGGGTAAATTTGCTTTAGGTAAAACTTCGTTATAACGTGTATATTCAGTAAATCCAAAGGTTGATTTTGAAATTTCTGTTTCCTTAACTAGCTCTCCATTGATATATAGCTGTTTATCATGGTAAGCAATCTCATCACCCGGCAAACCAATTAACCGTTTAATGTAATCAATTTTTGGATCACGTGGATAACGAAATACGACTACATCACCCCGTTCAGGTTTACCAAAATCCAGTATTTTTTTATTAATCACAGGAATACGTAAACCATAACTGAATTTACTCACTAGAATAAAATCGCCCACTTCTAATGTAGGGATCATTGAACCAGAAGGAATTTTAAACGGCTCAACCACAAAACCACGCAGGACAAAAACGATAAAAAATACTGGGAATAAGAATTTTGAATATTCAACTAAAAAAGGTTCAAATTCTTCATTTGTTGGTGTATCTCGTTCCCGCCCTGTACCTTCAATGAGTTCATCATCGTGTTTGCGTTTACGCGCAAAGAATAAAATATCAATTAACCAGATAGCCCCGGTAATGGCCGCACCGAGTGCGAGTATCAGTGAAAAATCTATTGTCATTTGTCTTTACCTACATGTAAAACAGCCAAAAAAGCGTCTTGTGGTAATTCGACTCGACCAATTTGCTTCATTCGTTTTTTACCTTCTTTTTGTTTTTCTAATAACTTACGCTTACGCGATACGTCACCACCATAACACTTTGCAGTTACATTTTTACGTAATGCCTTCACATTTGTGCGTGCTAATACTTTTACTCCGATGGCAGCCTGTATTGCAACATCAAACATTTGCCGAGGAATAATTTCTTTCATCTTTTCGGTTAATTTTCTACCGTGTGAAATTGCATTGTCACGGTGGACTATCACCGCTAGCGCATCCACTTTTTCTGAATTAATCAAAATATCCAGTTTAACCAGATTTGCAGCTTGAAAACGAGTAAATTCATAATCTAATGAGGCGTAACCCCGGCTGACTGATTTTAATCGATCAAAGAAATCCAGTACAATCTCATTTAAAGGCAGTTCAAAAACAATACTAACTTGACTCCCTAAATATTGCATGTCTTTTTGTGAGCCCCGTTTTTCTATACACAAGGTCATGACATTACCCACATAATCCTGTGGAACGAGAATAGTGGCCGTCACTATCGGCTCTCGAATTTCGGCAATATGCACCTGATCGGGCAAATCGGCAGGATTATCGATTTTAACCACCTCGCCCTTGTTTGTTTTAACTTCAAAAACAACGGTGGGTGCAGTCGTAATCAGGTTGAGGTCGTATTCGCGTTCCAGTCGTTCCTGAATAATTTCCATATGCAGCATTCCAAGAAAGCCACAACGGAAACCAAAACCCAGCGCCTGCGATGTTTCAGGTTCATAAAACAATGCCGCATCATTGAGGCGCAATTTTGCCAGTGCCTCACGCAAAGACTCATAATCGTCTCCGACAACTGGAAATAGCCCGGCAAAAACCTGTGGTTGCACCGCTTTAAATCCTGCGAGTGCTTTATCGGCCGATTTATCGGTCGTGGTGATGGTATCGCCCACTGGCGCACCGTCAATTTCTTTGATACCGGCAATTAAAAAACCCACCTCACCGGCCTTTAAGTTATCTCGCACTTTTCGTTTGGGGGTAAAAACACCCACTTGATCGACGGAATAATTGCGCCCTGCTGCCATCATGGTGATTTTCTGTTTTGGCTTTAAAGTGCCTTGCATAATGCGAACTAAAGAGATCACGCCCACATAACTGTCAAACCAAGAATCAATAATAAGAGCCTGTAAAGGCGCATCGACATCGCCTTTGGGGGCGGGAATTTTTTTAACCAGCATTTCAAGTAAGGCATCAATACCTATCCCTGATTTAGCACTCACATGCAGCGCGTCCGTTGCATCAATGCCGATAATATCTTCAATTTCCTGACTCACGTGTTCCGGTTCGGCCGCAGGTAAGTCAATTTTATTTAAAACAGGCAGCACTTCTAGACCTTGATCAATCGCAGTATAACAGTTTGCCACACTCTGCGCTTCCACCCCTTGCGAGGCATCCACAACCAGTAAAGCGCCTTCACAAGCCGCCAGAGAACGCGAAACTTCATAACTAAAATCAACATGTCCGGGAGTATCAATAAAATTTAGCTGATAAGTTTCGCCATTTTCTGCGTGATAATCCAAGGTTACACTTTGCGCCTTAATCGTGATGCCACGTTCTTTTTCCAAATCCATTGAATCCAGTACTTGAGCTTCCATATCCCGTTCACTTAAACCGCCACAAATTTGAATAAAGCGATCTGCGATGGTCGATTTCCCATGGTCAATATGGGCAATGATTGAGAAATTACGTATATGAGATAGATCTGACAAACGACAACACCTTGATTTATATAATAAAAAAGCGCAGTAACTGCGCTTGTTTCGATTTTTATCCAATTATACCAACGATCTGGCTTATAACGATTTTTTAAAAATCTAACGGGGTGCTATTGTACCTAATTTTTAGACGACATGCCGAAATATGCGGTAATAGCGAGGGGATCAAAGAAATATTCACATAAAACCACATCTTGATAAGTCACAACAGGCACTTTAAGGCCATACAACTGTTCAAGGTCGTCACGGCCTGAAATATCAGTGGTTGTGAACATAAATGGATTCTTAATGCAAAATTCAGTTAACTCGTCGATAAGGGCATCACACAAATGACACCCCGCACGACTATAAACAAGCAATTCTGTTTTTTGCATATAAAACGCTGAGTTAACCCATTCCTATCTAAACCAATGACCAGAGCAATATTATTTAGTCAGGAATTTTAATGGCTAAAAATATCGGTGATTTTTTACGCTGAATTAATACTGGAACAGGTTTACCTTTTGGTAAATTTTTAAGTACCTTATTAAAATCTTTAACCGAATTAATGTCTTGGTAATTTAATTTAAGCAGAATATCACCATTTCGAATACCGGCATCACGCGCTGCACCGGCAGTAACATGCTTCACCAAAATACCTCGCTTATCGATACCTAATTGCTCACGCTGTGAGCTGTTTATACCCATGACCGTCATACCCAGCTTATTTACTTGCGTTTTTTTGATGGCATTTTGAGCCGCTGCAAGCTCTTTCTGATTAGGTAATGCTTCTACTTTAACGGTTAGTGTTTTGTACTTACCTTCACGAATTATTTTAACTTTGACCTTTTTACCAATATCGGTTGAACCAACCGCTAGAGGTAAATCAGAAGAATGATAAATTTCTTTTGTACCGAATTTAATAATGACATCGCCAACTTCAAAACTGGCTTTTTTAGCAGGACTATCTTTAATCACTTTTAGAACTGCAGCACCTCGTGGTTGTTTCATACCGAATGATTTAGCAAGCTCACGATTGACTTCCTGAATTAACACACCTAACCAACCACGGGTCACATGCCCGGTTTTCTTGAGTTGTCTAACCGCATTCATTGCAACATTAATTGGAATTGAAAATGATAAACCCATATACCCGCCCGAACGCGTATAAATTTGTGAATTTATACCAATGACTTCCCCTTTTAAATTAAACAAAGGGCCACCTGAATTACCTGGGTTAATAGCAGCATCTGTTTGAATAAAAGGCACATAATTACTATTTGGTAAATTGCTACGCCCAACGGCACTCACAACACCCACCGAAATGGAATGGTCAAAACCAAACGGGGAACCAATCGCCATCACCCATTCACCTACTTTTAATTTATCGGAATTACCAATTTTAACCACGGGTAATGAATTAGCATCAATCTTTAATAAAGCAATATCCGAACGTTCATCGCTACCAATCAATTTGGCAACCAACTCACGCCGGTCTGATAAACGCACCAGAATTTCATCGGCACCTTTAATTACATGATAATTCGTTACAATATAACCGTCTGAATCAATAATAAAACCTGAGCCTAGGGACTGGGAATTATAATTTTCATTATTCTCACGATCATCAAAAAAACGTTTAAACAAATCATTCCACGGTGAACCTTTGGGTAAGTTAGGCAGTTTCAAACCTTTAGGTAACTTTTTGTGTATTTTAATTTTTTGTTTAGTACTGATATTGACAACGGCCGGACTATTTTTTGCAACTAATTCCGTAAAATCAGGTAAATTATATGCCTGAGCCAGTGAAAGAAAAAAGAATGAGAAAAAAACAATGAGATAACTTCTTTTTAAATTTAATTCAAACAAAATAAAACTCCTAAGCTTGGGATGAACCCATTTCCGTTGATAACAAATTAGGGATAACTTTTATCAGAACCGGTTGAAACATTTTGTTCTGATCTTTCTCTTTGCTATTTAAAATACCGCGAGAAAAACGGCTACCTACAAACAAACCAATTACCGCTGCAATAATAGAACTAATTTCTGAATATTGATCAGAGACTAAATAAACCACACCAATAGCAGCAACCAACATAGTTAACAGAGGTAATAAATACAAGTAAAAAGAAACTTGCAATAACGCCGATTCATTTAAACCAATAATCACATCGTCGTTCACTCTGGCTCCCATGGTATTATCGACTGCAATATGTAATGGTTTCGTTTTAAAAACATTGTCGAGTAATGACTTGCCACAACCGGCTCGAGCCGAACAGGAACCACAGCTGGATTGTGAATTAACTTCAACAAAGATTTTGCCGTTATCACAACGTCGTACTTTTGCAGATTGCTCAATCATACTTTCAAATTATTTCAAATAAACAGAGTCACATATCATTTTTATTGCGGCATGAGTGACGGCACCTAGTACGGTAACATGTTGGCCATTTTTTAAGGTTCGACCACAAGCATTGATTGCCCCCATCCTTGAATAACCTGTAATTTGGTCATTTTTATTCGTGGGTCTTTCGATAAAAACTGATATGGACGTTAAACCATCAGAAAACATTAACTGCTCCATTGCCACACCACTACGCGGCATAACATGTTTAAAGTTCACATCCGCATTAAATCCTTTTGGTAAACGTTTTACGCCCCATTGACTCGGTGCGTTTACCTCTTCTTTTTTAGAGGCAGCAGATTCATACCAAGTAAAATTCTTACCATTGACTGAAGGCTCTAGTAACTTGTCAGGGACTTTGTCCATGTAATCAATTTGGGTAAACATAAACTGTTCAACCGGTTGCCCATGTTCATTCATTAGATGAGTTTTAAGCAGTAAACCCGATTTTTCATCAATCCATAAAATATGGCCGTATCGATATTGATCTTTAGGTTTAATTGTAATCTTTTGGGTTATTTGCCCCGCCACCATTTCTTTACCCGATAAATAAAAATTATAATTATCTGATAACTTCTTAAGCTTAACAGGAAAGGCAGGAGGGAAATTGGAACTCGGTCTACTTTTTTCGACCATTACCGATTTGCTGTCTGGAATAATACAAGTTACTGAACTATTAGTGCGTAACACTTCGCGCCCAGTACCATCCAACGACAGCAAACGTTCTCGCTCACTGACACCATCGATACTGTGTACAATTTTCATTGAACTTAAATTATTTTGTTGCCCATAAACAAAAATACCCTGATAGTTTATCATATGCTCCGCACGATGCATTTTAACTAACCAGAATTCAATTTGTTTGTTATTCGCAGGCTCAGCAGCAGCAAGAGTGCTAATAGAAAACAATAAACTCGTAATAAAAACTAAAAACTTATTTTTCATGCACAATTCGTTCTGCTGGTGTCACACTGACCATTCGCATATAAGGCATTAAACCTTGCATTTGGCCTGTAATAGAATGCTCATAGTGATTAACAAGATAACCATTTAATTTTGACTCGGCAGCTTTATTTAAACGTAAGGAAACAGGTTTAATGTCGCTAGATGCTAAAGGCAGCTGCGCAATTTTCGCTCCCGAATCTATTTCGGAGACCTGTGTTTGTTGCAGACTTAAAATAGCAACCATTGCAACCGTCGCAGCAACCGCAAAACCCGTGACTTGCTTAACAAGCTTTTGTGTAAAAGTACGATTCACTCTCGGTGCCAAAATAGTGGGTTCATCATCTAACTTATCACTAAGTTCAACAAACCAAGCTTTATCAACTTTATGTTGGTAGCGATCGTTGAGAACATCGCTGACAAGGTTGTAACGAGCCCACTTTGCTTTTGTTTCTTTGCTATTCAACAAGGAATTTATCAAAGTACTGTCGACGGTTTGCTCGTCATCAAGTAATGACGAAATCTTTTCATTTGTTTTGTCATGTATTGAATCGCTCATCTGATTTCTCTCACTGTTGGTTTCTCTTAATATTTCAGTTGGTATTAAAATACTGGTCTTAAACTATCACTGGCCTTAACTAATTATCGGCCTCTTCCATTAAAGGTTTAAGTTTTAAATCAATCGTTTCCCGTGCACGAAAAATTCGGGAACGAACTGTACCGATTGGACAGTCCATCGCTTCTGCAATTTCGTCATAACTTAAGCCTTCTAATTCACGTAAGGTAATAGCCATCCGTAAATCTTCGGGTAATTGTTCGATTGCATCAAAGACAACTTTTCCAATTTCATCGGTTAATGCAATGCGTTCCGGTGTTGCTTGATCTTTTAACGAAGACTCACCTTCGTAGTATTCTGCTTCAGTTGCATCTACATCAGCACTTGGTGGGCGACGGCCTCTTGCAACTAGATGATTTTTGGCCGTGTTAATACCAATTCGATAAAGCCAAGTATAAAATGCACTGTCGCCTCTAAAATTAGGTAACGCTCGGTAGGCTTTGATAAAAGTTTCCTGAGCTAGATCCTGTACCTCGGCAAAATCATTAACAAAGCGCGAAATCACGTTCATAATCCGCTGTTGGTATTTAATGACCAACAAATCAAATGCACGCTTATCACCTTTTTGCACACGCTCAACAAGTTGTTGATCAGCGGCCTTGTCAGACATCTAATTACTCTCCAATTCAACATTACTTAAGGTAATCAGTAGTCTGGTAATATGACTCGCTTTTTTGCCCAAAGTTCGATTATTTGTTCTATAAGTCATACTATTTTCTAATAAACTCAGCATCTTGGCATTCTATTACAAATCGAACCTAACTATCCATTTTAATCAGTTGTCAATAGGCAAATAACGCGCGATGATAAACCTATGGATATTAAGAACATCATGAAGTCCCTCGTCACTTCTCAGCCGCATCCTCATACACATAAAAGTGCTGATGTGTTGATTATTGGCGGTGGCGCAGCTGGGCTTAGCGCAGCTTTACGCCTTGCTGACACTCATCATATCCAATTGATTACAAAGGGGATTTTAACTGAGAGCTGTACTTTATACGCACAAGGCGGGATTGCTGCGGTACTCGACAGAGACGATTCTATTGAATCGCATGTTCAGGACACTTTAATCGCTGGAGCAGGCTTATCTAACCCTGAAATCGTCGATTTTACCGTTAGACACGGCAAAGAAAATATTCACTGGTTGATCGATCAAGGCATTAAATTTACTCGAAATGAGGCCGGCACCAACACCGATGCTTACCATTTAACCCGAGAAGGTGGTCACAGCCATCGTCGAGTTATTCATGCAACCGACGCAACCGGACGAGCCGTTGAAACATCACTTGCGGCCATGGCAAAACAACACAAAAACATCGAAATTTTCGAAAATCATATCGCCGTTGATTTAATCACTCAGGAAAAAGTTAATGCTGCAAAAGTGAATACCCTCAAGGAACAACAAATCACAAAGCAGCCCATAACTAATGCCACAACTAATGAAAGACGTCAGCATAACCGCTGTTTAGGCGCTTACGTACTCGACAGGGATAAAGCCAGCGTTAACGTTTTTCATGCCAAGTTTGTGATTTTAGCCAATGGCGGTGCTAGTAAAGTGTATCTTTACACGACCAACCCAGATACCGCCACCGGTGACGGGATTGCCATGGCATGGCGAGCCGGCTGCCGCGTGGCCAATATGGAATTTAATCAATTCCATCCAACCTGTTTATACCATCAGGATGCCAAATCATTTCTTATTACAGAAGCACTCCGAGGTGAAGGTGCAAAACTGCTGTTACCCGATGGTACACGTTTTATGCAAAAGTTTGATAAACGTGCCGAACTCGCACCACGCGACATTGTTGCACGCGCTATCGATCATGAAATGAAACGCATCGGTGCCGACAATGTATTACTCGACATATCTCACAAGCCCTTTGATTTTATTCAACGACATTTCCCAACCGTTTCCCAACGTTGCAGGGAATTTGGCTTTGACATATCAAAGCAGGCCATCCCCGTTGTACCTGCTGCCCACTATACCTGTGGCGGCGTAATGACAAACAAGTACGGGCAAACCGATGTTGCCGGTTTATACGCCATTGGTGAAGTAGCCTTTACCGGTCTGCACGGAGCCAACCGAATGGCCAGTAACTCGATACTTGAATGTTTAGTGTTTGCCCAGTCTGCCAGTGAACATATAAAACAACAAACACACATTAAAATGCCCATTAAATTACCCGAATGGGATGAAAGCCGCGTAACCGATTCCGATGAAGAAGTGGTGGTCACGCATAACTGGGACGAACTGCGCCGCTTTATGTGGGACTATGTTGGTATTGTACGCACCAATAAACGTTTGCAACGCGCCAAGAGCCGAATCAATTTACTCAAACAGGAAATAACCGACTACTACGGCAACTTCCGCATCACCAATGACTTAATCGAGCTACGCAATCTGGTAGATACCGCCAGTCTAATTGTTGAATCTGCTATTCAGCGAAAAGAAAGTCGTGGCTTACACTATACGCTCGATTATCCTGAAACATCGAAACAAAAAACTAATACCGTTCTTACGCCGGAAAATTATAAAGAAAATAGTGATGTTGATATATTAGTGGATGTGACTACTTGATAAAGAAATAAGAACTGTTAAAATTTTGTCATGCACCACGTTTTTTTTTGAAAAATTTGTATCTATATTCTAGGGGTTGAAGTCAGAGTTTTTACTCTAACCTCAACCAGCCTTTATCCTTTAAACATCACCTTTGCAAACACTGCTTTTTAAAAGCTATTTGATATAACAACATCATCTAAGGATAGCTGCCCAGGCCGTGGCCATGCATCTTTAGTTCCTTTGCCAATGGCAACAAACATCGCAATAACATGATCATCCGGTAAGTTAATAAGCTCGGCTACCTGATCAAAATCAAAACCATCCATAGGACAAGAATCATAGCCTAATGATTTCGCGGCCAACATTAATGTTTGCGCAACAATACCGCAGGATCGCATTGCCTCATCGCGTTGAACCTGATCCTTGTCTCGATAATACGCATCAATAGCAGGCAACATAAAATCCTGAACTTCTTTAGCCGCATTTTTCCAATAACGAACGGGCTGCTTTTCCCATGCCTTTAAATCCGCTGTCAGCACAATAAATAAAGACGTATCGGTAACCTGTGCCTGATCCCATGCACTTTTACGTATTTTTTGTCTTAATTTAGTGTCGCGCACAACAACAAAACGCCAATTCTGAATATTAAAAGCTGTAGGAGATAAAATAGCCAGTGATAATAACTCGGTTATTTCTTCTTCCGTCATTTGATGCTCTGCATCATAATGCTTAATTGCCCGCCGACTCTTTATTGCATCGATAGTGTTCATCATTTTCTCCATTAATCTGATTTTAAGTAGGAAGAAATAATATTACCGGATAACAGCCATTAACATAAGTACGTACAGATTTGTGCTATACTATCATTTTGTATACCATATTTATGTATTACCAGTGAGCAACCACATGAAAACACACAAAGATCCCGCATGCAGTTATGGGTGTCCTATTGAAGCAGCAATAGATGTTATTGGTGGAAAATGGAAAACACCTATCCTTTACCATTTACAGAACGACACTCGGCGTTTCAACGAACTAGGTAGACTGTTACCCGGTATTACTCAAAGGATGTTAACAAGACAATTACGAGAATTGGAATCTGACCAGATTATCCACAGAAAAGTATTTGCCGAGGTTCCACCTAAAGTTGAATATTCCATAACAAAGTTTGGTTTAACACTTGTACCTGTGCTTAAAGAAATTCAGGTATGGGGAAATAAATATTTAACAAAAATAATTAAAATTCGTGAGCAACAAAAAATTTGATTGGAAAAATAAAACTAGTTTGTAGCAACAACTTCATTTTTCACTTTTAAGATATAAGGTAACACCACTCGCAACTTTTTAAATGCTTGTAGTGATAGCATATCGATAAAGATTGGAATGCTCTTTCTTTTAGTTTGGCCAATCTTAAAGCACAACACAATAAGCCATTCTGTGAGCATATATTCAGGTTCATTTTTATTCAACCACTTCGCAGGTAAGCTATCAGTTAACCAGCCTTGACTTTCCTGACAAACAATTGAAGCAGTATCATACTGATTTGCGTATAACTATCATGAGCAATCGCGCTAGCATACCAGATTACTGAGGTATTCTTCCATGTAGAATCGTCTACATTAAAGGATGGATTATATTCCCAGACAGGATAGTATCGTGTAAGCATTCCTACTGTATTTCCTTGCCAATAACAGAAAAGATCATTAAAGGCTCGAGCACACCCTTTATTTCGAGTAGTATAGAATCAAACACAATAAATTTTTTCAGCTAATTCAATCTTATAATTTGTTAATATTTTCAGAAAATTATTATCAACTAAACTAATGGTTCTTGAAATGATTCTGCTCTTTTAAATATTTAACTTCATTTATTTGACTATTAAGTAAACCTTCATGATATTCGATACGGTCAATATTTCTCAATTTTTTATTATCAATATCCCGAATCCTCTCAACAAGTTGAGCCCGCCTTGCCTTTGTTAATTCATAATTGATAAGTTTCTGTTCTGCAAATTGTCGTTCATACTCGAGGTTATTATTGATTTCAGAAATATTATTTATAATTTCTTGAGTATCTATAATTTGTTGTTCTAAATTATAGAGCTGCTTTCCTTGCTGATAAGCATGATTATATGGGGTACGCATGGAACCTTTACAAACACCTCGATTCACATACCCTAACAACCCTCTTCGATAACCTCGATATGGCCTACAGAATTCAGTCACTCCCTTTTTATAGCCATCAAGATATTGCTTCAAGACAGGTTTAACACCATATTCAGCACAAGCCTTCCGATGCTTTCCAATTCTTGATTGCGACTCCCCTTTATAACCGTCCTGATAGCCTATCGTCACCCAGTCTGCATTTAAACATTCACTTTTATTTAAAGTAGTACAGCCTATAAGAAAAATGGAGCCAACAAAAATGGTTAATATACCTTTCACTCTTACTCGCAGGAAAAGCATCTTAAACATAAGGATTATACTCAATGTAAAATTCATCGACTCAAGCTGCCAAAGGTTCTAAAAGATTCATTCTCTTTGCGCCTAGAGAAAAAACATAAAAAGGAATCATAAACATGCTAGCATCAAGTACCGAAATATGAGTTGTAACCCTGATAATGTCTTTTTCAATATCCACATCCTTCTCCTTAATTATTATATTCCCAATCAACTAAATTATACATTACCAAGCTGAATGGTAGATGAATATGTATGCCTGTATTTTAACAAGATATAGATTGATAAAGAAACAGGTATTGATTTTAGATATATCAACTTGTTCACACTGTATAACATTGCTTCTAATTTTTAAAGAATATGTGTTACTTTTTTCTCCAACCTGAATAACAATTTTATTTGTTTAAATCCTTGTTTTTAAAATATAAGGTAACACAACACGCAATTGTTTAAAATCATGAGGGGTTAACATATCAAAAAATATTGGAATACTCTTTCTTTTAGTTTGGCCAATCTTAAAGCGCAACACAATAAGCCATTCTGTGAGCATATATTCAGGTTCGATTGAAACCAATAGTGATTTTGATTTATAACCGAGTATCCACATACCGTCCTGACGATACTTGATTTGTTTTAAGGTGCTTAGATTTTTATAGTACTGAATGTAGTAATAAAAACTGAACCCTATCAACAAGCCTAAAATAATATTCACGCTTATATGAAAATAAACTGTATACATCGCACTGGCTAACACAATTACGTGTAAACCAATAATAAAAAATAACAGGATTTTAGAACGACTAAGTATCAGGGCCGGCAGCGAGACGAATTTGTTTTGCGACATCTGCGATTTCCTTATCGTAGGGGATAACCCGCCCCATTAAATAGTCTAGTAACATCTGGTCAGGAGTTTCGAGCAAGCGTTCAAATGCTTGTTGTTGTTCCAATGATAACTGATTATATGCTTTGTCCATAAAGCCTTGTAAAAATATATCTAACTCCAACATACCACGACGGCATTGCCAGCGTAGGCGAGATAATTCGGTATTATCTTCTTGTGTTCCTGTATTGCTCATAATTATAAACTTAGTTATCCACTAAAAATATGACAAAAAATAATTATTATAATACTGCTTCTTATTATAGTACTGGATTTCTGTCTCCGCGAGAATGACGACTTTGATTTATCTACACACTTTCAGCGGATAATGAGAAGCTAGAGTACAAGGCGGAAGAAAAATTATAAAACGGAGTTTACGAGCAGTAAATGAGTATTTAGAATTTTTCTTCCAACGCCGTAATCTAGCTTCTCATTATTCGCCTTGGTACTAAAACATGTCTTTTAGCATTAACTCCTTAATCCCATTTATTGCTTTAGTTGGGTTTAAATTTTTAGGACATACGTTTACACAATTCATAATCGAATGACACCTAAATAATTTATAAGGCCCTTCCAGTTCGGCCAATCGTTTAGCTGCATCTTGATCACGGCTATCTACCAGAAAACGATAGGCTTGTAATAATGCGGCGGGACCACGGAATTTATCTGGGTTCCACCAGAACGATGGGCAAGATGTTGAACAACATGCACATAAGATACATTCATAAAGGCCGTCTAATTTTTCACGTTGCTCAGGTGTTTGTATATATTCAACTTCGGGAACAGGATCATGCACGGTTAAATACGGTTTAATCGAACGATAGTGATGGAAGAATTGCTCCATATCAATAATTAAATCACGAATAACAGGCATACCGGGTAACGGTCGTATTTCAACGGGCTGCTTTAATTCGCTAACCCGGGTTAGACACGCCAAACCATTTTTACCGTTAATATTCATGCCATCTGAACCGCAAACACCCTCACCGCAGGAATGGCGGAAAGAAAGGGTTTCATCCTTTGCTTTTATTTTGATTAAAGCATCACGTAACATCATTTCGGAAGTGACATCATCCAAAACAAAATCCTGCATATACGGTTCTTTATCCGTTTCAGGGTTATAACGATAAATTTTAAACCGCATTGGCATTTTTTTTACGCTAGTTGGATTTTGAGATGTCATAATTCAATACTCATAGTCTGCTTACCGGCCAAAAAAAGAATAACCTTAGTAAACACGTTTTTTCGGTGGAAAGGTTTCAACCGTCATCGGTTTTAAATGAACAGGTTTATATTCCAACCTTCTTCCCTCTTTATAATAAAGAGAATGTTTCAACCAATTTTTGTCATCACGATCCGGAAAATCAATACGTGAATGGGCTCCACGGCTTTCTTCGCGATTGAGTGCTGCTGTCACCGTGGCAACAGCCAGTTCAACCAAGTTTTCCAGTTCCATTGCGTCAATACGTGCGGTATTAAAAACTTTACTGTGATCTTTTAAATACACATTTTGTAACCGGCTTTCAATCTGTAGAACCTGTTCCAGACATTCCTGCAACACTTCTTGTGTACGGAAAACACTGCAATTTTTTTCCATAGCAGCTTGTAATTCATCTTTAAGTCCCTGAACCGATTCGCCTTCACCTTTTTTATCCCAACGGTGTAAATGATCCATCGCTTTTTCGATACTCGCCTCATCAATAGCGTGATGGTAACGATGTTCTTTGAGATAATTAATAATATGGTTACCTGCCGCACGCCCAAATACCACAATATCGAGTAATGAATTACCACCTAAACGGTTGGCTCCATGCACCGAGACGCAGGCACATTCTCCCACTGCATATAAGCCGGGAATAGCTTCTTCTCCCGTATCAACAGGCACAACTACTTGACCATAACGATTTGTCGGGATACCGCCCATTGTATAATGGGTGGTGGGGTAAACAGGTATCGGTTCTTCAACCGGATCAATATGCAGAAAAGTTCGACTTGTTTCGCAAATACCAGGGAGCCGTTTATCTAAAACGTCTTTACCTAAATGATCGAGTTTAAGGAGTACATAGTCGCCATTAGGTCCACAACCACGCCCTTCTCTCACTTCAGTTGCTATAGAACGACTCACCACGTCTCGACTGGCAAGATCTTTCGCGTGTGGCGCATAACGTTCCATAAAACGTTCGCCATCTTTGTTAATCAGATAACCACCTTCACCTCGGGCACCTTCGGTAATCAGCATACCGCGTCCGGCAATACCGGTTGGGTGAAATTGGAAAAATTCCATATCTTCTAACGGGATCCCGGCACGTAAAGCCATGGCCAAACCATCACCCGTGTTAATTTTTGCATTGGTATTGGTTCTGAATAATTGCCCTGCTCCGCCAGTGGCCAGCAAGGTGGTTTTGGCTTCTATTAATAAAGGTTCACCGGTTTCTATTTCAAGTACTAAGGCACCCACAATAAAACCATTTTCATCTTTAAGCAGATCAACAGCAAAAAACTCGTCAAAAAAATGTGTTTTTGCCTTTATATTTTGTTGATAAAGAGCATGTAAAATAGCATGGCCAGTTCTATCGGCTGCAGCACAGGTACGGGCTGCCTGTTCACCCCCAAAATTCTGACTTTGGCCACCGAATGGGCGTTGATAAATTTTGCCATTGTCTAAACGTGAAAATGGAACACCTTGGTGCTCCAGTTCGATCACCAAATGAGATGCTGCCCGACACATATACTCAATAGCATCTTGATCACCAAGATAGTCACTGCCTTTTATCGTGTCATACATATGCCAATGCCAACTATCGGGTAACACATTAGCTAAAGCTGCATTCATTCCGCCTTGTGCAGCTACCGTATGTGAACGAGTTGGGAAAACTTTTGAGACAACGGCTACATTCGTATCTGCTTGTGAAAGTTGTAAAGCTGCGCGTAAACCACCGCCTCCGGCACCAATAACCAAAGTATCAAATTTTCGAATCGGTATATTCAAAGTTTCACCAATGACAATAATATGTAAGTAATCCAGAAAGACATGCTAATAAGAAAAACCATTAACAAATTAAGTACGATTAAACGTGCAGCCGCATAATGCACATAATCAATCACAATATCTCGTATCCCTACCCAAGCATGAACCATGATGGCCAGAAAAAATAGCAGGACGGGGATATTAACAAGAGGGGAACTGAAAAGGTTTTTCCATGATTCAAATGAGGTAATGGTGTTGCTAAATAAACCAATAATAATAACCAACAAACACCATACTATATATATAGCCGACAGACGTTGTAAAAACCACGCCCGAAAACCATGTGCCTGCCAACTCATAGCACCACCTTATAAATCAGAAAAGCGAATGTAATCAGCACTAAAATTTGCACTAACCAGGCCACCTTTAGTGTGGCTTCACGGCTAATACCAATATCCAAGTCGAGAATTAAAAACCGTAAGCCGGCATAAAAGTGGTGTGTAATCGCCCAAAGCAGGAGAATGCTTGCTAATTTGCCATAACCCGAATTTAAAATGGTCAGAGCCTCCGTATAGCCATAAACACTCCTAACCGAAGTCGAGAATAACCATACAACATAGGGGATTGACAAAAATAGTATAATTCCAGAGACTCTATGTAATATAGAAACCACGGCCGATACTGGCATTTTTATTTTTACCAGATTTAAATGCTTGGGTCTTTTATTATTAGGCTGACTTTTATTTTGTATATTCATTTTTATTAAGTGTAGAACATATCACCAGTGCGTCCAGTAAATTTTTAAACCTTTTCAATATCTTGTACTCGATATTTCATGAATATTAAATTGAGTAAAATATATTCAAAACAAACCCGTTAATGGATCGAAAATATATGCAACAACAATGGCAAAGCTTTTTAAGTAAACAAGGCGCAACTATCAATAACGGCTGCGTAACACATTTTAATTCAACAAAAATCGAAATTGAAAACAGCAATACCGCCACGATACTTGCAGATTTGTCACAGTATCGCTTAATTCGTGTCAGCGGTACAGATGCAAATAGCTTTTTACAGGGGCAATTAAGTAACGACATTAACCATGTCACAGAAGATCGTTCTCAAATGAGCGCTTATTGCAGCCCTAAAGGCCGTACCATGGCACTGTTTCGGGTCTTTAATTTTGACAATGCTTATTTTCTTAGCTTACCCGATGAAGTTGCTGAAGCGACAATTAAACGTTTGAAAATGTTTATTATGCGTAGTGATGTCACGATGGAGGATGTCACTGAGCTTTACTTTCATTTTGGTGTTGCAGGTAAGGCGGCCACCGCCAATATTAAAACAGCGCTCAATCTGACTCCGTTACCGGCCGCAACGGATGACAGCGTGATGATTAAGGGGCTATGTCTGCAAAAACTAGCGGGAACGCCGGACCGTTTTGAATTAATCGGCCCGATTACGGATGCCATTTCAGTCTGGAACGGATTAGAAGCAAACTGCAAACCCGCGGGCCAATCGGCATGGAACTTACAACGTATAAATGCCGGTATTCCAGAAATATACAGTAAGAGTGTCGAAGCCTTTGTACCACAGATGCTTAATTTACAATTAATTAACACCATTAACTTTCAAAAAGGCTGTTACCCAGGACAAGAAATTGTTGCCCGAACCAAGTACCTTGGTAAACTCAAAAAACGACTTTACCTTGCCGAAATTTCAACGACCAATCCCATCGAAATGGGTACTGATATTTATCAAGACGGTGAAAACCAGCAAAGCGTGGGGAAAATTGTCTTAGCCGAAGCTAACTCGGCTGAAACCATGCGGGTTTTAGCGGTATTACAGATTGCTGCCGTAGAGAACCAAACCCTTTTTCTGGCTGAAAAAGAAGGCCCAACGCTTAAAATACTGGAAATGCCGTATAATTTAAATGAATAAAATCCTTAAGCTGCACCCATCTCTGCCGCTATATGTAAGACAAGTAAATAATCAATGCAGGTAGAGATGGATGTCTGACGAAATTGCCGAAAGTTTTATCAATGACTTATTACGAGATTTAGACAACGAAACACTGGTACTGCCAACGTTGCCCGAAGTCGCGTTACGTGTACGCGATGCCCTTGCCGATGAAGATAAATCGCTGTCAGATGTCAGCAAAGTCATTACCACCGATGCGGCTCTTTCTGCCCGATTAATTCAGGTATCGAATAGCCCATTATTGCGTACCACTCGAACCATTGAATCGGTTGAAGCGGCGGTTACACGAATGGGGAGTAACATGGTACGTAATTTAGTCACCAGTATCGTAATGGAACAAATGTTTCAAGCAACCTCAGATGCAACCGATACCCGCCTACGCAACTTATGGGAACATAGCACTCAGGTTGCCGCTATCGCAAGTGCATTAACCACACAGTTCACGAACTTAAAATCGGATATGTCACTACTAGGTGGGCTAGTTCATGATATCGGTGCTTTACCCATTCTAAGTCGTGTTGAAGACGTCCCTGAAATTTTAGACAACACGGTCCTACTTGATAAAATTATTGCCGACACCCATTGCCGTATTGGTGAACGAATATTGGATAAATGGAATTTCCCACCCGAACTGGTTGCCGTTGCTTCTGAACACGAAAACTTAAGCCGTAACTCAGGTGGCGATATTGACTATGTTGACATTATTACCGTTGCCAACCTACAAAGCATGATCGGTAGCGATCACCCTCACACTAAAAAAGACTGGAATACCATTCCGGCTTTCCAGAAACTGGGGCTAACGGCGGATGTCAATATAATTGAAATGGATGAAACCAGCGAAGATATTGCTGCGATGCAAAATGCGCTTGCCAGCTAATAATAAAACCAGTTAACCACAACGGAAAATATTAAGTCTTTCATTGTGGTTAATTTATTCTAGCAACATAATTTTAATTGATCACAATCGCATATGTGGAAATAATAAAACATCACGGATAGATGGCGAATCGGTAAACAACATCACCAGTCGATCAATACCAATTCCCTCTCCTGCCGTTGGTGGCATACCGTGTTCTAAAGCGACCACATAGTCTTCATCAAAAAACATCGCTTCATCATCACCCGCATCTTTTTCCTGCACTTGTGCTCTAAAACGTTCGGCCTGATCTTCGGCATCATTTAACTCGGAGAAACCATTTGCAATTTCACGACCACCGACAAAAAATTCGAAACGATCAGTCACAAAAGGATTATCGTCATTGCGTCTTGCCAATGGAGATACTTCGGTAGGATATGCGGTAATAAAAGTAGGGTCAATTAAACGATGTTCGACTGTCTTCTCAAAGATTTCAATTTGAATCTTGCCTAAACCATAAGTCTCTTTTAAGGGTATATCTAATCGTGTCGCAATGGCTTTCGCTTTTTCAATATCGTCTAACTCGGCTTCAACCACATCGGGATTAAAATGCAGAATCGATTCTTTAATCGTCATACGTACAAACGGCTTAGAAAAATCATATTCATCGTCCTGATATTTTATCTTAGTAGTTCCGATTACATTCTCTGCAATCGAACGTAACATATTTTCGGTGGTATCCATTAAGTCCTTATAATCTGCATACGCTTCATAAAACTCAATCATGGTGAACTCAGGGTTATGCCGAGTGGATAAACCTTCATTTCTGAAGTTACGATTTATTTCAAATACTTTCTCAAAGCCACCCACAACTAGACGTTTTAAATAAAGTTCTGGAGCTATACGTAAATATAATTCCATGTCCAGTGCATTGTGGTAAGTGGTAAACGGTTTTGCAGTTGCACCACCGGGGATCACTTGCATCATTGGTGTTTCAACTTCAAGGAAATCTTTTTGGATTAGAAAATCACGAATATGAGAAATAATTTTAGAACGTAACTGGAATGTTTTACGTGAATCTTCATTCATAATAAGATCAAGATAACGTTGGCGATAACGAATTTCCTGATCGGTTAAACCTTTAAATTTATCCGGTAACGGGCGTAATGATTTTGTTAAAAGTCGAATATCTTCAACTTTAACAGATAACTCACCCTTATTGGTTTTATACATAGTGCCTTCGGCTGCAATGATGTCGCCAAGATCCCACTTTTTAAACTGTTGATTGTAAAATCCTTCAGGTAAGTCATCACGCTGCACATAGAGCTGAATAGAACCTGACATATCCTGCAAACTAGCAAAACTCGACTTACCCATAATACGCTGCGCCATCATTCGACCTGCCACTTTAACTCGAATGGGTGTTGCTTCTAATTCTTCTTTTGTTTTTTCGTCATACTTGGCATGAAGTTCACTGGCAACTACATTGCGACGGAAATCATTTGGGAAGGCATTACCATTCTCGCGCAATACCTTTAATTTTTCACGACGTTCGACAATAAGTTTGTTCTCATCAACCGTTTGGGGTGCATTGCCCTGATTATTTTTGTCCGACATATTACTTCTCTATCTTGATTTTCAATTAATCGTTATCTAATAAACTATTACAAACCACTTTTAAGGCTGGCTTCAATAAACTTATCAATATCGCCATCGAGTACCGATTGCGTATTGGATGTTTCCACATTCGTTCTTAAGTCTTTAATCCGTGACTGGTCGAGTACGTAAGAACGAATTTGACTGCCCCAACCAATATCAGTTTTTGAGTCTTCCATTGCCTGTTTGTCTTCATTTTGCTTCAACATTTCCATTTCATACAGCTTTGCACGTAGCTGATTCATCGCATTATCTTTATTCTGATGTTGCGAACGCTGATTCTGGCATTGTACAACAATACCCGATGGAATGTGCGTTAGCCGCACTGCCGAATCTGTTTTATTAACATGCTGACCACCGGCACCACTGGCTCGATAAGTGTCCACCCGAACATCCGACATATTGATTTCAATTTCAATATTATCATCCACTTCAGGATAAACAAAAACAGATGCAAAGGAAGTATGGCGACGACTACCTGAATCAAACGGTGATTTACGTACTAACCGATGTACCCCTGTTTCTGTGCGCAGTAAACCAAAAGCATATTCACCAGTATATTTTATGGTGGCACTTTTAATCCCGGCGACATCACCATCAGAAACTTCCATTAATTCGGTTTTAAATCCTTTGCGCTCACCCCAACGTAAGTACATACGCAATAACATATCGGCCCAGTCCTGCGCTTCGGTGCCACCTGAACCAGACTGAATATCCAAAAAGGCATTATTTACATCGAGCTGCCCGGAAAACATACGTTGAAATTCCAGCTCCGCCAGTATCTTTTCCTGATTGTCTAAATCAACAATCACCGCATCAACAGTATCCGAATCATCTTCTTCCTGCGCCATTTCAAGCAGTTCAGTTGCATCAACTAAACTATCTTCAATTTGTTGAAGTCCGTGTACGACTTTTTCCAAACTAGCACGTTCCCGTCCTAACTCCTGCGCATATTCAGGCTTATCCCAAACTTCGGGTGCTTCTAACTCTCGTTCAACTTCAACTAACCTTTCACTCTTAAGATCAAAGTCAAAGGTACCCCCGAAGCGTGGCGTTACGCTGTTGCATTTCTTTTATTCGAGCTTTAATCGCATTAATTTCTAACATTTTATTTTCTCTAAAAATTTTAAATATAATTGATTTAATTCATTACCGGTTCAATATATTCGACCATTAACTGTGCTGTTCGATTCCCTCTAAATTCATTCACGTCAAGTCGATAAACGGTATCCACATGGGTCACATCCGCAGGCCAGTTTGCATCGGTAACATTAAAGGCAATTGCATCAATAACGTCGCTTGAATCACCACAACGTAATACTAATTTTAAATGTTTTTCAGCGACAATACGTTTATTAACAATTTCAAACACCCCGTCAAAAGCAGGTTCGGGAAATAATTGCCCCCAAGGACCTGAGTTCTGGATCAGTTCGGCCGTCGATAAATTAATTTCACTATTATCCAAATCCCCATCCGTTAGCAATATATTTTGTAATTTATCATCGGTTAAATGCGCATCAACTTGTTGTATAAAAGCATCTTCAAATTCTTTTAAGTTTTCTTTTTTAAGCGTAAGACCCGCTGCCATGGCATGTCCACCAAATTTTTCAATTAGCTGTGGATATTTCTTGGAAACTTCATCTAATACATCGCGTAGATGCAAACCTTGAATAGACCGTGCAGAACCTTTTAGCATACCTTCTTTTGCTGACGCAAACGCAATAACCGGCCGATGAAAATGATCTTTGATTCTCGACGCCAATATACCAATCACACCTTCATGCCATTCCTGATTGTATAAACACAGTGCGGCTGGCACTGCGTCACTCGTTTGCATTTTTATAAGGCCATCAAGAATTTCGAAAGCCTGCTGTTTCATTTCATCTTCAATTTCACGCCGCGAATAATTGAGTGAATCAAGTTGGGTTGCAATTGCCGTTGCATGAACGTCATCATCACAAAGTAAACATTCAATACCGATCGACATATCCTCTAAACGACCTGCTGCATTAATTCTTGGGGCAATCGAAAAACCCATGTCAGAAGCCTTTATCTGCTGTGCATTTCGCCCCGCCACTTTAATCAGTGCATTCAGACCCACAGACACCTTACCCGCCCGAATACGTGCGATGCCTTGAGCTACTAAAATACGGTTATTGTGTTCTAGCGGCACCACATCGGCAACCGTACCCAAGGCCACTAAATCTAGCAACTCGGCTAAATTGGGTTCTGGGCGTTCAGTCGTAAACCAGCCATTGTCACGCAAGGCAACACGCAAGGCCATCATCGTATAAAAAATCACACCGACACCTGCCGTTGACTTACATTTGAATGTATCACCAACTTGATTGGGGTTGACGATAGCATCCGCATCGGGCAACGTGTCTGCGGGTAGATGGTGATCCGTTACTAACACTTTGATGCCGTATTGCTTAGCTCGCGCAACACCGTCGATACTGGCAATACCATTATCAACGGTAATAATAATATCCGGCTTCGACTGTTGTGCGACATCGACAATTTCGGGTGTCAGCCCATAGCCATATTCAAAACGATTAGGTACCAAATAACTTACATTCGAATGCCCCATTAAGCGTAAAGCTCGAATAGCAACAACAGTACTGGTTGCACCATCGGCATCAAAGTCCCCCACTATCATAATGGACTCATTATTTTGCAAAGCATCCACTAATAGACTAATGGCATCATCCATGCCTTTCAAACTTTGATACGGTAACAAACCTTTAAGGGAATTATCTAACTCAAAGGCCGAATGAATATTGCGCGTGCTATAAACACGCGCAAGAACAGGAGGGAATGCGGCTAAAAAATCAGGGAGCGTTTCAGGTTGTTGTCGTCGACAAACTTTACGTTGTGATTTTGAGCTCTCGACTGCCACGCGCTTGAAAAATATTACGTCATGTTATCCAAAATGGCCTTGGTCACTTCTTCTCGTGTTGCCTTAACGGTTAACACAGGCGCACTTTGTTTAATTGCGGTATCTGGATCTTTTAAACCGTGCCCGGTTAAGGTGCAAACGATTTTACTGCCTTCTGGAATTTTACCTGTTGCAATATCGTTTAAAGCACCTGCGAGTGAAGTTGCCGATGCAGGTTCACAGAAGATACCTTCGTTCATGGCTAATAGTTTTTGTGTTTTTAAAATTTCTTCATCGACACATTCATCAAACCAGCCAACTGATTCTTCTTTAACTTTCCATGCTTTATCCCAACTTTGTGGGTGACCAATACGAATGGCTGTTGCAACCGTATCCGGATCGTCAACCATTTCACCACGCATAAAGGGCGCAGAACCGGCCGCCTGATAACCGACCATTTTCGGTCGTGAGTTTACAATGCCGTGTTCATGATACTCGGTATACCCCATCCAGTGTGCCGTGATGTTGCCAGCATTACCAACAGGAATACAATGGAAGTCGGGCGCACAACCTAACTCTTCTACAATTTCAAAAGCTGCTGTTTTTTGGCCTTGCAAACGGAACGGGTTAATGGAATTAACAATCGTAACCGGTGCATCCTCACCCACTTCTTTTACTAGTTGCATACCCACATCGAAGTTACCATTAATTTGTAATACGGTAGCTCCGTGCATCATCGCTTGCGCAAGTTTACCGAGTGCAATTTTACCTTCGGGGATTAATACGAATGCGGTAATGCCAGCACGCGCGGCATAAGCTGCTGCTGCTGCTGAAGTGTTACCCGTTGAAGCACAAATAATAGCTTTACTGCCTTGTTCAACAGCTTTAGTTACGGCCATGGTCATACCACGATCTTTAAAAGATCCCGTTGGATTTAAACCTTCGTACTTCACATAAATATCTACCTCTTTACCAATGATGCGAGGAATATTATTTAAACGAATTAAAGGTGTGTTACCTTCACCTAAACTAATAATACGCGTGTCATCATGCACAGGAAGACGATCGCGGTATCTATCAATTAAACCGGTATAACGAGGACGCATGGTCATTTTATTTCTCCCAAACTTAAACTTTTTAAATTCTATAGTACCAATATAAAACATTGTCCGTCATTGTGAGAAAGAATTAAAAAAAATTTATTTTTAATTCTGACGCGGCAATCTTATTCAGTATGCCACTTATCTTTAAGATTGCCGCGCTTACTCTGTTCGCTCGCAATGACGATTAACTTTTATCCTAAACTTTCAACGCGAATACGAGTCACTTCACCCTGAATTGTATTTAACGCTTCTACTTCATTCAGTGCTTTGTTCATATTATTTTCCAACACGCGATGCGTTAAGATAATAATATTGGCTTTATCCGAACCGGCCATTGGTTCTTTCTGAATAATCGCTTCAATACTGATCTCTTTTTCACCCAAAATGCGGGTAACTTCGGCAAGCACACCGGGCTTATCGTCCGCTTGCATACGCAGGTAATACGCTGTTTCAACTTTTTCCATCGGTAGTATAGCAATGTCCGACAATGAATCAGCCTGAAAGGCTAAGTGAGGAACACGATTATCAGGGTCACTGGTTAACACCCGCACCACATCGACAATATCGGCCACCACTGCCGAGGCAGTGGGTTCAGCACCGGCACCGGCACCGTAATAAAGTGTCGGGCCGACTGCGTCACCCTGCACTAAGACGGCATTCATTACACCATCTACATTGGCAATTAAACGACGTTCAGGAATAAGAGTAGGATGCACACGTAATTCAACACCTTCTGCTGTTCGACGGCTAATACCTAAATGTTTAATTCGATAACCCAGTTCTTCTGCATAGGTCACATCGTCTTGCGACACTTTGCTAATGCCTTCGGTGTAGGCTGCTTCAAACTGCAAGGGAATACCGAATGCAATGGACGCAAGAATGGTTAACTTATGTGCTGCATCAATCCCTTCAACATCAAAAGTGGGATCGGCTTCGGCATAACCAAGTGCCTGTGCTTCTGCTAACACATCGGCAAAGTCACGACCTTTGTCACGCATCTCGGTTAAAATAAAATTACCCGTACCATTAATAATACCGGCTAACCATTCAATAGAGTTACCCGCCAAACCTTCACGGATAGCTTTAATAATAGGAATGCCTCCGGCCACCGCTGCTTCAAACGCAACCATCACACCTTTTGCCTGTGCCGCAGCAAAAATTTCGTTGCCGTGTTTGGCAATTAAGGCTTTATTCGCGGTCACAATATGTTTGCCGTTATCGATTGCTTTTAAAACTAACTCTTTCGCCAAAGTGTCGCCACCAATCAGTTCGACAATAATATCAATGTCGGCATGGGTAACAACCTCATTTGGATCGGCAACAACATGAATAGCCGACACATCACAGTCACGTTTTTTATTAATATCACGTGCGGCAGCATAGCTCACTTCGATACCACGCCCTGCACGACGCGAAATTTCATCTGCATTGCGTTGCAGAACATTCACTGTTCCACTACCTACGGTGCCTAAACCTAAAACGCCAACCTTTACTGGTTTCAAAATTCCTAACCTCTTATTACTTATATGTCATTCCCGCCTTCGCAGGTATGACAACCTCAATTAAAATCTGTACTGAATTTCATTAATTAATCTTCTATCCGAAACATATCACGAATACCACGAATGGCCTGACGGGTACGATGTTCATTTTCTATTAAACCAAAACGCACATAGCTGTCACCATAATCACCAAAACCGATACCGGGTGATACAGCTACTTTTGCTTCTTTTAATAATAATTTCGAAAACTCTAACGAACCTAAATGTTGATACTGTTCAGGAATGGGAGCCCAGACAAACATGGTGGCTTTGGGTTTTTCAACTTGCCAACCCAATGCACACAAACCTTCACATAAAACATCACGACGTTTACGATACATATCACAAATTTCGGTCACACATTCCTGCGGACCTTCTAATGCAGCAATAGCCGCAACCTGAATCGGGGTGAACATGCCATAATCCAGATAGGATTTCATTCTGGCCAGTGCTGCCACTAAAATAGAGTTACCCACCATAAAACCCACTCGCCAACCCGGCATATTATAACTTTTGGATAGCGAGAAAAATTCAACTGCCACTTCACGCGCGCCGGGTACTTGCAAAATAGACGGTGCTTTATAACCGTCAAAAACGATGTCGGCATAAGCCAAGTCATGCACCACCCAAATTTGATGTTCTTTGGCGATGGCCACCACTTTTTCGAAAAATTCTAGCTCAACACATTGTGTTGTTGGATTGCCGGGGAAATTAAGCACCAACATTTTTGGCTTTGGCCAAGAATCTTTAATCGCTTTTTCAAGTTCTTCAAAAAAGTCATTGTCGGGGGTCATTTGTACATGACGAATATCGGCACCGGCAATAATAAAACCATAAGGATGGATTGGGTACGCGGGGTTCGGCACCAATACGGCATCCCCCGGCCCGACAGTTGCCATTGCCAGATGGGCCAGGCCCTCTTTGGAACCAATGGTAACAATGGCTTCTGTTTCTTGATCTAAATCCACATCAAAGCGTTTTTTATACCACTGACAGATTGCCCGACGTAAACGCGGAATACCCCGGGACAATGAATAGCGATGCGTGTCCTGACGTTGTGCCACTTCCACGAGCTTGTCGACAATATGTTTAGGCGTTGGCTGATCTGGATTACCCATCCCAAAATCAATAATATCTTCGCCACGCGCACGCGCCTCGGCCTTTAACTCGTTAACAATGTTAAAAACATAGGGCGGAAGCCGCTTAATTCGGGGAAAATCTTCAATCAAAGCCTGATAACCTGTTATTTTGCAAAAATTTGCTTATAAATGAAATAAACTACGCATTATGCCGTAAAATCGTCTCAACATAAAACGTTGTTTTTCAATAAATTGTTAGGATAGGAATATTAACGCATGACCCAATTTAACCTCGAAACGACCCATAAATTGGTTATCCAAAGTTATGACAGCGGTGAAATCAATATTGCCCTTTCAGGCAACCAAAATAGCGAAACAAGCGGCAATCATATTCAGTCGATGAAAAGCAGTTTTATACTCACGCCCAACCAAATTATCGAGCAGTGGCAATACAGCGCCGTCAGTGAATGGTCGTTAGAAAGCTTTAAACTACTGATTTCACAACAACCCGAGTTGGTGATTCTTGGCACTGGCAAAAACCTGACCTTCCCCGACCATCAGGCCTTGCAGTCATTTCACCAAGCCGGTATTGGTGTTGAGGTGATGAATACCGCCTCTGCCTGCCGTACTTTTAATGTACTGGTTTCAGAGAATCGTTTTGTAGTGGCCGGATTATTAATAATTTAAACAGCCGCTGAGGGTAAAGCCCCATCAACCGTAAATTCATTGATATTAAAACCATAAACCTTGCTGTCATCCCGACTGGAAAAGCGCACATTATTGGCGGTGGTGCTGCATATCCATTGACTCTTATATAAAGGCTCGTTAACCATTAAGGCATTGGCGGTATAAAGAGCGATATTAATACCTTTTTTTACATCCCTTGCCGACGAATATTCAAAGGCTTCTATTCCTGCTTCGCGCATGGCACTCCCCAATGTCTGGGTAACCGTGTAACTGGCAGGATGCCGCAAAGCATCGCTGTGTTCACTAAAGGCAATATCGTGTAGCCGCAGTCCTTTTTCTGAATAATACCGCCCGGCAAATACGGTGTGTTCAGTAATAAATTTTTTAGATTTAGGTGGCTCCATCATCCCGTTCCAAAACAAAAAACGATAATAACTGCATTCAATTAATAAGGTTTCGATGGTTTTAGAGCCATATAACAAGCTCGGTTCAAATCGAGACCCAAAACGAGAACCGTGCTTTAACGGTGGATAGCGAAACGGGGTTGAAAATAAATAGTGCAGATGGCGAGTATTACTCATGACAGGTGGCTTGGTTGTTTCTAACAGCAACTCCAAAATTGCCTGTTCTTCAAGAGAGTCGACAATGCGGGTCGTGGCGATTTGTTGCTGACTTTCCACGATACGTACAAAGTCATCACTAATGGTGGTGATATGTTGTTGTGCATTGCTCCGTACCCAGATATCCATATCTTTATTTTTTAAGCCTGTTTAAATTTTTGCACGGATTGCATCGAGGTATTCCACCACATAGGCTAACCCCGTTACGGTTTTTATTTGTTCCGTCGGTATGCCACCCGTGTGGCTATTTTCGGTCTGCATCCAATGCTGCATGTCTTGGGCTTGCCCTCCAACTAGCGCAAACAAGCTGCGGTAACAGCGTATAAATAATAACGCTAGTTCGCCTGATTTTGTTTTTGGGTCAATACCATTGCGGAAATTACTACGATCTTTGCCAATAATCCGACCTAAATCGGCCTGAGGCACACCCAAAGCCTTACCTGCATTCGTAAATGCCTTTGCCAGTACCTTTTCTTCGCTTAAAACCGCATGGATTGCTACGCTCATTATAAACACCCCTTAAATACGATGTATATACTACATTATATAGATAAAAAATGTATTTGCAACGTAAATATTAGCCATTAGTGAAATGCTTACGATTATTTAGACTATTGTTCTTTAAAAAGCGCATCTCCCGAAAAACCCTCACTTTCCAGTATTTCACGCAATTTACGTAAGGCTTCGATTTGAATTTGGCGAACACGTTCACGCGTGACTCCAATGGAATTACCTACATCTTCCAGTGTCGATATATCATGGCCGTGCAAACCGAAACGGCGCTCAACAACCTCTCGCTGTTTGTCGGTGAGCTTTTCAAGCCAAATCTCAATATTGTCTTTTACATCTTTATCCTGGAGTAAAAGAATGGGATCGTTATTGGCATCATCGGGGATCGCATCGAGTAATGAATTTTCACCATCGGGACCAATGGGTGAATCAACCGAGGTAATGCGTTCATTTAATCCCAACATCCGTTTTACGTCACCGATAGGCTTATCCAGCATTTCGGCAATTTCTTCTGGGCTGGGTTCATGGTCGAGTGTTTGCGCTAAATGCCGCGCAGCACGTAAGTAAATATTAATTTCTTTGACAACATGAATCGGTAAACGAATAGTACGAGTCTGGTTCATAATGGCTCGTTCAATGGTTTGACGGATCCACCAAGTGGCATAAGTTGAAAAGCGAAAACCCCGTTCAGGATCAAATTTTTCAACTGCGCGAATTAAGCCTAAATTACCTTCTTCGATTAAGTCCAGCAAAGCTAAACCTCTGTTTAAATAACGACGAGCAATTTTTACAACGAGTCGAAGATTACATTCGATCATTTTTGCGCGAGACTTTTCATCCCCTTTTAAGGATTTGCGAGCATAAAAAACCTCTTCTTCTGCTGTTAGTAATGCGGAAAATCCAATTTCGCTAAGATAAATTCGGGTTGCATCTAGCTGTCCGTTAGAAACTGAACCTGCTGCAAATTTTTTGGTTTCTTCTTCAACTTTTTCAACAACACCATCGCTTCCGAGATCAAGTTCGGTTTCCTCGACATCATCTTCAAGGTTTACATCGATTGTTGCATCTACTTCAGTCGCATCCATTGAGTTTCCATCCTGTTTTTGTTTATTATTTTTTTCCATTTTCATTACCTACTGAAAAATCACTATTCTGTGGTTAGAATAACTTAGGCAAGTAACGAACCGGGTTAACGGGTTTTCCATTCTTACGGATTTCAAAATGTAACATTGAATGATTTTCCCCATTACTACCCATATCGGCAATATGCTGTCCTAACTTTACTTTTTGTTGCTCTTTTACCCATATTTTTTTGTTATTGGCATAGGCACTAAGATAGGTGTTGTTATGTTTTATAATAATAAGCTGTCCGTAGCCACGTAGACCACTGCCACTATACACAACTCTACCAGCAGCTGCAGCTAGAATTCGTTGACCACGTTTACCTGAAATTCCAATTCCTTTTTTACCATGTTTTGAACTAAAACGGCGTATAATTTTACCTCGGGTGGGCCAATGCCATACAATATTCGATGCATAATTCGATTTCTGAGCTTTATGTGTTCTTTTAGTTTTGGCCCGCTTCCGCCAGATACTTCTTTTTGTCTGTTGTACCACCTTACGATGCTCTCGACGTACTTTGTATTCTGGCGTGTGTGCTTTTTTCGCAGATCGGATATATGTATTTTGTGACGCACGTCTCACTAAGGAAGGGTAGAGCTGAATTTCCTGATTCGGCTTTATCAGATAAGGGTAATCAATGTCATTCCACAAGGCTATTTGGCGATAATCATAGCCATAAAACCAAGCAATTGAATACAAAGTTTCACCCTTTTGCACCCGATGATATTTAGGGGGGCGATACAATTCACGTTTAGAGTGGAAAGAAGTTGTTTTAGCATTCGATTTTAAATATTGTGTACAACTTATTAAGCTAAGACTAATAAGTAATAAATAAATAATTTTTAAATATCGACTTTTTTGCATTAACTTCTCAATACAAAATACGCAACAACAATAATAATAACCATACCCCAACCAATGACATCGATATGTTGTCGCAGGTTACGTTCCATTTTTTCACCGCCTAAATAAATTAAACCCGCCACCAAATAAAAACGTGACGCTCGACCAATAACAGATGCAATAATAAAGGGGAAAAGTGCCATCCCTACCACGCCAGAGGTAATGGTAATTAATTTATAAGGTATCGGTGAAAAACCGGCAATAAAAATAACGCCAATCCCCCATTCATGAAACCAGTATTTAATCGTTTCATATTTATCCCAATACCCCACTGACTTTATAATGGGTTCGACCGCATCAAAAGCCAAAGCACCAATCGCATAACCCAATAACCCACCCAACACCGACATAATCGTGGTGAGCAAAGCATAACGCCATGCTTTTTCACGCTCGGCTAAACACATGGGTGCCAGCATCACATCCGGTGGTGGGAAGGGGAAAAAAGAGGATTCAATAAAACTTAAAATTGATAAATAAAGGGGGGCTTTAGGGTGTTTAGAGTAAACCAATGCACGGTCGTACATATAACTGAATAACTTCACAATCGAGTGCCTTTTACTAAGGGAACAAAACTTACCATATCAAGGTTCTGTTTAATAAATTCATCACCTTCACGAGTAATACATAATAACTGTTGACGACCTTGTTCACCACTGGGAATAACCAGACGTGCGCCTTCGGCTAATTGCTGTAACAGCTCAAATGGCACCTCATCGGGTGCAGCCGTTACTATAATTGCATCATACGGTGCAAAACCACTCCAACCTTTATAGCCATCGTAATGTTTTAAATTAACATTACGCAGCTCTAGCATGGATAATATTTTTTTTGCACGCGGGATAAAATGTTGAATACGTTCAATACTAAAAACCTGCTCCGCAAGTTGAGCAAGTATCGCAGTTTGGTAGGCTGAACCCGTGCCAATTTCCAGCACCTTACCCAACTTGCTGCTGCCACCCAATAAAACTTCGGTCATACGAGCCACAATATAGGGTTGTGAAATTGTTTGCCCACTGCCAATGGGTAAGGCGGTATCTTCATAAGAGCGACTGGCTAAAGCTTCATCCACAAAAATATGCCGGGGAGTGTTACGCATGACCTCGAGTACATTTTCATTTTTAATGCCTTTCGCTCGTAAACGCTCTATTAAACGATTACGGGTACGCTGCGATGTCATCCCTATACCCTGAATATCTACAACTGACATTTAAATTTTCGCTTATTCATATTTTTTTAGCCAACTTGCAACCGTCGATACCGTATCATGGTGTGTTAAATCAACTTTAATGGGGGTAATGGAAACATAGTGATGTTTAACTGCATAGAAATCGGTGCCCTCACCTTCATCTTTTTCTTTCCCCGGAGGGCCAACCCAGTAAATGGCGCGTCCACGCGGATCCTTTGATTGGATCACTGGTTCGGCTTTATGCCGATGCCCAAGACGCGTTGCCTGTAAACCTGCAATATCGTCCCAAGGTAAATCAGGAACATTGACATTGAGCAAGGTATCAACCGGTAAATCCGATGTATGAATACGTTCGACAAGCATTTTAACAACTTTTACGGCGGTATCGAAATGTTGATAGTCAGGGCCAAGCAAGGACACTGCCAAAGACGGCAAACCTAAAAAACGCCCTTCCATGGCGGCGGCAACCGTGCCTGAATAAAGTACGTCATCACCCAAATTAGCACCGGCATTAATCCCAGATACCACCATATCAGCCTCGGTTTTAATTAAGCCGGTAATCGCTAAATGCACACAATCTGTAGGGGTGCCATCAACCCGAATAAAACCATTGGGCATTTCGGTTGCCCGAATAGGGTATTCAAGCGTTAGGGAATTGCTAGCACCACTGCGATCCCGGTCGGGAGCAACAACGGTTAATTGAGCCAGTTCGCTCAGGCCATCGACAAGTGCATTGATACCCGTTGCTGCATAACCGTCATCGTTACTTATAATTATATGCATTCGTTAAAAAACCTGTTCATTCAATGTGTTAGTTGCACAATAAAGAACCAACTATACGTCAAATACGGGCTTTGTTCGAGTACAAATACAAAAACTGATCTTTATTTTAAATTGTACTTTGCTCCTTGTATAACGCTAGTGTACCCTTTTGTTTTAAATACAAATTCTATACTCAAAAGATGACAACCGATAACAACAATAACGATGATTTTCTCGAAGCAATGAAAGGTGTTAACCCTATTGAGCAGTCAAGTCGTGTTCAGCACAAAAAAACAAAACCTTCCACTCGCCCGCAACAAACACTGCACGATGACCAACAAGTACTAGTCGATATGTTAAGTGAACCGGATGATCTCAGCAGCATTGAAACAGGCGATGAACTTTTCTTTTCACGCACCGGTTTACAGCACAAAGTAATTAAACAATTAAAACGTGGTGAACTGAGTATTCAGGCTGAACTTGATTTACACCGACTCACAAAAAAAGAAGCGCGCGAGGCAGTGGTGGAATTTCTTCATTACTGCACCAGTAACCATTTAAAACAGGTGCGTATTGTTCATGGCAAAGGCCACGGTTCGCCCGGAAAAATCCCGGTACTTAAAACATTAGTGAACCACTGGTTACAACAGCGTGACGAAATTCTAGCATTTTGTTCGGCGCGGCCTTGTGATGGCGGGACAGGAGCAATTTATGTTTTACTAAAAAATGTGAATAAGTGAAAACACTATTATTTAAAATAATTAATCAATAACACACAAAATCTCACGCAGCACACAAGTTGCATAAGTTCCACTGGGTAAAGAAAACATGATTTTTAAGGAATCCGCACTCAACTGATAGATTAGTTCGGGAACTAACAAGCGAATTGCACGACGATCTTGTTGCAAACCTTGTTTGATCAGTCCATCAGAAAATTTCAGGTTGGAGTGGATAATCTTTTCTTCTAATTCTTTAACCTTAAACTGCGTTGTTAAATCCCCTTTACCCCACAAGGCCGCACTGGGATGAATGTCGCCTTGTTTTAATCTTGTTTGTAGTTCTTTGTCCACTTTGTCAACCCTAAAAAAACTACGACTGGCGTTTAATGTTGCGACATCGCCATCCATTATGGTATTCCATGTTTTATCTTTCACTCTTTGCGAAACAATTTCGTTAAATAAAAAACTACGTGCAGCCGACAGGTAAATACTTTTCTTATTACGATTACATTTTATTTTTCCGGAAAATAAATGGCTAGCATTGCTTAAATTATTCTCATTGCGACCAAAACGCTGCGAACCAAAGTAATTTGGTACCCCTTGTTCTTTTACATATTGAATTCGATTTTCAATACTTAAAACATCCCCATCAAGATTACGTAATGTAATATCAAATTTGTTTAATTTGATGGCACCCCGTTTAAGTTTTTTGGTGTTACGAACAGAATCAAGTACGCTAATAGACTCGGATTCCAACCCGTTAAAATCAGGTATGGACTTAATGGGAAAGGGCAAGCAAAACCATTGCGTGGTAATGGCGTTTTTATCTTTTAAGCCTGCGTAAGCAATATAACGTGGCTGAATATGAAAGTGTTTTGCAAGACGTTCACATACATCAAGAGTATTAAGACCACTTTTTTTAATTAATAAAAATAAATGTTCACCCTCACCGGATGGTTCAAAGCTGAGTTGTTCAGTAACAATAAAATCGGATGGTGATTGTTTCATTTGACCTGATGCTGTCGGCATACCGTAAGCATAAGCCAATGAAGAAAAATGAGATGTCATAAATTATTTTTTAAGTAACACACTGGCTTGAACGGCAATGCCTTCGCCACGTCCCGTAAACCCCATACCTTCGGTTGTAGTCGCTTTTATATTGATATTCGATTTATCAGTTTGTAAGTCTGCCGCAATATTTTTTCTCATACTGCTGATATGAGGAGCCATTTTTGGAGTTTGTGCGATAATGGTGATATCGATATTCTGTATTTGATAATCGTCAGCTTTCATTAACACCACAACATGGCGCAATAAAATACGACTATCTACATTTTTAAATTCATCACTGCTATCGGGAAAGTGTTTGCCGATATCGCCCTTTGCTAATGCACCTAAAATGGCATCGCATAAGGCATGTAAAACCACATCACCATCTGAATGCGCTAATAAACTCTTTGCATACGGAATGCTCACACCACCTAGTATTATGGTATCGCCATGATTAATTTTATCCGAAAACTTATGCGCATCGAATCCATTACCAATTCTGATATCCATGTTAGTCCTGTTAGGTTAAGTAAATTCTTGCTGACCTAGATAAAACGCGGCTAGTTGTAAGTCATCGGGCTGAGTAATTTTAATATTGCAGCTACGACCTTCAACCATAACGGGTTTTAATCCTATTTGTTCGATGGCAGAGGCTTCATCGGTAACTGCTATTTTTTTTCCCTGACATTCAATTAATGCTTTGTGCAGCGTGCCAATGCGAAACATTTGCGGGGTTAATGCGTGCCAGAGGTTTTCTCTGTTTTCAGTCGATTGAATCTCATGCAACGATGAGCCCGACACGCGTTTCATAGTGTCACGTACGGGTAAGCCTAAAATTCCGCCTACATCATGTGTTTTAAGTTTTGTTACCAAACGAATAATATCATCGACAGGTACACAGGGGCGTGCGGCATCGTGCACCAAAACCCAGTCATCATCGTCTGCGATTGTTTTTAAATAGTTTAATGCGGATAATACGGAATCACTGCGCTCAGCGCCCCCTTCCACAATTTGAATGGGATGCACGTTCACTGTCGACAAGTTTATAAAGTATTCATCGTCGTCTGACAACGCAACAATAATTTTATTGAAAATTTCACAAGCAGCCAGTTTATTGAGCGTATGCTCAATAACACTGCGGCCATTAACGCGAATATATTGTTTAGGCATTGCCGCACCAACACGGCTACCAATACCTGCTGCCGGTATAATTGCCCATATTTTTGGAGTGTTCGTTGAATCGTTCACTGTTCTAAAAATTCTCAACCATTAAGGATAATTTTAAGTCTGGTCATTGTAAGCGATAGCGCAGCAATCTTGGTAGATTATACAGCTAGCAAGAAGGTTGCAGTGCATCGTTCACAATGACAGATTCTTATTTTTCAATAACCTGAAAAAAGGTTTCATCTTTTTTGATCATTCCAAGTTCACTACGCGCACGTTCTTCAATAGCCTGTAAACCTGACTTAAGATCTTTTACCTCTGCATCCAGTGCATCATTTCGTTTTTTTATACGTGCATTTTGCCGTTGTTGTAATTTTATTGTTTTTTCCAGTTTCCAAGCTGCCGTTACGCTACCTTCGCCAATCCATAAATCATATTGAAGTACTACGATTAAAATACTTAATAAAATAGCGAGATAGCGTGTCGGCATTTCATTTACTTAGCATTGCAAAAAGCCTGCTTTCCCGGATAAGTTGCCGCACCGCCAAGCTGCTCATTAATACGTAATAATTGATTGTATTTGGCGATACGATCAGAACGTGACATTGAACCTGTTTTAATTTGGCCACTCGCTGTTGCAACGGCCAAGTCGGCAATGGTGGTATCTTCAGTTTCACCTGAACGATGCGAAACAACAACAGTATAACCTGCATCCTTTGCCATCTGAATGGCTGCAAAGGTTTCGGTTAATGTACCAATTTGATTTACTTTAATTAAAATTGAGTTAGCAATATTATTATCAATCCCTTTTTTGAAAATTTCAGTATTGGTAACAAATAAATCATCCCCGACTAATTGTACTTTTTTACCTAAGCGTTCCGTTAATTCAGCCCAACCATCCCAGTCATCTTCGGCCAAGCCATCTTCGATACTAATAATAGGATATTTATTAAACCATTCTTCGAGTATATCAATAAATTCAGAGGCGGTTAAAATTTTATCTTCCGATTTTAAATGGTATTTACCATCTTCATAAAACTCACTACTGGCAGCATCAATAGCAATCATAATGTCTTCACCTGCTTTATAACCTGCTTTTTCAATGGCTTCCAGAATAACCTTAATCGCTTCTTCGTTAGATGATAAGTCTGGTGCAAAACCACCTTCATCACCCACGGTGGTGTTTAAACCTTTTGCTGACAGCACATTTTTTAAAGTATGAAAAACTTCTGAACCCATTTGAATGGCCTGCACAATATCTTTTGCGCCAACCGGCACAATCATAAATTCCTGCAAATCGACACTATTGTCTGCATGTTCACCACCATTGATAATATTCATCATTGGTACAGGTAAACTAAAGTCATTGCCGGTTTTCAAATATTCATACAATGGAATACCTTTATCATTAGCCGCCGCATAAGCCGAGGCCATGGATACTGCCAGTATCGCATTGGCACCGAGTTTACTTTTGTTATCGGTACCATCTAATTTAATCATGATGTTATCAATATTTACTTGATCACTCACATCTTGTCCAACTAACACGTCTGCAATTTCTTTATTAATATGGCCAATGGCTTTAAGCACACCTTTACCCATAAATTTAGACTTATCACCATCACGTAATTCAATGGCTTCGCGCGCACCCGTTGACGCACCGGATGGCACGGCAGCACGCCCCATTATTCCATTGTCCAGAATGACATCCGCTTCAATCGTTGGGTTGCCGCGTGAATCAATAATTTGTCTTGCTATAATACGTTTAATCTTTGACATTAATTTCTCTCATCTTTCATTCCAGATAAGCACATTCTTATCTGGTTGCGTTGTTAAAAAAACGGGCTCTTATGGCAGCTAATAATAACTACTTACCTGCTTTGTTGCGCGCCGCAGAAATAAAACCTGTAAATAATGGATGACCGTCTCTTGGCGTTGATGTAAATTCCGGGTGGAATTGGCAAGCAACAAACCAGGGATGGTCAGCAACTTCAACTACTTCGACCAGACTACCGTCTATCGATTTACCTGAAAAAACCAGACCGGCTTTTTCAAGTTGTTCTAAATACTTATTGTTAAACTCATAACGGTGACGATGCCGTTCTACAATTTCGTTCTGTTGATAACATTCATAAATTTTAGACCCGGCAACCAGTTTACAACGTTGGCCACCTAAGCGCATGGTACCACCCATGTCTGAATTTTCATCCCGCTTCTCAACTGAACCATCTTCTGCTGTCCATTCGGTGATTAAACCAATAACAGGGTCCGGTGTTGACTCTTCAAATTCGGTGCTGTGCGCTTTGCTCAAGCCCACAACATTACGCGCATATTCAATAACCGCCACCTGCATACCTAAACAAATACCAAGGTAAGGCACTTTGTTTTCACGCGCATATTGTACCGCCGAAATTTTACCTTCGACACCTCGCAAACCAAAACCACCAGGTACCAAAATGGCGTCCAGCGATTCAAGGCAACTTGTGCCATCTGTTTCAATATCTTCTGAATCAATATAAGTGATATTCACTTTTGTTTTAGTATGAATACCGGCATGAACAAGCGCCTCGGATAAAGATTTATACGCTTCGGTCAGCCCCATATATTTACCCACCATCCCGATATTAATGGTTTGTGTCGGGTTTTCCAGGTTATCCACCACGGTTTCCCAATCGGATAGATCCGCGGGCTCAGCCTTCATGCGGAGCTTATCAAGAATAATATCGTCCAGACCTTGTTCATTTAACAAACCGGGGATTCGATAAATACTGTCAACATCCAACGCGGCAATCACCGCCTCTGAATGAACATTGGTAAACAATGCAATTTTGCGTCGTTCATCTTCTGGAATATCTCGGTCAGCACGGCAGACTAAAACATCCGGTTGGATACCTATCGAACGTAATTCTTTAACCGAGTGTTGAGTGGGTTTGGTTTTAATCTCACCGGCCGTTGGTATATACGGCAGTAAGGTTAAATGAATATAGGCAACACTATGTCGCCCTTCTTCCACACCCATTTGGCGAATAGCTTCGAGAAATGGCAGCGATTCAATATCGCCCACTGTGCCACCAATTTCAACGAGGGTAATATCGGTTCCTTCTGCTCCACGTCGGATACAGCTTTTAATTTCATCCGTAATATGCGGGATAACCTGAACCGTGCCACCGAGATAATCACCTCGGCGTTCTTTGCTGATCACTTTTTCGTAAATCTGCCCGGTGGTAAAATTGTTGTTTTGCGTCATGGTTGAACGAATAAAACGTTCGTAATGGCCTAAATCAAGATCGGTTTCGGTGCCATCGTCGGTAACAAACACTTCACCATGTTGAAACGGACTCATGGTGCCGGGGTCCACATTAATATAAGGGTCTAGTTTCATCAGGGTAACTTTAAAGCCGCGCGCTTCCAAAATAGCCGCAAGCGAGGCAGCCACAATCCCCTTCCCAAGAGAAGATACAACACCACCCGTTACAAAAATGTACTTCGTCATAAAATTCCAGAATTCCTAATGAATTAAAATCAAACACACCCTACCTACCAAAGGTACGTCTGCATGTGATTTTGAGTTTTTCGCTAAGCTATTAATTTATATAATAAAATAGCAGTATAAAATATTTATCGAATAAAATAAGATTTATTTATTCTGGCATTGTATTTTGCGCGTTTTCTTATTTTGATGCAATCGTAAAAAGCCTCAAAGTGCTGATTTATGGCTATTTTTTTCTCTAATTTGGGCTGCCACACAATATTTCACAAATAATCACCATTGCGATTTAACGCAGATAAGCTCACACCTATTTAAAGTGAATTTGGTAACCGGGTTCATCGGGCAAGGCAATAAAGGGTTCACACACGCAATAGCCCACCACCTGCGCCAACACGTCATCAACGTAAATCAAAGGAATCGTATTACGTTGCCAAGGCGGTATTTCCCATTCCTGAAATAGCTTTTTTAGCTTATGTCGATGTGAACCTCGCCCCTGAGGGCAACACGTTTCTCCCCCTTGTCGGAAACGGATGGTAACGTGTTTAGATTGCAGTTGTTGTACACTTAAGCCTTTTCCCTCGCATTTTTCTGTTATTAATTGTCCAGAACCCAGAGGGTAACCTTTATCCGCTGCCCAGATTAAACTTTCAGTCTGGAATGAATTATCCATATGAACCTTGTCGGCATAAAGCTTACCTTTATAGCGCCGTACAATGGCATTATCCCAACTCACACAGGGCTGACTGTCTTCTGCCGCATTCAGTACTTCATTTAAAATTCGCATTAAATGTGTAGCATCGGGCATGCTTAATTTATTTACATTGTGTAACCAGTAACGTAAAACATTTTTTTGCCGATGCAGCGAAAGAGCACGTAAATGCAAAATTGAAATATGGTTAGCATCGGTCTCAAGCTGTTGCAAATCCATTTGTGCCAGCTCAGCAATTAATTCTTTATTTTCAGCCTGATGTTGAGTAACCCTTGCAATGGTTTTATGGATAGCAGGCCAACGTTGTTTTAAAACAGGGGTAATATATTTCCGTAAATAATTACGATCAAACTTTGTATTGGTATTAGATGGATCGTCTACCCAATTTAAGTTATTTTGTTCAGCATAATCAATAATATCCTGTTGGGTTACCGATAACAAAGGCCGACTTAAATAACCTTTAGCAAAAGGTTTAACTGCTGGCATAGCCGCCAAACCTTTTACACCACCACCACGTAAACTTTGCAACAAGAATGTTTCAATCTGATCATCGGCATGTTGTGCGGTTAACAAAAATGTTTGTTCGGTTAGCCGTGTTTTAAATGCCGCATACCGCGCTTGTCGCGCAGCGGCTTCTAAGCCAAAGCCGGTATTTTTATCAACAACAATATTGATCACCTCACACAACAACTGATATTGCTGACATTGCTGCACACAATGAGCAGCCCATTGTGAGGAGTCCGCATGTAATTGGTGGTTAATATGCACAACACCGAGGTTGTTAATATGCTGACGATCTTTTAACTCGGCAAGTAGATGTAGTAAAACATGGGAGTCAAGCCCACCACTATAAGCAAGCAGATAGTGTGCCTCTGCTTGTTTATAAGGTGAATGAAGTTTAGATAAGTCGCGCCAGAACGATTCGACTGTGAGCATTAAGCACTTTTTTCTTCAAAATTACCAATCGCCATTAAATGTTGATAACGATCTTCTAACAGCTTGTCCAAAGGAATTGTTTTTAAATAAGCGAGTTGTTCAACTAAAGCATGTTTAAGCGATTGTGCAACCGTATCGTGATCACGATGCGCACCACCTAGTGGTTCTTCAACAATGCCATCGATTAAATCAAGTTCTTTAAGACGTTCGGCTGTTAAACCCATGGCTTCAGCGGCTTCACTGGCTTTGTCTGCACTTTTCCATAAAATAGTGGCACAGCCTTCAGGGGAAATCACCGAGTAGGTACTGTATTGCAACATTAAGGTTCTGTCGGCAACACCAATGGCGAGCGCACCACCCGAACCGCCTTCACCAATCACCGTACTAATGATGGGGGTCTTGAGTTCTGACATTTCTAACAAGTTGCGTGCAATTGCTTCACTCTGATTGCGTTCTTCTGCACCAATCCCGGGATAGGCGCCGGGCGTATCAATAAAGGTTAACACCGGTAATTTAAACTGCTCGGCCATTTTCATTAAACGTAATGCTTTTCGATAGCCTTCAGGACGTGGCATACCAAAATTGCGCTTTACTTTTTCTTTTGTATCACGGCCTTTTTGTTGGCCAATAATCATCACTGGCGTGTTTTCAAGTCGAGCAATGCCGCCCACAATAGCATAATCGTCTTTAAAAGCGCGGTCACCATGTAGTTCTTCAAAATCGGTAAAAATGCGTTCAATATAATCTAAAAGATAAGGCCGTTGCGGATGGCGCGATAATTGTGAAATTTGCGCCGCTTTTAAATTCGTAAAAATAGACTCGGTTAATTCACGGCTTTTACCCTGAAGACGGGTAATTTCTTCGGCAATATTAATTTCATTATCAGAGCCAACATAGCGAAGCTCTTCAATTTTAGCTTCAAGTTCAGCAATCGGTTGTTCAAAGTCGAGAAAGTTTAAGTTCATGATTTTTAATTACTTTTTAAATTATCCTAGAATAGTTACTATTATATAGTACTTTTGCTATTTGGGTCGAATATCAAACAAAATAACGCTTTTTTACGCCGATAACAATACCCAACATCCCCCAAATCAGGAATAGAAAAATAACAAAAGACAGCTAGACTTAAAGCAAAGAAGCCACGAAACGACCGTGATGGGTGAAGAAATAGATGCTGTGCATTTTTCAGCAGAGGATTTTGCAAACTTTCAGCAACATCTGCAACAGGAAAATCAGTTATTAGCAGACTGGTTTGCAAATGGACAACTGTCTTCTCAAGGCACAAAAGTAGGCTTTGAACTCGAAGTCTGGATCGTAGATAAAAACGCCAACCCCACCCCGTTAAATGACAGCTTCTTAAAAAAGTTAAATAGCCATTTAATGTCACCTGAACTGTCACGCTTTAATATTGAATTAAACGGTAAACCCGAAGACTTACACGGCCATGCCTTATCACGTCTCCACACCTCACTTGAAAAAAGCTGGCAGCATTGTACCGACGTTGCAGCAAGCTTTGATGCATCACTTATTATGATTGGTATCTTACCCAGTGTAACCGACTCACAACTCGTACTTAAAAATATGTCTAACATGAAAAGGTACTATGCACTCAACAAGCAAGTACTGGCACAACGTAAAGGTAAACCATTACAACTGGATATTGTTGGCCGTGAACATTTAAAAACTCAACACCATGATGTGATGCTGGAATCAGCCACCACTTCCTTTCAATTACACTGGCAAGTTCCCATTAAACAATCCGTACGTGCCTATAATGCCAGCATGCTGGCATCGGCGGCCACCGTTGCCATTTCGGCCAACTCACCTTTTTTATTTGGCAAAGATCTTTGGGATGAAACACGCATTCCCTTATTTGAACAAGCCGTTGAGGTGGGTGGTTTTAACGATGCGGCCTTTGGCCCTACTAAGCGGGTAAGCTTTGGTTCCGACTATGCCAAACAATCACTGATGTCAGTTTTTCAGGAAAACATCGAACACTACCCTGTTTTACTACCAACAAGTTATAAAGAAGCAATCCACCAACTTAAATATTTACGTTTACACAATGGGACTATCTGGCGATGGAACCGTCCGTTAATTGGATTTGACGAAGTCACCCACCAGCCTCATGTACGAATCGAGCATCGGGTGATTCCGGCAGGCCCAACCATTGTGGATAATATTGCCAATGCCGCTTTTTATTATGGCTTAGCGAATTATTTAACACAATTAGCGTCACCACCTGAACACGAAATTCCCTTTAGCACCGCAAAAGATAATTTTTATAATGCAGCAAAATCAAGCCTACAAGCAAATATCAAATGGTTAGATGGTTACTCGGGAAAGATAAAGCATTTATTAACAACACAACTACTCCCCAATGCAGAACAGGGTTTACAACAAATGGACATTGCCACCGAAGATATTCACTATTACCTTGATATAATCCGCCAACGTGTCAACAATGAACAACACGGCGCTAACTGGCAACGGCACTATCTAAAAAAACATGCCTGCACAATGCAACAGCTTAGCGCTGCCTATGCCCAACGACAAAATACGGCTGAACCCGTACATACATGGCCACTCTAAAATGCTAACCACACAAACCGAACTACCTGAAAATTTTTGCCAAATGGATGCTAAACATCTACATACTATTTTAAATGGTCCGACACTTTTCCATTTAGAAGGTCGAGCGAAAGAACCCGTTTTTGTATCCACCTTATTACACGGCAATGAAACAACCGGCTTACAGGCAATACAAAAACTATTACTAAAATATAAAGACCAAAGCCTGCCGCGCAGTCTTAGTTTTTTTATTGGTAACATAGAAGCGGCAAAAAAAGAACTACGCCGACTGGAACACCAACCTGATTACAACCGCACTTGGCCCGGAACCGAACAAGCCAGCAGCAATGAAACCATAATGATGCAACAAATAAAAGATGGCATGCGTAAACGCCATGTATTTGTCAGTATCGACATCCATAATAACACCGGCTTAAACCCGCATTACGCTTGCATCAACAAATGTGAAAATACTTTTTTCCACCTTGCCCGCTTGTTTAGCCGCACCATCGTTTATTTTACCCGACCGATTGGCGTGCAGTCACAAGCCTTTGCAGACATTTGCCCTTCGGTTACCGTAGAATGTGGTCAGGTCGGGCAAAGTACATCCATTGATCATGCCTTTGAATATATCGATGCCGCACTGCATTTGTCCGAACTACCACAACACCCGATAGCAAAACAGGATATTGACTTATTCCACACCATCGCCACTGTAAAAATACCGGAACAAGCCAGTTTTAGTTTTAATGGTAAACATTGCCATATTTGTTTAGATGAAAATATCGACCATATGAACTTTAAAGAAATTGAAACGGGCACACGGCTAGGTAAACTCCACGGAGAACAAACCATTCATCTTAATGTATGGAATAATGACGGCATTAATATTGGTGAGGAATTATTTGATTATAGTAATAATGAAATTCGAACTAAAAAACCAGTGATGCCAGCAATGCTGACTTTAAATAAAAAAATAATTCGACAAGATTGTTTGTGTTATTTAATGGAACGGTATCCATTATAACTTTACTATTGTTCGCAATAACTAGCCATCTTCTATTAACATGCTGCTTAATTGTTGCGCGCCTTTTACGCAACGGTTTAAACGCCTTATTATATTTTTTATAATGTAATGATTTGATCGGGCATATTGCCTGATAGAGCCTCATACAGATTGGGGAAACAACCAATGACAGCCCCCTCTACTAACTTTTCATCTATTTGGCGTTCATAGCAACATTTATCGCAGCCCATTAAGAGCATACCTTTTTCTTTCGCTACTTTTGCTAAACGCTCTCCGATTGGATCACCGCTTACTAAGACATAATTATTATCTTCGAAGAAAAACATTCCTACTACTTCGACTCCATGTGCATCGGCTTCCAATTGCGGCAATATCATTTGCCCTAATTTATAAGATACAGAATGACCTTGCGTTGAAAAAATATATGCTACCTTCATTGTATTTCCCTTTCTTGATTTTTAAATATAACAGTGATTTGGACAGAATCGACCTAAATCTTTATACTTTGCCTCATAACAGTACCAAATATTGTACAAACTGTCACTTGTGATAATTTGACTAAGACAGAACAATCTAATGTTTCATAATTGTTCCATACTAACCTATATTAGACTTCATTAAAAAATTACTTATGCTGAGTAGCCAACATAAAAATGGTTTCTGATTTATTTCTATTCTTAATTACAAATCGTAAACAACCTTAACCTTCTCATCACCATTTAAATCTTTTAATCTATTTAATAATTCATCGGTAGGATGTACTCGCCACTGTTCGCCCAAACTTAGTTTTGCAGTTGCTTCTGGTTGCTGATAACTGATCACTATTTCACACCCCCCTTGCTGGAACGGTTGTAAGATATTTTTCAAATCATTAATATAACCATTTTTGAGTTGTGTTTTTTCCAAATTGATACAAATATGTTTAGCAAAATGTTCTCTTGCCTGGTCAATACTGTATAAATTATTGCAACTCATTCGAATTCCGCCACTGTAATCATCTACACTGACTTCACCTTCAATAATCACTACTTTATCTTTAGAAAGTAGGTGGTTAAATTTTTCAAAGCCTTCGCTAAACATAACGACTTCAATACGTGCGCTACGATCATCAATGGTAAGGATGGCCATTTTACCACGGCGGGTATTAATGACTCGCAGACCAATAATTAAACCGGCAGCAATTACGGTTTTTTTAGCAGGCCTTAAGTTTATTATTTTATCGGTAACAATTTCTGCCAATTCAGGTAGATATTGCTCAATCGGATGGCCGGTTAAATATAAACCAAGGGTTTGTTTTTCACAGGCAAGACGCTGATGATCGCCCCAGTCTTTTTGTATTTCGTATTGAGTTTCTTCCTGATTATTGTCTGAGGCAACAACTTGACTCACGCCAAACATATCGTTTTGCCCTGCCGCAATGTTTGAACTATGTTGCACTGCAATTTTAAGTGCTTTGGGTAAGCTAGCAAGTAAGGTCGCTCTATTTTGTTTGAATACATCTAGCGCACCGGCCATAATTAATGCATCCAGTGTTCGTCTATTGACTTTTTTACCATCGATACGTTGACAAAAATCAAACAGGTTTTTATATTCACCTTTTTCCTGCCTTGCTTCGATTACATCGTCTATCGCGGCTTCACCCACACCTTTAATAGCACCTAAACCGTAAATAATAGTTGTTTCATCCGAAGCCGAAAATGAAAACTTGCATTCATTTACATTCGGTGGGTTAACCGTTAGGTTCATTGTTAAACATTCATCAATAAGTGTTACCACTTTATCGGTGTTATCCATATCGGCAGAGAGTACCGCCGCCATAAAGGCGGCAGGATAATGCGTTTTTAACCATGCTGTTTGATAAGACACTAACGCATAAGCGGCTGAGTGCGATTTATTAAAACCATAACCGGCAAATTTTTCCATTAAGTCAAAAATATAGGTTGCGGTTTTTTCTTCAACGCCTCTTGCAACAGCACCTTCGGTAAAGGTGACGCGTTGCTTTTCCATTTCTTCGGCTTTTTTCTTACCCATTGCGCGACGTAATAAATCGGCACCACCCAAACTGTAACCGGCAAGCACTTGTGCAATTTGCATTACCTGTTCCTGATAAAGAATAACGCCGTAAGTTGGACTCAGGATGGGTTCCAGATCCGGGTGCGGGTAAACCACTTTAGCGCGACCGTGTTTACGATTAATAAAATCATCCACCATGCCCGACTGTAATGGGCCGGGACGGAACAAAGCCACCAGTGCAATAATGTCTTCAAAGTTATCTGGCTGTAAACGTTTGATTAAATCTTTCATGCCGCGTGATTCCAACTGGAATACAGCGGTGGTTTCAGCAGCCTTTAATAATTCAAATGTTTTTTTACAATCTAATGGAATGGATTCTATTTCGATCGGTTCTAAATGATGTACTTTGTTATAAGCATTGGTGGCAAGTACCGCCCAATTGATAATGGTTAAGGTACGTAAGCCTAAAAAGTCGAACTTGACTAAACCAATTGCTTCCACGTCATCTTTATCAAATTGCGTGACCACACTCTGGCTACCTTGTTCACAATACAACGGAGTGAAGTCGGTTAAGGTGGTTGGAGCAATCACCACACCACCGGCATGTTTACCGGCGTTGCGTGAAATACCTTCTAACGATTTTGCCATGTCGATTAAAGTGGAAACCTGTTCATCCTGATCGTACAACTCTTGCAAGGCTTCTTCCTGTGCCATTGCTTTATCCAAGGTGATACCAATTTCAAAAGGAATAAGTTTGGCAATGCGATCGACAAAACCATAGGGGTGGCCCATTACCCGCCCCACATCACGAATAACCGCTTTGGCGGCCATCGAACCATAGGTAATAATTTGCGACACTTTGTCGCGACCATAATGTTGGGCAACATAATCAATCACCCGATCGCGACCTTCCATACAAAAGTCGATATCGAAATCGGGCATGGATACCCGTTCAGGATTTAAGAAACGTTCAAACAGTAATTCATATTTGATCGGATCCAGATCGGTGATGGTAAGCGCGTAGGCCACAATGGAACCCGCACCAGAACCCCGCCCTGGGCCAACAGGAATACCCTGCTCTTTTGACCAACGAATAAAGTCGGCCACAATTAAAAAGTAACCGGGGAAACCCATTTTGATAATGACATCGAGTTCAATTTGCAAACGTTCCTTGTACTCAGTCTCGATGGCAACATCACCACCGGCAGGCAGAATCTTTTGCAAACGTTTATCGAGCCCTTTTCTTGATTCCTCAATTAAAAAATCGTCGATGGTCATTCCCTCGGGCACAGGGTAATCAGGTAAGTAGTTTTTACCAAAAATAAATTCAACATTACAACGTTTGGCTATCTCAACCGTATTTTCAATCGCTTCGGGTAAGTCGGAAAATAATTCGATCATTTCATCCGCAGAGCGAAAGTATTGTTGTTCGGTGTAATCTTTAGGCCGACGAGGGTCATCTAGCACACGCCCGTCCGAAATACACACACGTGCTTCATGTGGTTCAAAGTCTTCCTTATTCAAAAAATGAACTGAATTGGTTGCCACCACCGGCAAGTCAAATTTTATTGCTAAATTAATAGCCGCGTGTAAATACTCTTCTTCGCCTGCTCGGTTGGTTCGTTGTAACTCTAGATAAAAGTTATCTACAAATAAGGTTTGATAATATTGGATACATTGTTCGGCCAGATCCATTCGGTTTGCCAAGATTGCCTGACCAATATCCCCGTCTTTGCCACCTGATAATACAATCAAGCCTTCGGCATACTGCTGCAACCATTCGCGTTTAATAATCGGTCGGTTACGAATTTGCCCTTGCTGGTACGATAAGGAAATAAGCTTGGTCAGGTTTTTATAGCCCAACTGATTACGGCATAACAAGATAAGTTTGCTATAGCCAACATTAAGTTCGCTCTCTTCTATCCAAGCATCCACACCAATAATGGGCTTTACACCGGCCGCCATCATCGCACGGTAAAACTTGACCATCGCAAACAAATTAGACTGATCGGTAATGGCCACAGCCGGCATTTCCATTTCGGCAGTGATGGCTGCAAGCGGTTTTATCCGCACCATTCCACACGAAAGGGAATATTCGCTATGCACATTTAAATGAACGAACTGTTTAGACATTACACTATAAATTAGAGGTAAAATACTTAGTTATCATTAAGTTAGCATTTATTATTAATGCTGACTATTATATTAAAATACAGCAAAATGCTTGTTTTACTGCATTATTGAGCTTACTGGATTATGTCTCGAACCGAAACAGAAGAATGGATAAATTAGAGGAATAACTACCCCATTAGATTCAGAGCATCACGCACCGGTTTGTAGGAGCGTCGATGAATAATGGTCACTCCAAGGTCAAGTAAAGCTTGACGGTGCATGGCTGTCGGGTAACCCTTATGCTTAGCCAACCCATAGCCCGGATATTCGGCATCAAGCTGTACCATTTCCGTGTCGCGCGCCACTTTGGCAATAATGGAAGCAGCACTGATAGCCTCAACCAAAGAATCACCCTTAACAATCGCTTCGACCGGATAAGGCACATTAGGGCATTTATTGCCGTCCACCAATACCTGCTGCGGTGCTACGGATAGCCCTGCAACCGCCCGCGACATGGCGACTAAACTTGCCTGCAAGATATTAATCTGATCAATTTCTTCAACTTCGGCACGACCCAGCGCCCAAGACAGGGCTTTTTGCTTAATTTCTATGGCCAGAATTTCACGCTTTTTCTCGGTTAATTTCTTCGAATCCATTAAGCCTTCAATACGATTATTGGGATCTAGAATCACCGCTGCGGCGACTACTGGCCCGGCTAGTGGCCCCCGCCCCACTTCATCCACACCTGCCACTTGATGCTGATTAATGTTAAAATCCCGACTTTCTTTGTTATTCATGGGCTAATCATGGCTCCAGTAATATCCCTTATCTTTTCATTAGGTTACAATATCATGAATGTCTTATCTTATCACCCAACATTAAAGATCGTCACAATATGAAAACTCTCAAAACGGCTGTGATTGGTGTCGGCTACCTTGGTAAATTTCACGCACAAAAATACCATGCGCTTAAACACAGCAACCTGATCGCAGTCTGTGACAACAATGAAGATAACGCAAAACTGATAGCCGAAGATTTGGAATGCGACTACACCACCAATTATAAATCGCTACTTGGAAAAGTCGATGCCGTGAGCATTGTGGTGCCCACCCGGTTACATTTTGATGTTGCCAAAGAATTTTTAGAGAACGGCGGCGATGTTTTAGTTGAAAAACCGATTACTTCCACATTAGAGCAAGCCCAACAGCTAGTGGATATTGCCAAAGCCAATAAACGTATTTTACAGGTTGGACATTTAGAAAGATTTAACCCGGCCATGCTTGCACTCAATGAAATATTAACCACACCGCTGTTTATTGAATCACATCGGGTCGCACCTTATAACCCGCGCGGTGCCGATGTGAGTGTAATTCTAGATTTAATGATCCACGATATTGATATCATTCTGGATATTGTGCATTCAAAAGTGACGTCCATTTCCGCCAATGGGGTTAAAGCCTTATCGAACGACATTGATATCGCCAATGCACGGCTTGAATTTGAAAATGGCTGTGTTGCCAATGTGACCGCCAGTCGTGCCAGTTTAAAAAGTGAACGCAAAATGCGTATTGTTCAGGAAGACACTTACATTAATTTAGACTTTCAGAACAAAATACTAACGACGTACGAAAAAAGTAAAGATAAAGAAATGTTTCCAGGCGTTGCCGATATTGAATCGAATACGCAAAGTTTTGAGCAGGGTGATGCACTGCTTGCCGAAATTGAATCCTTTATTAATACGATTCAGACTAACAGTGTGCCCGTTGTTTCCGGCGAAGATGGCTTGCGGGCTTTAGACACCGCGAATAAAATAACGGCTTTGTTAGGTTAAGATTAAGCGCGGCAATCTTGCTAGAGTATGCCCCGTATAAAAAAGATTGCCGCGCTATCGCTCGCAATGACCTAAATTATTTACAGTTACGATAAAACTCGAAGGTTTACACTATGATCCCAATGGTCGATTTAAAAACGCAATATGCTTCTTTAAAAGAAGAAATTGATGCCGAAGTACTCAATGCCGTTGCCAATGCACAATATATACTTGGCCCTAACGTGCAAAACTTTGAAAAAGAGTCCGCCGAATATTTAGGTGTAAAATATGCTGTTGGTTGTGCTTCTGGTACAGACGCTTTACACCTCGCATTGGTTGCTGCCGGTATTAAAGCCGGTGACGAAGTCATTACCAGCGCCTTTACTTTTATCGCCACAGCCGAAGCCATTTGTTATGTGGGTGCGAAGCCAGTATTTGTTGATATTGATCCTAAAACTTTTAATATCGACCCGGCTTTAATTGAAGCGGCTATCACACCTAAGACAAAAGCAATTATCCCGGTACATATCTTTGGCCAACCCGCCGATATGCCAACCATTATGGACATTGCTAACAAATATAAATTAAAAGTAATAGAAGATTGTGCACAATCCTTTGGTGCTAAAATAGATAAAACCACAACAGGCTCGTTTGCCGAAGCCGGTTGCCATAGTTTTTTCCCTAGTAAAAATCTGGGCTGTTACGGTGATGGTGGACTAGTTACCACCAACAGTGACGAAATACACACCCAACTTATTGCCTTACGTAATCATGGTAGTTTTGAACGCTATCATCATCATGTGATTGGTTTTAATAGCCGACTAGATGAATTGCAAGCCACCATATTAAGAATTAAGTTAAAACACATTGATACTTTCAATGCCGGCCGCTACCGCGTTGCACAAAACTACTCAACTAAATTACACGAGTCGATACAAACTCCGTTTGAAGATAATATTGGTAACCATGTTTACCATCAATATACCGTGTTAACTGATAACCGCGATGCCATTCAAGCTGCTTTATCGACAAAAGACATTGCCTCGGCCGTTTACTACCCTATTCCATTACACAAACAGGATGTGTTTAAAGAAGACTGTAAAGACGTTCAGTTGCCGGTTACCGAATCGGTTTGTGCGCAATGTTTGTCCTTTCCTGTTTATCCGGAAATGCCTGAAAATACGCAACAAACAATTATTGATACAATTAACAGCGTTTTTTAGTTTTAATGAAATCCGTTCTTATTGTTGCAGGTGAAGCCTCTGGCGATGCGCACGGAGGGCGACTCGTTACTGCGGTTCACAAAAAAAATCCTGACGTAACGTTTTATGGTGTCGGCGGTCGCAATATGCGTGAGGCCGGTGTCAATATTCATATTGATGCAGCCGAACTGGCGGTGGTTGGTTTATGGGAAGTGATCGCCCATCGTAAAGTTATCTTTGCTGCACTGGATAAGTTAAAGCAACAATTAAAATCTTCACCCCCTGATTTATTGCTATTAATTGATTACGCCGAGTTCAATCTTAAACTGGCCGAATATGCAAAGAGCATGGGTATTAAAGTTCTTTTTTATATTAGCCCACAAGTATGGGCATGGCGACAGGGGCGCGTTAATAAAATAAGAAACTGTGTTGACACTATGGCGGTTATCTTTAATTTTGAAAAAGAATTTTATCTAAAACATAATGTACCCGCAAAATATGTTGGCCACCCACTAAGCCATGACGTTAAAGCGACTTGTGAGCGGGATCCATTTCTGGAAGCAAACAATATCCCACTCTCACATCCGGTACTTGGCTTATTTCCCGGCAGCCGGAAAAGTGAAATAAAAAGACTGTTACCCATTATTTTAAAGACAGCAGAAATTTTAAAGCAACAAAACCCACAACTTGAATTCTTATTACCACTGGCATCCACACTCACTGAACAGGACTTGGCACCATTTTTATCCAAGAGTACGCTTAATATTCATATTATAAAAGACGATGCCTTTAATGTGATGAATGCCTGTGATGCGATAGTGACAGTTTCTGGTACAGTGACTCTGGAAATTGCTTTAATCGGTACACCACTGATTATTATTAATAAAGTGTCCTGGTTAACCTACCTAATTGTAAAACGAATGATAAAAATACCCTATCTTGGTTTATGTAATATTGTTGCCAACAAATTAATTGCCGACGAATTTATACAACAAGATGCCAACCCCAAAAAGATGGTATATGCACTTTCAGAATTATTGAATAATAAAAATAAGAATAAAAAAGCAAGAGAAGAACTGGGCTTAATTCACCAACTGTTAATCGAAGCACCTGTTGATATTAGTATTAGTGATTTAACTTTAGAAATGCTGGAGCAGTAGTGTTTAACGAACAATGCCACGTTGAGATTTATCAATAAACTGGATCAATGGCATAACCGCATCTTGAGATTCAGCCAGTTTAATTAGTTTTTCTTTTGCCGCATCAACTGTTAAACCCAAACGGTAAATAATTTTATACGCTTCTTTAATGGCTTTGATTGCATCTTTACTAAAATCGCAACGCTTTAAACCTTCTGAATTTATCCCGTGTGGATGAGCAGGATTACCATTGATCATAATATAAGGCGGTACGTCTTTACTAATGGCGCTGCCCATACCACAGAAAGCATATTCTCCAATGTGACAGAATTGATGTACTAACGTAAAGCCACCCAGGATTGCATGATCATCCACGATGGCATGGCCCGCTAACGATGCACCATTCGAAAAAATAGTATTATTCCCAACCTGACAATCATGAGCGATGTGTATATAAGCCATTAACCAATTATCATTACCAATATTGGTTACACCGCCACCTTCGCCAGTGCCACGGTTAATGGTTACAAATTCACGGATCGTATTACCATCACCAATAACAAGTTTGGATTCTTCACCGTGAAATTTTTTATCCTGTGGCACTTCGCCAACAGAAGCAAACTGGAAAATAGTATTATTTTTTCCGATATGTGTTGGGCCGTTAATAACGACATGTGGGCCAATTTTTGAACCTGACTCGATGCTAACGCCAGCCCCAATGACCGTGTACGCACCAATCGTTACGTCTGAATCTATGTTCGCTTTCGAATCAATACGAGCCGTTGAATCAATGGTCATCCAACTTCTCGTTCAGCACACATTAAATCAGCCGAACAAACGACATCACCCTCAACAGTTGCAACACCTTCAAATTTCCATATACCGCGCTTTTCTTTTATAAATTTAACGCTTAACTGTAACTGATCACCTGGTTCAACCGGACGTTTAAATCGTGCTTTATCCACACCCACAAAATAATACAATGAATTTTCGTCAGGTACTCTACCCAGTGTACGGAATGCCAAAATTCCCGTTGCCTGTGCCAGTGCTTCTAATATTAGCACGCCCGGCATCACTGGGCGTTGTGGGAAGTGCCCAGTAAAATAAGGTTCGTTATAAGAAACATTTTTATAACCAATTAAGGTTTCACCGGGAATACACTCAGTAACCCGATCAATTAATAGAAATGGATACCGATGTGGTAAATGTTGTAAAATTTCGTAAATATCAAGTTGTTCCAACCTGCTGCCCCTTGTTATCTTTAAACTATTGATCAAGTTTTTCTAAATCTTTAACACGCTTGGCCAATTCATCTATTTTTTTCATTTGTATGTAATTCTTGTGCCACTTACTATTTTCAACTAATGGCGCACACGAAGAATACACACCAGATTCTTTAATTGACTGTAATACTGTCGTTCTACCCGTTAATGTCACGCGATCAGCAATGGATAAATGCCCTGAAATAGCGACTGTACCCCCTATCATACAATATTGGCCAATGATTGTGCTACCTGCAACCGCTGTCATTGAGGCAATCGCAGTATGATCACCTATTTCAACATTATGAGCAATCTGGATTAAATTATCTAATCGAACCCCATTGCCAATAATTGTATTTTCAATCGCACCACAATCGACTGTGGTATTGGAGCCTATCTCAACATCTGAACCAATCGTCACCGCACCCAATTGTGGAATTTTAACCCATTGTCCATGATGATTGGCATTGCCAAACCCGTCTGCTCCTATCACTGCACCGGGATGAACAATTGTTCTGTCGCCAACATCGCAACGACGTTGAATAGAGACATTATTATGCAATTGAACATCTTTACCTAAAACAACATGTTCACCAATAAAACAATGGCTACCGATTTGACAACCCGCATTAATTTTTACACCGTCTTCAATCACCGTGTAAGGCCCGATTGATACAAACTTATCGAGTACCGCATTTGGATGAACAACCGCAGTTGAGTGAATAAAAAATTGAGGTTCTGGGCGTGGGTTTAGCAAGGAGGCAATTTGAGCATAAGCCAATAGTGGATTGTCAACGACAATGGCATTTGTTTGGCATAACGTTAAATCATTTTTTTGTAAAATAACCGCATCCGCTTGTGTACTACTCAAAAACTTACGAAACGATTTCGCTGCAAGAAATGTAATTTGACCACGACCTGCCGTTTTTATTGTTGCAACACCGTTGATTACTGTTGAAGATTCACCACTCACTTCACCGCCAACCTGTCTCGCCAGTTCTTCTAGCGTAAATTCCACGTGTGATGTACCCTACTTACTTAATGAATATTATTTTCGTTTTATCTTTTTAATACTTTTTGCTAATTTCGCTAACACTTTTTTTGTGATATTCGAGCGCTTATTTGCATACATCACATTATCCCCAAAGATAACATCAAAATGTTCTTCTTCAGCAAGCGATTCAACTGCGCTATTCACTACTTTTTGAAGCTTGTTGAGTGCTTCATTCCTGCGTATGTTTAAATCTTCGGTAAATTCATCTTTTGCACGTTTAACATCACGCTTTAAATTTAAAATTTTACGTTCTAACTGTTTACGTCCTGCTGGACTCATAATGGCACCGTCTTTAGACAGCTTTTCACTTTGGGTTCTTAATTTTTTTTCCATTGAAACAATTTTAGTTTCACGTGGTGCAAATTCCGTTTCCAGTTTTTTTCTTGCCGCCTCAGCCTGTGGCGCATGTTTCAGAATATAGGCTATATTAACTACGCCTAATTTAACCCCTTCAAGTTTTTCTGCATAGGCAACCGATGCCAGCAACAAACAGGCTAAACTACTTATTATTATCGTTAAATTACGCAAACTGCAACCTCGTTAAAATGTCGATCCCAATGTGAACTGAAAGGACTTTGTATCATCTCCGGGTTTATCATTCAAGGTATTAGCCCAACTAAAACGCATAATACCCACCGGGGTTATCCAAATAATTGCCGCACCCAACGCCGTACGCAAATCACCCAGATTTATATTCTGTTCCTCACTAAAAACGTTACCCGCGTCTAAAAAGACGCTAAAACGAATCGATTTACTGTTTTCAGCCAAAGGATTAGGCAATAATAGCTCCAAATTAGTAACAATACGCTTATTACCGCCTAATGGATTATTAGTAACGGGATCGCGCGGGCCTAGTCGATTTGAGTTATAACCACGAACAGAGCGACTTCCACCTGCATAATAATTCTCATAGGGAGGAAGTGTCGTCGTTCCACTATACGACTTGCCATAACCTAAATTAGTATTAAATAATAATGTAACATCATCTGCAATCGGGAAGTACTGTAAATAACGCAAACTAAGCTTATAATACTCTAAATCGCTGCCCGGCAATGTAACGTCAACCCCCGCAGAAGCCAGGCTACCCCTATCAGCAAAAATTGCTTTATTACGTGTATCATGAGCCCATGATAATCGTGCTTTATAGTTACCATACACGTTACCATTGGCTGTGACAAAATTTAACATCGCACTGTTGGTATTGGTTCCCGTAATAATTTCGGTATTATCAAAAGAAAATCCCAACCCTACTGAGTCGGACTCACTCATTGGGATGCCATAGCTAACCCCCACACCGTAACTATTGGTTGTGTAATTACTAATAGAAGCGGCTTGAGCCGAGAACTTGCGTTTATAAATATTAAAACCGCGACTTATACCATCTTGAGTATAATAGGGATTGGTATAACTTATATTATTATTTTGAACAACGCTACTGTTATTAATACTAACAGTCACTCGATTCCCTGTTCCCACAAAGTTATTTTGTGATATCGAGAAATTAACAATTGCACCTTGTGTATCGTTATAACCTAAACCAGCCGATAAGCTCCCGGTCGAACGCTCACTCACTGTATAATTAACATCAACCTGATCATTGGTGTTTTCTACCGCCGGTGTTTCTACCGTAACTTCGTCAAAAAAGCCCAGTCGGTTTAAACGCTTCTTGGATTGCGCAATACTTTTCGCCGACATCCAATCGGCTTCCATTTGGCGAATTTCACGCCGAATCACTTCATCTTTTGTTTTAATATTACCGTAAATATTTATCCGGTTCACATAAACACGTCGTCCCGGATCAATAAAGAAAGTAAGGTCAACCGTTTTATTTTTTTCATCAACCTTTGGTGATAGGTTGATATTAGCAAAAGCATAACCATTTTCAGAAAGACGATCATTAATATTGGTACGACTTAAACTTGCCGATTTTCGTGAAAAAATATCACCTTTCTTAAAAGTAATTAATTTTCTTAATTCAGCTTCGGGAACAATCAGATTACCCGATAGTGATATCTTGTTAATTTTATATTTATCACCTTCCGTAACGTTAACCGTAATATAAACATCCTGTTTATCTGGTGTTAACGAAACTTGAGTCGAATTAATTCTAAAATTTATATACCCGCGATCTTGATAATAAGATTTTAATGTTTCTAAATCTGCTGCAAATAACTGCTTAGAATATTCCTTGCGCCCGCCAAAAACACCAGTCCCACCTAACTCCATAAGGTTTGATAATTTTTTATTGGTAAAAACATTATTACCAACAATATTAAAGGCATAAATATTAGCTGATTCACCTTCAGCTATTTTTACTTCTACATTAACCCGATTACGTTCTAACGGTGTTATTGTTGTTTCAATTTTTACCGCATACTTACCTAAGCTATAATATTGACGTTGCAATTCCTGTTCAATAATTGTAACAACAGCCCGGTCTAGTACATGGCCAACTTTTAAACCAATTTGTTTTAAGGCTTCTTCTAATTGTTCTGTGGGTAATGCAGAATTACCGGTAATGGTTACTTTTGCAATAGCAGGCCGTTCAGCAACAAAAACAACGAGAACATTATTTTCTCGTTCCATCTTCACATCTTTGAAAAAACCAGTTTTAAATAATTTTTTAATCGCTTCAGATGTTAAATCTTCATTTATTGTCTCACCTACTTTAATAGGTAGATAATTAAAAACTGTACCAATAGAAATACGTTGAAGACCTTCAAGCTTAATATCTTGCACAACAAATGGCTCAAAAGCATACGCTCTTGCAGCACATAACGATAAAAATGGAACTAATAATCTACGCATTTTTCAATTACAACCTTTAAAAACTTTACCTGACTACCCAAACAACCGCAGTATGTCATTATAAAATGCCAAACTCATTAACATTAAAAGTAATGCTATTCCAATTTGCTGCCCGATTGCTTCAAATGAGGCAGTAACCGGACTCCCCTTTACTATTTCAATTAAATAATAAAATAAATGCCCACCATCCAACACAGGAACAGGTAACAAATTTAGAACACCCAGACTAATACTGACAATCGCAAGAAAACCCAAAAATTTACTTAAACCCGCATCCGCAGATAGACCGGCATATTTAGCAATGGTAATGGGACCACTTATATTCCTAAGCGAAACTTCACCGATTGCCATCTTATATAAAAAGGACAATGTTCTCCCTGTTGAAGTCCAAGTAGTCGAAATCGCTTTCGAAATACTTTGAACAACGGAATATTGATAATTTTTCTTCATATTATCAGGATAAACTGCGGCATTGCTGATACCGATAATACCAATGACCTTACCATTGCGTGTATCTTTCTGGGTTTTAACCGGAATTTGTTTTACTTTACCATCAGACTCTACCGTCAACTCAATTATTTCATCTGGATAAGCAGAAACTTGTTTCGCCATCTCAACCCATGTCGAAACTTTAACATCATTAACCTTTAAGATAAGATCGCCTTTTTGCAAACCGGCTTTTTCCGCAGGAAAACCGGAAACTACCCCACCTACTTTAGCGGTCGCAACAGGATGCCAAGGTTTAAATCCTAAAATATTTAAAATGTCTCCAGACTCCAGATCGGCCTTACTAGAAGAAAAATTAAAATGTAGTACGCTGCTAACGCCAGACTCTGACTTTACAACCACATTTGCCGTCGACTTATCAATAATAACCGGTACAAACTCATTCAGCACAACGTCCCAGATAGGCGTTTCAACATCATTAACGCTCATAATGGTATCACCACTTTGCATACCTGCAACAGCAGCCGGACCGTCTTTTATAATTTCGCCAACCACGGGAACAATACCCGGTGTACCATTCACAAACATTAGCCAATATGCAAAAACTGCAAAAATAAAATTAAATAAAGGCCCTGCAAAAACAATCGCAAAACGCTTTGCAACAGGCTGACGATTAAAGGCACGATTCAATTCCGCAGCAGGCACCTCGGCTTCACGTTCATCTAACATCTTGACATAACCGCCCATGGGAATAGCAGCAATAACAAACTCGGTTTTGTCTCGACCAAATTTTCGCGTATATAGCGGCTTACCAAAACCAAGTGAATAACGAAGAATTTTTACACCAGAAAGTCTCGCTACCAAATAATGACCATACTCATGAATTGCTACAAGAATTGTAATCGCAACAATAAAGGATAAAAGACTATATATAAAATCAAGCATGATTTTTCTTACCTGCTGTACTACTCATCATTGTTTTTACAACATCAACCGCTAACGCGCGCGTATCCGAGTCTGCTTTTATAACCGTTTCAATATCATTAACATCCTGATAGGCCGTTTGTTCCAGAACATTGTTCACTACGTCAGAAATTGCCATAAAAGCAATTTCATTATCCAGAAATGATTGTACTGCAATTTCGTTAGCTGCATTTAATACCGCAGGCATAATACCACCTTCGCGCATGGCATTTTCTGCCAATTTTATACAAGGGAAACGGGCATGATCCGGTTTTTCAAATTCCAGAGCAGACATTGAAAAAAGATCCAGATTTTGTACGCCAGATTCAATTCGTTCAGGCCAAGCTAATGCGTAAGCAATCGGAGTACGCATATCCGGTTGCCCCAGTTGAGCCATAACTGAGCCATCAATAAACTCTACCATAGAATGTATAATGCTTTGCGGGTGAATCGCAATTTGTACGTCATCAACACTCGCTGTAAATAACCAGCAAGCCTCGATTAATTCCAGACCTTTATTCATCATGGTCGCAGAATCCACCGAAATTTTTCGTCCCATCGACCAGTTAGGATGTGCGCAGGCTTGGTCCGGGGTAACAGAATCCAGTAATTTTAAATCCGTTTTTCGAAAAGGCCCACCTGATGCCGTTAAATATATTTTGCGAACTTCGGCCGATAATCCCTGACTGCCATTAAAACTTTGCAAGCATTGATAAATTGCATTATGTTCACTATCAACAGGTAGCAGTGTTGCCTTATTTTTAGCAACTTCATCCATAAACAACTGGCCACTCATCACCAACGTTTCTTTATTTGCCAATAAAATACGTTTACCCGCTTTTGCAGCCGCCAACGATGAAGACAGTCCGGCCGCTCCCACAATAGCGGCAACAACATAATCTGTTTCGTTTAAGTTGGCTACATAGTCCAGACTTTCCACACCGGATAAAACCTGAGTACCAGGTAATACTGTACTTAATTTATTTTTTAATTTCTCAGCAGCCTCAGCATTAACCACCACCGCATACAAAGGTTTAAACTCTTTACATTGGTCATAGAGTTTTTCAATATTCAAGTTAGCCGTTAAAGCGATCACTTTAAATTTATTTTTATTTCGGCTTAATACATCAAGCGTACTGGTACCGATTGATCCGGTTGCACCTAAAATCGTTACACCGATCATGTTAAAAATCCCAGTAGTGATAAGCCAATAACGTAAAAAGGTGCCGCAGCGGATAAACTGTCTACCCTGTCCAGCATTCCACCGTGCCCCGGTAACAAATTACCGCTATCCTTAATCGCATTCTGGCGTTTATATAAACTTTCAGACAAATCGCCAAAAATTGAAATAATCACAACAACTAAACTCAAGCCAAAGAAAACAAAGCCCTGATTCAAAGTAAAACCAAACGACAGCGTACCGATAATAGCCGCAAGAACCGTAGCCAGTAATGCTCCATAAACACCTTCCCATGTTTTGCCAGGGCTAACATGTGGCGCCAGTTTCTTTTTACCTAGATACTTGCCAAAGAAATAGGCAAAAACATCTACACTCCAGATAAGCATTAATAAATAGAATAAATAGCCATGAAACGAATAAACATCACGTAAATAAATAATCGCATAAAATGGGATAACTAATGCAACGACACTACTTAAAGCGGTTATCAAACTCAATTTTCCATTCGTGGATTCGTCTGAACTCGATGCTCTAAAAGTTAATACTCTAACAACTCGATACAGCCACCAGAAGATACTAAGATAAAGTAATAAATTAAAATCAGAATGATTAATATCGAGATACCAGACCAGTAACATTAAGGAAGCAACAACACAAAGAGTATAAACTGCTTTTGATGTTGAGCTAACAACACCCGATAAATGCGCCCATTCCCAACTGGCCAAGGCAACAATAATTAATATGAACAGTGCAAAATAAACCGCAGGCAAACTAAATACCCCCCAAACAACAAAGGGTGTTAAGACGAGCGAAGTAATAATACGTTGTTTAAGCATTGTTATTGATTCGTTCCAATTGCATCCACTTGTGGACAAGTTTCGACCTGAGCGCTAGTTTGACCGAAACGCCGTTGACGAGTTGCAAATGTTTTTATCGCTGCAAATAATTCATCTCTATTAAAATCTGGCCAGAGTAAATCAGTAAAATATAATTCTGTATAAGCAAGTTGCCAGATTAAAAAGTTACTGATGCGCTGTTCACCACCGGTACGAATAAATAAATCCGGCTCTGGTAAGTCACTAAGACAGATATTATTCTTAATAGTTTCGACGGTGATCTGGCTACTGGATAATTCCTTGTTTTCAATCTGAATCGCAATTTTTTTCATTGCCTGAGTAATATCCCATTGGCCACCATAATTAACCGCAATATTCAGCGCCAGGCCCGTGTTATTTTTTGTCAGGAATTCAGAATCGCTCATGCGTTTTTGAAGTTTTTCATTAAACGCCGAGGTATCGCCAATAAATTGAATTTGGATATTGTTTTCATGTAACTTCTTAACTTCTTTATTTAAAGCGGTTAAGAACAAGTCCATTAAAAAACCCACTTCTTTTTCTGGACGTCGCCAGTTTTCACTGGAAAAGGCAAAAACGGTTAGGGCTTGTATTTTTAAACGGGAACAATCCTGAACAACCTTTCGGACTGTTTCGACCCCGGCACGATGCCCCACAATGCGAGGAGAGTGACGCTGTTCAGCCCAACGCCCATTACCATCCAGAATAACAACAATGTGCTGTGGGTATTTTTCTGGCTCTACACCTTCGATAATTAATGGCTCAGGCGACATCTTCGTTACTCTTGCACTTCATTACATGTTGAATTTAAGGTTAGCTTCTATATTTCCATTAAATCTTTTTCTTTTTCCTTAAGCATTTCATCAATTAATGCCACGTACTTATCTGTGATTTTTTGTGCATCATCATGAAATCGTCTTTCATCATCTTCGGTTGCTTCTTTCTCTTTAACCAGCGACTTAACATCACTAATGACATCACGACGAATATTACGTACAGCTACTTTAGCCTGCTCGCCTTCCTGGCGCACAACTTTAATTAAATTTTTACGGCGTTCTTCTGTTAACGGTGGTAAAGGAACACGAATGACCTCACCTGCCGAGGATGGATTTAAACCTAAATCTGAAGTCATAATGGCCTTTTCAATTGCTTGCACCATCGACTTGTCAAACGCGGCCACGTTTAACATTCTGGAATCGGCTATAGAAATAGAAGCCACCTGATTTAATGGCGTTGGTGAACCATAGTAATCAACCATCACATGTTCTAATAGGCTCGGATGGGCGCGCCCGGTACGTATTTTTGTTAACTCACCTTTTAGTGAATCAACGCTTTTCCCCATTCGTGTATCGGCATCTTTTTTTAATTCGTTTAACATTGCGCACCTGTACTTTATAAAAGCTTCGTAAGTTAATTATTCTACCAACGTACCAAATGATTCGCCCAATGCTATTTTCAGCATCAGCCCTGATTTATTCATATTAAAAACTCGAATAGGAATTTTATTATCACGACATAACACCATGGCCGTGGTATCCATCACCGCGAGTTTTTCTTCAATAACCTGATCATATCCTAATTTCTCATACATGGTTGCGGTAGGATCTTTTTCTGGATCCGCCGTATAAATACCATCAACGCGTGTACCTTTTAATACAATATCAGCATCAATTTCCGTGCCGCGTAAACTTGCAGCCGTGTCGGTTGTAAAAAATGGGTTACCGGTACCCGCGGCAAAAATAACAACACGACCTTTTTCCAAATGGCGTACAGCTCGACGCCGAATATAATCTTCACAAACCTGATTAATCGCCAAAGCTGACATAACACGAACCTGCAAGCCCTGATGTTCAATGGCGTCTTGTAGTGCCAGTGCGTTAATCACCGTGGCTAACATACCCATATGATCACCGGTAGTACGATTCATTCCCGATGCAGCCAGACTCATACCTCGAAAGATATTGCCACCGCCAATGACTAAGGCAACTTCAATCTTATTTTCAATCAGTTCTTTAATTTCAGCACCCACACGGTCAAGCACTTTTGAATCAATACCAAAGTCCTGATTTCCCATCAAGGCTTCACCACTGAGTTTTAGAAGTATGCGTTTGTATTTTGTTGCCATGCTATTCCAACTGTATTAAATGATAAGTATTTAACAAAACTAACTATAAAACCAGATTACCGCGCTATCACTCACAATGACACTGCATATTCTTTCACGAATTAAGCTTTCATTTGGGCTGCAACTTCATCCGCAAAATTCTCAACTTTCTTTTCGATCCCTTCACCCACTTCATAACGTACAAAGCGATGAATAGTTGCACCTTTCGACTTTAATAACTGCTCTATAGTCTGGTCTGGATCTTTTACAAAGGGTTGCCCCATTAATGTAATTTCTTTTAAATATTTTTTGATTCGGCCTTCTACCATCTTTTCAATGATATTATCAGGCTTACCACTTTCGGCTGCCTGCGCTACAAAAATATCACGTTCTTTTTGTAATAATGCCTGATCAACATCCTGTTCTGAAATGCAACTTGGTCGACTTGCAGCAATGTGCATTGCAATGTCTTTACCCAATTCGTTGTCTCCGTTTTCAATATCAACAACAACTGCAATACGAACACCGTGTTTGTAACTGGACACATTACCCACTGCATCAAAACGTTCAAAACGACGTATCGACATATTTTCGCCAATTTTATTAATCAGCTCACTGCGTGTTTCATCAATAGTACTACCAGCCTCGGTAACAGCCATTGCGCTTAACGCTTCAACGCTATCAGGCTTGTCAGTTAATACACGAGCGGCAATATTATCTACAAATTCAATAAAGGCAGCTTCTTTTGCCACAAAATCTGTTTCGCAGTTTACTTCTGCAATCGCGACGGCTTTTGCATCGTCTGTTGCTTTAATTGCAATTAAGCCTTCGGCTGCAACACGTCCGGCTTTTTTATCTGCTTTAGCCTGACCTGATTTACGCATTAATTTGATTGCGCTTTCAATATCACCATCAGTTTCAACCAATGCTTTTTTACATTCCATCATGCCCGCACCAGAGCGTTCACGTAATTCTTTTACCAATGCAGCTGTAATTGCCATTTTAAATGTCCTCTTAAATTCTTTGAATCTTGCTTAAAATTTACTTTTATAAGCTTGATTAAATCAATACTCAAAGCTGTTATATACAGAAAAAGGGGGCATCTGCCCCCTTAAAATTCTTAGAATAGTTTTATTCTGATGCAGCTTTAGATTCTTCTGCTTTATCAGACGAGTCTGTTTTTTCTTCAGCTTTATCTTCAACTTCTTTAGCGACTTTCTTTTTTGCAACAACTTTTTTCTTTGCTGTTTTTTTCTTCGCTATTTTTTTAACATCACCTTTGTCTTCAGCAGCTTTACCAGCATTTTTCGCCAATGATTCCTGACCCAATAAAATAGCGCGAGCAACACCCTGTGCATATAAAGTAATTGCACGGATTGCATCATCATTACCGGGGATAACATAATCAACATCGTCAGGTGAATTATTCGAATCGACAACACCGATGACAGGAATACCTAATTTTTTAGCTTCAGCGATAGCAATTTTTTCATGACCAACATCAATCACAAATAACGCATCAGGCAAACCGTTCATGTTTTTAATACCGCCTAAACTACGATCGAGTTTAGTCATTTCACGGGTCATGGTTAAGGCTTCTTTTTTGCTGAAACGGGCAAAACGGCCATCGGCTTCCATTGCTTCAAGATCTTTTAAACGCTTAATAGATTGTTTCACCGTTTTAAAGTTAGTGAGCATACCACCTAACCAACGGTGATCAACATAAGGCATACCACAACGGCTTGCTTCTTCATGTACAATTTTTTGTGCTGCACGTTTAGTGCCCACAAACATAACACGGCCACGATTTGCAACGAGTTTAGAAATAAAGTTCATTGCATCACCAAACATAGGCAATGATTTTTCTAAATTTAGAATATGGATTTTATTACGATCCCCAAAGATAAAAGGGGCCATTTTGGGGTTCCAGAAACGCGTTTGGTGGCCAAAATGGACACCCGCTTCCAGCATTTGACGCATAGAAACATCAGACATTTGTATTCTCCTAACAGGGTTTAGTCTTCCGTATCACCCATTATCCCAACCCTATTTTGAGGGCACCCGAGACAACGTATTGGCGATACGTGAAATTTACTCTAACGAGCATTCGTTTTGCTTTAAAAGCACGCGCTTTATACCATAATTATCTAACGACAACAACGAACAACTGGTATATTATTGATTTTCTTACTGAATCAATCAGTTACAACCTTATAAAATTTATGGAATTAAACCAACCTTATGGCCGTTACAATAAAAACCCCCGAAGAAATCGAAAAAATGCGTATCGCCGGTAAATTAGCCGCGAATGTACTTGAATATATTGAACCCCACATTAAACCAGGCATTACCACCAACGAACTTGATGCACTATGCCATGACTACACCGTCAACGTACAAAAAGCCATTCCCGCGCCCCTTAATTACCATGGTTTTCCAAAATCCATTTGTACCTCGGTAAATCATGTGATTTGCCACGGTATTCCGAATGAAAAATATCTCAAAAAAGGCGATATGATTAATATCGATATTACCATTATCAAAGACCGTTACCACGGCGATACCAGTAAAATGTTTTTTGTGGGTGAGCCTAGTATTATCGCTAAGCGATTGGCGAAAGTGGCCTATGAATGTATGTGTATTGGGATTGATTTAGTTAAACCGAGTATTCATCTCGGTGATATTGGCCATGCGATTCAAAACCATGCGGAATCGAATAACTACTCCGTTGTGCGTGAATATTGTGGCCATGGCATCGGGGTTAAATTCCACGAAGATCCACAAGTATTGCACTATGGCAAAGCCGGTACTGGCATCATGTTGGAACCGGGTATGATTTTTACGATTGAACCGATGATTAATGTCGGCAAACGTAATGTTAAATTGTTAAAAGATGGCTGGACAGTGGTTACCAAGGACCATTCACTCTCCGCACAATGGGAACACACAATTCTGGTCACAGAAACCGGACACGAGGTTTTAACCCAACGTGATGAGGAAGATTTTTAAATGCAGCAGATTCAAATTGAAAAAGATTTATTTGACGAAGCAGCGCTACAACAACAGTTACAGTCACAAAATAATCCCATTGCTGTTTTCAAACAACAGCGTAAACACTACCTTGATATTTTAACTGAACGTTTTAATTCAGGACGCGCAGCCACAGAGTTAATCTACTTACATGCTGCATTAACCGATAAATTATTGTCACTTGTCTGGCCCTTATATTTTAAGGACAAACAACAGCAGGATATGGCTCTGGTTGCGGTTGGCGGTTACGGTCGGGGCGAGTTGCACCCTGCATCTGATATTGACTTATTATTACTTATAAAAAAGCCCAACAAAGCACTCAATGAATCTATTAGCCAGTTCTTTACTTTTTTATGGGACATTGGCCTTGAAGTTGGCCATAGCGTTCGCACCGTAAAAGAATGTGTGGCTGAGGCAAAGAATGACATTACCGTTGCTACTAATATTCAGGAGTCACGTTTATTAATTGGTTCAACAAAATTATTTGATGAACAAAAAACTAAATGTTCACCAAGAAAAATCTGGCCAAGTGATAAATTTTTTCGTGCCAAGCTTGAGGAACAAACAAAAAGACACGAACGCTATAACGAATCGGCTTACAATCTCGAACCTAATATAAAAGAAAGCCCAGGAGGGTTGCGCGATATACAAATGATCGGTTGGGTTGCCAAACGCCATTTTAATGTAGAAACATTAGAGCAACTGGTGCAACACGGTTTCCTTACCCCCGAAGAATATAACGACCTGCATAATGGACAGGCCTTTTTATGGCGGGTTCGTTACGGCCTACACTTAATTAATAATCGACGTGAAGATCGTTTATTATTCGATCACCAACGCAAACTGGCAAAATTATTTGGTTACACTGATACACGTAATGCTTTAGCCGTCGAATTATTTATGAAGCAATACTATCGCACTGTGATGGACTTAAATCGTCTTAATGAAATGTTATTGCAACTGTTTGAAGAAGAAATATTGCTTGCGAAGAAAACCAGCAAGCCCTCCCCTATTAATAATCGATTTCAATCCATTAAGGGGTATCTGGAGGTTACTTTTGACTCTGTTTTTAAGTCTTACCCTTTTGCCCTATTAGAAGTTTTTTTACTCTTAGCACAAAACCCGGAATTAAAAGGTGTGCGCGCCAATACAATTCGACTCATCCGTTCACACCGTCACCTTATTAATAGTGAATTTCGCCATGATATACGTTGCCGGAGTTTATTTATTGAATTCTTTAAGCAAAGTCATGGCATTACGCATGAACTGCGAAGAATGAATCGTTACGGTGTTTTAGCAGCCTATATTCCGGCATTCGAAAAAATCGTAGGGCAAATGCAGCATGATTTATTTCATGTTTATACAGTGGATGAACACACCATTATGCTAATACGAAACTTGAGGCGTTTTACTGTGCCTGAGTTTTCTACTGAATTCCCTTTAGCCAGTGAACTTATTAGCAGTATTCCAAAACAAGAGTTGATCCTTATCGCCGCACTGTTCCATGATATAGCCAAGGGACGTGGCGGCAACCATGCCACTCTCGGTGCAATCGATGCCACCGATTTTTGTAAACGGCACGATTTAAGCGACTATGACACAAATCTGGTTGCATGGATTATTCAAAACCATTTACTCATGTCGTCCACTGCCCAAAAGAAAGATATTAGCGATCCCGATGTCGTTTATGAATTTGCAAACGAGGTTGGCGATATTATCCACTTAAAATATTTATATTTATTAACCGTCGCAGATATTCGAGCCACTAGCGATTCGGTATGGAATTCATGGAAAGATTCCCTGCTTAAAAATTTATACCACGTAACCAGAGATGTTCTGCGTCAGGGGCTTGAAAACCCAACATTGCGAACGGAGTTAGCAATAGAAAATAAACGACTCGCACTTGAAACACTGATTAAGTATCATGAAGAAATTAACGTTAATAAATTATGGGGGGAGTTTAACGATGACTATTTTACACGTCACACGGCCTCTGAAATTAGCTGGCAAACTGATGCTATTTTAAACAGCAAAGACCAAAACACAGTTGTTACTTTTAAACATTCAGACAAACATAATGTCAGTAGTTTGTTTATTTACACTCCTACTTTTACTGGACTATTTTCAATCATCATGTCAGTACTTGAATATTTTAAGATTGATGTTATTGACGCACGGATTATTGAATCTAAAAACAGTTACGCAATTGACACTTATCATATCCAGAATCAAACAAGCATCGCTATTAAAAATGAACTCTGCCATAAAATAAACAACAGCATTAAAGAACAAATTGAATTAAAACAACGAAAGCCACAAACAACTGAAAATAATTTTATAAGTAGGCGGGAAAAACAATTTAAATTTTCTACGCATGTTTCATTTGACAACAGTAGCAATGAGCATAGCACAGTGATGACGGTTAAATCATCGGATCAAACCGGTATACTGTCACAACTCACCATGATTCTTGACCAACATAACACAAATATTATTTCTGCAAAAATAGCCACTTATGGTGAACGCATCGAAGATATATTTAATATCACTAATGCACAAGGCAAAAAACTGTCCCAACAGGAACAACAGCAACTACAGGAAGCAATTATTCAGCAACTTGCTTGATAAAGCCGATTAAAATGAAATACCTTCAGTAACTTCATCTTTATACGCATCAAAGAGTCCATCCATATTTATATTGCCCAACCCAAGCTTTTCAAGTAACAACAGGCTAGTTGAGTCATTATTAAGAAGATCTCTATTGTTTTCATAAACAATTAAAGCAGAAGCTAATTTAAGAATTACTAATTGTTTGTCTGCTTGTGTATTAATATCTACGGGTATATTTTGTTGATAGTAGTCGTCCAGAACATCTAGCGTGATTTGTGGCAATCTTAATTTAGCTAATGTTAAAGCCGTGACTTCTGCACGATGCAAACCAAAATGCTCAAGTTCTTCATCTTCAATGGTCGTTTCCTTGTTATTGGCGTCTTCAACAACGGCTTCATATTCCTCAGCAAAGTTGGTACTTAAAACAAAACCTCCAATTTCCGACATCATTGCGGTAAGTTCCACTTCGTCTGCAAGCTTGCGAGATATTTTTATGGCCAGTAACTTTGCCATAATTGAAAGATGCTTTGACTTTTCCCAGAGCATTTCTTTAGCCGGATTAATCGGTTCGCAAAATGAGCGCATCGTACAAATTAATATAGCCGACCTAACAATATCAAGCCCTAACATGTTCATTGCCTGACGCACGTTGGTTGTTTCAACATGCTTGCGATACATCGGTGAATTTGCATATTTAATTAAAATCCCCATCAACATGGGGTCGGACGATAAAATGGATTCCAATTCCTTAAATTGTAAATCTTGTGCATTAATCATTTCTAATGCTTTCATCCCCTGTTGAGAAACAGTGGGAAGCTTTAATGCTTGTAGTGAAACTGTTTTATTTGGCGCTTTAACTGCAGACTCGCTCATAAAATCCTACTTATTGTATTTGAACAAACTCAAGACCATTCCCATCCGGATCACGACAAAACAATGCCTGTCGCCCGGAGCGACTCATCGTAAAATGGATACCGGAACACTCTAAAAGTTTAGCTAAATTTTTCACCGAATCCACCTTAACAGCAATATGCCGGTCACGCCCGACGTATTCAGGCCTATCTAATTGAATAGCTTTTAGTTTTTCGGGATCGGCCAATTCCATCAGATGAATTTGCTGTGCCCCCAAACGATACCATTTACCCGGATAACCAAGATCCGGGCGCGACTCATCTGCCGATAATCCCAATAGTCCTTCATAAAATTCAATGGCTTGCGATAAATCACTGACTAAAATAGTGTAATGCAATAACTGCGTGACCTTGACCATTAAATATTACTCCCTTTGTCAAACGCAACATATAAACCAGCAGATAAAATTAATCCTCCACCCAACCATTCTCTTAACACCATCGTTTCACCAATGATTAAATAGGCTGATATGGCTCCGACAACAACTTCAAATAACAGGATAACCGCCGACTGCTGCACCGGCAAGTGTGATACACCAAAAGCGACGGCTAATGTCATAATAACAACCATCGTGGCACCAATAACAAATGCAATTATTAATGTTCCAGGCTCCACTTTTTCTAATGGCACTTGTAGCAGCATAATTAAAATTAACGAAACAATTAACACGCCATACCAACCGACAATCGCTTTGGTGCGTGGTGAAACTGTTTGAGCCATTCGCATAACAACATTGGTAATAGCAAAAGCCATACCTGAAGAAAGTGCCAACCAGTCCGAAGTTTTCGTTGGCCAAGGGTAATCCATATCGACCTGCCATAACATAATCAACATTCCAAACAATGCCACCACCAATGCTAAAAAATTATGCAGCGTTAAATGTTCTTTAAGAATAAAATAAGCCAATAAAATGGCCCAAATGGGAGACATATAAAAGAGTAGTAAAACACGTACCACTTCCCCATCAATCACTGCCAAAAAAAATGCGATATTAGTCCAGCCTGCAAAAACCGCGAGTAGACACATTAGCAGTGGTCGGGTTCGAATTTCACTAAAGCTTTGTCTAAAATAGGGTATGAAATAAACACTGGTGCCTATATAGATAAACAATGTTGCCCAAAGACCATCTATCCCTTGCGATTCCAACCAACGCAACGGATACCAGAATACTCCCCATAATATGGCCGCCAATAATAAACACAATGATGCAACAAGTGATGTATTTTTTAATTCAGGCATATTTCTCCAGTCTGTTTTTCAGGCTTACGATTCATGCTTCTTTTGCTTTACCTATGACATATTAAAGGTATCATATAAAGATGACACACAATATAATGATCTAATCTCACTATTATAACAAACACAATGATGAATCCTGATCTTAACTCGTTATTCCCTTATCCATTTGAAAAGCTCAACGCCATTAAAAAAGGAATTGTACCGCCCTCATCATTGACACATATTGCTTTATCCATTGGCGAACCCAAACACCCTGCGCCTCAATTTATTTTTGACGAGTTAACACAGCAACTTTCTACGATTGAAAAATATCCCTTAACAAAAGGGCTGCTCCCCTTAAGACAAAGCATCGTTAACTGGTTAACAAAACGTTTTAAACTGCCGTCCGATGCGCTCGACCCGGAAAAACACACCTTGCCCGTCAATGGCACGCGTGAAGCATTGTTTGCTTTTGCACAAACAGTGATTGATCGCAGCAAAAACCCAATTGTGATCATGCCTAATCCCTTTTACCAAATTTATGAAGGTGCCACATTACTCGCCGGAGCCACACCCTACTATTTAAACACAACCGCTGAAAATAATAACTTACCCGACTTAAATAGCATACCCAAAAACGTGCTACAACGTTGCCAACTATTCTACCTTTGCACCCCCGGCAACCCGACCGGCACAGTGATGTCACTCGATTATCTGAAAACAGTGATTAAACTGGCACAACAATACAATTTTATTATTGCATCAGATGAATGTTATTCAGAAATTTATTTTGATGAAAGCACACCGCCCGCTGGATTACTGCAAGCTGCCACCGAAATGGGATTAAATGATTTTAAACACTGCGTTGTCTTTCATAGTTTATCTAAACGTTCCAACCTGCCTGGCCTACGTTCAGGCTTTGTCGCTGGTGATGCCGACATTATGGCGGGATTCTTAAAATACCGTACCTACCATGGCTGCGCTCTGCCTTATCACCACCAATATGCCAGCATTAAAGCTTGGGAAGATGAGCAGCACGTTATCGACAATCGTAAACTATACAAGCAAAAATTTGATGCTGTCATCAAGGTTCTGGCACCGGTTATTGATGCTTCCTTACCCGATGCCGCCTTTTACCTATGGTTAAAAATTCCCCCTGAGTGCCATCAAGATGACAGCATTTTTGCACGCAATTTATTCGAACAACAAAATGTGACCGTACTTCCTGGTCAATTTTTATCAAGGGAAACGCCCATGGGTAATCCCGGCGCACAACATATACGTATTGCGCTAGTTGCGCCAATAGAAGAATGTATTGAAGCGGCTAATAGAATAAAGTGTTATATACAAACATTATAACCTGAAACTTTTATTTAATTAGCACTCAGAGCATCAATTCAGGTATAATACGCCATCATTTTTCGCCATGTGCTTTGCGAAAATGGATATACCAAATTATGGAGTAGAAAATGAGCGACATCAAAAGCATCATTGAAAGCGCATTTGAGAACAGAGCCGAAATCACCCCCCGTACTGCTGACACTATTGTGAAAGAAGCTGTTAATGAGGCTATGGACATGCTAGACAGCGGTGAAGCACGCGTTGCCGAACCAAAAGATGGCGGTTGGCTTGTTAATGAGTGGTTGAAAAAGGCGGTTTTATTATCATTTCGTATTGAAGATAACGAATTTATGAAAGGTGGTTTTACAAACTACTACGATAAAGTGCCATCAAAGTATGCCGATTTTAATTCACGCGATTTTCGTTCAAGCGGCGTGCGCGTTGTGCCACCGGCTACCGTACGCAAAGGCGCCTACATTGCATCTGGCACCGTTTTAATGCCTTCTTACGTCAATATCGGTGCATATGTCGATTCTGGCACCATGGTTGACACTTGGGCAACCGTGGGTTCATGCGCGCAAATTGGTAAAAATGTACATTTATCCGGTGGTGTTGGTATTGGTGGCGTATTGGAACCGTTGCAAGCAGCTCCCACCATCATTGAAGATAATTGCTTTATTGGCGCACGCTCCGAAGTTGTGGAAGGCGTCATCGTTGAAAAAGGTTCCGTTATTTCAATGGGCGTATACATTGGCCAAAGTACCCGAATTTATAACCGCCTCACTGACGAAGTTACCTATGGCCGCATCCCGGCTGGTTCTGTTGTTGTGTCAGGCAACTTACCGTCAAACGATGGCAAATACAGCTTATATTGTGCTGTTATTGTGAAGCAAGTAGATGAAAAAACACTTGGCAAAGTTGGCATTAACGAGTTACTAAGAGATATTTAAATTATGACGACCCTTTATGGTATTAAAAATTGTGACACAGTAGTCGAAGCACGCAAATGGCTTGAAAAAAATGAAATTAGTTATGAGTTTCATGACTTTTCTGATGATGGTGTTCCTGATGAAGCACTCGACAAGTGGGTAAAATCGATTGGTTGGGAAACATTACTCAACCGACGCAGCACTACTTGGCGCAAACTCCCTGACCACCAAAAAGTGAATCTCGATGCGGAAAAGGCCAAAGGGATTATGCAACAACAACCGTCTATTATAAAAAGACCTGTTATTGAACATGCCGAAAAATGCCATGCCGGTTTTAGTGACGCATTTTACAAACACTTGTTTCAATTATAAAAACAAATAGCGTATAAACTCTCGCAACTTGCGAGAGCAACGGTTTAACAAAATAGAAGCGATAAAGATAATGTCGTCGACTCTGGAACTTACTAAACAACTTATCGCGCAAGCTTCCGTTACACCTGACGATGCAAACTGCCAAAATATTATAGCCGAACGTTTAAAAAACATTGGCTTTAATATTGAAAACCTCAACTATGGCGATGTCTTTAACTTATGGGCGACCAAAGGCAAAGCAAAACCCTTGTTTGTTTTTGCCGGTCATACCGATGTCGTGCCTACCGGCCCCGAAGAAAACTGGCGTTTCCCGCCGTTTACCCCCACTATTGATAACGGCAAACTCTATGGCCGTGGCACTTCCGATATGAAAGGCTCGGTAGCCGCAATGGTAACCGCTTGTGAACGTTTTTATAAAAACCATCCCGATATTGATGGCAGCGTTGGCTTTTTAATTACTAGCGATGAAGAAGGCCCGGCAACTGATGGCACCGTAAAAGTGATTGAACACTTAAGTGCCCAAAAAATTCAAATCGACTGGTGTTTAGTCGGCGAGCCATCCAGCACCCATCAAATGGGTGACGTGGTTAAAAATGGTCGCCGTGGCTCACTCGGTGCCGAATTAAAAATAAAAGGTAAACAAGGCCATGTGGCCTACCCACATCTGGCTAAAAACCCTATTCACGCTTTTGCAGCGACAATGAACGAACTCACTAGTAAACAATGGGATAATGGCAATGATCATTTTCCGCCCACCACCTTCCAAATAAGTAATATCAACAGCGGTACGGGTGCCACCAATGTTATCCCGGCAGATATGGATGTAACCTTTAACTTTCGTTTTTCCACTGAAACCACATCCGAAAAACTGCAACAGGAAGTCGAAGCCATTTTAAATCAATACAATTTTGAGTATGACTTAAAATGGATTTTATCCGGGCATCCTTTTTTAACCGCAGAAGGCAAACTTCTAGACGCAGCAAGTGCAGCCATCAAAAAAGTTATTGGGATTGATACCGAGTTATCCACTGCCGGTGGTACATCCGATGGGCGTTTTATAGCACCAACCGGTGCGCAAGTACTGGAATTGGGTCCACTCAATGCTACTATCCATCAGGTGGATGAGCATGTTGATATTAAAGAGTTAGAACAACTATCGGAAGTCTATGAACAAATTCTTGTTGAGTTATTTGTTCATTAATCTATTTGTTACCCTGTACAAAGCGAATATTGTTCCATTAAATCAGAACCAATCGTAATAAACAACTAAACAATAATAAGTAAAATACAGTGATTTCCGTTATACTCTACAACCACTGCATTTTTAACCACCCAAGTATATTTTTAAAACATCCAACCCGCTGGATTTGGATGAGATTGTTTCTGGTCGAGTGACTTCATCCCTTTTACACAACGCACAAGCAGCCAAATCACCCAAAAAAAAAGAACAAAATACCCAATAATCACAACGGAAAGTATAAAACCAATCAGCATATACAAAGCACCAATCCAGAATGTTCTAATTTGGAATTGATAATGGCTTTTCAACCAATCTGGTGCATCGCTTTTATTAACATAGGCCATCACCACACCTATTATTCCGGTAATACCAAAGACAATCCCCACAAGATACAAAATATAAACGATTTTGGCAGTGCCTTCAGACGTTGACTTACCCTCAGCTATTTCTTCACCCATTTTGTTTCTCCCATTTTTGATTATAATACCTAACCATTGTATACAGTGTACGGCGTACCAATGCCCCTTCAATATATTCGTTAAAATTTATACCTAACAGACCACAAACTATCATCATCCACTACTCATTAATTTTTTAAATATATAGCGGTAGCAATAGAAATAATCACCACTCCAAGCAGTATTGAAAAAAATGGCCGAACCGTTTTTTGCTCAGGTGGTGCAGCAGCATATTTATATTTAGTTATTATATCCAACAACTATGCTATTACCTTACCGGAAAAAGATGGGAAAATAATACATATAAGCCCAATAAATACAGCAATTAATATTCCCATAACAGCACAGCATACATTTACTTATTTTAAGGGATAAAGTCTAACACCCTCATCCAGAGATTCTTGAAATAGCGTAATTTTTCCAGTGTAACAAATCATAAATTTTTTTAAAATTTCTACCGAGTTTCACTTATGCCTCATTTAACTATGCGCCACTACACCCTCGAAGTATGTCCTCTTTGATTTGCTAACGTCGCCAATAACCGGAAATTTGCGAATCGCAACGTAGCAAATTGTCCGAGTTGATTGGGCTTGTTAGTCCATTAGTGATGAGAGACATAATACCAATTACCTTCTAAATAAGTAATTTGGCTTGAATCGCTTTCATCTAGATCTGAATAGTTCTTTGGTTCTCCACCATCAGGGACATAGATAAAACCCGAATAATTATCCAAAACTCCTCGAAACGTATAGAAAAAAACATATTTAAGGCCAGCATGCTCCTCAACTATTATTTGATTTCCTCCTGTCGAGACAAGCGGATATAAATTGCCTAAATCAATAAGCGACGTATTATGACTAACATTCGGCTTTAGTCTGGAATCATAAACCCTTTTAACAATTTCTGTTCTTTCATTTTTATACAGAGCGAAATCAGCCTTTAACCATAAATTAGTGAATGGCACTAAATACACAATTAGAAACCCTGCTGCCAAAGTACCTAAAGGTAATAATGAGTTGACACCTATTTGTTTGAATTTAAATAAACAGGTGAGACTTGCTATTGCAGCAATAATAAAAAACAACCAAACTGCGCCAGCCAAAGGCATATACAAGAACGGTGTAATTCTATCAATAATTGACCACTCAAATGCCGTTAATAAAATGATTGCCAATGAAGCGACAATAGAAATAATTAAACGCCATTTTATTTCAGATACCAAATTTAACTCCATTTAGGGCTAACGTTAGAAGTAACTTGCCAAAAACACAGAACAAAGCGGCGTGTTTTTGGTCAAGTTGACTGACTTATAGTTCGAGTGTTCCATTAAACCCATTATTTAATCAATAAAAGGGATATATAGGGCACTAAAATAAAAATGATTATTAGTACCTTAAACATACCCAAGTACCCATATGCCATTAATGATACATTCTCTTTTTTTATGTTAAATAACTTTCCATGTAATTTACCCATCACATTATTAAGTGTCATTACTAACACAAAGCTTAACAGAAAAAACAGTACATTAATTATTGCCATCCATTTAAAAAACTCTGTAAGTTGATCGATATTCATTTCTCTTCACTCCTCATTGATGCGCACTTGATTGAGCAACATTTGTATTCACACATAACGCTAAGTTAACCTGCAGAATAACATTATGTTTTGAATCAACCTAAAATATTTTGTTATGTGACGATACAATTTTTAAACATTTTTCATTTAAATTCTATTTAAAATTAATTCATTATATTTATAACTTTTAGATTATTGGATTATTATTAACACCATCATTTGATTTTATTTTTAGTAGATAAAATAATCGGTATTGCTATTGGTCCTAATAAAGCAAAAGTCAAATTCCATAATACTGATCTGTACCCCGTATAACGGACATAGATTCATGCAGCCATTTGTTCAAACTTAAGTGGCCATATATTACCTAAGTGTGAATGTCTGCGTTTACGATTATAAAACCCTTCGATATATTGAAATAAGTTGATTCATGCTTCTCTAATATTATTATATCGTTCATGATTTACATGTTCCGTTTTTAGCGTACCAAAAAAACTTTCCGCTACCGCATTGACGCTCCTATATCAAGTTAAGTTGATAAAGATAAAGATAAAGATAAATCATTCAATATTTTTGGAAATAATTCCCGAGCAATGTACCTTTTAAGACACCGCTGACTTTTTTTAATGACAATCCTTCACAAGTTCTTCTTGCGACATACTGTTTAGTTCGTGGATCACTTCGCATTCGTATTAAAGTCACTGTCCATAGTGCATTATTCGCCACGCGTGAACCACCACGATTGAGTCGGTGCCTCGTGACTTTACCTGATGACGCCTCCACAGGACTTACACCACACAATGCTGCAAAAATGAAGACTCTTTTTTCAATCGCTCTGGATTATCACCCGCCGTGACCATGAGGGTAGCAGCGACATAAGGCCCAACACCATACTGATGCGTTAAATCGGGTGCTACGTCCGTTGTTATTTTTTTTAAATTTTTATCCAGAATCTTAAGTTCTTTACTTAAATTCAACCACCGATTTGCTAACAATTTAAGCGTAATAGAAAGCATTTCTAATAGTGACGAGTTCCCTAAAGAATTAATGCTTTGACATGCTTCAATACAGGCTGATTGAGAACTCAGTAAATACTTTACACGTACGGTATCAGGTGCTGTCACCAATATAGCTCGGATTTGATTAATGGCTTGTGTTCTGGCTTTTACCGCACTGCGCATAGCTATTAATAGAAATCACATTGCCTCTACGGCTCCTGTTTGTGTTTTTGGGATCGCTTTTGCTTCATCAGATAAAACAGCTCTTGCCGCATTCTCTGCATCCGTTGGATCAGATTTACCACGCAATCTTCTTCTTGCTCGATTAGGTCGATTTACTTCACAAACAGTAACGTCACAAGATGACAAAAATCGGCTTAGTCCTGCACCATACGCTCCTGTTCCTTCGATGCCGGCTTTGACTAATTTACCAAATGATTGGCACCATCGTAGTAATTTTTTATAATCCTTTAAATTCGTTTCAAATTCATCAGTACATATGACCTGACCGATAGTATTTATTAGTACCGCTACGTGACAATTTAAATGTGTATCAACGCCTAATATCAACTGATTATTGGGGTGTTTCGGGTTCATGATCAATCCCAGCACGAGTCAATTTATAGTTATCAGTTATCTTAATCATAGTCTCAGTACCCTCCTATATATCCCCCTAGAGTGTATCATTCCGCAACCACTTCTTTACGCTCTCCAAAACCAACTCATAATTCACAGGCCCCCGATATACACCTGCAGTCCTTCCGGTCGAATATGTTCCACCAGCATGTGCTCCCGGAACGCTGCCCTTGTAGTTTTTCTCATAGAGTGATTTACCGCTGTTCTCCTTAACTTCGATTTTGAGATCATGAGAAAACCAGTTATACGGTTGCCCCTTACCATCAAAACCAACACCAAAGCCATTATTGTAATAAATGTACACCTGTTTATATTTGACTGGTATTCCAATTGAGGCATGGCGAACTGCGTTGGCAATGATTTGCTTAAGTTGGAGCAAAAGTTCGTTTGGCCAGTTTCCCGTAACAGACTTATCTAAAACAAAATAGATCCGCGGTTATGCCGGCAATTTATGAACCGTAGCACTACCGTCAAGCTCCCATTGATATTCTCGAGATGAAACTGCATAGGCAGACGTGATTATGGTTAATACCAAGAGTAATCCTATAAATATCTTTATGTTTTTCTTCATTGTTAAGGCCTCCTTTTAATTTTTTAATTGGTATTCCCCGCTTCAATTTAGAGCATTAAATAAGTTATCAATATCTGATAAAAGACTGGAAATGATTTTATGGTGGTGCTCTTCTATTCATTGACCTAACACCTTGCTCAGCGGATAATTCAAAACGGCACGTTTTTGCGAATGCAAAACAAGTGCCGCTTTGAATTATCCGCTGGAGCTATTTGTTAGGCTTCATTTTATAAACTAGCTATTACGGTTGTTCTCCGTATTCATTAGCCCCGATTATCCCTGGCGCAAAACCTAGATATAAAAGGATCAGAAAATTGATATATGGAATAAATTGCGTCAGTACCATCCACCCAGACTTGCCTAGATCGTGCCATCGCTTTACGTAGGTCGCAACCGCAATCCAAGCACATGGAAGTCCAACTAAAAGTCCGGCAAATAACAAGCCGCTTGCCTCATTGTTGGTGCTACCCACCGTTTGCCCAACAACCAACAGCGTTAAGAAATTGACGACCAAGATTGCTGCTAGTATGCCCCAGTATCTGCCTCGCGTAATACGACCTTCAAAAGAGAATAAATGTTTCCCCTGACTTTCTTCTTTTAAACTTTCACTATTTTCCTCAGTTTTAGATACATACCAATTATTATCGATAATTCTACCTACATAGAATCCATCTTTAATCATTTCTATTACTTTACCTTCATTTATTCCATGGGCTTGTGCGAAGTCAGTTACAGAAATCATTTCATCAGGTGAGTTACTTTGGTTCATGAGTGTTCTCCTTTTTTATTGAGCCTAACACCAAGTTAACCTGTAATTTAAAGTGTTACTGTTTTTCAAGCAATGCTTTAAATTGTCAGCGTTGCACGTATTGTTAGCTTGAACCTTCGTCTTGAATTAAATCAGACTTTGATTCTTTGAGTTCAGCTAGACCATTCTTGATCTTGTAGCGAACATGTAAGTACCAAGGAAATCCAAAAATCCATAATAGACCGACGGCAAAGAAAACTACTACAGGATTGTAAGATATCCCGGATTTGTAATTTTTAAGGCCTATTTTTTTTGAATCTATGGCAACCAAGAGAGCAGTTACGGGAACCATTATCAAAGTAAGATCGAAACCGACTAGTCCTGATACACCTAAGGTTACAAGTAAAATTACTATTGTGAATAATATAGCCCAATACCATTTCATAACTTCTTTCTCCTTGGAAAGTTAACATCGCGCTTAACCGGCAAACAATGCGGAAGTCTGAAAGTGGCGCTGACTGCATGTATACGAAAAATGATTGTTATTTTAAATGCAATGTTGCGTGACGGTACAAATTAGAATGAACAAATGACTTGAAAATTTAATATTTTAGGGTTGATTTTAATCTCAGTCGCTTGTTAGAGCTTTTATTTAAATTCAGATAAATCGATTTTCGCTTCATTTAGAACTTCCATTGTTTGTAATTTTTTTTGCCCTGCTGCCACTGCCATTACTTTAGCAACTACCTCTGATATTTCACCCTTGTAAATACCTGCTTCTTTTGCCTTTTTAATATAATATTTTGTACAGGGTTGGCAATTCATTGCTATTGCCGCCGATAAACCTACCAACAACTCCGTTTTTTTATTTAAATATTCATTATTATGCGTTGACTCATAAAATGAATTATATAGTTTGTTTTGTTCTTCTTTAAGCATCGAGTTCTTTTCTTTTTTATTGCTCTAACGTTTAAGTAACAGGATTATTTCTCAGCGGCCGGTTTTTAGCCGATAAAAATAAGTCCTTGTTGAGTTTCTTGTTAGGCTATAATATTTTTTGATTCAAGAAATTCTACAGGCACATCGAAATTTTTCTTGCCAGCGATTGCAAAATAATAAAGTGGTTCACCTTCAATAGATAGCCTATGTCGATATCGTTCAATATGATATATATCAAGATATTCCGAAAAAATCAATTCTCGAATCATCTTTGAAAACCCTGAATTATCGGTATTATTAAAAAAGGATTCTTTTATATTAAATGCAACCCACCCTTCTGCATTAATGATATTAAATGCCTCTATAAATGCTTTCGTTGGAATATCACCAAAACCTAAAGCGGCAACTGTAACCATACAATCACACTGCCATGACGCAATATCTTCTTTCTTTTCTTCGCTTAATCGAGTGAAATCCTCTATGTAATATGCATCATACAAACCAGGTCTATCTCGGATGGTAGCATCATATGCTTCTATCCACACCTATCAAGCGAGACAATCCATGTTTTTTTAACTCCTCGCCCATCATACCGTTACCTATACCCAGGTCTAACACTCGTAGTTCTGAGAAATTATCTTGAGATTGCTTTACGGCTGATTCAAGAATGGTTGCTACTTTAGCAGGAGATGTGCACTTTAAACGATCATAAAATACCTGTTTATACAAGCCCTGTACTTGGTAAATTTCATCGTAGTCATGAAACCTGATTTTACGTTGACCTCCAGATCCTTGAAGGTAGAAATAAGCTTCGTCTTGATTAAGATTGGATGATTCAGGTTTTGGAAATTGTATTCTATGTCTTTTTTGCATGGTACTTCCATTTTAGATTGATGATTATTGGTCTAACGCCGAATTAAACGGCAATTACACGCAAGCAAAGCGCACGGGTAATTGTCCGAGCAGCGCATGGAATGCGATGCGGTTTAAACGCCTTATAGTTGGACAGTTCCATCAAACCTTTATTTACCTTTCAATAAAATAAGTGGAACATACTTCTGCTGATCACGAATATTGAGCGCCTAACATTAAATGTTCATAACAAGACATTCGGATCAGCAGAAGTCATTTTGTTTCAAAACGCATACTCAGGGATCTTCGTGACACCGACTATCTATAAGACCTGCGAGAAAAAAATTCCAAGCACATTCCAAAACTTACTTTACACCGGGGACAAAGGATATGAAAGTACTAAACGTAAATGATTTTGCCGCCCTTATCGGGATTGATTGGGCCGATAAGAAACATGATGTTTGTCAACATCCAACGGAGTCAAACTGGACTTCCCAACATTTTTAGACACCTAAAAGCCATATAATATAACTCTATGAGAGGTGTTTATGAACAGTGGAAAACGATAGACCGATGAATTTAAAATAGAAGCCGTTAAGCAAGTAACCGAACGGGGTTACTCCGTTGCAGAGGTTGCTGAACGATTAGGCACGACCACCCATAGTTTATATGCCTGGTTAAAGCGCTTTGATGAACAAAGCCCTCAACAAGTGGATCAAGCTGAAAGCCAAGCGGAGATAGCACAACTTAAATCTGAGCTACGACGTGTCACTGAGGAACGCGACATACTAAAGGCCGCAAAGTACTTTGCCAACCACCCCGAGTGAAGTACGCCTTTATGAAGCAGCATCGAGATGAATTCTCTATTCGAGTGATGTGTCGTGTTTTCAAACTCCATCCGAGTGGCTTCTACGCGTGGCTAATCAAACCATTTTCAGATCGTGCCATCGAAGATCAACGATTATTAAAACTGATCAAAGGGTTTTATATTGTCAGTGGTGCGACCTATGGCAGTCCTTGGATCCATCATGATTTACGTGAGTCAGGTGAAATATGCAGTGTTCATCGTGTTGCAAAGATAATGCGTAACAACAAGCTAAAAGCACAAATTGGCTATAAAAGATGTTATATAAAAGGCGGAAAAGCAGCAACGGTTGCAGAAAATATCTTAGAACAAAATTTTAACCCAACTAATCCCAATGAACGCTGGGTGAGTGATATTACTTATGTACGCACCTATGAAGGATTTCTGTATGTTGCGATGGTCTTAGATTTATTTTCAAGGTACATTGTGGGTTGGTCAATGGATAAAAATATTGACCAATATTTAGTTATCAATGTATTACTCATGGCCGTATGTGCTCGTCATTATAAAAATAAAACTAGAAATGAAAGCTTTCGAATTTTCTTTACTTCTAACTTGTTGATAGGAAGTCTCATAAAACTACCTATATTATCCTATAATATGTCACTTTTAAGACACCCTATTGCGATATTTAAGGCGAAAAGTAGCCGTAAATTAGATATCCCTAATATTGTAAGTAGTGTTGGTATTAATTTATAGGGCGACTGTTTTGGTTAAGTTGTGTTCTTAACACCTCTCATATGAAAACTGAGACTGCCAGTCTTAAACATGTTTATTGTACATATCTATTATTTTAGGCAAGGCACTGCTAGAAATAGGTGGTAGAGACTGAGGGATCCCTACGCAGAATTTCAGGTGCCTGATGATTTAATGTGGTAACCGCTTAAATGTATTAACTTAAACCTCATCTGACATATTACTAAATGTCTTTAAACACTCCGCAAGTGACGCCTACATCACTTGAGAAAGATAAGCACCTAATCTCATATCGTCCGTGAGGATATGCTCAGTTAACCAACGCTCCAAAAACACGATATCTTCATCTGCTATAGGTTTATCCGTATGAAGAATCTTATACTGTAATTCCCTGGCGCTTTTAATCAATTCCTGGTGCATCGCCTTGTGTTCTTCAATGTCCTTATAACCATACTTCAGCATCAATCGCTCTTCATGACTGAAGTGCCAGAACGTACAATTGATCAGCTCTTCTAATACCGCCGCCAGATAATCCTGTGATTCTCCGTCAGCTAAAGAATGATTAAGAATATTAAAAATACCCAGCAGCTTGCGGTGATCTTCATCGATCTCATCAACATCGACACTTAGTACCTTACCCCACACTATATCTTTCATAAGTCTTCTCCTGTTTGGAAAAATAACGCCCGAAATAAGTTTGAATAAAAATAATAGGTGTCAGAGACTAATATTATAAACATAAACAATTTGTCTCTGACACCTATTATTTTTAAAGGCGATAGCCTTTTGTCCGTCCCAGTGAGCGAGTAGCGAACAATCTTAATTTGCTTGTATGATCTGAAAATCATAATTTTATTATTATCTCCAACGCGATACAGTGAGGCCCAAACCTGCAGCAACAGATTTTCGGTATGACAGCCCGATTGATGCCCGGTGCAGAATACTTCTAGCCCGTTAACAAGCTGGGGCGTGATACCGATTCTAACTTTAAACTCGAACAGTCGAAAGGGCCTCGAGCCCGAATGTAGCAAGGGTGAGATATGAATACAACCATCAAAGCAAACAATAGAGATAATGAACGAAATATTGGTATCGGTGTCGATGTCACTCGACATTTATGTTTATGAACTTGACAAACATTGGCAAGCAAATAACACATTAGAAAGTATTAAAAAATTAATATCGCAACTTAATCGCTATCAACTTATGCGTATTTTAGTTGAAGCAACAGGCGGTTATGAACGCCACCGTATAGAAGCTTGCGCTGAAAAAGGGCTCCCTGTGATTATTGTATAACCCATTCAAGTCCGTCAGTTCGCTTAATGCAATCAATTGCTGTATCTCTGTTTATATCCCAACTAGCACCTTTATGAGCAAAAAAATTTCTTAATTTAACAAGATCTCGAATTTTCTCATTTAAGGTAATGAAATCATGATTGCTTTCTTCATTTAATATCTCAAGCGACTTAAACCATTTTTCGCCAGTTAAGCTTTTGAATAGTTTGTCTTGTTTCTGAATATGTAGCTTGTTATCAGAAATTAGGCGCAAGTATATATTCTTTGGTACTTTATGAGCGCTACACAGGTCGGTTATAAGACCATTAAGCAAAGTTTCTCTTAATGTACAGAAAAATAATAAAACAGAGATGTAATGCGTGTTTAATTGATATTCTAGTTTAGTGCCCTTATGTTCAATTTTGTGTTCTGTAGTAAATGCTTCCTTTATTAAGTCGATCATTAAGTGAACAGACATATCAAAATACATATGGCCACCATTGCTTTCTTTTCCACATGCGTTACAGATATGCCCATATTTTGTTCGATTACGATCATCATCTACGATTTTGCAAAATTCACATATTTGCCATTTGCCATTTGCCAATAATGTGGTTTAGTTCTTCTATATCGTTATCTATATCTGACATGTTTTAATTTCTAACGCCTTGCTCACTGGCAAGTCAAAGCAGCACGTTTTTGCGGATGCAAAACAAGTGCCGCTTTGACTTGTCCGGTGCAGCTATTTGTTAGCCATTTATATCAATGAAAATAGACCCTTAACAACTATTTCTTGAATGCCATTAGCCAAACGTTGTGCGCTTGCTTTTGCACTGACCTTTAACTTTATAACTTCAAGTTGCGTAAGTACCTCCATTTTCTTAACTAACTTCTTATAACCTTTTGCAGTGATGTCGCCTTCAGAAAGCATTACTGTCCAGCGTTCTAAATTTTCAGCTTGTAAGCGTACAAAATCCGATTTATCTTTCTTAGCTGTAGATATCAATTGCTTTAGCTCATCTTTCGCTAACTTGCCGCTTTCATCTAGTATGCCGTCAATAAAACCAGTGAATTTGCTCATGATATTCTCCTATCGCTTGTCTTTGTTTTTTAAATTTTCTGTAGAGATAGCGATATCAAATGCCTGGCCAAGTACTACAGAAGCCTCACTAAAGTATTTTTTTCCTAAATCTTTTGAGCCTGGCCCATATTCTAGATAATCCTTTACATCCTCGTAATATAGCTTCATGATTTTATCAAACTGCGTTGTTGTATCACTATTAGGTTTCCCCTTGCCAAATTCATATTCATATGCTTTTTTCAAACTAAGGGTAACTTTATCGATATTATCCTTGTTATCACTCGTAGGTTTTGTATCAAAGCTCTCAACTAATAAAGTTGTTTCGGCTTTAAGTGCGGTTAGTTGAGTATAGGTGGTTGCATCATAGTATGATATTGGGATCCCAGAACATCCCGATAGTATTAGTAACAGTAACATCACACTTAAAAATAGACTGACCGGATATATCACTCTAGTCTTAGAAAGAAACATCCATTTTTGTAGTTGATACATGACAGTTTTCTCCTTTCAATAATTAATTTATAACATCATCTCTCGCATTTTTTTATTCTCTTACAGAAAATTATGTCACGCGATCTATTTTTGGCTAACGGTTGAATTAAGGGGCGCTGCGCGTCTTTGGCGCTGCGTCCAGCCCGCGTTCTTTACGCGGCGAACTTGAATGATTTGTTATGTGCTTTATTAACCACCATTCTTTTTATTCATATAATTAACAGTGTATGCGAATGTTGTAAAACATATGGATATGAGCATTATTACTGATAAGATTGTTGCGAATATTAACGATACACATAAATTATAATATTCGGAAACCCCAAGAAAACCAAAGCCAACCAAAAGCCCCCAAAGATTTTGGTTTAAATTTATATTGATTTTATCTGCTGGATTTTCCATTTCCTCATTCCCTATTTATACACATAGACATAATGACTTCCCACAAAGGGAGACGATCTCCGTTCTACGTGGATTAGCTACGCAGTAGCCAGTGCCATAATATTAAGTTCTACACATTCATTAAACAGAATCGGAGATCGACATGACACAATCTAATATACTTTTTATCGGGATGGACGTCCATAAACAATCCATCGTTGTTTCATTAGCGGATGATGATAGAGGCGAAGTGCGACGTTATGGCAGCATTGGCGGAACATTAACCAATTTTTAAAAACTCTTACGTAAACTTGTTTCAAGCAATAAATCGCTGTTCTTTTGTTATGAAGCCGGCCCCTGTGGCTACGCACTTTATCGTTTTATTGTTTCCCAAGGCCATCAATGTATCGTGGTGGCTCCCTCCCTTATTCCTAAAAAAGCTAGTGATAAAGTTAAAACCGATAAACGTGATGCCGGCGAGCTAACATCCGTTTATGTCCCTAACGCTGAGGATGAGGCCATTCGTGATTTATCGCGCGCAAGAGAAGATGCTGTACTGGTGATGAAGTCCGCGCGGCAACGATTAAAATCGTTTTTACTTCGCCATAATCATCGCTTTGATGGCTCGGCCAATTGGTCTGAAAAACACCTGCGTTGGTTAGCCGAATGTGTCTGTCTTAGCTTCCCCGCACAACAAATTGTGTTTCAAGAGTACGTCAATGCGACCACCGAAGCAAAGCAAAGGGTGGCTCGGCTCGAAGAGGAAATACTTTTTCATACAAAACAATGGCGACTCTATCCCGTGGTTGAGGCACTCATGACAATGCGCGGTGTGCGTATGGTCGTTGCGGTAACCATGGTGGCGGAGTTAGGTGATTTAACGCGCTTTGATAATCCCAAACAACTGATGAGTTTTTTAGGTTTAACACCAAGCGAATATTAATCCGGTGAAAAACAAAAAAGTGGCGCAATCAACATGCCCGACGGGTACTCGTTGAAGCCGGTTGGGCCTATCGCTTTCCCGCCAAGGTAAGCCGTGAAATACAAAAACGACAAGAGAATGTCCCGCTGCCTATTCGTGAGATTGCCTGGAAAGCCCATGTACGTTTAACCAGACGCTTTTGAGTGATGGCCAACAAAGGTAAACCAAATAATGTCATTGTGGTGGCCATGGCCAGAGAGCTGGCGGCTTTTATGTGGTCGATTGCACAACACACCCCCATCATACCTCGCCATTAAATAGGTATAAAAAAATCCGGTCACACAGGAGTCATAATAATATAAGAAAACAATATGCTTTTATCTCATTGAATGTGAACATGCGATCAAGGTGAGAGGAACCCTTGATAGCGTTAAGAGACAAAGTACATTTTGATTCTCGCACCTAGAGTGAGGCAAGCTTCGCGATGAACACAAGTAAGGTCGGTAACCAATCCACGCATATCAGCACGAGCAACCGTCGTTTTTTCTGATCCCGTGTTCACATCCAATGATTTAAAAAAGACGTTAATGCTAATTTATTTTTGGTTGAGGTGCTATTGCTTGTTGACGGTGGGAAGTCATATCAACGTTAGAGTTAAAGGGCACCGCAGCTCTTTGCGGTGTCCGTTTTGAACGACTTATAGCAGAACCATTCCATTAATTAATTATTATATTTATATTTTATATCAATTACATTAATTGGACACCCATATTAAGCCCTCAATAAAAACAACGGCTTAGGTTAAATTTGAACATTTTCTTATTATGGGTGTCCGTTTAATTGGTTCCATTATAGGGATCGGTGACAAAAGAAAAAGCTAATCATTATCAATTGTCACCGCCCCCTTAAATTGGGCTCCTCAAATTGTCTTTACGACATTGAAACAAATAGTGTCAGAATGACACCTATTTCTAATTCAAATTCAAGATGTTATGCGAAGGTGCTACTCCTTTTTTTTATCTTCTTCCTGCCATTTTTCATAACAGTCCAAACCACAAAAGTACAAGACATAGTCGCTTGCCTCTCTTATTTTAGCTTCAGATTGAGGAATCTCTTTAAGGCATATCTCGCATTTCACTTTCTCTATTTCAGTTGGTTTTTGATGCTCATTCATAATATACCCCTTTCAATATAAGTGATGCATATCGGTTCCACGCTGCCTATCTAATATAGATCATTAAAGGGGCCGGTGACAAACAAAAATAATTAATCCGGACACCCATCATAGATTTTTAACTATTTATAGTTTGAGGGATGTCAATTAAAGTGGGTTAGGTACAGTTCACGTTTATGCGCTTTGATGTGCCTTGAGCGCTCATTTCTTTGCTGAAGCTGGATGCTTCATTTTCATATATATGCCACCAATATTTAATTCATTTAACATTTGTTTTAAACGTTTTTGTTTTGTTTCATTTCTTTTTGCCCTTTCTATCCATCCTATATAATCATTTCTTTGGTAAGCGGGACGAGACATATAATCCTGCATGACGTCATTCATATCTAATGCCTTTTTGATGCAACTTGGCATAGGATTTATTTTTCTTTTTAGCGTTTTACCTTCGTTGCTCATTTATTTTTAGTTTTTTACACCTAACGGCCCTCATCTGGGGCTTTTGAAGCTGGCACAGCTTTTGCGGTTTTTTTGCAAAAGCCACAACAGGTTTGAAAGTCCCTCTGGATGAGTTTGTTAGCTGCTGTTTTTAGCCTGCTCATCAATTAAATATTTTCGAAGTCGCCTTTCCCCGCGCATAACATAGAGAATATAAACCTGATCCTTATTTATACGATAGAAAATTCTGCAAGGTCCAACAATAACTTCTCGGTAGCGACTCGCCTTTAATTCAGGTGGAATACGACCTGATTTTGGAAACTCTTTAAGTCTTTCTACTTTTGTAAAGACTTCTTCAACTAAGTTTTGGGCAGCAGGAAAATTATCAAGCGCAATATATTCAGCAATTTCATTTAGATCAGATAGAGCAGGCTCTGTCCAAATTATTTGAGCCACTTATTCATTGCCTTTTTTGCTTCTTTTTGTGTATAAGTTCGATTTTCAAGAATAGCAGCTTCTCCTCGCGCTATCCCCTCAAGAATTTGCATTCGATTTTGCATGAATTCAAAATCTTCTACATCTATTAGATAAGCTGATGGCTGACCATGCTCGGTGATTAGTACAGGCTCCTTAGATTTATGTAAATCTGCAAGGATCTTAGTAGCCTGCCGTTTCAATGTGGTTACAAGTTCTACTTTCATACAGTGATACTATACTATCACTTTGAAATTGGCAAGTTCCCAGCTTTTATGCAGCTAACGCCGAGCTAAAGGGCAATTACACATGAGCAAAGCGAGTGGTTTTGAGCGCTTTGTATGATTCATTCCACTCCAATATTTGATAAAGTCAGGCCCATAACCTGGGCAAACAGGTTATCAGTGTGACAGCCCGATTGAGCGCCAAGTACATTTTTGTGTCAGTAATGACAAACAAGGTATTCGTGATGCCCTTAGCGTTTAAGTCGTTATCACGTTGAGCGTATTGTGTGTGAAGCCACTGGACGTTATGAACATGCCTTGGTTGAAATAACAGTTGATAAAAAATTACCCATCATTATTAACAATCCCATTCTTATCCGTCGTTATGCCGGTGCTATCGGGCAACTCGCTAAAACCGATGCCATTGATTGCCGAATTATTGCCCAATATGCTGCGGTGCTTAAACCTCCAGTCAGAAAACATAAAATCAAACAAGTCATTAAAATTAATGATGCGTGAACATAAACTGGCACATTTAAATAATGAAATAATTTAAGACGAAGTTTCATTTTTATTTTGCCTAACGTTGCAATTAACCTGCTGCGCGTCTTTTTGCGCCGTCAGAGTTAAATTGACTTGTTAGGTTTTTTTTGAAATAAGCCAATATGTAACTCCAAGAGCAAATACAACTGCTGCTGTTCCAAGAATAAATGGCGGTGTTATTTTCTCGAAGTCAAAAATAATTACTTTACGTGATATGGCCATTAAAGCTGTAGCAACTACCAATCTGACAGGAATAACATCAGTCTTTAAGTACATCGAAATATTGATAAAAATCTCAATAGCAATTAATACTGCAAGAAAAGCACCAAATGTGGCAAGAATGTCATTAATGCTTAGAAGTAAAAATGGAGGAGCAATGATGCGTTGGTACAACACATAAATGACGTCGCCTATGCCCCAAACAATAACTAATACCATTAACGCCGCTAACACTTTTACAGCAAATCGTATAATACGATGTAAAAATTCAATATAAGGATCTTCGTTCTCTTTAGTTAAGTCATGGCCCGGCTCAACAAGATTATCTTTTTCGTTATCCATGTAAATTACCTATTTTCGAACCTAACGACAAGTTAATCGGCAATTACACGCAAGCAAAGCGCGCGGGTAATTGTCCGAGTTGCGCATTTTTTGCGCGACGGTTTAAACACTTTATAGTTTGACTGTTCCATTAAACCCACGATTGTCATTTATATTATTTTAGTGGAATATGCTTCTGTTGATCACGAATATTGAGCGCCTAACATTGAATGTTCATAACAAGACGTTCGGATCAACAGACAACATTTTGTTTCTAAACGCATACTCAGGGAATGTCGTGTACCGACTATCTCTAAGACCTGCGAGAACTCAACGACTATGGACTGAAAGTCCATAGGTTGTCTCAAGAAGGACTAAAAGT